>JAMXLM010000014.1 GCA_024280995.1 Candidatus Dormiibacterota bacterium
AACACGGAGGCAGCCGGTGGGTCGTGTCGGTCATGGGCGGGCACGACAAGCGCGGACGTTGGCGGCCCGCGCGCCGCTGCACGGTCATCAACATCATGGGCGGGAGCGACATCGACCTCAACGATGCGGAGCTTGCCGGCCCCGTGACCGAGCTACACATGTACTCGATCATGGGCGGCGGCGAGATCCGCGTTCCGCACGGGATCGACGTCCAGGTGTCGAACTTCGCCTTCATGGGCGGCAATGGCGTCGAGCTCGGCGACGAGGTCGCTCCGCCGGGCGCGCCCTCGATTCGCATACGGCTCGTCTCGATCATGGGCGGATCCGAGGTGGCGCGGGGTCGCAAGCCGACGAGAGAAGGACGCCGGCGCGAGAAGGAGCTCCGCAAGGAGCGCCGGCGAGAGAAGGAGCTCGAAGCAGCGCGTCGGCGCGACCTCGAACCGTGACGGCGGCGCGTTAGGGGTGGTAGTCGGCGGCGATCCCAGCAAGGGCCCTCGCCGCCCCCGTTGCCGGCGCCGGCCCCACCCAGCCCCCCGGCACTCCGCGGAGCGCCAGCTCGGCGTCCCCTGATCGTCATCGTCGCCCGGTGAAGGCGCGGTTAGGAGGGCGGCCCGGGTAGGCCCAGCAGCTGCACCACCGACACGACCAGCAGTCCAGCGGCGACCGCGATCAGACCGTAGCGCGCGGAGCGAGCGGGGAAGCGGCTACCAATACCGACAAGGAACAACACGGCCGCGAGCAGGACGGTGAGGCGCACATACTTGTCCGCAGTGCCAGCCGCGGACTCACCGGCGCTGAACGAGGCATTGGCCCGGACGGTGTGCAGCTCTGCCTGCCTCTGCTGGGGTATGACGTACTGCGGCATGTCCGACGGGTCCGCAGGCGCGTTCGGGTTCTTGAGCGGGTGTGTCGCGAGCCAGGCGTTGAACGCGGGGCGGTAGCCGGCCCGAAGCCGCTTGACGGCCAGGTTGAACAGCCTCGCGTTGTGCGCAACGTATGCCCCTTCGACCGCGTTGAACGACACCGAGTCCAGCGTGCGGATCTGCGTCGCCTGGATCTGGTCGGCGCTGGCCTGGCTCCGCGCGCCGGACGCTTTCGCAAGCGACAACGACGATTCCGTGCCCCACTTGGCCGCCGCGTATCCCGACCACGCGGCCATCAGGGCCACGATCGAGAGCAGGAGCGCTTCGACGATCGAGATCAGACGGTCACGACGGGCATGACCCGCGGGGCGATGCTCGCTGCTCTCACCGTGCTCGGCATGCTCGGCGTGCTCGCGATGCTCAGCGATTTCCTTCCCGACCTCAGAGGCCGACAGGCCCTCCGGCATGACAGCAGCCTCCCAGCCCGGCCGGGCCGTGCATCACCCGGAAGAGATGATCCGCCGCGCGCCACGTCTACTTGCGCCTCGTCCGCCTCTCGTTCTGAAAGGCCGAGCACGCCCCACCTTCGTCTAGTTCGGTCGCACCAGAAGCTGCGATGTGGGGAGATCCGTTACGCTTCGACGGCAGGGGTACTGAGGGGCAGCCCGGCGGCATCTACGGTGCCGAGCGACCAAGAAGATTGAGGCCGCGCCGGAACGGAAGCTCGTGGCGTCGCGGTGGCGCCGGGTCGATCAAGACGAATAAGGAGAAGTGTGTTGACCAAGTTCGGTATGCGTTTGGCGTGCACGACGTCGGTCGTCTGGTTCGCGGCGTGTCTCGCTGCCGTCGGGTACGCCGACGCCCGCATCGTGGTCAACAAGAGCATCGACGGCGTCAGTATCGGCGCCTCCATGGCCGCGGTCCATCACCTCCTGGGCAAGCCAAACGACAACTACAGCTGCACTGGCGCGGCCCCGGGTCCCTGCGGCCCCGGCGAGCCTGAACCGGGGTCGAAGCCCTCGGCCGAGCGATTCTGGAACTACACGCGTCGTCATCTCGATGTCTTCTTCTTTCACGGTCGCGTCCAGGCGCTGACGACGATGTCGTCTCGCGAGCGGACCAGTCGCGGCATCGGGCCCGGTGTCAGCGTCGCTCATACGAAGCAGGTCTATCCCAGAGGAGCGGTTGCTCCATTCAGCGGTGCGCAGGGCTGGTGGCTTCCCGGACCTCCTCAGAGGAATGCTCTCTTCACCGTGTTCGTGGGTACCTCGCCGAACCGGCCGACGAAACTGGGTGGAAACGTCGCCATCGTCGAGGTTGGCCGATGGCTCGGCGACGCTTACGGGTGCGATTTCTGGGACTGTTGACCTCACGAGCTTCTCACTCTGCGAGCGCTCTCGCCTCGACCGAAGGGATCGACGCGTGATCGCGGCGTGTGCGGTACAGATTCCGCTCAAGGCCATTCCGGCGCACGTCGTCGTCATCCGAGACGGGAAGCGACTGCAGAATCCGCCGCCGCCGGCGAGTACACCCCCGCCCACGGCGCCGACCTCTGGCACCGGCTCGACAGCGACGACGACGCCCGCGAGCAGCACGCCTCCGCCAGCCGAGGGGCTGTTCCTGCAGTCGGGCGACCGGATCAGCGTGAGCCGGCCTGGCGGCTTCAGCGTCACCTACAACGGCAACACGTATCGGATCGCCCACGGCTCCGTCACGCTCAGATGCGCGGTGTTGCGGATCGGCCGGACGGCGCTCTCGCCGGGTACGGGTGTCCTCGCCGTCGACCTCAGGTCGGGGCAGGTCAACGTGAGAACCGGCAACCATGCGCGGCAAGCAGTTGTCCTGACGCCCGAGATGTTCGCGTTCGGGACCTCACGCGGCACGAATTTCGTCGTCAAGCGAAACCCGGCCGCATCTCTGACCTCCGCGTACACGCTCGGCCAGATGATCGTCGCGGCCTCGACACCCAACCCGAAGCTGCGCGCGGACGCGCGGGCCACCTACACCGCCCTCGCCACTCGACGAGGGATTCGGCTCAACGTGTGGCCATTCGATCTGTCGCCTTTGCAGCGGCCGACCACGCGAGCAGACCGGCTGCCTCCCTTCTGGGCCGGCGGGTGGTGCACGGTCGGTTGCCTGCCTGCGGGCACGATTCCAGGTT
>JAMXLM010000015.1 GCA_024280995.1 Candidatus Dormiibacterota bacterium
GTCAGGTTCCGGACGATCCTCCCCGTTTACGGGGAGGTGGCGCCGAAGGCGCCGGAGGGGCGGTCAGGTTCCGGATGATCCTCCCCGTTTACGGGGAGGTGGCGCCGAAGGCGCCGGAGGGGCGGTCAGGTTTCGGATGATCCTCTCCGTTTACGGGGACGTGGCGCCGAAGGCGCCGGAGGGGTGGTCAGCGGCCGAGCAAGCTGGCCAGGTTCCGGTAGCTGATCTCCAGGCTTTCCATCGGGTCGTCAGCCTCGTCCTGCTCGACCACCAGCCACTCCGTCCCGGCGTCCCGGCAGGCGTCCAGGATGGCCGGCCAGTCGAGCACGCCCTCCCCGACCTCGGTCTGGCCGCCGCCGGCCGCCATGTCTTTCAGGTGGACCAGCGGCACCCTGCCCGAAAGCCGCCGGATCCAGGCGACCGGGTCGTCGCCGGCGTGCTTCAGCCAGAAGGTGTCGAGCTCGGCCAGGAGACCCCGTTCAAAGATCAGCTCGAGGCCGATCGGCAGCTCGAAGTCATGGTTGTGGTAGGCGAGCTCGAGGCCATGCCGGCGGAGCCTCTCGGCGATCTCGGCCGCCTCGACCGCGAACCGCCGAAAGCCCTCCGGGGAGTGGTATTCGGCCGGCAGGCTCGGCACCACGACGTATTTGCAGCCCCATGCCCTGCACCGATCGACCGCCTCGTCGAACGCGTCCAGGCCGAAGTGGGCGGCGCAGGCGACCAGGCCGGCCGAGGTGTCGAACTCCCCGACGGATTCGACTCCCTGGTAGCCGATCTCGCGGATGCGGCTGAGGACCGGGCCGAGGCGCCCGGGTTCCTTCAACAGCTCCCGGACCGTCCAGAGCTGGGCGGCGATCCTCACCTGGTCAGGTAACGCAGGCTCTCGACGGTCTCGCGCGTCGGCATGAACTCCAGGCCGAGCGCCCCGCGGTAGCCGGCGTTCCGGATCGCGGCAAGCTGTCGGCGCCAGTCGATGGCGCCGGTGCCGGGTTCGTGCCGGCCTGGCGCGTCGGCGATGTGCACATGGCCGACGAGGTGACCGGACCCCGCCAGCACCTCCCCCGGCTCCTCACCCATCACGACCGAGTGGTACAGGTCGTAGAGGAGCCGCACGCTGGGATGATCGACCGCCCGCACGAGCTCCAGGCCTTCGAGCGTGGAGCTAAGGACGTAGCCCGGGTGGTCGACGGTGTTCAGCGGCTCCAGCAGAAGCCCGACGCCATGCCCGGCGGCGATTGGCGCGGCGCATCGCAGCGGGTCGATCAGGTCCCCGGGTTCCTCGCCGGCGAGCACGATCAGGTTCTGGGCGTTCAGCCGGCCCGCGAGCTCGCAGGCGGTCTCCACCCCCCGGAGGAACCCGGGCTGCGTCGCCGCCGGTTCCGAAAGGAAAGCGCTGACGGCGACGCCCGTGGCATGGATCGCCGCTTCGAGCGAGGCGAGGTCTTTGTTGCTCGTGCCCCAGAACTCGACGCGCCGGAAACCCGCCGCGGCGGCGCGGGACACGCGCTCATGGAACGGCCTGTCGTCTTCGGCGAACAGCCACTCGATGCACGCTGACAATTCCCACGCGTCAGGCCTGGTCAGCCACGCGTCAGGCATAGGTGAGGACGCACTGGACAAGGCCCTCCGGAGCGCTGTCCACCACGGCGTAAGCCTCGGCGGCGCGATCGACCGGGAACTCGTGCGTGAACAGCGGAGCCAGCTCGAGCTGCGAAAGCAGACGAGTCACTACCTCCTGCCGCCGCGCCACGCTCCAAAGCGGCCCCAGCTCGGGGCTGATGGACCCGACCTGCGACGAGATGATGCGCGGCCGGTTGTGGTGAAACTCGCCGGCCAGGTTCAGGCTTTCGAAAGTTCCGCCGTACCAGCTGATGGCGACGACGCGACCCGCAAAGCCCGCGGTGCGAATCGCCTCGTTGAGGGCGGGGGCGGCGCCCGAGACCTCGATCACGACGTCGGCGCCGCGGTTCTGGGTCAGCGCCCGGACCTTCTCGGCGACGCCCTCGCGCGGATCGATGACCGCGTCAGCGCCGAGGCGGCGCGCGAGCTCGCGTCGCGACTCGAGCCGGTCGACGCCGACCACCAGTCCGGCGCCCGCCCGGCGCACGAGCTGCGTCACCAGCAGGCCGATGACGCCGAGGCCGGAGACCACGACCGCGTCGCCCAGAGCGGGCCGCGCGTCCAGCACTCCACCGAGCGCGGTGTTCAGGTTCGAGTTGACCACGGCATGCCTGGGCTCGACCTCGGCGGGGATCAGCACGGTGCTTTCGGCTGACGCGAGGACCAGGCTCTGGTGCGGCATATAGGTGAACACGACGTCGCCAGGTTTCCGGGACGTAACGCCCTCGCCGGCGTCGACGACGCGGCCGGCGTTGGCGTAGCCGTAGACGAACGGATAGCTCCAGTCGGGGGTTTCGCTCCGTGAGAACAGCGCGGTCGCCGGATCGCGATGCATGTGCCACTGCGGCGCGATGCCGCGATAGACGTTCATCTCCGTTCCGGCGCTGATGCCCGAGAAGAGGGTGGCGATCCGCACCTCGCCCGGCCCCGGGGATGGGACGTCGACTTCGCGCACTTCCACGGTGCGCGGCCCGGTGATGACGACCTGCCTGGCGCTGCTCATACAGCCGCGGGTTCCAGGTAACTCGGCTGCCTGATGCCCGGAACGAGAAACGCCGACAGGATCGCGAAGCCACCCGCCAACCCAGCCGCGATCAACAGGGTTCGGGCGCCGACCACCGCCGCGAGCGGTCCGGTCAGCGCCATCGACAGAGGGATCAGCAGGAATGAGCCGACGAAATCGATGCTGCTGACCCTACCCCGAATCCGATTGGGGACGGTCAGCCCGAGAAGCGTCAGCCACAGGATCTCGCCGCCCCACAGCAGCAGGTTCCAGACGAAGACGCCCAATGCGGCCTCCCAGACGGTCTGCGCGATGCCCACCAGCGCGATCGATCCGATGCCGAACGCCCAGCCCAGGAGCATGAACGTGACCAGCTTGCGGGGTCGCGGAAGCCGGCCGATGAGCAGCCCGGCCGCGATCGTCCCCAGGCCCGCGCACGACAGAACCAGGCCCAGCGCGCTGGCTGAGGCGTGGAGCTCGAACTTCACGAGGTAGGGGACGAGCGCCTGCTGAGGACCCGCGAACAGGAACTGGGCTAGCGCCGCGCTGGCGATCGGCCCCCAAAGCCACGGCCGCGATGCGACGTAGGCGAAGCCCTCGCGGGCGTCGGCGATGACCGAGCGGCGTTCCTCGACCGGCGCCGCCGGACGGGAGCGCATCAGGAACAGGGTCACGATCGAGACCAGGTACGTGCCCGCGTCGATCCAGAAAGCGGTCGCCGGTCCTGCCGCTGCGACGACCAGTCCGCCCAGTGCCGGTCCGGCCACCGCGCTGGCAAGAGGCGTGACGATCGTGCGCAGGGAGTTGGCCTTGCCAAGCTCGTCTGGTTTCACGAGCTGAGGTAGCAGCGCCTGCTCGCTCGGACCAAACAGCGATCCGCCGATGCCCAGCAGGGCCACGAGCACGGCGATCCACACGAGCTCAGCTCGCGGGCCGAAGGAGAACGCCGCGAGCAGCGCTCCGCAGACGGCCCGGCCCGCGTCCGCGCCGATCATCGTCCAGCGGCGATCGAATCGGTCGCTCACGACCCCGCCGGCAAGGGTCACGACGAGGCGCGGCGCGAAGAAGGCGATGCCGACGATCGCCAGCGCGGCCGGGTTCGAGTAGGTCTGGTACACGCGCCAGGCGAGAGCGACGAAGAACATGCCATCGCCCAGCTCGGAAACCGCCTGTCCCCCGACCAGCAGCGCGAGGTCGCGATTGCGGAGCAGGCGGAGCACTACGCGCTACGTGCCGACCAGGCGGATCGTCCAGAAGTCCTGCGCCAGGCCAGGCTGGATGAGGTACGCGAAGGGCAGCGTGAAGTAACCCTTCATGCCCCAGCCCGGACCCCACGAGTTGCGCACGAAGAACCACTGCCTGGCATGGTCGTAGCCGACGGCCATGACGGCGTGGCCGCCGACCGCGCGCTCGCCGGGCTGTGGCATGGTCGCGTGCCCGGTCCTGGCCACGGTCGGGCTCTCGAAGCTCTCGTAAACCGTGAAGCCGAAAACGAACGGGTAGCCCGAGGCGAGGCATCCCTTCATCTGGTTGATGTCCTGCACCAGGCGCTGGTAGGAGACGGCGCGGTCGAGCTTCGCGTCCTTGTACGCCTGCGCGGTCGGGCGCTTGGTGAACCTCGCGATGTCGTACGGCCACTCCGGCTCGGGGCATACGCCCTCGCTAGCGACCGACTTGATGCCGTCGCGGATCATTGCGCCGCTGTCGATGGGGACCGTTCCCTCGATGACGCGCTCGTTGTAGTAGATGAACAGGCGCGACGGCACGAAGTCGCGGATCTTCTGCTTCTTACGGTCGAATTCGATGGCGCCGGCGATCGCGTTGGCCGTGCAGCTGCCGAGCTGGCCCTGGTCGTAGACAGGCGGGCACTTGGGGCGCAGGTCGACGGAAACCGGAAGGGCGAGGAGGAATTCGGCGGGGACGGAGTAGAGGTGGTCCCGCTGGTCGGGCTCGTCGGGAATCCAGCCGTAGTGGCGGATGGCGCGCGGTCGGGTCATGACGTCACCTCATATGAACAGCCAGGCTTCCCGGGTTGCGATTATCGAAGAGATCTACCTCTCCCCGTCAGGGGTGGGCGACGCTAGAGGTACGCCCAACCCGTCACGCTCGGCCCCTCGCCGACGTAGGCCTGCACGCCGTTTGGAAACCGATGCGCCTCGAGCGCGATCGCGGTCGCGCGCGCGTGGCCCTCGAGAATCACGAGCTTGCCGTCATCCGGCCGCTTCAACGCGATGATCTCCGGCACCTTCTTCTCGGAGTGGCACAGCCCCGACGCGAGTGAGAGCACGACCATGTTCGTGCCGTCGCCGGTGTAAACGTGACCGACGTTCGACGCGCCCTCGGCCACCTTTCGCGTCACCGGTGACAGCAGCTGCCACGCCCCCTCGTGCCGCGCGTACAGCAGCTCGCCGACGTCCTCGTTGGTCAATCGCACGCGTCGCCATCTCAGATCGTCGCCCAGGCCCTGGAAGCTGCCCGATCCCTTGCCGAAGCCGTAGACCGAGGTGACGATCTGTCGCCGCAGCTCGTTCTGCCCCGCATCCTTCAGGTCCGGCTGGCGCGCCGCCTTGAGCGCCGCCGACAGCTTCGCGGGCTCGGGTGGGTCGCCGACGACGTAGGCCTGGAAGTCGGGCGACTCGATGACAGCCTGCAGCCACGCCAGGATGACCTGGTCCTCGGTGGCGGCGCCCAAATCCTCCATCAGAGGTGCAACTTTAGAATTTGATCGATGGCCAAAGCACAGAAATGGATCTATCAGTTCTCCGAAGGCTCAGCCAAGATGCGGGATTTGCTCGGCGGCAAAGGCGCCGGGGCCGCCGAGATGACGCGGGCGGGAATGCCCGTTCCACCCGGTTTCACGATCACCACAGAGGCGTGCCGCGCCTACTACTCGAGCGGCGGCAAGTTTCCTCCCGGCCTCTGGGAGCAGGTCCTCACCAACCTCAAGGTCCTGGAGCGCAAGGCCGGCAAGAAGTTCGGCGACGAATCGGATCCGCTGCTCGTCAGCGTGCGCTCCGGCGCCAAGTTCTCGATGCCCGGGATGATGGACACGGTCCTCAATCTCGGCCTCAACGACCAGACGATGGCCGGCCTGGCCGCGCTGACGAAGGACGACCGGTTCGCCCTCGACGCCTACAGGCGGTTCATCCAGATGTTCGGCAAGACGGTCAAGGGCATCGACGGCGACAAGTTCGAGCACGCCCTGCAGAACGCCAAGCGCAAGGCCGGCGTCAAGACCGATCCCGAGCTCAAGCCCGCGGACCTGAAGCCGCTGGTCGCCGAGTTCAAGCGCATATATAAGGAAGAGACGCACAGCGCGTTCCCGACGGACCCGGTCGACCAGCTGCGCGAGGCGATCGACGCGGTGTTCCGCTCCTGGAACACAGACCGCGCGAAGACCTATCGGCGCATGGAGCGCATTCCGGACGACCTCGGCACCGCGGTCAACGTCCAGATGATGGTCTTCGGCAACATGGGCGCGACCTCAGGCACCGGCGTCGCCTTCACGCGCAACCCGATCACGGGCGAGAAGGAGCTGTACGGCGACTACCTCGCCAACGCGCAGGGCGAGGACGTCGTCGCCGGCGTGCGCGACACCGAGCCGATCAGCGCGCTCAAGAAGCACCAGCCGAAGGTTTATGCGCAGTTCGACCGCTACGCGCGCCAGCTGGAGAAGCACTACAAGGACGTGCAGGACCTGGAGTTCACCATCGAGCGCGGAAAGCTGTACATGCTGCAGACCCGCGCGGCCAAGCGCACCGGCGAGGCGGCGGTGAACATCGCGGTCGACATGGTCAAGGAGCGACTGATCACCAAGCGCGACGCCGTCGCCCGCGTCGAGCCGCGGCAGCTCGAGCAGCTGCTGTTCCCGCGCGTCGACCCGTCGGCCAAGGTCTCGCCTTTGGCCAAGGGCGTGCCGGCGTCACCAGGCGCGGCCAGCGGCGGCGCCGTCTTCGACGCCGACACGGCGGTCGAGTGGGGCAAGCAGGGCAAGGCGGTGATCCTGGTTCGCGTCGAGACCAACCCGAACGACGTGCACGGGATGGTCGAGGCGAAGGGAATCCTCACCCAGACCGGCGGCACGGCGTCCCACGCGGCCCTTGTTGCGCGCGGAATGGGACGGCCGTGCGTGGTCGGCGCTTCGTCGATCGACGTCGACGTGCGCCAGCGGAAGTTCTCCACCAACGGCACCACGGTCAAGCAGGGCGACCAGATCACGATCGACGGAACCACGGGCGAGGTGTACGTCGGCAACGTGCCGACCATCGAGGCGCGGTCGCTCAACCAGCACCCGGCGGCGAGCGCGATTTTGCGGTGGGCGGACGAGCTGCGCCGGCTCGAGGTGTGGGCGAACGCCGACTACCCGCGCGACGCGAGCAAGGCGCGCGAGAACGGGGCGCAGGGCGTTGGGCTGTGCCGGACCGAGCACATGTTCATGGAGCAGGACCGCCTGCCGATCGTGCAGGCGATGATCATGGCCAACACCACGGAGGAGCGCGAGACGCAGCTCGCCAAGCTCCGGCCCATCCAGCGCGGCGACTTCGAGGGCATCTTCACCGCGATGGCGGGACTGCCCGTGATCATCCGGCTCATCGACCCGCCGCTGCACGAATTCCTTCCCTCGCGCGAAGACCTGATCCGCGAGACCACGCACCTGAAGGACACGGGCGAGAACCCGGCACTGCTCGCGGAACAGGAGAAGGTGCTCGCGCGCGTCGAGGAGCTTCACGAGGCGAACCCGATGCTGGGGTTGCGCGGCGTCCGCCTGTCGATCCTCTATCCCGAGATCCCGCGCATGCAGGTGCGGGCGATCATGGAGGCGGCCACCAACCTGCGCAAGAAGAAGGTGGACGCGCGGCCGGAGATCATGATCCCGCTGGCTGGCACGGTCGCGGAGCTGCGCGCGGTCCACGCGGAGCTGAAGCCGGTCGCCGAGGCGGTGCAGAAGGAAGCAGGCATTCGCGTGCCGTACAAGTTCGGCACCATGATCGAGATCCCGCGTGCGGCGCTGACCGCAGGCGAGATCGCCGAGGAAGCCGAGTTCTTCTCGTTCGGCACGAACGACCTGACGCAGACCACGTTTGGTTTCTCGCGCGACGACGCGGAGCGAGCGTTCATCGTTCGCTACCTGGAAGAGAAGATCCTGCCGCGCAACCCGTTCGAGACGATCGACCCGAAGGGGGTCGGGCGCCTGATGGACATCGCGGTCAAGGAAGGGCGCAAGACGCGACGCGGGCTAGAGGTCGGGATCTGTGGCGAGCATGGGGGAGACCCCGACTCGATCCACCTGTGCCACAAGATCGGGCTGAACTACGTGTCGTGCAGCCCGTTCCGGGTGCCGGTGGCCCGCCTGGCGGCGGCCCAAGCGGCGATCGGAGCACAAGAACCCGGCTAGATCCTCCCCACGTGAGTGGGGAGGTGGCGCGAAGCGCCGGAGGGGGAGTTCCTCCCCACGCAGTGGGGAGGTGGCGCGAAGCGCCGGAGGGGGGCCCGGCACGACATACCTCGCGCCGGGCCCGCCCGTTCCTGACCAGTGCTAGCAGTGGGCGTTCCAGCAGTACATTCCGTACGCGAATGTGTCGCTGAGCCACTCACGTTGTCCGGCGCCGATGGCCCCGCCCGTGACCGGATAGATCGTCACGTTGTCACCACCATCCGCAGTTGTTCCTCTCGAGCCGCCAGCGCACCAGGTGATCGCCAGTGACTCACCAGGGCTGACGGCCCAGTTCGAACAATCTGCACCCCGTGGGTAGACATAAGTAGAGCTCCAGCAGAAGTAGACGGTGACGTCGGAGTACCAGAAGACGTTCCACATGCCGCCGGCGACACTGACGTTGCACGAAAAGCTCGCCAGAACCATGTTGCCCACTTGGGCGGTGGGTGACGCGCGCCTGTTCAGTTGAGCCCAGTAATGATTGACGCAGTCAGCTCTCGAATGCCCTGGGTGGCTACGAAGAAGCAATGTACAGTCAGAGTCCTGCATCTGCACTGTTGCGCTTCCACTTGTCTGGCCGGGCTGGACCGAAAGTACCTGTCGCCATCCCGATCCTGCCGGCGACTGGTCGTGCGCCTGGACTGAGCCCGCCCACGCACTCGACGAAAGAAGAAGCAACGCGCTGACGGCCAGTAATGGAGCGACCAACCGTTTGACCATGTGGGCACCTCCGCGAGCTCACGCCGATAGTTTCCGAGTGTTCGGCGAATCTCGACAGAGGTTTAGGTGAATTGTCGATCTCTGCCATCGGCAGAACCACCGATGGGCGTGTTAAGTGATGCCTAGCCGGTACCTAGACGCTCATGCGCCCATACGGCGATCTGCGCTCGAGTCCGCAAGCCGAGCTTGTTCCGAATGTGCTCGACGTGCGCGTCGACTGTCCGCTCGGATATCCGCAGCTTCGCGGCTGCCTCGCCGTTGGTTAGGCCGCCCGCGATGAGTCGGGCGACCTCAATCTCGCGATCTGTGAGCCGGGTCCTGCCATCCCGTCGGTCATCGCTCGTCTCGCCCGTAGCAAATCGGATGGCATCTTCCATGCTCATGCCCTTGCCCTTCCGTTGCGCCGCCTCTAAAGCGGCTGCCGACAGCCGCGCCTTGGCGCGCGAGGTGCACTCATTGACCTCGTTCGACCAGTCGGGGGTCCTCTCAGCTCCCGTCTTGGAGCGCAGGGCTTCGGCTGCTGACATGAGCACCACGGTCCGCTCCGAATCATTTGCTGAATTCACCAGGAGGGCCATCCCTTCTAACGCGTCCGCGATGTTCATCGGATCCTTGACTTCAGCCGACATTGACAGGGCTTCCGCATAAAGGCGGCGGGCCGTGTCGCGGTTGCCCAGCCGGTGATTGATGCGGGCCACGGTGTCCCGAACGATGGCTTTCTGGTAGTCACCAAGCACATCGGTCATGGCAAGAGCTTGTTCGGCGTGGACCAGCGCCGCGTCATTTCGGCCGAGGGTCGACTCGATCATTGCGAGATTGTTCAAGCTCGAGGCGATTCGCTCGTTGTCCCCACGACGTCTCGCCACAGACTCGACTTCGGCAAAGTATCGATGCGCGGAATCAAGATCCTCCCGATGGCTGGCCAGCATCCCCAGCACCGTGAGGCCGCGGGTTAGCTCGGTGTAAAGGTCAAGAGCCCTAGCAATTCTTACGGCTTCCTGGGCGTCGCGTTCGGCCGTGGCGTAGTCGCCGCGGCCGTGGCTCAGCCGCGCCCTGACGACCAGAGGAATCGCCCGCAGCTCGGCGGCCGTGGTTTCCACCCCCAGTGCCCGCGTCAGCCACTCGATGCCTTCGGCAAGGTTCCGGCGCATCGACCAGAACACGCCCATCGAACCCGCGAGGCGCAACGCGTCGTCTGACTCCACCGACACGCTCCACTCGAGCGCCAGACGGATGTTGGCCTGCTCCTCCTCCAGGCGCTGCAACCACGGCCCCTGGTCGACGGAGGTGAGCATGTTGGCGGCTTTTGCGGTCCAAACCGAAAAGTAATCGGCGTGACGGCGCCTCCATTCGCCGATGTGCTCAAGCTTCTCAAGTGCGTACTCGCGGATTGTGTCGAGCATGCGATAACGAGCCGTGAGTGGGTGCGATGGCTCGGCTACCACCAGCGACTTATGCACGAGGCGGGATAGCAACGGCCGCACGTCGGCCACCTCGATCGGCGCTCCGCTCGCGACCGCTTCTGCGGCGGCGAGATCGAAGCCGCCCGCGAACAGTCCGAGCCTGGCGAACAAGGCTTGTTCAGTCGAGCTCAGCAGCCCATAGCTCCAATCAACCGCCTGACGAAGTGTCTGGTGTCTGGGTAGTGACCTCCTTCCGCCACCGGTAAGGAGCTGAAAGCGGTGCTGAAGCCCATCGAGGATCTCTTCGAGAGACATGACGCTCGAGAGTCCCGCGGCCAGCTCGATCGCGAGTGGTATGCCCTCAAGTCGGGTGCAGATCTGGGCGAGCGCTGTCGCCCGCCCCGGCTCGAGCTCGAATTCCGGCCGGCTCAACCTCGCGCGATCGACGAAGAGACGGATCGCTTCGCTCTCCATCAAGAGCTCGGGATGTGCTGCGTCCTCGACCTTCGGCGTCGTCAGCGACGGAGTGCGCCAGATGACCTCGCCCTCGACCCCTAGAGGCTCCCGGCTCGTCGCAATGACTGCAAGCTTCGGGCATGAACGGAGCAGCCGGCTTGTCAGCTCGGCGACTGAATCGACAAGATGCTCGCAGCCGTCTAGCAGGAACACGCACCGGCTGTTTGCGAGCCCCTCTGCGATCGCTTCGATAACGGGTCGCCTCGAATCTTCCTTGACACCGCAGACGGATGCGACCGTGTGCTCGAGCAAGCGCTGGTCAGCCAGGGCCGAGAGATCCACCAGCCACACCCCGTCCGGATAGCGATCGAGGACATCGCTTGACAATCGGAGGGCTAGCCGACTTTTGCCGGCGCCTCCTGGCCCGGTCAGCGTGATCAATCGCGAGCGGTGCATGAGCCTTCGGAGCTCCGCCAGCTGCGGCTCGCGGCCCACGAAGGAGGTCAGCTCGGCCGGGAGGTTGTTCGGCGTGGTCACTTGACGGGCGCGCTGATTATCAGGTCAATCTCCTGACTTTCGTAACGCCAACTTCGTGACCATGGTGACTCGCCGCCAGACCCGCCGCGACCTACCTTCGTGTCCATGCACTACCGATCACGTCAGCAGTGGCGAGGCATCCCCGCGATCTCGATCCAGGTCCCCGGACGAGCCGTCGGCGCGGTCGCAATCGGCAACGTCGCCGTCGGCGCAGTGGCCATCGGCCTTGTGGCGATCGGCCCCGCGGCCGTCGGCTTCGTCGCCATCGGCGTGGCCGCGCTTGGCTTCGTCGCGTTCGGCGTGACGGCGGTGGGACTGGTTGCGGTGGGCGTCACCGCGGCCGGCATCGTCGTCGGCGGCCTCCACGCCGTCGGCGTCCTGCACCTGAAGTAGCCCGCGTTTCGATCGAAACGCGTCTTGCGGCCGAGGGCTTCGAAGAGCCTAGTACAGGACCGACGTCATCCGGCGCCGCCAGTCGGGCACTCGCGGATCGTCCGGCCCCAGCTCGTCCAGGATCCCGACCACGACCCGGCGGATGCTGTCCTTGCGAGGATTGGTCGGCCGGATCGTCGAGATCAAAAGGTCGAGCGCGCTCACATAGTCGCCTAAGTCCAGCGCCGCGAACGCCGGAGCAAGCCCATCCAGACCTTCCTTCTCCAGCCGGATTCGCGCAACCAGACCGTCCGCCGCGAAATTGCCCGGGACGTGACTCAGGACGTCCAGCGCCTCCTCCGACTGGCCCCGGCGCAAAAGCATCCGCGCCAGAGGCACGGCGGCGTCGGCCCGGTCCGGCTCCAGCTCCACCGCCTGGCGAAGCGAGGCTTCATCGCCCTGCCGCACCAGCAATTCGGCCTTCGAGGGCGCGAGCCCGTCCAGGAACCGCGATACAGCCGTCGCCGGCTGCGCGCCCACGAACTCGGCCACCATCCGGCCGTCGCGGAACGCCTTTACCGCGGGGATGCCCTGAATGCGATACGCCTGGGCCGTCGCCGGGTTTGCGTCCACGTCGAGCTTGGCAAGCTCGACCGCCCCGTCGCGCCGCTCCACCTCGCGCTCGAGCACCGGCCCCAGCATCCGGCAGGGTCCGCACCAGGCCGCCCAGAAGTCGACGACCACCGGCACCGTCCGAGACCGCTCGATGACGTCGGTCTGGAAAGTCGCGTCGCTTACATCCATCCGTTTGAGATTACCCACCGATCAAGATCTCCATTCCCTGACATAAGTCACGCCCGCCGCCCGAGCCCGCGTCACTTCCGCAATCGAAGCCGGCCGCCTAAGCTGGCCACCAGTGGTGAACCTCACCCGCTGGGAGCTCGTCGGCCGCTGGTTCATGAGCGCATGGGTCCTCCTCGCCTTGCCGACCGCGGTATCCATCCTGGTCAGCGGCCACGGGCCGGTGCAGCTGTCGGTTCTGGCTGGATTCGCCGTCTGGGGCGTGGTCTGGGTCTGGCTCTGGTGGCGGGGAGTCAACCGCTCACTCGCCGGTCCGTACGTCGGACTGATCGCGGTCACCGCGCTCATGTCGTTGTTCACCCTGATCGCGCCGACGACCGACAACAGCTTTCTGATCTTCTCCTTCATCGCTGCAGGCGTCTGCCTGCCGTTCCGCCGGGCGGTCTGGGCGTACCTCGTCCTGGCGAGCCTCCAACTCGGCCTGGCGCTGATCCGTCTGACGCCTCTCGACATCACCGTGAACCTGCTCATCAACAGCCTGCTCGTGGGCGTCCTCGGCATCGGCGCTCGCATCTTCTGGCAGTCCTACTTGCAGCTCATCGCGGCGCGCGAGCAGCTTGCGAACCTGGCCGTGACCGAGGAACGGCTGCGATTTGCCCGGGACCTGCACGACCTCCTCGGTCAGAGCCTTTCGGTCCTTGTGCTCAAGAGCGAGCTGGTCTCGAAGCAGCTGCCGAAGGACACCGACGAAGCCACTCGACAGGAGGTGCGCGACATCGCGAGCGTCGCTCGAAAGTCGCTCAACGATGTCCGCGACGCGGTCGCCGGCTACCGGCTGCCGACGCTGCAGGCCGAGATCTCGAGCGCCCGCACCGCACTCCGCGCGGCGGGGATCGGACTGCTCGTCGAGGACGACCTCGGCGCCGTCCCGGCGGAGCAGGACGGCGTCCTCGCCTGGTGTCTGCGCGAGGCGGTGACCAACGTCGTCAAGCACAGTGGAGCGAAGAGATGCGAGGTCAAGCTCTCGCACGGCGGCGGGTCCGCCAACCTGGAGGTCGCCGACGACGGGCACGGGGCGGCGTCGTTCAACGGCGGCAGCGGGCTCGCGGGCATGCGCGAGCGCGTGCAGCTGGTCGGCGGGTCGATGAACGTCGGCTCCGAGAACGGGGGCGGCCTGCGCGTTCGGGTGTCCGTCCCGCAGCCGGCGTGATCAAGGTCCTCATCGCCGAAGACCAGGCGATGATCCGTGGCGCGCTCGCTGCATTGCTGGCGCGGGAGGAGGACATCGAGGTCGTCGCCCAGGTCGACCGCGGTGACCGGGTAGTCGACGAGGCGATCAAGACCACGCCCGATGTCGCACTGCTCGACATCGAGATGCCGGGCGAGGACGGGCTGTCGGCCGCCGCCAGGCTCCGCTCGAAGCTGCCCGGGTGCCGAGTGCTGATCCTGACCGTCTTCGGCCGGCCGGGCTATCTGCGCAAGGCGGTCGACGCCGGCGTCAGCGGATTTCTGCTCAAGGATGCGCCGCCTGACGAGCTCGCATCGGCGATCCGCCGGACGGCGAGGGGCGAGAAGGTGATCGACACCGAGCTTGCGGTCGCGGCGCTCAGCGAAGGCTCGAGCCCGCTCACGCCGCGAGAGCGCGACGTGCTCGCGATGAGCACCCGCGGCGCGAGCGTCGAGGAGATCGCACGCACCCTCCATCTCACCAACGGCACGGTCCGCAACCACCTCTCGATCGCGATCCAGAAGCTGAACGCACGCAACCGCGTCGAGGCTGCGCGCATCGCCGAAGAGAAAGGCTGGCTCTAACGCCGCAATCCCTGACATAAGTCAGGCCCGCCGGCTGACCCGATTCAGGCTGAACACGTGACCTGCGCGACTGGTTCCGAACCTCCTCTCGCGAGACCCTGATGCCACCGGATTCAGAGAGGAGAAAGGCAAATGAAACAGATCGTTCGGAACCTGACTCGTCGGAAGCTCCGCAGCTTCCTGACCATCAGCGGAATCGTCATCGGGATCATGGCCCTCACGACGATGGGCGCGCTCGCGAACAACTTCAACGCCCTCCTGATGGGCGGCGCGAAGTACTACGCGGGCTACGTTCCCGTCGCGGACGCCGGCTCGAACGGCGTGACCGGCGGCGGCGTGCTGCCGCTGTCCAAGCAGTCCGAGATCGAGGCCGTGAACGGCGTCGCTCGGGTCTTCCCGACCATCTCGGTCTCGGCCGAGCCCGGAGGGCTGCAGGTCATCAACCTGGGAATCCCCGACTACATCGCCAGCTACGACCCGGCGGAGGACCAGTACGCGGCCCTCAAGACCTCGTTCGCCTCGGGTGGGGACGTGACCAGCTCGGGTCAGATCGTCCTCGGATCGAACTTCGCGAAAGAGTTCGGCAAGAGGGTCGGCGACTCGATCACGCTTCCCGTCAAGCCGTCGGACGCACAGCCTGACTTCGTTCAGCACACCTACACCGTGGTCGGCATCCTCAAGCCGACGCTGACCGCTCCCGACACCGGGGCGTTCGTCAACCTCGCCGACGCGCAGCAGCTGTTCAAGGAGCAGCTCCCACTGGCGCTTCAGGCGAACTTCGACCAGTCCAAGTACGTGGCGGCCTTCAACGTCTACGGAACGCCGGGCACGAATCTCGACCAGCTGGCGGACCGAATCAACGCGCAGGTAACAGGCGTCAAGGCTCAGAAGCCGAGCAAGATCGTGGCCGCGCTCGTCCAGGGCGGCGCGCTGTTCACCGAGATCACCACCGCCGCGGCGCTACTCGCGCTGGTCATCGGCGGCCTGGCCGTGATCAACACGATGATCATGGCCGTCAGCGAGCGCGTGCGCGAGATCGGCATCAAGAAGGCCATCGGGGCGACCACCCGGCGCGTCATGCGTGAGTTCCTGCTCGAGTCCAGCTTCATCGGCCTCGTCGGAGGGGTCGTCGGATTCGGGATCGGCTACGCCGTGACCGCGCTCCTCAACGCATCTGTGCCCCCGTCGCAGGGAAACCTGTTCCTCGTCACCCCCGGCCTCGCCGCGCTGTGCATCGGGTTCGCGCTGTTCCTGGGCACGACCGCCGGCATCATCCCCGCGTTCCGCGCGTCCCGGCTCGACCCGGTCACCGCGCTGCGCGCCAACTAGGAGATACGCAAATGATCCAGATCGAAGAGCTCACCAAGCACTACCGCCAGGGCAAGAGCGTGGTCCGCGCGCTGGACGGCGTGAACCTCGGCATCGAGAAGGGCGAGTTCATCGCCGTGGTCGGGCGCTCCGGCTCCGGCAAGACGACGATGCTCGACACCCTCGGCCTGCTGCTCAAGCCGACCAGTGGCCGGATCATCGTCGATGGCGTCGACACCACGCGCATGAACGACAACCGCAAAGCGCACCTTCGCGTCGACAAGATCGGCTTCATCTTCCAGGAGTACAACCTCCTGCCGACGATGAGCGCGCTGGAGAACGTCATGCTCCCGCTCGAGTACGCCGGGAAGCCGAAGGGCGACCGCGAGTGGGCCTGCACGCTGCTCGCCGAGGTTGGCCTGGGGGATCGGATGCACCACCGTCCGGACCAGCTGTCAGGTGGGCAGCAGCAGCGCGTCGCGATCGCGCGCTCGCTGGTCAACCGCCCGGCGCTCGTGCTCGGCGACGAGCCGACAGGCGCCGTGGACAGCGAGACGTCCGACCAGCTGGCCGCGATCATGCGGCGCATGAACGTCCAGCACGGCGTGACGTTCGTGATCGTCACGCACGACCCCGACCTGGCGGCGAAGACGGACCGGATCATTCGCTTGAAAGACGGCAAGGTGGTCGCCGACGAGACGACGGCCCCGGAGGCTGTCGCGGTCTAACCTCCACTCGTGACCGACAATCCCGGCGGCGCCTCCAACGGCGCCGCCGGTTCTTCGTCTCTGAGCCGCGAGTTCCTCAAGTTCTAGCTAGGCCAGAGCGTCTCGATGTTCGGCAACCAGTTCACCCAGCTGGCCCTGCCAATTGCCGCCGCGATCACTCTCCACGCCACCGCGATCGAGATGGGACTGCTCGGCGCGCTGCGCTTCGTCCCCGCCTTGATCGTGGGGTTGCCCGCCGGCGTGTGGGCCGACCGAACCCGGCGCAAGCCGCTCCTGGTTGCATCTCAGCTGGTGAACGCCGTCGCCCTGGCGACGATCCCGGCCGCCGCGCTGGTCCACCTGCTTTCGATCGGCCAGCTGTTCGTCGTCGCGTTCGTGGCCGGCATGGCCGCCACGATCCAGAGCATCGCCCAGACTGCCTTCGTGCCGGCGATCGCGGGCCGCGACCGGCTCATCGAGGCGAACACGCGCATCCAGGCGAGCTTCACCGTCGCCAACCTCGCCGGCCCGGGCGTCGCCGGCGCCGCCGTGCAGCTCCTCACCGCGCCGATCGCGATCGCGTTCGACGCCGCCAGTTTCGTGGTCGGAGGGCTGACCTCCGCGTGGGCGCGAGTCGAGGAGACCGTCGCAGCGCCGGCGCGCGGCCGGACGCTCGCCGACATCGTCGAGGGACAGGCCTGGCTCTGGCGGCAGCCGCTCGTCCGCGCGATCACCCTGACGATCCTGATCAACAACGGCGGCGGGAACATCACGTTCGCCGTTTTCGTGCTGTATTTCGTCGGCCGCCTGGGTATCACTCCGGCGCAGCTGGGCTTGATCTTCGCCACCAGCGGTCTTGCCTCGCTGGTTGGCGCTCGACTGAGCCGGCCGCTGGTGCGACGCGGGTGGCTGGGTCGCGTGATGGCGTTTGGCGCGATGCTCGTCGTGCTCGGACAGTCAGGGACGCTGATCGCCGCGTACTCGCCGCGCCAGTCCGCCTTCCCGATCCTTGTCGCATTCAGCGCGCTGGTCGGGGTCTCACTGATGGTCTACAACGTGAACCAGCAGTCGATCCGGCAGGCGGTGACACCCGACCGGCTTCTCGGCCGGGTCCAGTCAGGCGTCTTCGTGCTGGTCGCGCTTGCTCAGGTAACCGGTTCGCTCGCCGGTGGCGCGATCGGCCAGGCTGCCGGATTGCGCGCTGCTATCACCGTCGGCGTGGCGGTGACCTTGATCAGCGCGCTGCCGAGCATCTTCTCGCCGCTGCGCCGGCTTCGCCAGGTCCCTGCCCTGGCTTAGCCTCCGCAAACCGGGCCATTGATCGGCCACGGGATGCATAGCTGCGGCACGAATGCGGCCCACGCCGTCAGCAGCGCGATGATGGTCAGGCCCACGACCCAGATCGTGCCCGTGATGCGGTTGCGCTTGGGCACCGGCCACGACGCCCAACCGAACCGGCGCGCCAGCCTCGGCCCGATCGACGTGTCGAGCACCGGCCACAGGATCAGTCCGAGCACCAGCACGGTCGGCACCAGGATCGTCGTGATCAGCGCCGGCCCCAGCTTCGCGAACTGGAACAGAGCGAGGAAGTACCACTCCGGCCGCGGGATGTTCAAAGCGCGCGCATCGGCGGCCTGCCCTGGCTCGAGCAGCGGCCTCCCGACGACGGCCAGGATGCCAAGGAGGACGAGCACCGCCGTGGTCAGCACCATGTACGGCCAGACCTGGTCCGGGAAGAACGGGTGCGTCCGGCTGTCGGGCGCATCGTCAGGCGCGGGAGTGGTCGGCGAGCCGGGGCGATCCAGCTCGATCACGACGGCTCCGCCGGCCCGAATCGACGCTCCAGGCGATAGAAGAGATACAGCAGCCCTGTAATCACCGCCGGCAGCAGCACGACATGCGCCATGAAGAATCGCAGCAGCGTCGGCGTGCCAATCAGCGGGCCTCCCTGGATCAGATACTTGATGAACGTGCTCACGCTGCCTGGAAACACGCCACTACCTGAGGCGATGGCGATCTCCCGACCACGCGAGAGATACGCGTTCGCGTCCCATGGAAGCAGCGACCCCGTAAAGCTGAACAGGATGATCACGAGGAAGATGACGACGCCGACCATCCAGTTCAGCTCACGCGGCGGCCGGTAATCGCCGTTCCAGAACGCGGCCGTCATGTACACGAGGGCGGTTACCAACAGCAGGTTCGCGCCCCAGAAGTGAACACCGCGGATCAGCCAGCCGAGGTAGGCCGTGTTCTGGATGAAGACGACGCTCGTGAACGCGGGAGCCGGGGCGCCGGCGCCGTCCGGCACGTAGCTGAGGCCCAGCAGGAAACCCGTGATGAACTCGATCCCGATCAGGATCACGGCCACCGCGCCGAGGTAGTGATAGGCGGTAGTCGCGTAGTTCGGAACCCTGCGGTTGAGCACCGTCTGCACCGACTCTCTGAGCTCGAGTCGGTCGTCCAGCCAGTCGACGACTGCTCTCTGCAGGCCCATTCTTGCTCTACCTCCAGGAACCCGCGTTACCGGGTCGGGATTCCAATCTACGCCTCGTCGAGGAACGCCAACGTGGCGGCCGCGAAGAGCGGCGACATGAAGATGTTGTAGTGGGTCACGCCGGGCAGGATGGCCAGCGCGTGGCCGCCCTTCGCCCGCCCCTCGCCCATCCAGCCGCCGTCGCGAAGGCCGCCGTCCAGTAGTTTGAACACTTCGACATAGTGGCTTGGGGGTGCCATGTCGGCGTCACCGGCAACGATGAGGGTCGGCATCTTCAGTCCACGCACGTCCTCGCTGAAGTCGAAGTCCTTGGCCATCGACTGGCCCATCTTGTCCAGCAGCTTGGGGAAGTCCTGAGGTCGCGGCGCGACGCGGACGTAGCTCTCGTACATCGGCGTCGACTTCATGAACTCGGCGGCGGCGGCGTTGACCTGCAGCTGCTGAGCGAGCATCTCCGGCGGGATGGCGTCTCGCCGGACGTTGGCGGAAACCGCGACCAGGCGACGAACCTTCTCCGGGTATTTGAACGCCAGCTGGAGCGCGACCCCACCGCCCAGCGAGTAGCCGACCACGTCCGGCTTCTCGAGGCCGAGGTGATCGATCAGCGCCGCGATGTCGTCCGCCATCAGCCGCACGTCGATCGGCCGGTCGATGTCGGCGGTTCGGCCGTGACCCTGCAGGTCGACGGCGATCACCCGATGCTTCGCGGCGAGCTGAGGAATGATCGGCGCGAACATCTCGCCTGATCCAAGACCGCCGTGGAGCAGCACGAGCGGCCGTCCGCTGCCGTGAATCTCGTAATACAGGTTGATGCCGTTCACGTTTGCGTAGTTGTTCTCACTCATGCAGCTACAGACTCCTCTTGTTTTGTGAATTCATCGCTGACTAACCTTCGCATCGTGGTCGTCAATGTCTGCCCCGCTGCGACCACCACCGCGCTTCCGGAAAAGGTGTGGAACGTCATCGCGTCGATAGACCGGTGGAGCGAGTGGACCGGCGCCGCGGTCTTGACCGTCGAGCCGCCCGGACCCATCCAGCCCGGGCAGCACATTCGCCTTGGCGCCCCAACGCTGCGCTTCCTGCAGTTCACCATTGACATCTCTGATCTCGATCCCCAGCGTCGCTGGATCGACCTCGTCGCGCGCTTCCCCTTCGGCATCGACAACCACGAGCACCTGACGCTCACCGAAACCAAAGAAGGCGGAACGCTCGTCCGATTCAATTGAGACTTCCATCTCCCGCCCGGGTGGCGGGGCCGCCTGGTCGACATCTTTCTCGGGCGGGAGCTGCGGCGCGGACCTGAGGATTCCTTACGTGACCTGATCCGCGCCGCCGAGAACAGTTAGGCCCGCCCCTTGGCCGCTGCTTTGGGTCCGGCCTGGTGCGACGTCGGCGCCAGCTGCACGACTCGGAGCTGATTGCCAAACGGGTCGCGGATGCCGAAGTCGGTGCCGTACTCGCGCTCGGTGAGCTCGTCCGTGACCTCGACGCCCTTCGCCTTGAGCGACTCGTACGTCTTCTTCGCGTCGCCGGTGGTGAAGCCGGCCGCGAACCCGCTGGCGCCCTTGCTGATCAGCCCGCGCACCTGCTCCGCGGTCTTGGGGTCCATCGCGGGTGGTCCGGGAAGCTCGAGCAGGATGTCGTGCGACGGGTCGCCCGGCGCCCTGACCGTCAGCCACCGCATCACGCCGAGGTCCATGTCGTTGCTGACCTCGAGGCCGAGCTTGCCGACGTAGAAGTCGAGCGCCTTGTCCTGGTCGAAAACGAAGATGTGCGAGATGTTGATCGTGTTCAGCATCGTTGTCCTCCTTCGAAATTTGACGTTGAAACCGATGCTATTGGCCGTTCTTTTTGGCCGCTTCTCCAAAACTGCTGGGTCTCATCCAGGACATCGTGAAGCAGGTCGGCGCCCTGATGACCTCTCCTCGCGCCCGGTAGTCGGTAGGGTTCTCCCCGACGATGTCGCGAAACGTGCGGCTGAAGCTGCCGAGGCTGCTGAAGCCGACCTCGAAGCAGATGTCGGTGATGCTTCGTCCGGACTCGCGCAGCAGGAACATCGCCCGCTCGACGCGCCGGCGTTGAAGGTAGCGGTGCGGCGTTTCGCCGAAGGTCGCCCTGAACGTGCGTATGAAGTGCGCCTGGGAGACGCTCGCCACGCTCGCCAGCTCGGGGATGTCGAGCGGCTGCGCGTAGGCGCGGTCAATCGCGTCCCGCGCGCGCAGCATCCGGCGGTTCAGCTCCTCGACGGCGCGGGTCACCGGCCCTGACCTTCGAACGCTGCGCGACCGGCGACAAGGCGCGCGCCGGCGGCTATCTCGCTGTCGGGTTCGAGCTCGGGATCGCCGCCGCGGTCGAGGCCGACGACTGCGCGCACCACCCCACCCTCCAGGTAGAACCCGACGAACTTGCGCTCGGCGAGCGAGCCGCGGACCACGAAGCTGTCCCAGCGCCGCGCGTGGCCGGCGTACTCGATCTTGTGCTCGTACTGGTCCGACCAGAACGTATAGAGGTAGTCGAACTCAGCCCGGCGGAGCATCGATGTCGCCGCCGCCGCGCCTTGCTTCTCGGCGTTGTTGTAATGCTCGACCCGCACGCGGCCGAACAGGGGATGCAGGACGTTGGCGACGTCGCCCGCGGCGAAAACGTCGGGCGCGCTGGTCCGGCACTGGGAGTCGACCAGGATGCCGCTGTCGCAGTCGATGCCCGCATCCAGCGCGAGCTCGACGTTCGGCTGAATGCCGACCGCCACCACGGCCAGGTCGCATTCGATCTGGCGCCCGCCCGGTGTCACCGCACGCTCGAGCCGTGTCGTGCCCTCGAAACGCGCGACTGAATCGCCGGGCACGAGCTCGACCCCCTTCTCGGTGTGGAACCCGCCCACGACCTGCGCCACCTCAGCGCCGAGCACTGCCTCCAGGGGCGCCCCGCCCGGGAAAACCGCCGTCACCTCGACCCCCAGCTGACGGAGCGAGGCCGCAACCTCGGAGCCGATGAACCCCATGCCGACCACCAGCGCCCGGGCGCCCGGTTTCGCGGCTCGCCTTATCGCGTCGCAGTCGGCAACCGTCCGGAGCTGAAAAACGCCGCGGAGCTCCGCGCCGGGCACGTCGAGCTTCCGATTCCGTCCGCCGGTGGCGAGCAGCAGCTTCGAGTAGTCGAGGCTCCGCCCGCTCTCGAGGTACACGCGATGGGCCACCGGGTCGATTCTCGTCGCGGTCTCGTGGACGAGCCCGACCCGGTTCGCCTCGTACCAATCGGCCGGCTCGACGAGCCAACCCTTCAGCGACTCCTCGCCACGCAGGTAGCCCTTCGACAGGGGAGGGCGACCGAACGGAACCCCGGGCTCATCGCCGACGAGGTGAATCGGTCCGTCGAAGCCCTCCGCGCGAAGCGCTTTCGCGGCGTTGCCGCCGGTCATCCCGGCGCCGATGATCACGATCGTTTCGCTCGCCACCAGGAGATAGTTTCGCTGGCGACTTGACAAAGCCGCCCGGCGCTTGGTTGAATAGTCAACCAATGTTGACTGATCATTCAATCAAACCGGACACCCGGACCAAGATCCTTGACGCCGCCTTCACCGTCCTCAGCCGCCAGGGCTACGAGAACGCCTCGATCAAGGACATCGCCGAGGAGGCGGGCGTCGCCCAGGGCCTGGTCCACTACCACTACAAGTCGAAGCAGCAGCTGGTGCTCGCGGTCCTCGAGTTCGTGTGCCAGAAGGTCGAGGTCGGCGCGGTGGAGGGCGAAGCCGGCGCGCGCCAGGCCTTCGAGCACACCAAGGCGATGCTCAAGGAGATGCGCGACACCCACGCCCTCTACATCCAGCTGATCGGCATCGGGCTGCACGACCAGGCAATCGGCAACGGCGTCCGCGAGTTCATCCGCGCCGACCGCGCCAACGTCGAGGACATCGCCCGCCAGGTCCTTGGCGAGCGCGGCGCCGACACAGCGCCCGCCCGCAGCATCGCCGGGGTCGTCTGGGCGGCGATCCTCGGAATCATGGTCCAGTCCCTGGTCGATCCTGAGTTCAACGCCGACGAGGCGGTCGACGCGCTCGCCGCGATGTCACTCACCGCCGTATTTCCGGGAGGAAGTTAGAAGTGTTCGCACGCTGGGGTCGATTCGTCTACCGATTCCGCTGGGCGGTGCTCGTAGGTTCGGGCGCGCTCCTCGGACTCTCGCTCGTCTCGGTGCTCATGGGCGGCCAGCTGACCAGCGGCGGTCCCCTCCGCAGCAACCTCGAATCACAACAGGCGAACCAGCTGATCAACCAGGAGCTCGGCTCCGGCAACACGTCGACGACGTCGACGTTCGACCTCATCTTCCGGAGTGGCACGCTGTCGGTCAGCGACCAGGGCTTTCAAGACGCGGTGACGGCTGCCCTGCAGCCCATCCAGTCGGACTCCCGCGTCGTGAAGATCACCACCCCTTACAGCGTCAACAACCCGGCCGCGGCCCAGGCGCTCACGTCCAGGGACGGGCACTCGGCGCTCGTCCTGGTGGAGATCAACGCGACGGGACAGGATGCATGGCCCGTGTACAACGACCTTCGGGCCAGGGTCCAGTCGTCGAGCCTTCAGATCTGGGGCACCGGCTTCCTGCCGATCAACCAGGCCTTCAACAAGACTCTCGAGAGCGACCTGCAGCGCGCCGAAACCGTGACCCTGCCGGTGACGCTGATCCTGCTGATCATCATCTTCGCGTCCGTCATCGCGGCCGGCCTGCCCCTGGGCGTCGGCATCCTGACCATCGTCGGTGGCGTCGGCGGCACGCTCTTCCTCAACCGCTTCACCGACGTTTCGCAGTACGCGATCAACATCGTCACGCTGATCGGACTCGGCGTCTCGATCGACTACTCGCTCTTCATCGTCAACCGCTTCCGCGACGAGCTCGCCGCCGGCAAGTCCCGCGAGGAGGCCATCGCAACGAGCATGGCTACCGCCGGCCGCGCGATCACCTTCTCCGGTCTGACCGTCGCGGTCGGCCTGTCGGCGATGCTGTTCTTCCAGGGCACGTTCATGGCCTCGATGGGTGCCGCCGGCGCGATCGTGGTCGGCATCGCCGTCCTCTACGCGCTGACCTTCCTCCCCGCGATCCTCTCGGTGGTCGGGCCGGCGGTCAGCTGGCGGGCAAAGTCGAATCGAGCGCAGGTGGCTTTCTGGACCCTCGCCGCTGTCCCGGCCGTCCTCGCCGCGGCTGCGTTTGGTGTTACCCGCCTGACGGACGTCGCGACGAAGTACCAGACCCCCATCAACGGCGCGTCGCTTGTCTCCGCGTTTCTGGCGGTGATGTTCGCGCTCATCGCGTTTCAGGGATGGCGGGCGCGCCGTCAGACCGCGGCCGGCAACCGGCGCGGGTTCTGGGCGGGCCTCGCCAACTGGGTGATGAGGCGGCCAATCGTCGTCCTGGTGCCGACCGTAGCCTTCCTCGTCGTCGCGTCGACGCCGTTCTTCGGCATTCGACTCGCCAATGGCAACGTCGACATGCTGCCGAGCCACATCGAGTCGCGGCAGGGCTACGACCGCCTGGTCGCGGACTTCCCGGGCCAGGACGAGACGACCTACAACATCGTCCTCAACTACCCGGACGGCCAGCCGCTGACGTCGAGCCGCATCGCCGACCAGTACGCGCTGACGCGGCGCATCGCGCAGATCCCCGGCATCCTGCGCATTCAGTCGATCTACAACCTCGACCAGACGACTACCCTCGAGCAGTACCAGGCGCTGTACACCGGCGACCCCAACAACCTGCCCGCTGAGGTGCGGCAGGCGATGGCGACCTCGGTCGGCAAGCACATCGTCGTCATCGACGCGACTACCAACGCCAATCCGAGCTCCGACGAGGCGCGCAACATCCTGAAGTCCATCCGGGCGGACCAGGGCGCGAGCGGCGCCAAGATGCTGGTCACCGGCGACACAGCGATCGACGTCGACGTGATCAAGTTCATCTACGACCAGGTGCCGCTGGCGGTCGCAACCGTGGTCGTCCTGACCTACATCCTGCTGTTCCTGCTGACAGGCTCGGTCGTGCTGCCGCTGAAGGCCGTGATCCTGAACTTCCTCTCCATCGGCGCCTCGTTCGGTGCGCTGGTCTTCATCTTCCAGCAGGGCCACTTCTCGAACATCCTCGGCTTCACGCCACAATCCCTCGACCCGAGCATCCCGGTGATCCTGTTCTCGATCGTGTTCGGACTTTCGATGGACTACGAGGTCCTGCTCGTGAGCCGAATGCACGAGGAGTACGTGCGCCTGGGCGACAACACACGCGCGGTGGCGAGCGGCCTCGAGCGCACCGGCCGGCTGATCACCGGCGCGGCGGCGATCATGTTCGCGGTGTTCATGGCTTTCGGTCTCGCCGAGGTCGTGATCATCAAGGCGATCGGCATCGGGCTCGCGATCGCGGTCGCGATCGACGCGACGATCGTGCGCAGCCTCGTGGTTCCGGCGGTGATGAGGCTGCTGGGCGACGCCAACTGGTGGGCGCCGAAGCCGCTGCGCTGGCTCTACGAGCGAATCGGGATCGGAGACCTGGGGGTCAAGCCCGAGCTCAACGGCCACTCGGCCGTGGACCTGCCCGCCGTCAAGACCGCCGAGGAAGTCGCAGTCTAGTCAAGCATCCAGTGGGCCGTTTGGATCCAAACGGCCCACTTCCACTCTCCGGAACGGGCCATTTGGATCCAAACGCACCCGCCCCATAAAGAGAACCCCAGCCGTGCCGGAGTTCGCCGCACAATAGCGTCGTGCCCAGCCCCACCCAAACGTCCGATGACGCCTTCGCGGAGGTCAAGGCCAAGGTCGACCTGGTGAAGGTCGTTTCCGAGCACGTCCGCCTGACCAAGCGCAACCGCGATTACTGGGGCCTGTGCCCGTTCCACCAGGAGGACAGCCCGAGCTTCCATGTGAATCCACAGCGCCAGTCCTGGTACTGCTTCGGCTGCGAGCGCAAAGGCGACGTCTTCACCTTCGTCGAGCTCATCGAGAAGACCGACAAGCGCGGGGCCCTGCAGATGCTCGCCGAGCGCGCCGGCGTCGAGCTCAAGAAGCTGACGCCCGACCAGAAAGAGCGTGCCGACCTTCGCAAGCGAATCCTCGACATGCTCAAGCTCGCGGCGCAGTACTACGAGTACGTCTTGTGGAAAACCCCGGCCGGCGAGCCCGGCCGCAAGCTGCTCGAGTCGAGGCGAGTGAGCGAGGAGACGGCGCGGCGGTTCCAGCTCGGCTACGCGCCCGCGGGCCGCGGCTTCGCCGAGTACCTGCGGGCGAAGAAGCGCTCACTCCTCGACGCTCAAGAGGCGGGCCTGATGCGCCGCGACGGCACCGACTTCTTCGCCGAGCGGCTCGTGATCCCGATACGCGACGAGCGCGGGCAGACGCTGGCCTTCACCGCCCGCACGGTGCGGCAGGACGAGCAGCGCAAGTACATAAACTCGCCCGAAACCCCCGCCTACATAAAAGGAAGAGTGGTCTACGGGCTTGATCTGGCCCGGGACGAGATCGCCCGGCGTGGTCACGCCGTGGTGATGGAGGGCCAGTTCGACGTCATCACCGCCCATCAGTTCGCCGTCGTCAACGCGGTCGCAAGCTCCGGCACCGCCCTCACCGAAGACCAGGTCCGCCTGCTCAAGCGCTTCACCGACGAGCTCCTGCTGGTCTTCGACTCCGACCGGGCCGGTCGCGAGGCAACTCGCAAAGCGGCCGTGCTGGCTGCCGGGCAGGGTCTGCGGACACGCGTCGTGACCGTGCCCGGCGCCAAGGATCCTGACGAGTTCCTGCGAAGCGCAGGACCTGACGCCCAGGCGCGTTGGGATGAGCTTGTGGCCAAGGCGCCGTCCGGGTTCGAGGCGGGAATGGAGGAAGACTCCGCCGGGCTCAACCCCAGCAAGCCCAACCAGGTCGAGCTCGTCGCGGGCCGGCTGCGGACTTGGATCCGGCAGTTTCCCGCGGCCATGCACGAGAGCTACGCCGAGGCGGCCGAGCGCCACACCGGAATCTCACGCCACCTCTTGCTGGAAGATCCTGAAACCAGGCCGGCCCCACAGCGGCCGCCGAACGGCGCCGCCCATCGGGCGCCCGCTCGCAAGCTCACCGCCAGCGCCTATCTGGTTCAGCTGCTGGCGGTCAGGCCGAGCGCATTCGACCGCGTCTCGACCAGGATCACCGCCGCGGAGCTGGATCCAGACGATCGCCCTGTTTTCATCCGTATGCTGGGGAGCTACGAGCGCGGCGGCCCGACCGGGCTCGAGGCCGACGTGGCCGGGTATCCCTCAGAGGAGCAGGACCTGATCAGACGCGCGTGGGCGGCCCCGCCGCCGAATGTTGACGACGAGGTGGCAGTTGAACTTGCGGACCGAATCCGCCTGGAGCACATGAAGGGTATGCACAGTGGGATAATCCGCGAACTATCCGAGGCCGAAAGAGGCACGGATTCTGAGAGGGTGGTGCGGTTGGAAGCCGAAGCCAGGGAGCTCGCCCGTGCCATCCGCGAAATGGAAAGGAGAGGTTAGACATCGCGCGCGCAATGAAGGCAGCAGCAGCAAAGGCAAAGCCGGCCGTCAAGGCGACCACCGCCAAGGCCCCTGTCAAGACGGCCGTGATCAAGCAGATGCCGGCGCCAAAGCCTGAGGTCGTCAAGGCGCCCTCCACGCCTGTCGCCGTCGCCGTGGCCGCGGCGCCAACCAACAACAAGCCTGCCGCCGTCAAGACCGCCAAAGCCGGCAAGGCCGGCGACAAGCCGGAGCAGAAGTTCGAAGACGAGCTGATGGCCGTCGCCGAGCAGCTCATCATCAAAGGCAAAGAGCAGGGCTACCTGACCCCGGACGACATCCTCCAGGGCTTCCCCGAGATCGACGCCGAGCCAGACCAGATCTTCCGCATCTTCGCCGCGTTCAAAGAGATCGGGATCGAGGTCACCGACGGCGAGAAGGACTTCGAGGAGGTCGAGCAGATCGACGACGAGATGCTGCTCGACATCGAGATGATGGACTCGGTCTCGCTCGACGACCCGGTCCGGATGTACCTGAAGGAGATCGGCCGCGTCTCGCTGCTGACCGCCAACGACGAGGTCGAGCTGGCGCAGGCGATCGAGGCCAAGCCGCTGCACGACGCCATGAAGGCGCTGAGCGTGATCGAGGAGGTCGATGGCCGGCAGCGGTCCGTCGACGAGCTCCTGCCCGAGGTCATCGAGCGTCTCGCCACGGTCAAGCGCAAGGGCCAGCAGCAGCACATCGCGATGGAGCTCATCGGGCTGGGCGAGCTGGACAAGCTGCCGTCGCTGTCCGACGCCGCCGCCGCGGAGCGCCGCAGGCTTACCAACGGGGTCAAGCCGCGCATCCGCGCCGAGTCGCTCGAGCAGTACCGGATCGCCCGCTACCGCCTGACCGAGCGCTACGAGCGCGCGTACGAGGCCAAGCAGCGATTGACCGAGGCCAACCTTCGGTTGGTGGTGTCGATCGCCAAGAAGTACATCGGCCGCGGCATGTCGTTCCTGGACCTGATCCAGGAAGGCAACATGGGCCTGATCCGGGCGGTCGAGAAGTTCGACTACCACAAGGGCTACAAGTTCTCGACCTACGCCACGTGGTGGATCCGCCAGGCCATCACCCGGGCGATCGCCGACCAGGCGAGGACGATCCGTATTCCGGTGCACATGGTCGAGACGATCAACAAGCTCGTCCGTGTGTCGCGCCGGCTGCTGCAGGAGCTGGGCCGGGAGCCGTCGGACGACGAGATCGGCGAGGAGATGGGGATCACGCCCGAGAAGGTGCGCGAGATCGTGAAGGTCTCGCAGGATCCGGTCTCGCTCGAGACGCCGATCGGCGAGGAGGAGGACTCGCACCTCGGCGACTTCGTCGAGGACCGCGAGGCCGTCTCACCGTCTGACGCCGCCTCGCTGACGATGCTGCATTCCGAGGTCGAGGACGTGCTGGACACCCTGACTCCCCGTGAGCGGCGCGTGCTGCAGCTGCGGTTCGGGCTGATCGACGGCCACCAGCGCACGCTCGAAGAGGTGGGGAAGAGGTTCGGGGTGACCAGGGAGCGGATCCGGCAGATCGAGGCGAAGGCGCTGCGCAAGCTCCGCCACCCGTCGCGGTCGAAGAAGCTGCGCGACTACCTCGAATAAACGCCATTCGGGCACAAAAGGCGTCGATTCCCGCCTGAACCCGTGCATTAGGGCACGAATGGCGCACCAACTCGGAGAGAGCTGAAACCAAACCCGCCTCGCCGGCGTCTTTAGGGCGAGGATCTTTGTGCAGCAGACAGCCTCGATGAGCGCGGAACGTGCCCGAGATGCGGACTTCGACGATCTCGTCGGGCCCCACCTCGAGGCCGGTTATCGCACCGCCCTCGCCATCCTTCGCGATCCCGACGAGGCCCATGACGCCGTGCAGGAGGCAGCCTTCAAAGCCTGGCGCCGGATCGGGCAGCTGAACGAGGCGACCTCCTCGCGCGCCTGGTTCCTCGCGATCGTCGCCAACCAGTGCCGGAGCACCCGCCGCGGCCGCTGGTGGAACGTGATCCGCCTGCCGCAGGTGGATCAGACCGGCCCGGACGTCGACTCGACCCGCACCGACATCGAGCGAGCCCTGGCCAAGCTGGGGACCGACGATCGCCTGGCGCTGTTTCTGCACTTCTACCTCGACCTGCCACTCGATGAGGTCGGCACCGTGCTCGGCCTGAGCGCCGCCGGAGCCAAGACCCGCGTGTACCGAGCCGCCAAGAAGCTGCGGCCTGACCTGGAGATGAGCTGATGGACGACCTGCGCAACGACATTCGCGCCGCCTTCGAGAGGGAGCAGGCGAAGTTTCCGCCGGTGGGCGACCTGCGGCCGCGCCTGGTGCGGGACGCCGCGGCGCAGCCACGGACGCGGCCCAACTTCCAGTGGCTCGCGGTGGCCGCCGCGCTGATGATCGGTGTGCTGGTCGTGGTCGGTTTGATGTCGTCGCGGGCGACCAACCGCGGGACCGTGGCGCCTCCGAAGCCCTCGCCGACGGCGGTGAGCGACTACGGGACGCCTCCTGCCGGCGTCCCCCTGGTCTACGTCGGCGATATTCGCCACCCAGGTTGGTACATCGGTTTCGACTGGAGCGGCAAGCCCCGAGGCACGATCAAGCTCACGCAACCGCTCGACCCGAATTCCGCGCTCGTACAGGCGTCTGATGGCCAGGCCTTCTTGGTCAGCCCACAGTCCGGCAAGGGCGGCGCGGGCCAGTTCCTCGATCGCCTGGGAGCGCCGACGACATCGGTGGACGGGAACCTGCTTGGAATCTGGGCCGACGACTCGCGCCACTTCTGCGCCGTCGTCTACGACTTCAACCAGCGGTCCTACACGATCGTCGTGGCCGGCCCGAACGTCGCCACCCGCACCGTCGGCGTGGTCGCACGCGACACGAGCGTCGCTCAGACCGGGGTCAGCCTCGCGTCCTGCAGCATCCAGAACGACCGGGCCGTCGCAGTGCGCACGATCATCAACTACCCGAGCGAGATGTGGGTCGTCCAGCTCTCGACCGGAAAGACATTGATCCACCGCACCTTCGATCCGTGCCTCTGCCTCTCAAGCGTCACCGCCAGCGCTGATGGCACGCTCATCGCCGAGAACTCGCCGGCGTCGGTGGCCCAGTCGGGCAAATCGCTTTCCACCGACGTGCGGAGGCTGTCGGATGGCAAGGTCATCACCACGATGACGCCAACGATCGGAGTGCTGGCATTCAGCAGCGACGACTCGTCGGCTCTCGTCACCCTGTCACCGTGGATCAACGGCCGCGCGGTCCAACTGGCGGTCGTGGACCTGGCCACCGGCAGGATCGTGTGGCAGTCAGACAGCACCCAGGAACTGGCCGGCTACGCCGTCGAGCCGGCAGGCTCGGGCTTTGCGATCCAGTTCACACACGACGACCAGGTTCCCCATCCCTTCGTGAGCGTCGTCATGGTCGACGGCACGGGCAAGGCGATAGCCATACCGGGAACCATCTTCGACCGCCCTTAACCGTTTCGCCCGACAATTACTGCCGTGCCGGTCATCACGATCGGGCGGCAGTACGGGGCGGGGGGAGCCACCGTCGGCCAGATGCTGGCCACCCGGCTCGGCTACGACTTTCTCGACTCCAAGATCATCGACGAGGTCGGCAGCCGCCTCCAGCTCCCCAAGGAGGAGGTGGAAGCCGAGGACGAGCAGCCCGGTTCGCTCCTGGCCCGCCTGCTGGTCGCGCTCGGCAGCGCCAGCACCGAGCCCCTGATCCCGGCCGAGGCCGGCAGCGCGTGGACCCCACCGAACGCGGCGCCCGCCTTCGACACGCGGAAGGCGGTGCTCCAGATCACCCAGCACGTCATCCAGGAGGCGGCCCGCGCCGGCAACGTCGTGATCGTCGGCCGCGGCGGGGCGTACATCCTCCGCGACGACCCCGACGCGCTTCACGTCTTCCTCCGGGCACCCGAGTCAGTCCGGGTCAAGGCGGCGATGCAGCGCCAGAAGATCGCCTCGGAAGAAGAGGCGAAGAAGAAGCTGAAGCAAACCGAGGAGAACTGGACCTCCTACATCCGCCAGGTCTACGGCCACGACCGCACCCACCCGGCGCACTACGACATGGTCCTGGACACCGGCCGGCTCGGGTACGACGCCACCGTCGAAGCGATCCTGGCAGCGCTGAAGTCCCGCAAGCCGATAACCTAGTCGGCCCATGGCCTACGTCCACTCGTTCGGCTCCCGCACGTCAGGCGTCGACGGCTCCAGCGAGGGCGGCCGGATCAACACCATCAGCATCCCGGGCGCGCTCGTGATCTACGGCGTGGCGCTTCTTCAGTCGCTGCAGCCGAAAAACCCTAAGACCAAGCTCGGCGTGGAGCCGGCGCTCGTCGACGGGACGTGGTGCCTGGAGCTCACTTACCAGGGCGACGAGCCGGCGGGCGTGCCCCAGCGGTGGCACGGCCATCAAGTGATCCTGAAGCAGGCGGAACCGCCGCCTCCGCCACCCGCACCGCCCCGTGCCTGACCGATTCAGCGCGGAAAGCAAGGTGCGCGACGTCGTCTCGACGCTCGGCGACGCCGGCCGCCAGGCGCTGCGCCGGCACGGCTACGACGTCGGCGAAGGCTTCGTCGACGTCCTGTCCCAGTACCAGTCGCTGGAGCACGCGGCGCGCTCCGACCGCCTACGCGACCTGGACGGACTGCTCACGGAGCTAAACGGCAAAACGTCATAGGCCGTAGTCCGAAATTTACACAGTCTTGACCTTCACATTTCCCGAGCAGGTGTGTAAGCTGCAACGAAATTCGGACTTCCATCGTTATAGGAATCAAGGACTACGTCAGTGCAACGGTCGAAGCTGGAGTCAGACAAGGGAAAGTGCATCTGTGGCAGGCGCCTGAAAGACGCCGCGATCTACACCTACCGCTCCAGGACTGACCGCTTCCTGTTCCACCGCTGCGAGTGCGGCACCGAGTGGACCGAGCATCACGTCGACATCGACCCGACCGACCCCGTGACGTCGGACGAGGTCCTCGAGGTCCACAAGCAGCTGGCCACGTTCGAAGGCTCGATCGCGGAGCTTCTTCCGCCGCACACCCCCGCTTAAAAAGAAGAGCCCTCCCCGGGCGGAGAGGGCTCTCTCGGTAGCTGAGCCGGGTTACGACGCCGCAGCGTCGACCGTCGCGAGCAGGCTCTGCCCTTGCGCGATGAGGCTTTGCGCCTGCTGCACGTCGATCGTCTGTCCGTTGAATTCGGCTCCGTCGAGCGCGGCGAAGATCTGCGCGGCGAGCGCGTCTCTCTGGGCGCCGAAGTTCGCCAGCTCGCTCTCGAGGCTGGCGTAGGTCGCGTCGCCGGCGCTTGTGCTGGCGAGCGCGGTGGTCGAGATCTCCAGAGTGTCGAGACCGAACTCGCCGACCGGTGCATTGAGCTGGCTGTAGACCTGGGCCAGCTGGGTGAAGACACCCCGGTGCAGGCGGAGGCTGGAAGGAACGGCGCTCGGGAGCAGGTCCTCGAGCAGGACCCGTCCCTCGCTGGCGTAGTCATCGTGGAGGCCGGTCAGGGCCAGGATGGTCGGCCGGGTGTCGGCGTGGCTTGACCACGTCGTGTCGTCGAGGCCGAGATTCTGCACGCCCGGTCCGACGAGTCCAAGCCAGCTCGTGATGATCTCGGGCTGGAAGTCGCCATGGTTCCAGGCGAAGCCGGGGTTCTGCTGAAAGTCGACCCCGCCGAACTCCATGAAGTAATCGGGATTGCCGAAGTAGATGAACGTCGGCGTGCGCGCCGGGTCGCCGGTGATCATGTGCAGGTTCTTCATCTCCACCGAGTCCGCCATCCGCTGCATCAGCGGGGTGGCGAGGCCGGTGACGTAGTTCTTGGGATCGACCAGGGTCGAGGCGGCCTGCTCGAAGTTACGGGTCACCGTAGCGTCGCGAGCCGGGTTTCCGATGATGTAGACGGAGGGTGCGTCGTCGAAGTGGATGTCAAAAGGCGTCGTGTTGCCCGCTTCCGTCATCAGTGACTTGAAGTTCGTCGAGATCTCACCGATGTTCCCTGTGCCGAGCGAGTGGTTGTAGACGCAGGGTGTCGTCACGCCATCGCAGTTCGGCAGCAGCTTGCCGGCGAAGTGGTCGTTCTCATCGGAGCTGAAGTTGAACAGTGTGTTCTGCGGCGTGATGCCGTCCGCGGCGAGACGCGTGAAGAACTTGCCGAACGACTGGTCGTAGGCCTTCAGCTGGGCGACGTAGCCGGCCTCGCCAGGACCGAACGCGCCGAAGCCCACGTGGTTGTCGTGGGCGTCGGAGATGTAGGAGTAGGTCACGGGGACGCCGTGCTCGAGCATCGCCGCGGTATAGCCGAGCGACTGGGTGGCGCTGATTCCGCCAAATCCGGGGAACCCGACGCGGCCTGCCGAGTCGGTGATCACCTTGCCGTCGAGGTCCGTCAGCGGGCCGCTCGGGCTGATGATCGGCGCGACGTACTTGTGGCCGAACACGCCGTTGAACCCGTTGTAGCCACCCGGCTCCTCGGGCAGAACGTCGGTCTTGCCGTTGTTGGCCGCCGAGCAAACCGCCGAACCCTGCGCGCAGTGGATGGCGATGCCGATGAAGTCCGCGGTCGCCTGACCCGGGTTGGCGATGGCCTCCTGGGCCTGGGGCGAGTTGGGGCCGAAGACGTCGAAGATGTTCCCGTTGTTCTCCATCTCGATGTTGGCCGTCGAGATGCCGCCAACGTTGCAGCCGGCCCGGGTGAAGGGCACCCATGGCGCCGGCGTGTTCGTGCCGCTTGCGGTGACGTTGTTGAAGGTGCCGTCGCCGATCTTGTCGGTCCAGTACTGAAACGCGCTCGTAAAGCCGTCAGTGCCGTTCGGCCTGAAGAAGCCGTAGCTGTTGGCGACGGTGAGACCCTGCTGGTCCGGATAGAGCCCGGTCAGCGTCGTGACGATGTCGTTGGCGGTGTGCGAGATCAGCGGCGTGAAGTTGTGGCTGACCATCGTGCCGTTGTTCTCGATGAAGTTGAGCAGGTTGGGCATCTGCTCCAGGTCGGACGGCACGTTCGGGTTGTCGCGAGTCAGGTGGACGTTGTCGAAGACGATGTTGACGACGTGTGTGATGCCGTTGCCGAGGGAACAGGTCGCGGTGGCGGGTGCGGCCGCGGCTGGCGCCTGCGCCGACGCCTGTCCCGGGATGATTGCGGCCGCGGCGAGAGCCGCGATCGCGACAAGTCGAATCAGCCGTCTCATTCCAACCCCCTTAGATGAAGGCCGACTGCGAGGGAACGAACGTAAACCGCGCCCGGCGATAGGCGGTTTAAGCCCGCTTTAAGGATCGACCTTATTGGGGCCGGCGAATCCTGTCAACCCGCGGTCAGTCTCGGGGCGTGCCGGGGAACCAGCGCACGTTGCGATTGGGATCGAGGGTGCGCGAATCCTCGCCCCAGAGCTGGGCGGCGAACGCCAGCAGGAGCATCAGCAGGAGCGTCATCAGAACTGCCACAACACTGAGTCTTCCCTTGCGGAAACTCCGAAGCAACATGAGATTTACTCGTAAAATTTCGCCATTCCGGATAATTGGCAGAGCGTCGATCTGAAGCACCTCCGAGCCCTCCGCGCGGTGGCGGTGACGGGCACGTTCTGGGCAGCCGCCACAGAGCTGAACACGTCGCTGTCGACGATCAGCGACCACCTCGGCGCGCTAGAGGCCCTCGTCGGCCAGCGCCTGGTGGAGCGCTCGCGCGGCCGGAGGACGGTCGAGCTCACCGATGCCGGCCGGCTGCTGCTCGGCCATGCCGAGGCGATCGAGTCACGCCTTCGGGCAGCCGAGGCGGACTTTCGCGCCTACGCCGCCGGCGTGTCCGGCGGTCTGCGGATCGGGATCTACCAGAGCGTCGCGACCAAGGTGCTGCCGGAGACCCTGCGGCGCTTCAAGGCCCGATGGCCCGAGGTCGATGTGCAGGCGACCGAGGAGACGAACGACCTTGCGCTCGTCGAGGCGGTCGAGCGAGGTTCGCTGGACCTGAGCTTCGCGGTCGCGCCGTTGCCCGACGGCCCGTTCGCCGTCCGCGAACTGATGCACGACCCGCACGTGCTGGTGGTGACGGCCGCAGCCGCCGGGGCATGGCGTCAAGCCCGGGTAACCGACCTCGACGGCGCTCCGATGGTCGCGTTCGAATCCAGCCGGCACCAGGTCTTGACCGAGGAGTTCCTGGCGGGGCTTGGGGTCAAGCCGCGGGTCGTGTTTCGCTCCAACGACAACGGCACGGTGCAGGCGATGGTCGCCGCGGGTCTTGGCGTCGCGCTCGCGCCGTTGCTGGCCGTTGATGAGGACGATCCGAACGTCCGTGTCCTGCATACGGTCGAACCGGTTCCAGATCGCGTGCTGGTCGTCGTCTGGCATCGGGACCGGTATCGACCTCCGTCGGCATCGGCCTTTGTCGAGATCGCGGTCCAGGTTGGCGCCGAGATCCAGGCCCGGCATGCGGCGCTGCTGGCGAAGCTGGTCAGCGCTTCGGGGGCGCGGGGATCACGAACACGAGCTCGAGGCCGTCGACCTCGTCCTCCTGCATCCCGACCTCGATGAAGCCGAGGTGGCGTACGACCGCGAGCGAAGGGGCGTTGTTCGGCGAGACGGTCGCGAAGACCTCTTCCTCGCCCTGAGCAAACGCAAAGCGCACGAGGGCTTCGGCGGCCTCTTTGGCGTAGCCCCTGCCGCGGTAGGGCGCGAAGACGGTGTAGCCGATCTCGGCGCGACCGATGATGTCGGGTGGCCCGTGAAAGCCGCAGTGCCCGACGAACTCGTGGTCTTTTGAGACGATGAGGCGCGCCATCCACTCGCGGCGGTGGGGCGACTCACGCATCCGGCGCAGCTGAACCAGTAGAAAACCGTCGAGATCGTCCTCGCTTGGGAACTCGGGAGGAAACTCGAGCCCGAGCATGCGCTGCGCCTCATCGCGGTTCTCGTCGACTAGCTGCTCGAGCACGTCAGGATCGAGTGGGATGAGATCGAGCCGAGGGGTGGAGATTGGTTCGGGCACAGCGCGTAATTGTCAGTCGGGGCCGCCTCGGCCGCTTGGCGAGGGCCGCACGGCAGCACCTAGAATTCGTGGTCTGTTCCGGGATAGCTCAACCGGTAGAGCAGGCGGCTGTTAACCGCAAGGTTCAGGGTTCGAGTCCCTGTCCCGGAGCCAATTTCGAATTCGAAATCAACTTCCCTGACTGCCACTAACCGGGCCTTACTACAACCGCACTACAACCGCACTACGACCGGGTCCGATCGGTCGGAGTGGCAGAGGCGCACGAAGCCATGTCGCCGACGTAGGTTCTCCGATTAGCTCGCAATGACTCGGCGTTTCTTAGCATCTTCCAGCCGGATAGCACCCCGCGTAACGCTCGGGGTTGCCGCTCTTGACACACAACGTTCAGGGCCGATTACTGCGGAGGCAGATGGTTCGAGTCCACCGCGGCCCACCATGATTTCCGTAACGCGAACCAGGGTCGCGGGAAGGCGGAACGAAGCAGGCCTTCTCGTCCGCGAACTGGTCGGCATCGAGGGACTGACCGGTTGGGTGCCCCACCTGGACCAATTCTGGCAAACCGAAGACGGTCGGCCGGCGATCCTGAAGGCAGCTCGAGCCATTGAAACCGAGCCGGCATTGCTCGGTCTGAGCGCCCACCTCTCCTGATCGCCGAGACAAGGTAACGGCGGTTCCGGTGCAATGGCAGGGCGGGAGAAAACCGCTGTGTCTTCTCCCGCCCGCCGCCTGTTCTATCTCAGTCGCCGTCCTCCTGGAGCCCGTCGGCGATCGCCTTGACGAGCGTGCCGCTGGCGTCGTCACCAGACAGCTCCCAGGCCATCGCCCCGCCTAGGTCGTTGTCAAGCACGTACTGCATCTTCTCGCCGATCGCGACCTTGTCGTCAAACGTGACGAATGTGGTCCCATTCCAGAGCCACGCGACCCCGATGTCAGAGTCGCGGTGGAGCGCGTAGCCCGAGCCGAGAAGACCTTTGATCACGTTGTAGCCCTGCTGGTCGTAAGCGCCGCTCTGGACTCCGGTGCCGAACAGTCCGTTCGTGCCGCCGACGACGTTTGTCCAGGCGTGGCTGTAGAAGGGCACGCCCAGCACAAGCTTGCGCGCAGGCGCGTCCGCGGCCAGGTAAGTCTGGATCGCCAGGTCATCGCTGAACTTCTCGGGCGACGGATCACCAGGCGGGGAGAAGAGCGCCGACTGGTGGTTGGTCGTGGCCTCCCACGCGCCATGGAGGTCGTAGCCCTGGATCGTTGCCCAATCGAGGTAACGGAAAAGCGAGGGGACCTCGAAGCCCTTCTTGATTTTCACCGGGTCGGCCGGAAGGAAGGCGGTCAGAGTGTAGTGCTTGTGCGTCGGCTTCCCGAGCTCGTCCAGCTGGGTCCGGAACTCAGCCAGCATCAGGGTGAAGTTATGTCGGTCGGCTGGGCTGAACGAGGTGCTGCCGCCGTTGAATGGCATCAGGGTCGGCCACTCCCAGTCGATGTCGAACCCATCGAATGCGCCGGCGAAAGCTCCAGGGCTGCCCGGCAGGTTACCCCGGATGAAGAGGTCGATGCAGGAGGCGACAAGAGCCTTTCGTGCCGCATCGGTCGAGACGGCCTGCGAAAAGTTGGTCGACAGCGTAAAGCCGCCCAGCGAGATCAAAACGCGCAGGTTCGGGTAGCGCTGCTTCAGGAGGCGCAACTGGTTGAAGTTGCCGCCTGGTTCGGCAACCCCATCGACGCTCTCGGACGCGGAGGACGGTCGCAGATAATCGGCCCAGGTGTCAATCGATGCGCAACGGCCCGTCTTGTCGACGTTGCCAAACGCATAGTTGACGGTCGTCAAGCTCTGCGCGGCGCCGCTGGTCGCGATGTTCTTGATGAAGAACCCGGAGTAGATCTTCCACTGCGCGAAGTAGGCGACCCGCTGCAGCTGGTGTTTGCCCTGTGACCCGGCTGCACCGGCCGACGCGGCGGTCGCCAGGAGCAGGGTGGCGGAGAGGACCCCGACCGCGAGAACGCGCGCAGCCTGACCGAAGGAATGGGGCATCGTCCGAACCTCCTGAACTCAATTCGGCCCCCTCTCGGCGCCCAGGGTCAAAGCAAACTGGATAAGACCACTTTTGTCAAGACCCTGTCCGCGGAGGCTCAAACGCGGCTGGCTTCGGACAGTGGTCAAGACCATCTGTGCTCACGGCGCCCGGAGGCGTGGGCGGTCACGTATCCGGCGCTCGGCAAGCCATTGAGCAGCCTGGTCCCGCTCACGATCAGCATCGCGGTTCGTTCCGATCTTCGCGAGGTGCCCGCGCGGGCCATACAGCAACCGGTACAGCAACCGGGGTCTATGTCAGCTGACAATGGGGCGGCGCATCCCTTAAGGGAGTTCAACTCAAAGACTTTCGCATCGGACAGCGAATCCCTGTGCATGCGGTTACCAACCGCAAGGTTCTGGGGCCAAACAGAACGCGACGCTCATTCTTCGCTCCAGCGCTGGGCCAATGCCAGAGCCCCGTCGACATCGAGGCTGCGTCCTTCTTGCCAGCTTCGCTCCGCATCCGAGTCCTGAAGCCCGCGGCGCGCTTCCGCGGCGGGATCCCCTTCCAACATGCCGCCAAAACCCTGGGGTGGCCCGCCGCCGATCTTCTCGCGCAGGGATTGCTCGGCCCCGGCGAGCCGGAGCGCGTCATGCGGCCGGTCTTCCCAGACCGCCAGGAACGCGAGATCCCGAAAGGCAAGCGCGATTCCGGTCGGATTGTCGACGTCGTGGAATATCGAAAGGGCTTCGATCGCAGCTTGGTGCGCGGCGCGCCGGCGAGCTGCGCGGCCGTATGCAAAGGCAAGCCATACCAGGTCGAACGCGAGCTGCAGGCGCTCCCCCAGGCGGCGCCATATTGACACCGCCTCTTCGATGCGCGCGATGACCAGGTCCCACCTGTTGGCCTGGGCATCTGGGAGCACCAGCATGACCAACGCGCGCGCCACGCCAGGCTCGTCCTGGACCTGGCGATACAGATCGAGACTCTCTTCGAACAAGCGGTTTGCAGCTTGGACATCGCCGGCGGCTCCGACTGCGAAGGCATCGTTGTAAAGCGCTTCCGCGATTCGAGCCGGCTCACCTACCTGCCTCTCGACAGCCAGAGCCTGGTCGTAATAGGCCGTGGCTCCGGCGTGGTCGGTCTGCCACCAGGCAATGCCGCCAGCCCCGGTCAGCGCCTTGCCGCGAGCCGCGGTCGACTGCTGGCCGTCGGGCATGGCCAGGGTCTCGTCGAGCCATCTCCGACCTTCGGCCAGATGGCCGCGCTGCTGCCAGAACCGCCACAATGCGCCGGCCGCTTCCTGCGCCAGAATGGGCTGACCGTCGTCGATGGCCCAGCGAAGCGCACCTCGCAGATTGCCGTTCTCCCGGTCCAGCTTGTCGAGCCACTTACCCTGCTCCACGCCGGTCAGGTGTGTCTCCGCGTCGACAGCGAGCTCGAGAAAGTACTGACCGTGGCGCCCGCGCACCGACTCCAGCTCGCCGGCCGCAGACAACTGCTCGAGGCCGAACTCGCGAATCGTCTCCAGCATCGAAAACCGGGGCTCACCATTTGGTTCGTCAACCCGGATCAGCGAGTTGTCAACCAGCGACGAGAGACCTTCAAGGCCCGCGAGTTTCAGCTCGTCTGGCTTTGCGACAGCCTCGGCGGCCGCCAGCGTCCAACCGCCGCTGAAGACGGCCAGGCGCGTGAAAAGGCGGCGCTCGGGCTCAGTCAAGAGGTCGTAGCTCCACGAGATCGCGCCTCGGAGCGTGCGCTGGCGTTCCGGCAGCGTGCTCGCCCCGGAGGTCAACAGGGTCAGGCTGTGCTCGAGTCGCGCGAGCAACTGCTCGGGAGCCAGCATCTTGGTGCGAGTGGCCGCCAGCTCGATGGCCAGCGGCAGGCCGTCCAACCGGGCCGTGATTCCTGCAACCGCGTGGGCGTTCTGGGCGGTCAGCCGGAATCGCGGCTGGACCGCCAATGCGCGCTCCGTGAAGAGCCTCACAGCTTCGAATCGATTGAGGACCGCCGGATCGGGCTCTTGATCGAGGTCAGGCGGTCGAAGTGGAGGCACCGCATATTCCTGCTCGCCTCGGAGTGACAGCACCACCCGCGACGTGGCCAGCACCTTGACCCCAGTCGCCGCCGTCAAGAGTTGCTCGAGCACGGGCGCTGCGGCCACGACCTGCTCGAAGTTGTCGATCACGAGTAGGAGCTCTCGCGCGCGAAGATGGGCCTGCAGGCCTTCGATCACCGACACGCCTGGAGCGTCCGGCAACCCAAGCGCCTGCGCGATGAGCGCGGGCACAAGGCTCGGATCGGTGATGAGGGATAGGTCGACGAAGAAGGTGCCGTCCTGGTAATCGCTAACCGTCTCGGCGGCGACCTGCAGGGCGAGGCGGGTTTTTCCAGTTCCACCGGGGCCTGTAAGCGTGAGCAGTCTTGTGCGGCCCAGCAGCTTTTTGACCTCGGCGATCTCCTCGTCGCGGCCGACGAAGGAGGTCAGCTGGGCCGGGAGATTGTTGGGCCGTGCATCCAGGGTTCGCAGCGGCGGAAAGTCCGAGCGCAGCCCGGCGATGACGAGCTGATACAGGCGTTCCGAGCGCGCGAGGTCCTTGAGGCGATGGACGCCCAGGTCCTTCAGCGTCAGGTCGGAGGGAAGGCTCTCCTCAACCAGCCCGCGTGTCGCCTCTGACAGCAGCACCTGGCCACCATGCGCCGCGCCCGCGACGCGGGCCGCACGATGGACGTCGAGGCCGATGTATTCGTTGCCGACCAGCGGCGCTTCGCCCGTGTGCAGCCCGATCCGCACATGGATCTGTCCGCCTTCGGGCCACTCATGCGACGCGAAGCCACGTTGCGCGTCGGCAGCCGCACCGCACGCTTCCAGCGCGCTCTGAAAGACGCAGAAAAACGAGTCGCCCTCAGTGCGGAGCTCCGCACCTTTTCGGCGCCGGAAAGCCTCGCGCAGGATTGCGTGATGATCGACCTGCACCTGCACGTAAGCGTCACCCAGTTCCTGCATGAGCCTGGTCGAGCCCTCGATGTCGGTGAAGAGGAACGTGACGGTTCCACTCGGCAGTTCGGACATCTGTGAGGCACTGTAATTATTTGCCTCCGCCGCCAAGCCTCTGGAAGAGGAAGGGCTATCTCGTCGGGACCGAACCGCAGCTCAGGTTCACACCCGTCGCAGTCATCGCGCCCGCGCGGTCGGAAGCCAAAAAGGCCGCCGTTTGGGCCACGTCCGCGAGCGTCGTGAGCCGGCCGAGCATCGTCCTGGCCTTTAGCCAGCCGACGAAATCCTCGGCCGACATCGGCTGCCCGGTGCCATAGGCGGGCTGCTCACCACCGGTCTCCTGAAACGCCTCCGGGATCCCGGTCGTATGCAGCCAGACCACCCGGATGCCCAGCGGGCCGAGCTCCGCGGCCCATTGGCGGCAGAGACTCTCGATCGCGTCGAAAGCGACCCCAGTGCCGCCGACCTCTGGAATCGCGTGTCGTGCCGTGGTCGCGGTGATCCCCATGATCACTCCGTGCCGGCGTTGCGCCATCTGGCGGGCCGCGGCGCGGGTGGTGAGAAAGTTCGCACGAATCGCGTTGCTGACGGGGCGCGCGAAGTCCGCATAGGGCATCTCCAGCAGCGGTGTGCCGTGGACGTCGCCGTGGCTGATGGCGTTGAACGACACGTCAATGCGGCCGGATCGGGCGGCCACTCCGGACGCGAACTCGTCGACTGCCGCCTCATCCAGGGCATTGACAACTGCGGTCTCCGCCGTCCCGCCAGAGCGCTCGATTTCAGCGGCCACCCGCTCGAGGGCCGGTCGATTGCGCCCCGCCAGAAAGACGCGGGCGCCTTCACCGGCGAAGGCACGTGCCACGGCTCCGCCGATGGCGCCACCGGCGCCGTAGATGACCGCGTTCTTGTTCTCGAGCAGCATGTGACTCTCCTCAGTCAGTCCAGACGTTCGCCTTGACATTGTCGACGATACAACCGTATGGTTGTGTCGCGTGGGGAGCGCCTGACCGAGCTCCGGGGGCGACCAGCCGGTAGGCGGCCGGGTTCCAGCAGTCCAACACCGATGAGTCTCTCCATGGCGTCCAGTCTGCAACTACACAACCGATCAACCATCTTCGAGGAGACAGGATGACCTCTACCCTGCATGGCTGAGTCCGTTCCGACGACGAGGTATTCGCGCTGGCACTCGCTCGTCGTCCTCTGCACCGGGTTCCTGCTGATCGTCGTGGACATGACGATCGTGAACGTCGCGCTGCCTTCGATCGCGCGAGACCTGCGCTTCACGTCCAGCGGTCTGGCGTGGGTCCTCAACGCGTACCTGATCGCGTTCGCGGGGTTCCTGCTCCTTGCCGGCCGGCTCGCCGACTTGCTCGGCGGCAAGCGCGTCTTCCTGGCCGGCCTGGCCGTATTCACAACGGCGTCGCTTGCCTGCGGCCTCTCCACGAGTCAGGGCGTGCTGATCGCCGCCCGCTTCGTGCAGGGCATCGGCGGCGCCGCTAGCTCCGCGGTCATCCTCGCGATGATCGTGGCCCTGTTCCCCGAGCCACGCGAGCAGGCGAAGGCCTTCGGGGTATTCAGTTTCATCGCCTCCGCCGGCGCGGCGATCGGCTTCGTTTTCGGCGGCCTGATCACGCAGGCCGCCAGCTGGCACTGGATCTTCTTCGTCAATGTCCCGCTCGGAATTGTCACCGGACTGTTCGCCTACCGCCTGCTTCCCCAGAATCCTGGTGCCGGCCTGCGGCAGGGCGTCGACGTCGCCGGAGCGGCGCTCGTGACCGGTTCGCTCATGCTCGGCGTCTACGCGATCGTCACGTCGTCGGCTGCGCTCGGCGCGGTCGCGGTCGGCCTGTTGGCCGCGTTCGCGGTGCGAGAGGCGACCACCTCGACGCCGATCCTTCCCCTGCGCGTGTTTCGCTCACGGACGCTGAGCGGCGCCAACGCGGTGCAGGCGCTGATGACGGCCGCGTTCCTCGGCTTCTTCGTCATGGCTTCTCTCGACCTCGAGCGCTTGCTCGGCTATGGCCCTCTTCAGCTCGGGCTCGGGTTCCTGCCACTCGCGGTCACGATGGGCGGCTTCTCGGTACGGTTCTCCGCCCCGATCGTGATGCGCTTCGGCGCTCTGCGCACGGTCCTGGCCGGGCAGACGCTCGTCGGGGCCGCGCTGCTCGCGGTGGGCCTTGGTCCCGATCACGTCGTGTACACGCGCGACCTGCTCGTTCCGATGATCCTGCTCGGTTTGGGCGGCGGCCTCGCGTTGCCGGCGCTGACGATGCTGGTGATGTCCACCACGCAGCCGGCTGAGTCAGGCCTGGTGTCCGGCCTGCTCAACACGAGCGGGCAGGTCGGTGGCGCGCTTGGACTCGCCGTTCTCGCGGCGGTCGCGGCCTCGCGCGGCGCGCAGCTCGCGGCTGGGTACCACCTGGCCTGGATCGTCGCGGCCGGGCTGATTCTCGTCGCGATCGCCGTCACCTGGATCACCCTTCGGCAGCGTGCCGCCGTGGCGGCAGAGCCGGTGGCGGAACCGGAGGTCCTGCATACCCATGTCGGCGCCGAGCTGATCCGGGGCGAGCGCATTGACGCCACCGCCCGCGTGGCCTTCGCGCAGCCCGAGAATCTCGAGCTGCAACCGAAGACTGCCATCAACCTCCCGGTCCACCCGCTCTGCTGCATGGCCGCAGGACAACGGAACGACAGGGAGACTCTTCCTGGGAAAGAGTAGTCTCGCCCGCGAGCTTCAACGGCTGAGTCGAGAGATTGCTCTCGTATCGAGAAACTCTCGACACCTGGGCCAAGCGTGCGGGAGAGGATCTGCGAGTCCCGCGGGCCCCGAGCACAACCTCTTCCGGCTGCCTAGCGCTGGAGAGTCGCCTCAGCGAGGATCGCATCGATCTGGCTGACGGCCTGGCGCAATCCCTCTTCGGTGCCCTTTGCCAGCGCCCGCTCCAGGGCCTCGATGCTCGGGAAGATGGTCTCGATCGACATGCGTGTGCGTCCTCGCGCGACCTCCTCGATGTCGACGCGGATCGTGTTTTCAGGGTTAGGCGTGCCGTCGGCGTCGGAGCAGCTGTCGCGCAAAACGATGCGACGGGGCGGCTCGACAGTGACGACGTCCCAGTAGCCCTGGAACTGGTCGCCGTTCGGCCCAGTCATGTAGTACTCGACGCGACCGCCCGGCGCCAGATCGTGTTTGGTGACGGTGGCGGGGTAGGCCGGCGGCCCCCACCATCGCTCGAGGTGGCGCGGATCCGCCCACAGCTGCCAAACCCGTTCGAGGGACGCATCGAATTCGGCATCGACGGTCAAGGTGAGTTTCTGCGGATCCTTTTGGACGGCGATAACGGTCATCGGTCGGGCTCCTTTGTGCCGATGGTACCCGGCCTCTCCGCGATGAGCTCGTTGATGCGGTCGATCCGAGCCCGCCACACCTCCTCGTACTGATCGAGCAGGCGGCGCGCGACAAAGAGCCGATCCATGTTGGTGCGCACGACCTTGCGGCGCCCTACGCGCTGCTTGGTGATCAAGCCTGCGCGTTCGAGAACCGCGACGTGCTTTTGAACCGCCGCGAAGCTCATCGGGTAGTGGCTGGCCAGCTCGAGAACGCCCTCCTTACCGCTGATGGCGCGCCGAACGATGTCGCGGCGTGTGTGATCCGCGAAGGCGGCGAAGACGCGGTCGATGTCCGGCGAGGCGACCCTCAACTGATGCAACCATACAGTTGTATCAACGCACGGTCAAGCCGACCCAGCCGGCGTTGGATATATTGTTAGCCTGGTGGCTAACGATACGTTCGGGGCGGTCGCGCACCCGATTCGGCGTGGGATCGTGGAGCGATTGAGCCGTGGCCCGGCCACTGTTGGTATCGCCACTCATGGCTTCGGGGTCTCGAAGCCCACGATCTCGAGGCACTTGAAGGTCCTCGAAGGTGCGGGACTGGTGGCGCGGGTGATTCAAGGCCGCACCCACCAACTGAGGCTCAAGCCCGAGGGGCTCCTCGTAGCTGCCGAATGGTTCGACGGTCAGCGCGCCATCTGGGAGCGCATGTTCGATGCGGTCGAGCACGTTCTCGAGGACCGAGTGGAGAAGCTATGACCGACGCTTCCAGTGATCCGACTGCGATCCGGATCGAGCGGACCTTTCGCGCCACGCCGGAGTCGGTATTCGCCGCATGGACGAGTGAGAAGATGCTGCGGCGCTGGTACCAACCGGCTGCGGATTGGGATACGCCTGTCGCTGAAGTTGATCTGCGAGTCGGCGGAAAGATCCGACTCGTCATGCGCACTCCCAACGGCGAAGACATCAGCGGCGGGGGCGAGTACATCGAGATCAGCCCACCCCATCGACTGGTCTTCACGTGGGCGTGGGACCAGGGTGATGCCCGTGGCACCCAGAGAATCGAGGTCGACCTGACCGACAACGGAGATGGGACAACCACGGCTGTATTGACCAATCGAGGCCTGGTCGATGAAGCGTCCCGAGAAGACCATCGCGACGGCTGGGAGGGTTCGTTCGACAACCTGGAGCGCGCGCTGGCGCAATGAAGGCACTGGTCACGCGAATAGTCGCGAACACCCTTCTGCGGGGCGAAGACGCGCGCAATCGCATCGCCCGCTGGAGCCACTGGTTCCCGAGGACACCGACGGTCGACGCATCGCGCTTTCAGCGCGACGACGAGGCCTATCCCCGGCACTGGCGCGAGTTCCCTTCCGCGTGGCCGCCATTCGAGTCTGACGATCCTGCCGTCAAGCGGGCGATCTCGTCTGCTCTCGACGAGTTGCCCGATCGCTGGCGCGAGGCGGTGATCGCGCGGGACGTGCATCACCTGAGCCCGGCGGAGGCCGGCCGGCGGCTCGGGGTCAGCCCGGAGCAGGAGCGCGCGCTGGTGAACCGCGCGAGAGCCAATTTGCGCGCCCGCCTGGAGCAGTTTTTTTCCGGCCGAGCCGGCGCTTGAGCGTGGTCTCGGCAGCCAATTCGACCCCACGCACACTGGTGCGTCGGTTGCTTCCCTTGCAGCTCGCCATAGGCGCGCAGGGGATCCTCCTCTGGGTTCCGGTGGAGAAGCTGTTCATGACCCAGATCGGCTTCGACGCCGGTTCGGTCGCCGTCATGGCCGCGGCTTACGCGGCCGTGGTCCCGCTGCTCCAGGTTCCGTTCGGCATCGTTGCCGATCGCTGGAGTCGAAACGGGATCCTCGTCATCTCTTGCGTCGCCCTTATCGCCAGCTCAACGCTCGGCGGCCTGAGCACCAACGTGACGATGTACGTGATCGCGGCGATGATCCTCGGCGTCTACTTCGCGCTCCAGGCCAGCGCGGTGGACAGCATCGTGTACGACACTGTGCTGGAGGAGACCGGCGCGAGTGCCCTCTACGAGACGTGGATCGGTCGTGTCCGAATCGTCGAAAGCGGCGCCTTCGTCGCCAGCGCCCTGGCGGGTGGGGTCATCGCCGGTTGGACGTCAGCACGGCTCACATATTTCCTGTCGGTGCCGTTCATAGCACTGGCGATCGTCGCGTTCCTGCGGTTTGACGAGCCACGCCTGCACCGCACCTCGGAGCCGGTCGCCCTGCGCGCTCACATGGCGCTGACCTTCCGAACCATGACTCGTCAACCGAGCGTGCGCCAGGTCTTGCTGCTCGCCGCGCTGGTCGCGCTTCTCTCGCAGGCGGTCTTCGAGTTCGGCCCGCTCTGGCTGGTCGCCTTCAAAGCGCCGGCTGCGCTGTTCGGTCCCTACTGGGCTGCGCTTGTCTCCACGCTCGGCGTTGCAGGGTACCTGACTAGCAAGCTCAACCTGGACCGGCACGTGACCGTCCTCGCGCTCGCGCTGATAGCACCCGCCGCAGCGCTCACGCTCGCTCTTTCACAGAGCGGTTCACTCGCGGTGGTGATTGCAGCACAGGCCTTGCTCGCCCTGTCGCTGGGGATCATCGGCATCCACGCCGGGCGACTTCTTCACGACGGCCTGCCATCCGCGATTCGGGCCGGGGTGTCGGCCGGCGTCGGGACTCTTTCCTGGACCCTGTTCTTGCCCTTCTCGATCCTGTTCGGATGGTTTGCCCGCGCGCATGGTGTGCTGCTGTCCGGTTGGCTCCTGGCCGCGGCCGCGCTCGTGGTTGGGCTTCTGCTCGTCGCCTCCATCGGACGGCGACACGAGCCCGTTGCGATGGCGACGGGAGAGACGGTGCCGGCTAAGGACGAAATCGTGTGTCAGGACGTGGTCGAGTTGGTGACCGACTCGATGGATGGCGCACTCCCACCCGACCGTCAGGAGCAGTTCGACATGCACCTCGCGGGCTGCGACGGCTGCACCGAATACGTGCACCAGATTCGCGAGACGGCACAAGCCCTTGATGCCGCCCGAATGGCGCCGGTCTCCAACGAGTAAGGAGGACGTTGAATGCTGCTCGAGAACACGACGGCGATCGTTTACGGGGCTGCAGGGGCGATTGGGTCTGCGGTCGCACGAGCCTACGCTCGCGAGGGCGCTCGCGTACATGTCGTCGGACGCAAACGTGAGCCGCTCGACACGCTTGCGGGGCTCATTCGTCGTGACGGCGGAACGGCGCAGGTTGCTCAACTCGACGTGCTCGACGCCCCCGCAGTGGAGCGGCACGCGAGTTCGGTCGCCGCCAGCGGAGGCATCGACGTCTGTTTCAACGCGACGTCCAACGACGACGTCCAGGGCACGCCACTTACCGAAATTGAACTTGACGACTTCATGCGCCCGGTGACCAAAGCGGTCACCGCACATTTCGTCGTCGCGACCGCAGTTGGTCGACACATGGCCTCTCGCGGCAGGGGCGTGATACTTGTGATGGCCGGCGGCCGTGAGGCGATCCCAAACCTGGGCGGTTCGCACGTCGCCTGGTCCGCGCTCACCGGTCTCTGCCGTCAATTGGCCTCGGAGTTCGGGCCGCACGGCGTCCGTGTTGCCTGGTTGCTGTCCCCAGGTTCACCTGGGCCAAACGAGCCCGATGTGGCCGAGCCGAAGCCTGGAAGCGGCGGCCCGCTGCTCGGCCGCCTTCCGACTTACGACGATGTCGCCAACGCCGCTGTCTTCGCCTCGTCCGGTTGGGCCCGCACAATGACCGCGACCGAGATCAACCTCACGGGTGGATTGGTGCTCGATTGAAGTCCGGCTTCGGTACCCGTGAATCCCTGAATGCGATGAGATGGAGTTTCAAATATGTCGTCTGAGCCAAATGTGCCCGATGCCATAGTCCGGCTGTCTTCTACTCGAGCCTGGCAAGGGCGTCCGACGGTCGCAGCCTCGCAATCCTCCAACCGCCCGCGCCACCGGCGATGACGCCACCGGCCAAGGCCAGAAGGACCGCTCCCTCGACGATGTCGAGGCCGAATTGTGGGCGGAAATCTATCTTGACCGTGTGGTACGCGTTGGGGTTGTCGATGGTCGTCATGGCGCCGCCGATGGTGCCGGAGAAGAAACCGCCGTTGGCTCCAGGCTGATTCGCTGGAACCGTCGAGTTGGCTTCCAGCACGGTCGCCGACAGGTCAGGGGCAAGCTTCGCGACAAGGGCCGTTGCGCCATAACCCACGGCGACCCCGAAGACGGCGGCGACGGCCCCGACGACAATCGACTCGCACACCACCTGCAGGACGATCCGGCCGTTGCGCCATCCGAGGGCTTTGAGGGTTCCGAAGTCACGAGCACGGCGAGATACCGCCGCCGCGGTCATCAAGCAAGCCGCCCCGACGGCGGCAGCAAGCACCAGAATCGAAAGCCATTTGCCGAAGGTCGTGGCCAGACCAGCCACGGTCGACAGCGATCCCGTGATCTGGTCCGCCAGGGTTGCCGAGCTGCTCAGCTTGGCAGTTGGCATCATGGCTGCGATTTCGGCCGATACGGCGTCGACCTGGCCTGCGTTTCGGGCTCGGACGTAGATGGTGTTGACGTAGCCGGTCAGCTTGGCCATGTCTTGTGCTCGGGCGAGTGGGATGTACACGTCGGGCGGGTTGGAGTCCTGGGTCTGATCGAGGATTCCGATCACCTTGAACTGCACGTTCGCGACTGTTATCAGCTGCCCGACGGCCAGGCCGTTATCTGCGGCGTACGCGGAGCTGAGAACCGCGTAGTTGGATTGGGCGTCCGTTCCAGCAAAGCCGCGGCCGTCTTTGATCTTGCCGGCGCTGTACGGACCCATGCCGGGATAGGCGGTGTCCACGCCGATGACGCTCGTCAACACCGGCGCGAAAGAAGTTGGCGGGGGATCGTCCGTGCCCGGAATTGTGAGCTTGCTCTCGGTGAGCACGAGCCCACCGACGGCCGCCGTGACGCCTTTCAAGCCGGCGATGGATTGCACTCTCGATGACTCGATCTTGCCGCTGGTCAGGTTCGAGATGACGTCGCTGACCTGCGTGTGCGCGCCGGGTGTGGGCCCTCCTCCCTTGAACCCTTCGGACTTGTATGGCGTGGTTACCGTGATGTCGGTTCCCACGCCGTACAGACTCTGCAACACCCTTGCTTCGGACGCGGCCACGCCGGAGGCCAAAGCCGAAATCGTGATCACGGTCCCGATCCCGAGCGCAAGCCCGCTGCCCGTTGCCAGAGTTTGTCGAAAGCGACCGCGCAGCTCGCCCCATAGATAGCCGATCAGAAACATCGAGCCGACTTGCCTCCGCCGTTCAGATCGAAACCGTCTGAAGCCCGAGCTCGTGGAGGACCGCCGACATCGCACTGTCGCCTTCATCCGCCCGCCGGCGAGCGGTGTCGTGAAGGCTCACCAGCGCTGACAGATACTGCGCGTGGGTAAGGGCTCGAGCGCCGGCCGCGCCGCGGAAGCGATGGGCGACGGCGCGGGGGACCCGGCGAAGGATGAGGTCTTCATGGTCTCTCTCCGAGCCTTCTGTGAGATCCGCCGGATCCATCGCAGCATAGAAATAGGTCTGCTCTCGCTTGCCCTTCCGTGGCGACTGGATCTCGGATGAGGTGGCCGCCTTCCGCAGCCGCTTCCTCACTGAATCATCCACTGCATCAACGCTATCATATGCATCATGATTGCGCAAGACATCAACAAGCCGATCTACGAGCTGGCGGGCGTTTCGCGGGTGTATCAGAAAGGCAGGAAGTCGGTCGCGGCAGTTCGCGAGCTCGACTTGACGATCAACCGCGGCGATTGGCTGGTGGTGCAGGGCCGCACTGGACACGGCAAGACCACGCTTCTCCAGATCCTGGGTCTCCTCGATCGGCCGACCGCCGGTCAGGTCGAGTTCGGCGGGGAGGAGGTCACCCGCCTACGGGAAGGTCGGCTTACCCGGATCCGAGCTCTCCACATCGGCTTTGTCTTCCAGACGTTCAACCTGATACCGACACTGACGGCCGCCCAGAATGTCCAGGCGGCCCTACTGCCGTTGGGGCTCGGTCCACGCCGGCGCCGGTCACGGACGCTCGAGGCGCTGGAGGCGGTCGGGCTGGCGGACAGGGCAGGGCATCTGCCATCGGAGCTGTCGGGCGGGCAGCAGCAGCGTGTGGGCATCGCTCGAGCGTTGGCCAAGGTCCCTGACGTGCTTCTCGCAGACGAACCGACCGGCAACCTCGATGAAGGCACACGAGACGAGATCATCGACTTGCTCGAGACGTCATGGCGGGAACGGCGTTTGACCCTCGTGATGGTGACCCATGACAGCGCCGTCGCGCGGCGCGCTCCCCGCGTCGGCGTGATGAACAAGGGGGTGCTGACGATGCGTCGCGACCGCAAAGGGTGAGCGGGCCCTCGTTCTTTCGATCACCAGTGTGCTAACCGGTGGGCGAAGCTGCTTTCTCCTCCTCTAGAAATGCGTAGAGCCGTGATCGCCACCGATGGGCCAGGAGCGGTGCAGCGCCCGCGACAACTTCACGAAGCGGCACCAACCAAACCTCGGCCGCTAGGAGCAACAGCCATCCGGCGTCCCAGATGAGCTGGGGTCCGGCGCCAAGCGGGGTCAACAGAAGCTGCATGGGAACGATGCCGATGACCAGCCACGCACGATGCAAGTCGCTTATGGATGCACGCAGGACCAGCCAGCAAGCAAGGATCAAGATGCTGTAGTCAGAGTTATGGAAGTAAGACGCGGTGGCAACCGTGCCCAGGATTCCCACCGCGAAAACGATCTCCGGTTCTCGTCGTCCTCTCCACGCTATGGCAAGCGCGATGGTCCCTTGGACTGCCCACAACGCGTATGTCTGTGGCCCATTACCAAGCGGTCCGGCCAACGTGAACATCACATCGAGTGGCAGATGCTGAACCCCTTGCATGACCTGCCACCACTCCCTGAGTCCAGTTGGTCCGAGGCTGATCGCGGTCAGCAGGCCGAGCAGTGCACAGGCGACCGTCCATGCCGCGACGAGACGATACCGCCGGCTCACGAGCAGCGCGATCGGAACCAGGAGGACGGCCTGTGGTTTCAGGAACGTCGCTATTGCCAGCGCCGCCCCTGCCTCGAGAGTGCGGTCTTTCTTGCATAACCACCAGGCCGCCGCCACCAGCGCCAATACGATCAAGGTCGGCTGCCCGAAGTACGCAGTTAGAAGCACAGGCCCGAGTCCGATCGCAAGGAACAGCAGCGTGGCTTTGGCCGGGCCCGTGAACGGTGCCGCGATGTGCCATGCGAACGCCAATGCGGCCGCCGACAGAGCGACCCAGAGCACGTAGGCCACCGGCTCCGGAAATACGGTCAACGGGGCGAACGTCCACGCCAGCAAAGGAGTGCTTGCGAAGGTCTTCACATCGATCAGCTGCGCCGGCGCCGGGAAGGACCTGGCTGTCGAATGGAGCACTGCCTGGTCGTAAATGCTTGACCATCCGTGACGAAGACCTGCCTCCGCCGCGATGTAGTAGAGGCGGACGTCGTCGTGTGTCTGGGAGACCATAAACTGCCGGATCCAGGTAACTACCGCGAAGAGCGCCGCCCATACCGATGCCACGCAGGGCACGGCAATCCGCAATGGAGGAAATCCACGATCGTCGCCCCATTGCCGCAGCAGTCGCGACGGCGTGCCGAGGCCTAGCCACTTCAGACTGCCTCCAACCGCCGACGAATACACCGCCCGATCCCCACCACATCAAAGCGGCGACGCCCTTCATGGGCAATGGGACGAGTGTCTCGACGGACCGTGCGTCGCTGGACAGGGGACGGGAGATCAGTCCCGGGCGGCATGCGGCCATTGCGCGTTTCACCCTCGCGGCGAGCCGAACCACGGCTGAGTCCGGCCTTTGCTGTGGATCTCAATCGTCGGTGCCGTAGGTGGTCCGCTTCCACCACCGACTGAACCCGCAATTTTGCTCCCCGCGCCCGAACCTAATAGCATCCGGAGATCGGCATATTGGGGAATGCCGACGCAAGGGTCCGTCTGAGCTGTTTGGAGGAGGTAGTGATGGTGGTGCATAAGCGCGTGTTTGCCGCGGCATCCGCCGCGGCCATATGGGCGGGACTCCTCGTAGTTGGTGCGCAAGCCACGCCCGCGGCAGGCGTGACGTTCACGTCCCAACCTGGGGTGTCGAACCTCGTCACCCACTATGTCGTCTCTCCGACGGGAACCGGCATTCATGGACCTGGAGCCTCGACGGAAGAAGGGCTGGCGACCAAATGGCCCAAGGGCCGCGGTCCGGAGTCGCTGGTCAACTCGGCGGGCGGAGTCAACGCGACCAGCTCCGCCTCCGGCGCGTCGACGTCAACGCCGAACGCGAGCGCCAGCTTCATCGGTCAGCAGTCGTCGGCCACCACGTGCTCGTACTTTGGACACGGCTGTAACCCGCCCGACATGGCTGTGGCGGCATCGCCGTCCTTCGTCTTTCAGGGGGTCAACACCCAGTTCGAGGTTCTCGACACCGCGGGCAACGTCCAGCCGGGCTGGCCGGTGAGCTCGCAGAACTTCTTCGGCATTCCGAACGTGACCAACGCCGACGGGACGCCGTGCGACACCGCTCATCAGAGCCAGCCGTTTACGAGTGACCCGCGCGCGATCTACGAAGCCAACGACGGGCGTTTCTGGGCCGCCATGCTCCAGATCGAAGGGGCGCCCTGGTTCCCGGCCGCGCCGGACTGCCCGTTCAAGTCCGTGTACTTCATCGCGGTGAGTCAGACCAGCAACCCGAGCGGTCGCTGGAATGTGTTCGAGTTCGACATGTCGATGGGTCCGCAGGCAAACGGCCAGCTCTTCGGCGCTGACTACACGCAGATCGGCCTCAACAGCCAGGCCGTCTACTTCTCCGGCAACATGTTCGGCAGCCAGGGTGGGTTCTACGCCGAGGTCTTCGAGGCCAACAAGGCGCAGATGGAGAAGGGCCAGGCGCACTTCACGGCCGACGGTTTCTTCAACCTTCGCGGTACCGGCCCCGGAACCACCGCCGCGACCGGTCCGTTCCTCGCCGACACAGTTCAACCAACCGTCAATCTCGACAACAGCACCGGCACCAGTGAGACCTTCGTCGACACGATGGACGGTCCTGATGTCATGACCGGGCACCTCTGCGGCTTCACAGGCGGCGGCTTCGCGGATGCGTGCAGCGGCGCCGTCGTCTGGACTATGGCCAACCCGATCGGTCACGACTCGGGAGGCGCCGCGCCGACGTTCGGCGGCCAGCTGGTCCCCACGGCTCCTTTCATCGTCAGCGTTCCTTCCGACCAGCCGAGCTGCAACCTCTGTGTCGACTCCAACGATTTGCGGATCCCTGCCACGCCGGTGGAGCGCAACGGAGTGCTCTACGCCGGGTGGGGCACCGGGATCGATGCCGGCAACAGCAGCCCGCACCCGACGCCGGGCATCGAGTGGGCGCAGATCGACCTGGGCACCGGCGCCGCGCAGACGAACTACTACAGCTTCTCGGGTGACGAGGCGGCCACGTACCCGGCTTTCATGCCGGACGCGCAGGGCAACGTGACCATGCTGTTCGAGCACATGGGCCACAAGGTCTTTCCTGAGACGCGCTTCATCGTCAAGGGCGCGGGGGACGCCAACTTCAGCGGCGCCGGCAACCTGTTGAAGGCCGGCGAGTCCTCTTACCGCCCGACGTTGTGCGGCACCAAGGCCCTCCCGGTCTGCCGCTGGGGCGACTATGAGGCGACCTCGTTCGACGGTTCCGGACATATCTGGTTCGCGGGCCAGTACGCCAACCTGTTCCAGGGCGTCAACACGGCGCCCGTCTTCGGGCGCAACTGGGGCACCTGGATAGGCGCGATCGCAGCGTCGTAATCAGCCTGATCGCCGTGGGGCGGCGCCGTGCGCGCCGCCCCTTCAACCGCGTGGCAATCCGTGGACCCGATACAGCTCGGGCGATCATCGCGGAGGATCGCCAACACACATCTACCGCGCCGTGTGCAGACGCCACCGCGTCCTGTCAAGCTCGGGCCAGTGCTCCACCGCCGCTGCCACTGCCACCAGGACTAGATGGCGCCGTACGACCCGCGCGACTGGCACGACTTTTATGTGATGGCCGGCGGGGCTGCCGCGGCGCTCACCGGTTTGCTTTTCGTCGCGATGTCACTGCACTCCGGTGCGATCCTGCGCCACCCCCTGTACGGCAGCCGAGCCGTGGGCACCCTGATCTCGCTGATGACGATCCTCTTCATCTCCGGCGCCGTGCTCATCCCCGGCCAGTCGGCTCTCGCCATCGGAATCGAGGTCGGTGTCTTCGCCCTTTACCACCTGATCGCCAGCTACCGAGAGGTGCGACGGATGCGCCCCTCAGACTTTGCGAGCCTCTCTCTACGACGGAGAGTTTTAGAACTTGCCGGTGCATCGGTCTGGATCGTCCTGTTCGTCACGGCCGCCGTCAGCCTGATGGTGGGCGCGGGCGGTGGGTTTTACATCCTCGCCGCGGTAATGCCGTTCATGTTCGGCTGGAACGGGTACGTAGCCTGGGTTCTGCTGACCGAGGTTTCGGACTAGAGCAGCCGGCAACACCAACGGGCTCTGCCGTCAACCTCGGGCGGGGGCGTCGTCTCCCACAAAGCGGTATCGGGTCTGGCTGAACGGACTTTCAGCTGGACGTCTAGGCCAGCGTCAGTCCGCCGTCGATCGTCAGCACGGATCCGGTGATGTAGCTCGCCGCGTCTGAGGCCAGGAAGGCGACCGCGCGGGCGACCTCGTCCGGCGTGCCGATGCGGGCCATCGGCGTCCGGCTCTTGAGAGCGCCGGCGGTGCTCTCCTCTTTCCAGAGCGCTTCCGCGAAGCGCGTCTGGATGACTCCCGGGGCGACCGCGTTCAAACGGATCTTGCGGTCCGCGAGCTCGAACGCCAGCTGTTTCGTCAGCTGAATCAGCGCGGCTTTCGAGACACCGTATGTGCCCAGGCCGGCGGACGGATGCAGCCCGGCCGTGCTCGCGATGGTCACGATCGAGCCGCCGTGCTCGTACATCCACGCCCTGGTCACCGCCTGGATCAGCAGGAACGCGCCGCGGACGTTGACCTCGAAGACCTTGTCCCACGCACCGATGTCGATGTCCACGGTGCTCCCCATGTAGGGGTTCGTGCCCGCATTCACGATCAAGATGTCGATCGCGCCGAACCGATCCATCGCCGTCTTCACGAGCCGGTCGATGTCTTCCTGCCGGCCCGCGTGGGCGGCCAGGCCGATAACACTTTCGCCGCCGTTCGAGTTGAGCCGCGCGACCGCATCGTCGAGCTCTTCCTTCCTGCGGCTCGAGACGACGACCCGGGCGCCTCGCGCCGCAAGTTCCTGAGCCGTTGCAAAACCGATGCCCCTGCTGCCGCCGGTGACGATGGCGACTCGACCCTCCAGCTCGGCGCGCCCCACGCCAGAGAGCATATCCCTCGCTCCGACTGACCCCTTGGATCCTTCGCCGGTCGGTAGGTTAGCTGCCGGTTCTCCTGGGCAAGTGCAGCACCGACGCATCGATGTCGGGGACGGTGGGGCATCCGGTGATGCTCATCACACGCTCGAGCTCCTCCTGGAGCAGCGTCATCATCCGCCTTACACCGTCGCGCCCGTCAGCCGCGCAGGCGACCACGAGCTGGGCCGCCATCCCGACCCCCTGCGCGCCGAGCGCAAGCGCCTTGAATACGTCCGCGCCGCGGCGGAAGCCCGAATCGGCGAGCACGACCAGGTCGGGGACCGCTTTGCGGATCGCAGGCAGCATCTCCAGCACCGGCACCGTGTAGTCGATGGTCTCGCCACCGTGGTTGCTCACGACGATGGCAGCCGCCCCCATGTCGCGGGCCGCGACCGCGTCGTCGACGCTCAGCACACCCTTCACCACGAAGGGAAGAGGCGTTCCGCGGATGTAGCCGGCGACATCCTCGCGGCTTCGGTAGCCGAGGTATGGAGGTCCAGGCACCTCGTCCCACGCCTTCTCCAGGAACATCGCGTCGATGTCCATGCCGACCGCGACGCACCCGAGCGAGCGCGCGGACTCGAGACCGCGGAAGACCCTTTCCTCGTCGGCATACGGCTTGACAATGTGAATGACGGGCGCGCCCTGGTCGACGATCCGGCCGAGCTCGTCGTGACTGACGTCGCCGGTCGACATCATGCTGCCGGCGTCGGCGAGCCCGCGGGCGATCTGCTCCAGGTACGGCGTCTCCCATGGTCCGAGGCGCTTCAGGATCCGTGACTCGCACACCGCGGAGGCGATGATGGGCGCGCGCAGCGCCTGGCCGAACAATTCCGTCTTCGCGCTCGCGGGCCGGCTGCCGAGGATCCGCATCTCGAGCGTGATGGCCGCCATGTACTCGCGGTTCAGCCGGGTGCCCGTTCGCGTCTCCGAGCCCAGATCGAGATAGGGCTCCATGCCGATGCCGCGGATGCGGACCAGGGCGCGCTCGACGAGCTCGTTGTAGCGCATTGCGTCGACCGTGACCTCAGCGGTCGACTCGGTCATGCCAGCACCACCAGCACCTGGTTCTCCGCAACCACTTCCGTCTCCTTGACCTTCACTTCATGAACGGTGCCTGCCCGAGGTGCGACGACCGGGATCTCCATCTTCATGGACTCGAGGATGATCAGCTCCTGGTCCACCTCGACGCTGTCGCCGGTCTTGACCAGGACCTTCCACACCGTGCCGACGAGCTCGGCCTTGACCTCGGTCACGTGCTCACCGGCCCTCGGGGACGGCGACCGGCGCCGTCGACGGATCTTTGGCCCCCATGCGCCCGCATCCGGGCGTCAACTCCTGCGCTTCTCGCTCACGCATCAACGGATGCGCTCGCTGCGATGCTCGTCGCTTCCTTCGGCTGCGGCCACCTGGATGGCCAAATCTCTCGCCGCCGGCACCAGTCACCGCCCCTTGAACTCGGGCTTGCGCTTCTCGAAGAACGCTCTCCGCCCCTCGGCCGAATCCTCCGTCAGCGTCACGAGCGTCACCTGGCCGTGCAGGTATTCCAGCGCCGCTTTCAGGTCCATGTCCCACTGGTGATAGAAGGCGTCGCGGCCCAGACGCATGATGGCGGTCGACTTCTCGGCCAGCTTCGCCGCCAGCGCGCGCGTCTCCTCGTCGAGCGCGCCTGCCGAGGTGACGCGGTTCACCATGCCAAATCCGTGCAGCTGCTCGGCGCTCCAGCGATCGCCCAGCATCACCATCTCGAGCACCACGTTCTGGGGCAGCTTCCGGCACAGGAACGCTTGGATCATCATCGGCCAGACCCCGACGTTGATCTCCGGCGTCCCGAAGGTCGCCGTGTCGACCGAGACCATGAGGTCACATGCGCAGGCGAGCCCGAACCCGCCCGCCAGGGCATGCCCGTTGATGCGGCCCACGATCGGCTTGCCGAGCTCCGTCATCTCGAGGAAGAGCTCGACCAGCCCGTGCCGGCCGAAGTGGAGGTCGAGCACCGACTGCTCGCCCGAGAAGGCGCTCAGGTCGGCGCCCGCGCAGAAGGCGCGGTCCCCGGCGCCGGTCAGCACGACGGCGGCCACGTCGTGCTCGCCTTTGCACCATGCGAACGCGCTGCGCAGGTCGCGGATCATGGCGCCGGAAAGCGGGTTTCGCTGGTCGGGCCGGTTCAGGGTGATGGTCGCGACCGCGCCGTCGCCGTCGAGCAGGACCTCTGTCAGCTCGGGACGCGGTGTCACGACAACTCAATCCCAGCGCGCTCGAGGGCCGAACATCTGGCTGTCGGCCCCCGGCGCACGTGGGAGGTGTGCGGAGCTAAGAGGGGTGGACCCAGTTGAGCCCGAACGTGTTGCTGTACATGCCAGGCAGCGTGGCGTTGTCGATGTTGTAGGAAATCCAGTTGTCGAGCCAGCGCCACCACAGGTAGTCGCCGGCGGGCACCGCCCAGCAGCCGAACTCGGTGGCTATGCCCTGGCCGTTGTTCCACAGCTTGGTGTTGGAGTGCTGCGCGATGAACGGCTTGGCGAGGTAGTCCTCGACCAGGCAGGCGTCGGCCTTCCCGGTCGCGACCGACAGCAGCGCTTCGTCCTGGGCGAGCGGAGTGACCGTGGCCTTTGGGAAGAGAAGCTGCGCACGGAAGAATGCGGTCGACGCGGTGAGCGCTGTGATCTTCTTGCCGGGCTGGTTGAGCTCCTGGATCGAGGCGTAGTTGCTGTTCGAGGTGACCATCAGGATCTGCGTGTAGGGGACATAGCCCTTGGTGAAGTTGAGGACCAGCGCGCGCTTGGGCGTGTTCACAAGGCCGGCGCTGACGACGTCTGCCTTGCCCGACTGCACGTTGGCGATGCTGGCGGCGTTGTCCGGAACGTCGATGATGTTGAGCTTCACGTTCAGGTCCTTGGACACCATGGTCAGCACGTCGATGTCGTAGCCGGCGGGCTTGCCGGTGGTCTTGTCCTTGTAGAACTCAGGGGGATACAAGAGCGACGTCGTCACGTTCAGCTGCCCTCGGTCCTGCACCTTCTTGAGGAGCGAATCGGAGCTGCTCGTGGAGCCGGTGCTTGCGTTTCCGCCCGTCGAGCATGCGGCGAGCGCGGCGCCGGCGACGGTCAGCGCGGCCGAGCCGAGCAGTCCTCGGCGAGAGATTCGCGAAAGTCGCGATGGGGAATCGGGTTTGTCCGCTGCCTCGACTTCCAGCTCTTCCGACATACCTTTATGTACCTCCCATACTTTTCGGCTTCAGGCTGCCGCTTCGAGCGGCTTCTTGCTACGCGAAACGCGGCGGGTCTGAAGGCTCAAGCTGCGCGCCGCGCGGCGCTCGACGAGCGAGGCGATCGGCGAGATGATCAGAGCCAGAGCGATGTAGATGCCCATCGCGGCGGTGTAGAGCTCGAATGGGCGGAAGCTCAGCGAGACCGCGATCTGGCTCTGGCGCATGATCTCGTTGAGGCCGATGATCCCGATGAGAGACGAGTCCTTGGTGATGCCGATGAAGTTGCTCGCCAGCGGCGGAATGATGATTCGCCATGCCTGGGGCCATATGACTCTTGCAAACGCCCGCGATCTGCTGAGTCCGGTCGACATCGCGGCTTCGCCTTGTCCCTTGTCGATTGCCTGCAGCGCGGCGCGATAGATCTCCGCGAGCCACGCGGAGTACTGCAGGGTGAGGCAGATGGTGCCTGCCGCGAACGCGTCGACGTTCAGCCCTGCCACCAGGGCCACTCCGTAGTACATCCAGAGGATGAAAACCAGGAGCGGAATCGCGCGCATCACCGCGATGTACACGAGAGCCACGGTGGCAAGCGGCTTGAAGCGGGACATCCTGATCAAAGCGAGCGGCAGCCCGAAGATCATCGCCAGCGCCATCGAGACGGCCGCGATCTTCAGAGTCAGAAGCAGGCCTTCCCACAGCCAGTATCGGTACTCCCAGACCACGTTCCACGCGAATTGATAGTCGGTGGGATTCCAACTCACGGGCGAAGGTTCGTCCAAACCACGCCCGTTGTCAAGATCAAAATCTAACGAGCGTTCGTTTTGTTTTGCGGCTAGAGGACGGCTTCGAGGAAGGCCTTGGTGCGCGCTTCCTGCGGCGCGGACAGGATCTCCTTGCCTCCCGACTCGGCGATGACGCCGTCCGAGATGAAGAGCAGCCTGTCGCCCACGCGGCGGGCGAACCCCATCTCATGGGTCACGACCACCATCGTCATTCCTTCTCGCGCCAGCCGTTCCATGACGCCGAGCACCTCCCCGATGAGTTCGGGGTCGAGGGCGGACGTCGGCTCGTCAAACAGCATCAGCTTGGGATCCATCGCCAGGGCGCGCGCTATGGCCACCCGCTGCTGCTGGCCGCCGGAGAGTTGGGCGGGGTAGTGGTCGGTGCGGTCTTTCAGGCCGACTTCGGCCAGACAGGCTTCCGCCTTCTTCCGAGCGACCTTGCCCGACATCCTCTTGACGTCGGTCAGGGCGAGCGTGACGTTGTGCAGCGCGTCGAGATGGGGGTAGAGGTTGAATCGCTGAAACACCATGCCGATCTGGCTGCGCAGCTGCTGCAGCACGCGATGGCGATTGAGCATGTTGTCCTTCGGCGGGAAGTACTGCTTCCCCTCGAACGTCATCGTTCCCGAGTCAGGCTGCTCGAGCAGGTTCATCATCCGCAGCAGGGTGCTCTTTCCGCCTCCGCTGGGGCCGAAGATCACCACGTGCTCCCCCCTGCGGACGGTCACCGTCACGCCTTTGATCACGTCGACATGGCCGAACGACTTGTGGACGTCCGTCAGCTCGAGCAGAGGTCCAGTGCCGGAAACGACGTCGGTGCTCAACTCAGTAAAGGAGCCATCCGCCGTCGGCGACCAGCGTGTGGCCCGTGATGTAGCCCGCCTCGGGGGAGCACAGGAAGAGCACAACCGAGGCGATGTCGTCCGGCTGTCCGACGCGGCCCATCGGGATCCGGGCGAGCTGCCATGCCACGCCCTCTTCGCTGGCGAGTGACGTCCGGGTCATCTCGGTGGCGGTCGTCCCCGGAGCCACCGCGTTGACGTTGATGCCGTGGGGCGCAAGCTCGGCGGCGATCGAGACTGTCATCTGGCGCACGGCGCCTTTGCTCGTGTCATACGCGACCTCGGGCCTGGAAGATGACACGAACGCCGACGTGGAGGCGAAGTTGACGATCTTGCCCTGGCGCCGCGGGATCATCAGGCGCGCGGCCTCCTGGCAGCAAAAGAAGACGCCCTTGACGTTGACGCCCATCTGGCGGTCCCAATCCTCCTCCGTGTAGTCGACGAGTGCGCGGCCGACCGCGATCCCGGCGTTGTTGACGACGATGTCGACCGCGCGGTAGCTCTCCACCGCCGCGGCGAACAGCCGGTGCACGTCGTCCGATCTGGACACATCGACCTGGACGGCGCAGGCCTCGCCCCCGGCCGCGCGTATCTGTTCCGCGACCTCCTCGCCGTGAGCGGCGTTTACCTCGGCCACGACCACCCGCGCCCCCTCGCTGCCGAAGCGCGACGCGACCGCGCGGCCCATGCCGCGGCCCGCGCCGGTGACGATCGCGACCTTGCCGTCGAAGCGGCCGGCCAAGCTCAGCCGAGTCCCGCGACGCAGTCGATCTGGACTCTGACGACCTCGGTGCCAGGCTCGGCGGCCAGAAACCTGACGCCCCAGGCGGTTTGCACCGGCCGTGGGTCGGGAAAGCGACTCGAGAAGACCGCCTGGATCACGTCGCTATCCGCGGCATCGGTGTACATGATCTGCGTCTTCACCACGCGGTCAAGGGAGCTGCCGCACTCGTCGAGGATGGCGGCGAGGTTGTCGATCGCCTGGTTTAGCTGACCCTCGACGCCGCCGGGGACGAGCTCGCCGCTCGCCGGGTCACGACCGGCCTGTGCTGTCACCCAGACCATGTCGCCGTCTATGTGCGCGTGGGGATACGAACCGGTCGGCTGTGGCCCGCGCTTGCTGACGATCCCGCGGTGCGAGGCCATCAAGCCGCCGAGGCGATGCAGTCGATCTGAACCTTCGCGCCCTTCCAGAGGAAGGCCACGCCGAAGCTCGTGCGCGCCGGAAGTGGCTCGTGAAAGCGCTCGCCGTAGATCCGGTTCATCGCGTCGAGGTCGCCCTCGTCGATGAACTCGACCTGGGCCTTGACGACCCGGTCGAGCGATGAGCCCGAGGCGAGAAGGATCGCCTCGAGGTTGTCTATCGCCTGGTTGAACTCGGCCTCGAAGCCGCCCTCCACGAACTCGCCCGTCTTCGGGTCGCGGCCGATCTGCGCGGTGACGTAGATCAGGCCGCCGTGCTCGCGCGCGTGAACGTAAGGGCCCCGCGGTATGGGCGCGCCTTCCGTGGTGATCGTCCGATCGGTGCTCATCTGACCTCCTCGAATCTCCGATTAGGCGACCGCGGCCCGCAGCGTCTCGACCGCCTGCGCCGCGCCGCCGTCGTGGCTCCAATCGACGTCGATGACGACGTCCGTCGCGCCGGCGGCCGCGAGGTCGCCCAGGCGTCCCGCCAGCTCGTCCGTCCGCCGGTCGGCGCCGGTGATGCGCGCGACGACGCGAAACTCGCGCCGGTCGTCGCCCGCCGCCTTTCTCATGCCCGCGATCCCCGATGCAACCTTTGCCAGGTCGAGGTCGTCCATCGAGAACTGGGCGACCCAACCATCCGCGACCCGGCCGGCCCGCTCGATTGCGCGCCGTGACATGCCCCCGACGAGCACCGGCGGCACTCGGGTCGGAACCGGGCGGCAGTAAATGGCTTCTGGCAGGCGGTAGTGGCGGCCCTCGTAAGGGCCGGCCGACCCGGTCCAGCACGCGCGCGCGATCTCCAGCCACTCGTCGAGGACCTCACCGCGCGCGTCGAAGTTTGCATCGAGCGCCTCAAACTCTTCGCGCAGCCACCCGACGCCGACGCCCAGCGCCAGCCTGCCGCGCGACAGCACGTCGATGTTGGCCGCCTGCTTGGCGAACAGCACCGGGTTGCGCATGGGCAGGATCAACACCGAGACGCCGAGCTCGGCGCGCGACGTCGCGGGCGCGATCGCGGAAAGCGCGACCACCGGCTCGATGTAGTCGGCGTCCATCGCCCATGTGGGTCTGCCGTCGGCGGCAAACGGGTACCTGGACCTCACCTCGTGCGGAAAGACGACGTGGTCGCTCACCCATATCGAGTCGAAGCCAGCGGCTTCGAGGCGCTGGGCCATCGTCACCAGACCCAGCCGCAGCAGCGGGCCGGAGTGGGGAAGCTTGGCGCCGAGGTGGATGCTCACCAGGCGGCGAGGGTGCCGCCGTCGACCGGAACGTAGGCGCCGGTCATGAACGACGACGCGTCGGACGTGAGGAAGGCGATCACGGACGCGATCTCCTCGGGCGGGGCCGGCCTCCCAAGCGGCGTCTTCTCCATCATCTTTGCGCGCTTTTGGGGATCGGCGAGGCTCTTTGCGGACATCGGAGTGTTCACGACGCCGGGCGCGACGATGTTGACGCGGATCCCGTACTGCGCCCAATCCAGCGCCAGCGTCCGGCCGAGCATCAGCACGCCACCCTTCGACGCGCAATAGGCGCTCGCGCCTGGGTTGCCGACCATGGAGTTGATGGAACCGATCATCACCACCGTCCCACCGTGACCGCGGTTGATCATCGCCCTGGCCGCCGACCGCGCCGAGAGCCAGGTGCCTTTGAGGTTCACGTCGATGATCCGGTCGAAGTCCTCCTCCGAGAACTCATGGCCGGCGCCGTGCTTTTCGATCCCGGCGCATGTCACGATCGCGTCCACGTCACCGAATCGGTGGACGGCGTCTTCGACCATCCGCTCGCAGGACGACGAGTCGCTCACGTCGACCTCGACGGCCAACGCGTCCGGCAGTCCGCCGGCGGTTTGCTGAGCGAAGTCGAGCCGGACATCCGCGCATACGACTCTGTCCCCTCGCGCCGACAGCATGCGGGCGGTGGCCGCGCCTATGCCAGATCCGGCTCCCGTAACGATCGCAACCGCCATGAGGCCTCCCGCATGTGAGCCATTTGACTAACGAGTGTTCGTTCTTATTCGAGCCGGGGGTATTATGGTCGCGCCTTCAGCTTTCGGTCAACGCGTGCCTTCCGCACAGAGGTGTTGATGCGCTTCGGAGTCGGTCTGTTCAGCCTCCAGTGCACGGCGATGCAGCCTCGGCACTGGACGGGCGCGTATCGCGACATGCGGGAGCTCGCGGTGCTCATGGAGGACCTCGGCTACGACGAGCTCTGGCTCTCGGAGCACCACTTTTTCTACGACGGCTACTGCCCCGCCCTCCTGCCCGCGGCGGCCTCGGTGCTGTCCGTGACCGAACGCCTTCGCGTCGGCACGGGGATGCTCCTGCTTCCGATGTACGACCCGGAGCGCCTGGCGGCCGTCGCCAACGACCTGACCGCTCGCTCGGGCGGCCGCCTCGATCTCGGGGTCGGCATGGGCTACCGCGACATCGAGTTCGACGGTCATGGCGTGTCGCGCAAGCAGCGCCTGCCGCGGATGGTCCGCGGCCTGGAGGTGCTCGAGGCGGCCGAAGCCGCCGGCGGCGCACCGATCTGGATGGGCGCGCAGCTCGTCGACCCGGTCAAGCGTGCAGGACAGCGCGGCCATCCACTCCTCTTCTCCGCGGCCCTGCCTTTTGAGCGCTGCCGCACCCTGACGCAGATCTGGGAGGAGGGATGGGCCGAGTCCGGCCGTCCAGCCTCGGACAAACCTGCGCTCGGCGCGCTTCGCAACATCTGGCTGACCGAGGACTCCTCCGAGCGCGAGGCTGCGCGAGACTGGGTGCGCGCCAGCTACGTCCAGTACGCGGGCCTCGGCTGGACGCTGCCGGCGGTCGGCGAGCACCAGCAGCAGGACTACGCAGAGGAAACCGACAAGGCGATCGCCGACACGGTGGAGACGACCATCAGCGGCTCGGCCGAAGAGTGCGTCCGGCAGCTGAAACAGTTCGACGAGATCGGGATCAAGCACATTGCGTTCCGTTTGATCCTCGACGGCGAGCCGCGCGACGCGCTAGAGAACCAGCTGCGTCGCCTCGCGGATCATGTCCTTCCGGAGCTCCGCGACAGGGTGCCGGCGTGAGGCTGGGACTCGTCCTCGCCGATCGGCAGGAGGCTGAGATGGCGCGTGACGCCGAGAGCCACGGCCTGTTCGGTGTCCTGGCGGGCACCGGCGACGCCCGCACCGCGGTGACCTCCGCGGTTTACGCCTCCACCGCGACGGATTTCGTGCGCATCGTCGTCAAGGTGCGGCTCGGTCTCGAGCACCCTGTCACGGTCGCCGAGGAGCTGTCGGTCCTGGACAACGTGAACAACGGGCGCACCGTCGTGCTCGTCGACTCGGGCGACCTCGCTGTTGACGACGCCGCCGACGAGGTCGCGGTGCTGCGCGAGGCGCTGGGCAACCGGCCGATCCAGCATGAAGGCCCGCGCTGGAAGGTGCCGGCCGGACTGCCCGCCAACGCCACCGCACCGAAGGCCATCGCGGTGACGCCGAAACCGGCACAGATCGAAATCCCCTTCTGGACGGCGATCGCTCGCGAACCCGCGGAGTGCGGTTCCGCCGGCTCCGTACAGCCAGGCATCGCGCGGATCGCCGGGTCGCTCAGTGAAGACCGCGCGTTGGTCACCGCGTGGGCGGAGGCGGGCGCTACGCATCTTCTGCTCGAGCTGCCGGAGGGCGGCGAGGCGGGCAACCGAGCCGAACTTCTGACGATGATCTCGCGATATCTCGCGCCGGAGGTGGGCATGCCGCACTTCCCACGCGTGATGTCGGACTCGAGGGTTCCGTTGCCCTGGCCTGGCAACGGGCGCGCCTAGACCGCCACGTACACTTCGGACGAGGACCGATGAGCCCCAAGCCACTCGACGGCATCACCGTGCTGGCGTTCGAGATCCAGGTCGCCGGACCTTACTGCACGATGATGCTCGCCGACCAGGGCGCCAACGTCGTCAAGGTCGAGCGTCCGGAGGGTGGCGACACCTCTCGAGGCGGCGCACCCAGGGTCAAGAACGACAAAGGCGAGACCCAGAGCGGATATTTCCTCCGCTTCAACCGCAATAAGCGGAGCGTGACGATCAACCTCAAGACCGATGCAGGTCGCCGGCTCTTCGCCGACCTGGCGGAGAAGGCGGACGTCGTGGTCGAGAACTTCCGGCCGGGTCTGCTGGACGACATGGGCATCGGCTACGAAGCCCTGTCGCGTCGAAACCCGGGGCTCATCTACACCTGCATCTCAGGCTTTGGAAGCATGGACGGCTACCTCGGCCCATACAGCAAGCGGCCCGCTTACGACATCGTCGCCCAAGCCATGGGCGGTCTCATGAACACCTGCGGCGCCGCGGACGGGCCGCCGACGTGGTTGGGCGTCGCACTCGGCGACATCGCGTCGGGCATGAACGCCGCCTACGCGATCATGCTCGCGCTGTACGAGCGAACCCGCACGGGCAAGGGCCAGTACATCGACATCTCGATGTACGACACGATCATCGGTCTGGCGGAGCGATCCGTCACCGCGTACTCGCTCACCGACCACGTGCTGCAGAGAGGACGCGAGCCTTACATGGCGCCCTGGGGACCGTTCGAATGCAAGGACGGGTTCGTCGGCTTGATCGTCGCCACCGAGGGCGACTGGACGAAGTTCTGCACCGCGATCGAGCGTCCAGACCTCGTCGGGCGCGAAGGTGCGACTTCCGGGCCGGATCGCGCAAAGAACATGTCCGGCTGGCTCGGCGAGATCATCGGCGGCTGGTTCACAACGAAAACGAAGTCGGAGGCGACGTCGACGCTCCTGGCGGCTGGATTGCCGATCGGCCCCGTGCAGAACGCACAGGAGATCTTCGACGACCCGCAGGTGGCGGCCAGGAAGCTGATGATCGACGTGCCCGACCCGGTGCTGGGTTCGGTGAAGCTCGTCGGTCCCGCGATGAAGCTTTCGGGCTCGCCCGAACCGGTGGCGCGTGCGGCGCCGCGTCTGGGTGAGCACAACGCCGAAGTCTTGATGGAGATGCTCGGTTATACGCGAGACCAGGTCGACCGCCTCGAGGAGGGCGGCGTACTTTCGATGGCCAAGGAGACGAGTCAGTGAACCACGACGAAGTGGCGGTGATCAGCGCCGTCCGCAGCCCGTTCGGGAAGTTCGGCGGCACGCTGAAGGATTTCACCCTCCCGCAGCTTGGAGGCCTGGTTTTCGCCGAGGCGGTCCGCCGCGCCGGCATCGAGCCTTCCGAGGTCGAGGAGGTCGCGGCTGGGGTCAACCTGCCCGGCGGCGATCGCTCCATCGCGCGCCAGGTGCTGATCGAGGCCGGCATCCCGACCAACCGCGTGGCCTACACCGTCGACCGTGCGTGCTGCTCCTCACTCGCCGCCGTGAACATGGCGTCGCGCTCGATCCGCCTGGGAGAAGCCTCGGTGGCGATGGCGGGAGGCACCGAGAACATGAGCAAGGTGCCTTACTTCCTGACCGACTTCCGCTGGGGCCACCGCCTCGGCGACGTGCATCTGAAGGACCAGCTCGTTATCGCCGATCCGATGACCGGCAAGCCCCGCGCCGTGCAGGCCGGCGACGAGGCGGTCGAGAACGGAGTCACGCGCGAGGAGCAGGACCGCTGGGCGCTGCAGAGCCACGAGCGCTATTTCAAAGCCAAGGCCGCGTGCCACTTCAAGGACGAGGTGATGCCCATCTCGGTACCGCAGGAGCGCGGCGATCCGGTCGTGATGACGGACGACGAGTCGCCGCGAGCCGACGTGTCGCTGGAGAAGCTCGCGAAGCTGCCGACGGTGTACGGCAGTCCCACGGTGACGGCCGGCAACGCGCCCGGCTTGAACACCGGAAGCTCAGCTCTGGTCCTGATGTCGCCCGACGAGGCGAAGCGCCGGGGCAAGAAGCCGCTCGCCACGCTCATGGCCTGGGCGATGGTCTCCGGCCATCCTGACAAGCTGGCGTCGATCCCCGCGGTCTCGGCCCGTCTCTCACTCCAGAAGGCGGGTCTGACCATCGACGACATGGACCTGATCGAGATCAACGAGGCGTTCGCGGCGATGCCGCTCGTGTCGACGCTCCTCCTGGGCGACCGCGACCCCGAGAAGGTCGAGAAGATCCGCCAGAAGACAAACGTCAACGGTGGGGCGATCGCCATCGGCCATCCGACCGGCGCCACCGGCGCGCGCCTGATCATGGCCCTGGTGTATGAGCTGCGCCGCCGGCGCGAGGCTTCAGGCGAGGCGCGACCGTTCCACGGAATCGCGACGATCTGCGGTGGCATCGGCGAGGGTGAGTCGGTGATCGTCAAGGTGGACGGCTAGGCCGCCCAGCGGCTTTCGCCCCACCGGCGCCTGGTCGTGATCTGCCTGTCCGGCGGGATGAACTCGACCCTGTCGCCGGCACGGATGACCTGCCATCCGCCCTCATGGACCAGGCGGTGATGGAAGTAGCACAGCGGGATCAGGTTGCGGATGTCGCTTCGCCCTCCGCGCGCCCAGAACTCGATGTGATGCGGGTTCGTCATGTTCACCGGCCGGTCGCAACCCGGAAAGGCGCAAGTTCGGTGGCGTGCCTTTAGCGCCCGCCACTGCGACGGCGACACCGCGCGCGACACCCGGCCGACGTCGACCACCACCGAACCGGCCTTCAGGACGCGATGCAGAGCGCCGTCGCACGCGAGTCGCTGGGCGGTCTTGCTGGAGATCGTCAGGCCGCCCTCGAGCTCCGACGCCGGTGCGCCCAGCTCTCGCTTCAGGCTTTCGACTGTGGTCGTGATGCTGATGTGCGGCCGCACGCCGTTTCGCCGCGGGAGCGTGCCGGCGCCGAGCGCCAGGTGCATCGCTTCGACGAGCCCGTCGTGACGGCGCTGTTTGGAGGTTCGCTGGTCGTCGGCTCCCAGGGGCTTTGACAAGGAGTCGACGACTGTCTTCACGGCAGCTCCACCCTCGAGCGTCAGCCATCCATCGATGCGGTACATGCCGCCCGTTTCGCTGATGAACAGCTGGCGCACCTCATGGTCGTTTTCGACTTTCCTGTCGAAGCCCGCGGGGTCGACCGCGTGCCATGTTCGTGCCGCGACGTCGCGCAGGTCTTTTACGGAGAAGCGCCGCGCGTTGTCGATCCACATCTCTTCGTCGAGCCGGGCGCCGATTGCGCCGACTCGGTCCCGCAGGTGGCAGATCGTGGCCGCCGCCTGAAAGCCGACCTCGCCGGAGCGGAGGGCTTCGGCCAGGCGAGGCATCGACTCGAGCTGCTCACCGACGCACAGGCGGTCCGCCGCGGCGCTCAGCGACATCTGGCACTGCCTCGCCGCCCACGAGCACGCGCTCTGTGAGGTCACCTGGTGCTCGTTGCGCTTTCTGGCCCGGTGGAGCGCCGCGCTGAGGGTGCCCTGCAAGCTGTCGATGAGCGTGCTGAGGCGCCGAGGATCGACGAAGTCGAGATCGGCCTCACGCTGGAAAACGCGAACAGCATCCTCCAGGACTTCCACACGACTGGTCACGCCCGCTAGTATACGAACTTTTGTACGTCTAGTCCAGCAAATCTATGTAAATTCGCGTTGCCACGGGCTGCCCAATCGCCGCACCCACACCCTCTTCTTTGTAAAAAGAACGTGATCAAACGACGGAATCAGGCTGGTAAGCCCCGAAGACCTCCCCGAGCGTCGCGCTGATCTCCCCGACCGTCGCATAAACCCTCACCGCGTCGATCGTCGGCGGCACGATCGATGAGCCGTCGCGCGCCGCACGCTCGAGCTTCGCCAGCGCATCGCGCACCGCCCCGTTGTCCCGCTCCTTCCGCAGCCGCCGCAGCCCCTCGACCTGCTCCTCCTCGATCGCGGGGTCGATGGCGAAGGGGTCCGGCCCCTTCTCGCCATCCTTGACGACAAAGCAGTTCACACCGACGACGCCACGCTCCCCGCTGTCGATCTCGTTCTGGATCCGGTAGGCGGACTCGGCGATCTGCTCCTTGAACCAACCGGACTCGATGCACCGCAAAGCGCCCCCCAGCTCGTCGATCTTGTCCAGCTCGACCCGCACCCGGCTTTCTATCTCGGCTGTCAACGCCTCGATCGCGTATGAGCCTCCGAGCGGGTCGACTACTTTCGTGATCCCGGTCTCTTCGAGGATCACCTGCTGCGTCCGAAGCGCCAGCGTCGCAGCATCCGGTGTCGGCAGACCCAGCACCTCGTCGTAAGCCGACGTGTGCAGCGTCTGCACCCCGCCGAGCACCGCCGCGAGCGCGTTGAGGCTGACGCGGATCACGTTGACGAGGGGCTGCTGCGCGGTGAGGTTGGAGCCGGCCGAGAACGCAAAGATGCGCAGGGCGCGGCTCTCGGGGTTCTTCGCCCCGAACCGCTCGGCCATGATCCAGTCCCACACCCGGCGCGCCGCCCGAAACTTGGCGACCTCTTCGAGCAGCTCCATGTCGGCGGTGAGAAACGTGAACAGCGACGGCGCGAAGTCGTCGACCGACAGCCCCTTTTCGATCGCCGCATCGCAGTAGGCGATGCCGTTCGCGAACGTGAAGGCCAGCTCCTGGATGGCGTTGGCGCCGGCCTCGCGCATGTGGTAGCCGCTCATGCTCAAAGGCGTCCAGCTCGGAAGGTGGCGCGCGCAGTATTCGATGACGTCGGCGACGATCCTGAGCCCCGCCCGCGGTGGATAGATCTGGGTGCCACGGGCGATGTACTCCTTGAGGACGTCGTTCTGGATGAGGATCCGAGTTGCGTTCGGGTCCTGGCCCTTCTTCTCCGCCAGCGCGACGTTGAGCGCAAGCCACAGGTGCCCGATCGAGTTCGCGGTGGTGCGGATCTGGCGCACGGCCTGCAACGGGATGCCGTCGAAGAGCACCTCCATGTCGGCCAGGGAGTTGATCGCGACCCCGACCCTGCCGACCTCACCCCGCGCGTGCGGATGGTCAGAGTCGAGGCCGAGCTGCGTCGGCAGGTCGAGCGCGACCGAAAAGCCGGTCTGCCCCGCCTTGAGGAGCTCCTTGAAGCGCCCATTCGTCTGCCCGGCGGAACCGAACCCCGCGTACTGACCCATGATCCAGGGCTTCTCGAGGTACATGAGCGGAGTGATGCCGCGCGTGTAGGGCGGCCGGCCGGGCGCCTCCGGCTCATCGGCGTGCACGGCGTGCGTCTGGGCGGCGCCGTAGACCGGCTCGAGCGGGATTCCAGACCTTGTCTCAGCCATGTCGGAACCTCTCTGGATGCTACCCCTGAGCGTCGCGGCGGAGCGTCGACGCCGCACCGAAGAGCATCAGCTCGTTGTTGCTGACCGTCATGAACCGAACCCCTTGCTCGACCCAGAATCGCGCCGATTTCGCGTCCGGCACCCAGATGCCGACCGCGACGCCCCGCTCCGCCGCGCGCTCGACGATCTCCGAGATCGCCTGCCGCACCGTCGGGTGGTCAAACTGGCCCGCCAGGCCTAGCGAGGTCGAAAGGTCGTACGGCCCGATGAAGATCACGCCGAGGCCTTCGATGTCGAGGATCCCGCCCAGGTCGGTGGTCGCCAGGCGAGCCTCGACCTGCAGCACGATCAGCGGCTGGTCCGCGCCCTCCGCGGTCAGAGAGGGGAAGGGGAGCGCGGAGTAGTGGAGCTGCCTCGTCGACGGCGATGCACCGCGCGATCCGTGTGGCGGAAAGCGGGTCAGCCGAACGGCAGCTGCGCCTGCTTCGGCCGAGGTGACGCCCGGGGTCACGATCCCTGCGGCGCCGAGGTCGAGCGCCTTGCCCACGTCATGGGGTGCGCTGAGAGGCACCCGCACGAAGGGTGCCGTGTCCGAAGCCTGCGCCGCGCGAATCAGATGCGGCAGCGTCTCGGGTCCGTAAGGGCCGTGCTCGAGGTCGAGGATGACGAAGTCCCAACCCGACCAGCCGATGATCTCTACGACCTCAGGACTCGGCGTCTGAATCCAGGTTCCGTACACGACCTCGCGCGAGGCGAGCGCCTGCCTCAGGCGCTCCGCTTTCATGAAGGCGGAGTCTTGTGCAGAAGGATCTTGATCGTGCCCGCCACGCAAACCTCGTTGTGCTGGTTGCAGATCTCGAAGTCGAGATCGGCGAGGCCGCGCCCGTCGCCGCGCGGCTGCAGGGCCGCGACCCTGGACGTGTAGGTGATGGTGTCGCCAAGCTTCACCGGGCCGGTGAAGCGCACTTTGTCGAAGCCATAGAGCGCGACGACCGCCTGGCCCGAGATAGGCGCCATCCCGGTCATCATCGAGACAAGCAACAGGCCGTGCGCGATGCGGGTGCCGAACGGTCCCTTCGCCGCGAACGCGGCGTCGTTGTGGATTGGGTTCCAGTCGCCACTGACCGCGCTGAACATTGCGATGTCGGTTTCGGTCAACGTTCGTCCGCGTGTCCCAGCGAACACGTCGCCGACGCTCAACTGATCGAAGTATTTGTCCAGCAACGCCTACCCCTGTACCGGCGTCGGAATCATATAGCGCGCCGGTGACCCCGTCATGCTAAACAAACGCTCGTTAGCCAATACAATCTGCCGATGAGATTCACCGGCCAGACCGCTGTGGTCACCGGTGCAGGGCGCGGCATGGGCAAAGCGGTGGCATCCGCACTCGCCGCAGAAGGCGCGCGCGTCGTGGTCGCCGAGGTCGATGAGACGGCGGGCCGCGAAACGGTGGATGCGATCAACGCAGCAGGCGGCGAAGCGATTGCGGTGGTTGCCGACGTCAGCCGAGTCGACGACATCCGCAAGCTTTTCGCGCGGACGGTCGAGACGTTCGGGACCGTCGACATCCTCGTCAACAACGCGGGCATAGGCATCGCCAAGCCGCTGATCGAGTACACCGAGGCGGACTGGGATCGGCAGCTCGACGTCAACCTCAAAGGGATGTTCTTCGCCACGCAGGAGGCTGCGCGAGTGATGATCCCGAAGCGTCGCGGCAAGATCGTCAACTTTGCGTCGACCGCCGCGTTCGTATCGTCGTCGACGCCCGAAACCGCTTACGACATCAGCAAGGGTGGCGTTCGTCAGCTGACGGTCTCAGTGGCGGCCGAGCTCGCGCCTCACCAGGTCAACGTCAATGCGGTGGCGCCGGGGACGATCATGACCGACCTCACGCTTCGCGTTCTCGACACCCCGGAGAAGATGCAGCGAGCCGCGGCCAAGATTCCGATGAACCGCCTGGGTGATCCACAGGACATGGTCGGGCCGGTGCTCTTTCTCTGTTCGGCCGACGCCGATTACGTCACCGGCCACACGCTGGTCGTCGACGGCGGGTGGATGCTGTTCTGACCTCAACAGAGGCAATCAGCGGCGGCTCGCTTTTCGGCTTTCGACCGAGGCTGTGGTTGACGACCTTCGGCCACATGGTCATCGACTCGAACCCGGCGCTGCTGTTCGCGCTCGTGCCGCTGATCGTTACGCACCTTCGCATCGACTTCGCGCAGGCAGGCGCGCTGGTGACCGTGCTGCTTCTCACCTCCAGCATCACTCAGCCGCTCTTCGGCCTCGTGCAGGACCGGCGCCCGGGTTTTCCGGTGGCCAGCCTCGGTCTGCTCGTCGCCGGCACCGCGATGGCTGCGACGGGATTCGCCTCAACGTTCATTCAGACCCTCGCCCTCGTCATCGTCGCCGGCATCGGTGTGGCGGCTTTCCACCCGCAGGCGGTGGCGCAGGCAGGCCGAGCGAGCGCGGGACGGACGGAGTGGGGGATCGCCGTTTTCTTCACCGGGGGCTCGACGGGGACGGCGCTGATGTCGCTTGCCATCGTGCCGCTGGCATCCGTCTTCGGCACCCGCGCAACCGCCGTGGCGGTGATCCCGGCGGTCGTGGCTTCCGCGCTTTTCGCCCGCCCGGACGTCAGCGTGAGGGCAGCTCCGCGGGCTGTTGGCGGTGCGATGAGGGCATCGCTGCAGGCGGTGAGGCTTCCCCTCTCCCTGCTGCTTTCGATCTCGATACTCCGCTCGGCAGTGCTGACCGCCTACCTTGCGTTCCTGCCGGCTCTCGCGACCTATCGCAGCGGCAGCCTCGCCGTGGGCGGCGCCGCGCTTGCCGTCTTTCTGCTGGCCGGTTCTGCCGGGGCGCTGCTCGGCGGGGCGGCGGCCCACGCGTTTGGGAGCGCGCGAGTGGTCGCCGTCTCCCTGGTCGGCGGGTTCCTCGGTCTGCTGCCCGCGCCATGGCTGCCGGCGGGGGTGCTGGTGCCCTGGATGTTCGTCGCCGGCATCCTGCTGTTCGCGTCGGAGGCGCAGGTCACGGCGCTCGCCCAGCGGCTCCTGCCGGCGTTCGTCGGGATCGCGTCGAGCCTGATGATGGGCGTTGGTCTCGGGATCGGCAACTTCGGCGCGCTTCTGGCCGGCGTCATCGCCGACCGCCGCGGGATTCCAGTCGCGCTGACCGCAATCACGCTGCTGATGCTTCCGGCGATCGCCGCTTCGCTCGGGTTTCTGCAGGCGACGCGCCGAGGCTTGCCCTGATGCGCTTCGGCATCGGCATGTACAGCGCACAGCGACCGCCCGACTCGCCATATACGCACGGCGAGCTGTACGCGGACATGCTCCGCCAGGCGCGGATCGCCGACGAGGCGGGGCTCGACTCGTTCTGGATCGCCGAGCACCACTTCGCCGACGACGGCTACGCGGCCGCCGTCATACCGGTCTGCGCCGCCGTCCTGGGCGCGACCACCAGGCTGACGGCCGGCACCGCGATCGCGATCGCTTCCTTCTACAACCCGATCCGGCTGGCCGAAGATGCCATCGCGCTCGACCTGCTGAGCGGTGGACGATTCGTGCTCGGCATCGGAACCGCCTACCGCCCGCAGGAGTTCGCGGGCATGGGCATCGAGCCATCGACCGACGAAGCCCGTCTCGAAGAGGTGCACGAGATCCTCGAAAAGGCGTTCACCGGCCGGCCGTTTTCTCATCGCGGCCGTTTCTATGAGGTTCCAGAGCTGACCGTGACGCCGGCGCCTCTCACCGAGGGTGGGCCTCCGATCATGCTCGCGGGTGACGGGGTCGCGGATCGGGACGCCGCCCGGGCAGGCGAGCGCGGCAAGCGCTACCAGGTCGATCCCTCATTGCCGCTGGACGAGGTGGAGCGCCTGGTGGGCATCTACGACGCGGCGTTCAACAGGAAGCCAGGCGAGCCGGGGCTGGAGCTGCCGCTGTTCAACTACGGCTACGTCAGCGACGACTCCGACCCATGGGCGGAGATTCGCGACGGCTTCACGTATCTCCGCCAGACGTACGACCGGTGGGCGGGCCGCGCGGTTCGGGACGTACGTCGAGAGGATCATCGTCTGATCCTCGGCACTCGCGATGAGGTGGCGAACCAGGTGCTCGATTATCACCGCATGTTCGGCGACCGGCTGCACTTCATCCTCCGCCTCAACTATCCCGGCCAGGACCCGAAGCGCTCCGACCGGGCGATCGAGGCGTGGGCCGAGGTAGCGCAGTCGGTGCGGCGCAAGCTCGCGTGAGCGTCACCACCGTGGAGACGATCGACACCCACACGCTTGGCGAGCCGACGCGCATCGTGCTGGACGGCTTTCCCGAGCTCCGCGGCCGGACCATGAAAGAGCGCTCACGGGACATGCTCCGCCGTCACGGCGCCATGAGGCGTGCGCTCATGTGGGAGCCGCGCGGACATCACGTGATGTTCGGCGCGGTCGTCGTGGAACCCGCGTCGCCCGGTGCCGACCTCGGCCTGGTCTTCATGGACGGCGGCGGCGCGGTCGACATGTGCGTGCACGGGACGATGGGCGCCGTTACGGCGCTCGTCGAAACCGGCCGCCTGAAGGTGCCGCGCGACGGCGTCGTGGTCGTCGACACCCCCGAGTCGGCCGTCAGGGTCCGGGTCCGCCGTCGGGGGAAGCGTGTACCCGGCGTCGAGCTCGAGGGTGTGCCGAGCCGCTCGGTCGCGCGCGGCCTGACTGCGCGAGTGGCCGGCAAGAAGGTGACCTACGACCTGGCATACGGCGGCAACCTGATCGCGATCGCCTCCGGAACGGACCTTGGAGTCGCGGTCACCGCCAGGTCGTTTCGGGAGCTGGTCGAACGCGGCATGGAGGTGAAGACGCAGGCCCAGTCGGCTTGGAAAAGGTCGCGCGGCCGCCTCGGTCCATGGCCCGAGGTCGTGTCGGCGTTGATCTACGCCCGCCTCGCCCCGCGGCGGTTTCGCGACCTGGTCGTGTTTCGCGACCACTCGGTCGACCGCTCGCCGTGCGGTTCCTGCGTGTCCGCGTTGATGGCGAACCTGCACGCGAGGGGCAAGCTCGCGACCGGCGAGTGGATCGAGTGCGAGAACCTCCTCGGCCTGGCGTTTCGCGGGCGGCTGAAGGAGCGCGGAGGCGAGCTGATCCCCGAGCTTTCAGGCTCGGCGTTCATCACCGGGGAGCACCGCTTCCGGATCGACTCCCGCGACCCTCTGCGACACGGATTCCAGCTGTCGTGAAGATCGGCGTCGTCCTTCCAACGTATCGGCGCCTGGCCTCCGCAGAGAACATCGCCCGCGCTGCTCAGACCTGCGAATCCCTTGGCTTCGACTCGGTCTGGGTGACCGACCACATCGTCGTACCGACCGCGCATCTCGACTCATTTGGCCCGACGTTCTTCGAGGCCGTCTCGGTGATGGCATACATCGCGGGCGTCACGCGTCGCGTCGAGATCGGCGCCGCCATCCTCATCGTTCCGTACCGAAACCCGCTCCTGCTCGCCAAGATGATGTCGACGATCGACCAGCTGTCGCATGGACGCGTCATCCTCGGGGCGGGTCTCGGATGGCTCGAGGCGGAGTCGGAGCTGATGGGGGTGCCGCACCGGGACCGGGCGCGGCTCGCCGACGAGTCCCTGGCTACCCTGCGCGCCTGCTGGGAGGCGGACCAGCCGGACTTCCACTTCGCCCCGCGTCCGCACGGAGGCCGCAGGCTGCCGATACTCGTCGGCGGCGCGAGCACCGCCGCCCTTCGGCGCGCCGTCCACCTCGGCGACGGCTGGATCGGCGACGACCAGAGCTTTGAGGAGATGCAGGCTTCGCTCGCTCAGCTGGATCGCGAGCTGCAGTCCGCTGGCCGGACCCGCGATGGATTCCAGGTCGCTGCGCGAACCGGTCTTCAGATCGTGGCCGACAGCGCGGCGGTCACGGCCTCGCCCTCGGAAAAAGGCTGGAAGAGCGAGGAGTTCGTCACCGCCGGCCGGACCCCATTCCGCGGTCTGCGCGAGGAGGTCGTGGCCGACTTTCGCCGCGCCGCCGAGCTCGGCGTCGACCACCTCGTGTTCGAGTTTCCCGTCTCCCGCGGGGAGGAGTCGATGGACCTCTTCGAGACGCTGGCGTCGATCCGCGACGAGGCCGGCGTTTGAAGCACGTCACGCGCGAGGACATCGAGGCACTGAGCCCACGGGACGTGGCCGACGCGATGGCGCGAGCGCTGGCGATGGTGGCGCGGGGCGACGCGGTGGCCCCCGTCCGCACCCACATCGACCTGGGTGCCGGGGCCGGCACGTTCCTCATCAGCGGCGTGCTCACCGAGCTCGACCTGATGACGGTGAAGGTCATCAGCGTGCGGCCGAAAAACCCGGAAAGCGGCCTGGCCCGGCTGCAGGGCGGGCTCATGGCTTTCAGAGCGAGCACCGGCGAGCCGCTCGCGACCCTCGACGCGCAGGCCGCGACCGAGGCGCGGACGGCCGCGTGCAGCGCCGTCTCTTTTCGTCTCCTGGCGCGGCCGGACTCGAGCGTGCTGGTGATATTCGGCACGGGCCCGCAGGGCTCAGCTCACCGCCGGGCGCTGTGCGCGGAGCACGAGTTTCGCCAGGTGTCGATGGTCGGCCGCGACGACGATGCTTCCGCTGTACTGCGCTCGGCGGACGTGATCGTCACCGCCACCAACTCGACGAGCCCCCTGTTCGCGGCCGCCGCCGTCCTGCCCGGGACTCATGTGATCTGCGTGGGGAGTGGAGGTCCCGCGGCCATGGAGGTGGAGCCGGAGTTGCTCGGGCGTGCGTCGGCGGTCCGCGTCGATCACCGGCAGACGTGCATCGAAGAAGCCGGCGAGGTCGTCGCCGCGGTCAGGTCGGGGCTCGTCGACGAGGCGGACGTGCGGGAGCTGGGCGAGGTCGTGCTCGGCCGCGCGGCGGGTCGCGTCCAGGCAGACGACATCACGGTCTACAAGTCCGTCGGCAACGGAACGCAGGACGCGGCGCTCGCGGCACTCCTGCTTGGCGTGAACCCGCGATGACGCTTCGCCTCGGCCTCGGCATCTTCAGCATTCAGGCTGTGCCCCAGCGGCCCGACCACCACGTGAAGCTCTACGCCGACCTGCTCGATGACGCGGAGCTCGCGGAATCCCTCGGCTTCGACTCCATCTGGCTCTCGGAGCACCACTTCTGGTTCGACGGCTACTGCCCGGCCGACCTGGCCGCCGCCGGCGCCATCCTCGGCCGGACGAGCACCCTGCGAGTCGGCACCGCGGTGATGCTGCTGCCGATGCACTCGGTCGAAAAGGTCGCCGCCGACGCGACGACCGTGAACCGTCTCGGCGACGGCAGGCTCGTCCTCGGCGTCGCGCTCGGTTATCGCGATGCGGAGTTCGACGGATTCGGGGTGCGGCGCAAGGATCGCGGCAAGTTGATGGACTCGATGCTCCCTCGCCTCGCCGATGCGAGCCGGGCTTCCGATCCTCCCTATGTGGTCTACGTCGGCGTGGCGACTGCGGTCGCGGCCCAGCGCGCCGGGCGCCTGGGGCTGCCGCTTTTCGCGGACTCGACGATGAACGTGGCCGAGCTCGAGGAGATGCTGGCCACGTACAACGAGGCGGCCGCGGCAGCCGGGGTCAAACCGCCCGCGGCGCACTCCCTTCAGCGCGACGTCTTCGTCACCGAGGACCGAGAGCGCGACTGGCGCCTGCTGTTTCCAGAGCTGCGCTACATGCGCCGGCAGTACGGAGGTTGGTCCAACCCTCAGGAGGCGGGCGAGTCCACCCAGGCCTACCTCGAACGCCTGGAGGGTGACATCGCGGCCAAGCTCAAGAACCTGATCATCGGCGACGAGGCGCACGTCGCCGCGGAGCTGCGACGTTTTGCGGCGCTCGGCTTCGACCTGATCGTGTGCCGGAGCCAGTTCGGCAACCTGCCACGTCCTCTTTTGCGGCGCGCGGTCGAAGGTCTGGGGCGCGTGAACGCGGCGGTGGCCCGATGAGGCTCGGGCTCGGCCCCATCTCGCTCGCCGGCGCGACGCGATCGCAGCTTGTCGCGCTTGCCGAAGCCGCGGTCGCGGCGTCGTTCGACGCGGTCTGGATCGCGGAGGCGCGGTCAGACGGAGTGGGGGGCGGTGTGGCGGCGGCCGCGTTCCTCGCCCAGCAAGTCCCGATCCGGGTGGGCGCGGCGCTCGACTTCGGCGCCTACCACCCGCTCTATGCCGCCGAAGACATCGCCGTCGCGGACATCGCGTCCCGCGGACGAATCGAGGTGCTGCTTCGTGGCGGTTCGGCAGAGCAGCGGCGGTTGCTGCTCGAGGCGCTGGGCGGCGCCCACCTGCGTTTCGACGGCGAGAGCCTGCGGGTGCCGGCGCGCCTGGAGGCGAACCAGCCTTCGCCGGAGCGGCTCGCTCTGAACCCGCGGCCACTCCAACCTGCGGTCCCGGTCTGGGTCGAGGACGCGGACGAAAGCGAGGCGCGCTCGCTTGGCTTCGGCATCGCGAGGAGCCGGCGTCCCAACGCAACCGCACCTCCGTCGGTGGGACGCTGGCCGGGGATGCTTCTGTGCCCCGGCGACGTTGCGGCCGAAGATCTGCTCCACGCCGCCGGCCACGCGGCGGCTTACTTTCTCATCGGCGCGCGCACGGCAGAACACGTCGCGACGGCAGGTCGTCGCCTGGTGGGTCCGCTCCGCATGCCGGGCTTTCCGGAGTGGATCAACAAGCAATAAACGAGCGTTCGTTTGTTTCAGAAAAAGCTGTGCTATCGTGACCGCGGATGAAGGCGCAATCCGACGTCGTCCTCTACACCCTCAACAGCCTGACGACCGACCCGACTTGAACCGAATGTTGCAGGGTGAGGGAGTTTCTCTCACAGAACTCGGTCGAGTACGAAGAGCGAAACATCGCGAAGGAACCGCGCTGGCGGGAGTCGCTGAAGGAGCTCACCGGTGAGGCGGTCGTGCCCGTGCTGCTCGTGGACGGGCGGCAGGTGATCGGGCTCGACGAGCGGCGCATGGCGGACGCGTTGGGCCTCGACCACTTCGTCGCTGAAAGCAATCGGGACGGCCTCGAGGCGCCTCCAGAGCTCGCCGGCCTGCCGCAGGAAGGCGACGACGCGACATCCACCGCGCTCATCCACCTCGCGCGCCGGCTGCAGAAGGAGATGGACTACAACGCCGCCAAGGACGGCTCTCCCTATCGCGACGGCCAGCATGACGGCATGCGTTACGCGCGCGACGCGATACTGCGCATCCTGACGGGTACATATGAGCCTGAAGGGATGGTCATCGAGCGCGGCAAACCCTGAACCGGCGCGCCGGGCGCGCGCAGGGCGCACCTCGCCTGACGTGAGCGAAGCGGCGCCCGCCGCACGGAACAGGCTCGACGGTGTTCGGTCCGTGGAGCTCCCGCCGATGGTGAGATATCTCGACCAGGACGGCGAGCTGCTCGACGACCAACCGATGAGTGACGAGCTTGCGCTCGAGGGCTATCGCGTCATGCTTCGGGGCCGTCGCTTCGACGAGCGCTGCGTCAGCCTGCAGCGCCAGGGCCGCATGGTCACGCTCGCACCCGGCATCGGGCAGGAGGCCGCCACCGTCGGGGCGGCGATGGCGCTCGACCCCAAGACCGACTGGTTCGTGCCGCAGTACCGCGAGCTGGCCGGGCAGCTGTGGCACGGGTATCCATTGCGGCTCGCGTTTCTCTGGCACGTCGGCCACCCGATCGCGTTCCAGGTGCCGGACGACTTGAAGATGCTCCCGTTCCAGGCCGCGATCGCGGGTCAGCTGCCGCAGGCTGTCGGTCTGGCGTGGGGGCTGCGCCTGAAGCACGACCCCGGCGTCGTCCTGGCCGTCTTCGGCGACGGAGGTACGTCGCAAGGTGACTTTCATGAGGCGCTGAACCTCGCCGGCGTGATGAAGGCGCCGGTCATGTTTCTCTGCCAGAACAACGGGTGGGCGATATCGACGACGGTTGAGCATCAGACCGCCTCGGCGTCACTCGCGCAGAAGGCGCTCGCATATGGATTTCCAGGCGTCCAGTGCGACGGCAACGACCTGTTCGCCGTCTACGCGACGGTGCGCGACGCAGTGGCCCGTGCTCGGGCCGGCGAAGGCCCGACCCTCATCGAGGCGATGACGTACAGGCTCGGGTTGCACACGACGGCGGACGATCCGACGCGCTACGAGCCGCGCGAGATGCACGAGATGTGGGTCGACAGGGACCCGTTGCGCCGGATGCAGATCCATCTCGTGTCTCGCGGCGTCGTCGATCGATCCGGTCTCGAACGCATTGAGGACGAGGTCAAGGAAGAGCTTCGCGTGGCATGGGACGAAGCGCAGAAGGAACCTGCCCCTGACCCGGCGTACTACTTCGGGCGCGCGTACGCGTCGACGTCACAGCGACTTGGATCACAGCTAAGCAGGTTCGAGAGGAAGGGCCTTGGCTGAGCTCACGATCGTCGAGGCGATCAACACCGCGCTCGCGATCGAGATGGAGCGGGACGAGCGCGTGCTCGTCTTCGGGGAAGACGTCGGGGTGACGGGTGGAGTGTTCCGAGCCACCGATGGCCTGTTCCAGAGGTACGGCGATGCGCGCGTCATCGACACGCCGCTGGCCGAAGGCGTAATCGCCGGCGCGGCTATCGGTCTCGCCATCGCCGGCTGGGTGCCGGTCGCTGAGATCCAGTTCCTCGGCTTCGCCCACAACGGCTTCAACCAGGTGGTGGATCAGCTGGCGCGAGCGCGCTATCGGTCCGCCGGCCGCTTCTCGGCGCAGGTCACGATCCGGGCTCCATACGGCGGCGGCGTCCGCGCGCCGGAGCTGCACTCAGACGCTTTCGAAGCGCACTTCACACACGCGCCCGGTCTGAAAGTCGTCGCGCCCGCGACGCCTGCCGACGCAAAGGGGTTGCTGCTTTCGTCGATCCGCGACCCCGACCCTGTGATGTTTCTCGAGCCTTTGCGCGGATACCGACAGGTGAAGGGCGAGGTCCCCGACGGTGACTACCCGGTCGAGCTGGGCAGCGCGCGGGTCGCGCGCGAGGGGACCGATGTGACGGTGATCGCATGGAGCGCGGCGGTGCAGGTGGCTCAGCAGGCGGCGGAAGACGCGCAGGCGCAGGGCATATCGGTCGAGGTCATCGACCTGCGCACGCTGGTTCCTCTGGACGTCGCTGCGATCGCGGCGTCGGTAACCAAGACGGGCCGCGCCGTCGTCGTGCAGGAGGCGCCGCTGACCTCAGGCTTCGCCGGCGAGGTCGTGGCGACCATCCAGGAGGAAGCCTTCTTCTCGCTTCAGGCGCCGATTCGCAGGGTTGCGGCCCCCGACGTGCCCTATCCGGTGCAGATGCTCGAGGAGCACTACGTGCCAAACGCCGAGCGCGTCCTCGAAGCGATCATCGCCACCACCCGAGACTGAGCATTGAGCAAGTTCGAGTTCCGGCTGCCGGACATCGGTGAGGGGCTGGCCGAGGCCGAGGTCGGCAAGTGGCTGGTCGGCGTCGGCGATCGAGTCGTCGAGGATCAGCCGGTCGTCGAGATGATGACCGACAAGGCGGCGGTCGAGATTCCCTCGCCCGGCGCCGGCATCGTGGTCGAGCAGCGCGCGGCGGAGGGCGACGTGGTGAAGACAGGGGCCGTCCTGTACGTGCTCGAAGCCGACCAACCGATCGGGGCGGTGGGACACGCGGCCGCTCCTCGGGCCGAGGTCCGGTCCGAAGGCGCGGCGGCGCCTGCCCCGTCCGAGTCGGGCGGCGGCGTGCTGGCGCCGCCCGCGGTCCGCAAGCTCGCGCGCGAGCTGGGCGTCGACCTGGCGCGGGTAAAAGGCAGCGGCCCGGCCGGCAGGATCACCGCAGAGGACGTGCAGCGTCAGGCGGCGGCGGCCGGAGCGGCCCGCGCCGCACCCGCATCGCCCGCCGACGGCGGCCGCCGAGTCCGTCTTCGCGGCGTGCAGAAACGCATGGCCGAGACCATGTCGCTGTCGGCGCGATCGATACCGCACGTCACGGGTTTTCACGAGGTGGACGCGGGTCACTTTGTCGAGCTCGCGTCGCGCCTGCGTCGGGCGGCCGAGGAGCGCGGCGGCCGCTTTCCGTTCGACACGCTGCTCGTGCGCGTGGCCGCGCTCGCGCTGAGGCAGCACCCGATCTTCAACGCGTCACTCGACGAGGCGGCGGGCGAGATCGTCATGCACGACGACGTCAACGTCGGCGTCGCGACCGCGACCCGCGAAGGGTTGATCGTGCCCGTGGTCAAGAACGCCGACACGCTCGACCTCGAGGAGCTCGCCGCGGAAGTCGATCGTGTCGCCGCGGCCGCCCGGGATGGCAGGGCGACGCTGGCCGACCTGCAGGGCGGCACGTTCACGATCAGCAACACGGGCGCCTGGCGTGGCGGTCTCGGCACGTCGCTCATCCGCCCGCCAGAGGTCGCGATCGTCGCGTTCGGCCGAGTCGAGGAGCGCGCGGTCGTGCGCGAGGGCCAGGTCGTCGCCCGTCCGATCATGCCGATGTCGGTCACATTCGACCACCGGGTCATCGACGGCGAGCAGGGTCTCGGCTTCGCGCTCACGCTTCGAGGCCTGATCGAAGGCCCGCAGGACCTGCACCGGTAGTGGTCGCCGGAGACCAGTCCGACCCGGCCGACGTCCTGATCCTCGGCGGCGGCCCCGCCGGCTACGTCTGCGCGATTCGGGCCGCCCAGAACGGGCGCGCGGTGACGCTGGTCGAGCGGGCGAGAGTCGGGGGCGTCTGCCTCAACGAAGGGTGCATCCCGAGCAAGCACCTGGCCGTCTTCGCGGCCGCAAAAGCGAGCGCTGAGCGCTTCGCGCCGGCGGGGATGCCGGCGTTCGCGGGGCAACCGGACCTGGTCGCGTTCCAGAAGGTCCGCGCCTCGGCCATCGATGGTCTCGTCAAAGGCGTCGAAGGCCTGCTCGCAGGGGTTGGGGTGACCCTAATCCGCGGCAGCGCATGGTTCGTCGGCAGGACGAGGGTCTGTGTCGCGGTGGGCGAGGAGTCGGTCCGCTACTTCGACTTCAAAGACGTCGTGATCGCCACCGGTTCGTGCGCTGCCTCCGTGCCCGGGCTCCCGCTCGATGGCGATCGGGTGGTGGAAGCGAGCCGCGCGCTCGAGTGGACCTCGGCGCCGGCAAGCCTGCTGGTCACCGGGGATGACTACGTGGCTCTCGAGCTCGCGGTCGCCTTCGCCCGCCTCGGGAGCAAGGTCACGATCGCCACGCACAGCGACCGTCTGCTTCCCGACTTCGACCCGGACCTTTCGCGGGCTGCGCAGCGTGGCGCGGCGTCCGCCGGGGTCGAGGTGGCGTTGAGCAGCGACCCGGCGAGCTTCGCGGACGGCGCGGAACGCGTGATCGTCTCCGCCGGGCGCGTGCCGAACGTCGCCGACCTCCATCTGCACGCCGCCGGCCTGACAACGGGTCACGCCGCACTCGAGGTCGACGACCACCTGCGCCTCGACCGCCACGCCTACGCCATCGGCGACGTGACCGGCGCGCCGATGCTGGCGCATCGCGCGTACGCGCAGGGCCGGGTGGCGGGCGACATCCTCGGTGGCCGGCCCGCGGCGATGGACGTCCGCGCGATGCCTCGCGTCGTGTACGCCGAGCCGGAGATCGCCACCGTCGGACAGACCGATGCCGGCCCGGACGTGCTGGTCGGCAGGTTTCCGCTCGCAGCCCTCGGTCGGGCCGTGATCGAATCGAGCACGCAGGGCTTCGCCAAGCTCGTGTTCGCGCGCGAGGGAGGAATGTTGATCGGCGCGCACCTGGCGGGCCCCCACGCCACCGATCTGATCGCCGAGATGGCGCTCGCGATCGAGATGGGTGCGACCGCCGACGACCTGGCCATGACCGTGCACGCCCATCCGACGTTTGCGGAACCGGCGGCCGAGGCGGCCGAGGTCGCGCTCGGCAAGCCGATCCACGTCCGGCCGCGCAAGCCGTGATCACTCGCGTTTTCTTCGGACCCCGCCGCGGCGACATGACCACCGAGGCGTGCCTCGCGCACTGGAAGGGCACTCACTCGGAGATCGGCGCCCGCCTCCCAGGCCTCCGGGCGTACGTCCAGAACCACGGCGTGCTGGCCGATGGCCGGTTCCTGCTGCCGTATCCGGGGTTCGACATCATGCCCGAGCTCGACTGGGACGACCTCGAGTCGATGGATGCCGCGATCGACTCGCCCGCCCACGAGCAGGACTCGATCGACGACGAGGCGAACTTTCTCGACGTGACTCGAACCGGCTACGCGGTCACTTGGCGACGCGTGCTGGCCGATGGAGCCGTTCCCGAAGGGGCCGTCAAGCTGATCACCCTGCTGCGCCTCGCGCCCAACGCGTCGCCGCTGGCCCTTGCCGAAGCGATCGCCGGACCCTACGCCGCGGCAGTCGCCCGTGCTGGTCCGGCTCGCCACGAGATGCTTCTCACGATGCCCAACCGGCCGAACCGCCCCGAGTTCGCCGTCCAGGCGGTGGACATGATCTGGTTCGGCGATGTGCGCGACGCCCTCGCGTGGGTCGGCTCCGAGGCCCAGACGGCGGCGTCGTGGCACCTGGCGGGCCTTGCCTTCGGCTCCGAGCGGCTGATCGCCCGGCCGCACAAGATCGTCTGACCATGCGATTCGGGGTCGGTGATTTCAGCGGCCAGCGGCCGCCCGGATCCGGCCCGACTCACGCCCAGCTGTACGCCGAGCTGCTGGACCAGGCGCAGCAGATCGAGTCCGCGGGCCTCGATTCGATGTGGCTGTCCGAGCATCACTTCGCGGAGGACGGGTACATGCCCGCGGTGGTTCCTCTGGCCGCGGCACTGCTCGCGAAGACCCAGCGGATCACGGTGGCCACAGACCGCCTCGAGGCCTCGCTGCACCAGCCGGTCAGGCTCGCCGAGGACGCGATCGCGCTCGACCTCCTGAGCGGCGGGAGGTTTCTCCTAGGCCTGTCCCTCTGCTACCGGGACGAGGAGTTCGGGGGGTTTGGCGTCTCGCGCTCCGCCGACGAGGACAACCTGGAAAAGGTCGCAGCCTTCTTACGCGAGGCATTCTCGGGTCGCGCCGGAATCACGCCGCTGCCCTCCACGCAAGGAGGTCCCCGACTGATGATCGCCGCGGATGGTGAGCACGGGGCATCGCGAGCCGCACGACTTGTGGACATGATGATGGTCGACCCGACGGAGCCGTGGGCCGTGGTCGACGATGCCGTCGAGAAGTTCGATCGCGCGCGCGGCGACAGCGCGGGCGAGCTTGTGCTGTTCACGTATGGCGGGCTCTCCGAGGCGGGTCCGGATGCCGCGTGGAACGAGGTCGCAGACGGATTCCGATACATGCGGCACAACTACGACCGGTGGATGGGTCGTGAGCCCACGCGAGAGATCCCGCCGGCGCATTACCGCCTGCTCCTGGGCACCGTGGACGAGGTGGCCCACCAGGCCGCCGAGTACGGCCGGAGATACGGCGACCGCGTTCACGTCGTCCTTCGCTGCAACTACCCGGGCATGCGGTCGGATGCCGTGGGGCGCCAGATCCACCTGTGGGGCCGAGCCGCAAATCTCGTTCGAGAAGGGGCGTGATCAGGCTTAAACGAACTAGTGCGCGTTCGTTTCCTTCTTGACACCGAATTCGATCCGGCTATCCTTGCCGCAACGCCTCGACACAGGGGCGATTCACGGGAGGCGCAGATGTCAGTCGAAGAGACGGAGCTGAAACCCGCTATCACGACCCCCAGCTTCCCGACCAGGCGCTCGCTGCTGAAGATCGGCGGCGCGGCCGCGTTGGGGGCGGGGGCGTGGGCTCTGGCCGCGTGCGAGCAGTCGTCCAACACGCAGGGCACGACGGCGAACGCAGCCGGCGAGAGCTCGGTCCTGGACAAGTGGTTGTCGACGAAGACGGCCAAGCTCGGCGTCGACCTAACGTTCCCGCCGATCCAGTTCAAGGACTCGTCCGGCAAGCCCACCGGTTACCAGATGGAGCTCACCGAGGCGATGATGGCCGACCTCGGGGTGACTCCGCAGTACGTCGAGATACCGTTCGGCCAGCTCTTCGCCGGATTGGTGGCGGGCAAGTTCGACATGATGGGCATCTCGGCCACGATTCTGCCGAGCCGCGCCCTCAAGGGCCTGTTCTCGAGCTTCCCCGTGTTCTACGAATCGATCGTCGTCCTCCTCAAGCCGGGCTCGACCGTCACGTCGGCGAGCGAGCTCGACGGAAAGAAGATCGCCGTTCTGCAAGGTAGCTCGCAGGAGGCGAGCAGCAAGCTCATCTACCCGAATGCCACGTTCTCGCCGTTCGCGCAGCTTGCGGACGCAGTGAACGAGGTCGCGGCCGGTCGCGCCGACGCGACCATCCTTTCCGAGTTCGACGTCGATACGTCGATCCAGGCGCATCAGGACCTCAAGCTGCTGGCCGGCCCTCCGCTCTGGGTGGACGCCAACACCTACCTGATGCCGCTCGGCGACTACAAGCTCCAGGCATGGGTCAACAACTGGCTGCGCTACAACGCGACACACCAGCGGCTGGTGAGCAGCTGGAAGAAGTGGCTGGGACCGGGCCTGCAGAAGTACCACCTCACCACCTACGGCGTCGGCCCGGGGACCGAGCCCGAGCTCGTCACCGTCTGATCTTCGCCACGCAAGGCCGGCCGCGGTGACGCGGCCGGCCCGATCCTGTCACCCAATCCGATGATTTACCTGCAGGAATACGATTTCGACTGGCGGGTCGTCACTGATCGCTGGCCTCTTTTCGTCCAGGGCGCGTGGCTCGACGTGCGGATCGCGGTCTTCGGGTTTGCGTTCGCCGCCGCCATCGGCCTGATCTTCGCCTTGCTGCGCACCTCGGGTGTGCGCGTCTTTACGATCCCGTCGTTCGCGTACGTGCAGCTGATGCGTGGCATCCCGCTGTACGTGATGCTGCTCTGGATCTACTTCGGGATCGCGGCCGTCCTGGGGATCACGTTCACGAACATCGAGGCGATGGTGATCGCGCTCGCGCTGACGGGCTCGGGCTACACCACCGAGATCTTCCGCGCCGGCCTCGCCGCCATCGACCGGGGACAGATGGAGGCGGCGCGCTCGATCGGCTTGAGCAGGGTGCGTACGTACAGCCACGTGATCCTCCCCCAGGCCTTTCGGATCGTCGTGCCGCCGCTCGGCAACACGTTCGTCGGTCTGCTCAAGGGCGCCACGATCGCCTCGCTGATCGCGGTTCCGGACATGGTGTTCGTCGCCAACGACCTCAACGTGACGCTCTTCACGCCATTCGAGGTGTTCGCGGCGGTCGCGATCATCCTGGTCGTCCTCGTGTTCTTCTTCTCCGCGGTCCTCTACCTCGTGGAGCGGAGCTTGCGGATCGCATGACCGGCCACGTGCTGCTGACCTATTCGTTCGATTGGTCGGTGACGGTCAAGAGCCTGCCCTTCTTGCTGAAGGGGCTGCAGGTGACGGTTCGGATAACCGTGCTGTCGATGGCGTTTTCGCTGGTGCTGGGCCTGATCGTCGCCCTGGTTCGCCTGGCGCCCGGCCCGGTCGGCGCGCTCGGCTTCCTGTACGTCCAGGTCTTCAGGGCGCTGTCCCTTTATGTGTACATCCTCTTCATCTACTTCGGAATCGCGGCCGTCTTCCATATCGACTTCGACCCGATCACCGCGGGTGTGGTGTCGCTGACGCTGCTCAACAGCGCCTACATGGCCGAGATCTACCGGGCGGCGATCCAGGCCATCGACCCGGGCCAGCGCGAGGCGGCGCGAAGCCTGGGACTCGGCGCCATCGCGTCGTTTGTCAACGTGACGTTCCCCCAGGCCTGGCGGATCGCCATCCCGGCCCTCGTCAATCAGTTCACCGACATCATCAAAGACTCGTCGATCGTGGCCGCGATCGGCACGCCCGACCTGATGTACCAGACGATCGAGCGCAACAGCTTCTACCAGCGCTCGTTCGAGCTCTACACCCAGACCGCGGTGATCTACCTGATCATGGTCTTGATCGTCGCCCAGCTCGCGGCCCGGCTGGAAAAGCGATTGCAGAGGCACCTGGCGTGACGCTCGAGATCGAGGCGGCGGATCCGTTGGGCACCGAGATGGTGAAGCTCTCCCTGGCCGCCTGGCCGCACCTGCCCCAGCTCGTGTCCGACTACCTCGGACCGGAGCCATGGCTGCGCGAGTCCCGGTCCGCCGAGTGGTCGGTGCCCGACCTGGAACGCCGCGCTCGCGCGCTCATCGGCGAAGCCGAGCGGGCGGGCGACGGCTACGTCGCGGTGCAGGCCCGGGCGATCGCCACCCAGCTCGAGGTCCACGCAGATCCGAAGCGCTACGGCTACGTCGAGCTGGTCGAGCGGCTGCTGGCCTGCACCTTCGTCCCGCCCGAGCCGGACGAGGTCGCCGACCTGGCGGCCGAGGTCGACTCGCTCTGCGCCGCCGCCGGCTTTGCCGGCGCGGGTGGGGTGGAGCGGTGGGAGGCCGCCTCGACGATCGCGGGCGAAGCGAAGTGGGACGTGGCCCTCGACGTCTACCGCGAGGGCCGCCTCTATGCCCTCACGCGTTTTCCCGTGCCGTTCGAGGAGAGGCTCGACATCGCCAGGACCGACGACCCGATCACATCGCTGCATCTCACGTGGCGCGATCCCGACCGAATGGTGTTCGAGGTGAACGTGGGAGTGCCAAGGACCCCGGCGACGATTCGTTACGAGGTTGCGCACAACATCTATCCCGGCGACTACCTGCACATGGCCGTGCTGACGCAGCAAACCTACGGCTCCGGCGGTCGGGTCGCCGCCTGCATCAAACTCAAGAACGCTCCTGAGAACGTGATCGCCGAGGGTATCGAGGACCTTGCTCCTTTCCGGCTCGACCCCACGCCGGACGGCGCGACCGAGCTTGCCTGGAAGCTCGAATGGTTGCGCCGGGCGGCGTGCATCTCCGGTGCCGTTCGGCGCCGCCAGGACGGCGAACCGCGAGCTGACGTCATCGCCCACCTGCGGCGCGTCGGGCACATGAGCGAGGCTCGGGCAGCGCAGGACATGGACCGGATCGAGCACCCGTTGTGGGGCACCTACCAGTACACGTACTGGCTCGGCCGCAAGCTGGTCGAGGAAGCGGACCGCATCGCGGGCGACGGGGTCGCCGGCTCCCGCCACCTCGGGTGGCTGTACGGCGGGCTGCACGTGCCGCAGACCTTCCTCGACGACGCGCGCCGAATGGCCGCGGCGGCCACGGTCAGCAGCTGAGGGGGAGCATGCCCCCTTGCGCCGCCCCCGGCCAAGCCGGGCACGGCGCGCCCCCCTAGGTGACCCGCAGCGCCGCCTTGATCAGGTCGACTTCCCCGAGGTGCCGGTGCAGATGTGTCACCGCCACCGAGGTGAGATAGACCCAGGCCGGCAGGCCGCCCGCGCGCCCGACCGCCTCGTCGTGTTCCGGTCCGCTGCCCATCTCCGCCCTGAACCCGGCCGTCTGATATTCGGGGTGGGGCGCATCGTGGGCGGCGGCGTCCGGGATCTCGTCGAGCATGGATTCGTCCTGGTCCCGCAGCCAGCTCACGATCTGGGCGTGGACCGTGTCTGCGTAGGCCAGCAACGTCTCGAGATCGATCCTGGCGGCGACCTCCATCGCCTCGTCGAGCTCGAAGCCGGTGCCGATGCCAGGCACGGCCACGGAGGTTGCTCGCCACCGCGGGTCCTGGATGACCTCGGGCTCGCCACGGACGGCGGTGTTCACGGCCCAGTCCTGGCTGCGCACCATGTGCCAGAGGATGAAGCCGATGGGGTTGACCCCCGGCGCCAGTTGCGAGACCAGCTCGGCCGCGCCGAGGTCTGCGGTCGTGTGGTGCAGGCGAACGTTGACCGTGTCGAGCTGCTGGATGAGCATCTCGATGGAGTTCATCGCGTATCCGAGAGCTTAGCGCCGGCCTGAACTAACGCTTGTTCGAACCTCCGCCCGGCCGGGGATAGAATGCGACTGCGGATGGAAGAGCGCAGCCTCGACGTTGCACCCGTTCCCGCGGAGGGCAAGACGATCCTGCGTCTCGAGGGCGTCAACAAGTGGTACCACCGCGGCACCCTGCGCAACACGCACGTGCTGAGGGACATCAACCTCGACGTCACGCGCGGCGAGGTGCTCGTGGTGATCGGGCCGTCGGGGTCGGGCAAGAGCACGCTCTTGCGCTGCATCAACTTCGTCGCCCCGCCGGAGACCGGCACGGTCGTCTTCCTCGGCCGCAAATGGACCAAGGACAACGTGCCCATCAACCCGATCGAGCGCCTCCGCTACGAGCGCGAGCTGAACGTCCTGCGCACCCGCATCGGCATGGTGTTCCAGCACTTCAACCTCTTCCCGCACATGACCGCGCTCCAGAACGTGACCCTCGGCCTCACCCGTGTCCTGAAGGTCCCGGGCAAGCAGGCTCGCGACCGTGCGATGGCGGAGCTCGAGCGCGTGGGACTTGGCACCAAGGCCAAGAGCTACCCGAGCCAGCTCTCCGGCGGGCAGAAGCAGCGGGTCGCGATCGCCCGGGCGCTGGCGATGAAACCGCAGCTGATGCTGTTCGACGAGGTCACCTCGGCGCTCGACCCCGAGCTGATCGGCGGCATTCTCGAAGAGATGAAGAAGCTCGCCGTCGATGGCATGACGATGATCGTCGTCACCCACGAGATGGGCTTTGCGCGCGAGGTCGGGGACCGGCTCATCTTCATGGACGAAGGCGTGATCGTCGAAGAGGGAGTTGCCCGCGACGTGATCGCAGGCCCGAAGAACGACCGCACGCGCGCGTTCCTGCGGGCAATCCTCTGACCGCCTGAGTTGGTGGGTTTCGAAGGCAAGGTCGCTCTCATCACCGGCGGAGCGTCGGGCCTGGGGCTTGCGGTCGCCCGCCAGATGGCGGACCAGGGCGCGCGACTGCTCCTTGTGGACTGGAACGAGCTGGGTCTGCAGGCCGCTCGTACCTCGCTCGGGGCGGCCGTGCTCCATGGCGACGTCTCGGAGGAGAGCGTCGCGACAGGGGCCATCGATCTTGCTCGGTCGGAATTCGGCCGGCTCGACGTTCTGTTCAACAACGCCGGCATCGATCCCCTGAAGGCGAGGTCGGTCGTGGACACCGAGATCGACGACTGGGACCGGGTGATCGACGTCAACGTGAGGTCGGCCTTCCTTATGTCTCGTGCGGCCATTCCCTTGATGCGAGCCGGCGGGGGCGGGGCGATCGTCAACACGGCTTCGATCGCCGGGCTCAAGCCCGCCGGGGACGAGGCGGCTTACTCCGTGTCCAAGGCCGCGATGGTCTCGCTGACCACCTCCCTCGCCGTCGACTTCGCGAAGGACGGGATCCGCGCCAACTGCGTTTGTCCAGGGTTCATGGAGATGGTGATGACCGACCGCAGGCGAGATCTCACAGACGAGCAGCAGCGTGCGCGGGCCGAGGGTGCGGCGGCGAGGGTTCCGCTCGGCCGCCAGGGAACGTACGAGGAGGTCGCGAAGGCCGTCCTGTTCCTGGCCGGGGGCGATGCGTCGTACATCACGGGCGCCGCGCTGGTCGTCGACGGAGGTCTACTTCTCCGCTAGCTCTTCGATCCGTTCGATCATGCGGCCGATCCCGACCGAGAGGTCCTCGGGCGAGCTCGCAAGGCTGATCCGGACGGCATCCCGCGCCGAATTCCCGAAGGCGGTCCCCGGCGCCACGGCTACCTGCTTGCTCTTGACCAGGTCGAACGCGAACTCGCGCGAGTCGAGGGCCGACCGGCCGACGTCGGCCATGATGTAGAACGCGCCCTGCGGGCGACTGATGAGCAGCTCAGCCTCCTCGAGCAGCCCGACGCACAGGTCGCGCCGCTCTCGGTACGCCTTGACCATCTCCTGGACAGGCTCCCGCGGGCCGTCGAGGGCCGCTTCCGCCGCCTTCTGGCAGACGGTCGGGATGCACGACGAGTTCGACTCGAGGACCTTGGTGATGCTGTCCGAGATCTTGTCGTTGGCGACGACGTAGCCGACGCGCCAGCCGGTCATCGCGTACGTCTTGGAGAAGGTGAACGCGGAGACGACGCGTCCGTCGGTGCAGAAAGACGCCGGGCTCACGTGCTCGCCGTCCAGGATGACCTCGTCGTAGCACTCGTCCGACAGCAGGTAGAGGTTGTGGCGGACCGCAACGTCGACGAGCGCCTCCATCAGGGGGCGGGGGAAGATAGCGCCGGTCGGATTGCAGGGGCTGTTGATGATCAGCAGCTTGGTCCGCGGCGTGATCAGCTCTTCGATGGCGCGCGGCTCGGGAAGGAACTCGTTCTCAGGCGCGCAGGGGTAGGGCACGAGCACGCCGTGCGCCCACGACAGCATCAAGCGGTAGTTGGGCCAGGCCGGGTCTGGAACGAGGACCTCGTCACCCGGTTCGAGCAGTGCCGCCATCGCGGCCGCGATGCCGCCGACCCCGCCAACGGTGCAGTTCACGTTCAGCACGCCGGCCTTGATCCCGTTCACGCGGTCGAGCTTGGCCACGAGCCGCTCGCGCAGGCTCAGCAGGCCCGCCGTCGCCGTGTACTTGACCTGACCCTTGCGTGCAAACTCGACGGCCGCCTCGACAATGTGCGCTGGGGTGGAGAAGTTGGGCTCGCCGACCTCGAGGCGGATGCAGCCGGGCGTGACGAGGGCCAGGTTGACGACCTCGCGTATGCCGGAATGGGCGGCCTCAGCCGGGCCGGATGAGATTGCCTGGAGGGGGATTGTGGCCACGGGACTTCGGGGCAGCATACGCTACACTCCACGGGAACAAAAGTGAACGTTCGTTCGTTCGTTTTGAGGTGCGTGCGATGCAGGTGAAAGACGTCGCTTATGCACGGTCCGGCGACAAGGGCGACGTCGTCAACGTCGGCGTCCTGGCCCTCGACGACGCCGCCTACAAGCGCCTGGTCGTCGCCTTGACCCCGGACCGACTCAAGAAGCATTTCGGCGACTGGGTGCGCGGCGACGTCGAAGTCTTCCCGATGCCCAACATCAACGGTTTCAACATCCTGCTCCACAACGCGCTCGGTGGCGGCGCGACGAAGACGCTTCGGTACGACGTGACGGGCAAAGCTTTCAGCACCGCCCTGCTGCGGATGGAGCTGCCCGAGTGAGCGCCGATCCCAAGCTGGACTCTCCGGCGCCCAGCCCTGACGAAGACCTGCGGCGCCGGATCGATGTGGCCCGCGCGGGCGGAGACAAGCGCTACCACGCGAAGCTGAAGGAGCAGAACAAGCTCTTCGTCCGCGAGCGCCTCGACCGGATCATGGACCCGGGCTGGTCGTTCGAGGACGGCCTGCTCGCCAGGCATGTCGACGGAAACCTGCCGGCCGACGCGGTGGTGACCGTCGTCGGACATATCGGCGGCCGCCCGGTATGCGTGATCGCCAACGACATGACGGTCAAAGCGGGGACGTGGGGCTACCGGACCTTCCAGAAGATCACCGCGATGCAGGAGCTCGCCGGCAGGACGAAGAGCGCACTGCTGTACCTCGTCGACTCGGCCGGTGCACGGATCGATGAGCAGCGAATGAGCTACGCGGGCCGGAAAGCGTGGGGGAACATCTTCTACAACCAGATCCAGCTGTCGGGCGTGGTCCCCCAGGTTTGCGTCCTTCTCGGCCCGTCGCCCGCCGGAACCGCCTACCAGCCGGCGTTGTGCGACGTCTGCATCATGGTCGAAGGCAACGCGACCGCCTACATCGGCTCGCCTCGTATGTCGGAGATGGCGACCGGCGAGAAGGTGACCATGGAAGAGATGGGCGGCGCGGAGATGCACAACCGCGTCAGCGGTCTCGGCGACTTCCTGTGCGCGAACGAAGAAGAAGCCCTCGCGGTCGCAAAGCAGTACCTCTCCTATTTCCCGGGCCACTGGACGGAGAAGCCGCCCCTGCGAGAATCTCGTCCGCCCGCTGCCGGCAAGTCGATCGCCGAGATCGTGCCGGCCAGCCAGCGTGTGGCTTTCAACATCGTCGACCTGATCAAGGCCCTGGTCGACGACGGCAGCTGGCTGGAGGTCAAGAAGCTGTGGGCGCGCGAGCTGGTGACCGGCTACGCACGACTGGGCGGGAGGCCCGTGGGCATCGTCGCCAACCAATCGCGCCACAAGGGTGGCGTCCTGTTCCCTGACTCCTCCGACAAAGCCGCGAGGTTTATCTGGACGTGCAACGCCTTCAACATCCCGCTCCTCTTCCTGCAGGACATCCCCGGTTTCATGGTGGGGAGCCAGGTCGAGCGAGCCGGCATCATCCGCCACGGCGCAAAGATGCTCTACGCGGTCGCGGAAGCCAGGGTTCCGCGCATCGCCGTGCTCGTGCGAAAGGCGTACGGCGGCGGTTACCTGGCGATGAGCGGCTCGCCGATGAACCCCGACGCCGTGCTCGCGCTGCCCAGCGCCAAGCCGGCCCTGATGGGGCCGGAGAGCGCGATCAACGCCATCTACCTCAACAAGATCAACGAGCTGCCTGAGGAGGAGCGCGCCGCTTTCATCGAGCAGAAGCGACGTGAGTACGAGGAGGACATCGACGTGTACGAGGTCGCTTCCGATTTCTCGATCGAGGCCGTCGTGCCGAGCGACGACCTGCGCGACGAGCTGATTCGCCGCTATGAGGTCTACTCGCGCAAGGACGTGCCGCCGCCGAACCGCCGCAATGGAGTCATCCCGGTATGAAAAAGATCCGGCTCGGCGCGGGCAGCGCGTATTGGGGTGATCTGCTGGAGCCCGCGGTGGAGCTGGCGAACAAGGGCGAGCTCGACTACCTGTGCTTCGATCACCTCTCGGAGCTCACCCTCGCGGTGCTGCAGCGGCAGAAGGCGAAGGATCCCAACGAGGGCTACATCCACGACATCGAGCCGTGGATCGAGGCGACGCTGCCACAGGCGCGGAAGCAGGGCTTCAAGCTCGTGACCAACGCGGGGGGCGCCAACCCGGCGGCCGCGGCGCGCAAGGTCATCGAGGTCGCCGAGCGGCTCGGCATCAACGACCTGAGGATCGCCGTCGTCACCGGCGACGACATCTTTCCAGACCTGGATGAGATGCGCTCCATCGGCATCAAGTTCCCGAACCTCGACACCGGCGAGGAGGACATCGACCGCATCCGCCCGGACATCGTCGCGGCGAACGCGTACGTGGGTGGTGACTACATCGCGCGCGGGCTGGCGGCGGGCGCCGACGTCGTGGTGTGCGGCCGAGTCTCGGACACGGCTCTGTTCATCGGGCCGATGATGCACGAGTTCGGCTGGACGTACGACCCGAAGGACAACGACAAGATGGGTGCCGCGATCACGATCGGGCACACGGTCGAGTGCGCGGCGCTCGCGACCGGAGCGGTCTCCAACCTCTGGCGCCAGGCCAGGGATCCGTGGCGACCCGGCTATCCGATCGCCGAGGTGAGCGAGGACGCGACCGCCGTGATCTCCAAGGTCGAGGGTTCGGGCGGCCTCCTGAACGAGTGGACGGTGAAGGAGCAGCTCGTTTACGAGATCGGCGATCCGAACAACTACTTCATGCCGGACGGCGTCGCCGACTTCACCAGGGTGAAGGTCGAGGAGATCGCGCCGGAACGGGTGAAGCTGTCGAACATGGGCGGCAAAGGCCTGCCTGAGAAGCTCAAGGTCTGCATCGGCTACCGCGACGGCTGGGAAGGCGAGGGCTCCCTGATGTTCAGCTGGCCGGACGCGTACGAGAAGGCAAAGCGAGGCGAGCGGATCATCCGTGAGCGGCTGAAGCTCCTCGGCGTGGAGCCGATCGAGCTGCACTTCGACTACCTGGGCGTCAACGCTCTCCACGGTCCGGTCGCGCCGGAGCCGCACGAGATGAACGAGGTGGGGCTGCGCGTCGCCGCGCGGACTCGAACACGGGAGGAAGCGGACACGGTCAAGCGCGAGTCGACACATCTCTGGACGCTTGGCGGGATCGGCACCGGCTACCTGTCGCCGGCCCAGCCGCGGCCGTCCGTTTCGCTGTGGCCGACGCTCGTGCCGCGCGACCAGGTGCAGATGAAGATGACGATGGTCGAGACGTCTCCCGTGAAGACGTGAAGCTGGGCCTGGGGGTCTACAGCGCCGAGTGGGTTCCGTCTGAAGGCATAACCCACCACCAGGTCTACGCCAACGATCTCGAGCAGGCAAAGCTCGCCGAAAAGGTGGGCCTCGACTCGATCTGGTACACAGAGCACCACTTCCTCAACTGGAACCCCAACGTCATGGGTATGTGCGCGGCAGTCGCGGCGGTCACCTCGCGCATCACGCTCGGGCCGTCGGTCGTGCTCGGTCCGCTGCACAACCCGATCAAGCTTGCCGAAGACTCGGCGATGGTCGACCTGCTTTCGAACGGCAGGCTGGTGATCGGGGTCGGCCTCGGTTACCGCGACCCCGAATACGCAGGCTTCAACGTGCGCCGCGCCGCCCGCGCGCCGATGACCGAAGAGCTGGTCCAGGCGATGAAGCTCGCTTGGCGCGACGACCGATTGACGTTCCACGGCAAGTACTGGACCTTCGACGAGGTGGACGTGCACCCCAAGCCCCAACAGCCGGGCGGGCCGCCGGTCTGGATCGCCGGCTACGTCGACGCGTCCGTCGACAGGGCGGCGCGCCTCGGCGACGGTTTCATCATGGACGGCGGCACGGACTCGAAATCGTTCGGCGCGAGCGGTTACAACCGCGACATCTACTGGCGCGTGCAGGACATGGTCGATCGCTACAAGGCCGCGCTGGCGCGCCACGGGAAGCGCTACGAGGACCAGGAGTTCGCCATGACGCTGGGTGGGTTCGTCTCCGAGAAGGGTGCAGACGACGCCTGGGACCAGGTCAAGGACGCGTACATGCTCACCCGCCGCACCTACGGCTCGTGGTACGGGCTGCCTGCCGCCGACTACGCCGACTGGTACCCGGACCGGATGGACGCGAACGAGATCGCGGGCCGCCGGAGCGAGATCATGCTCGGCTCGCCGGAGGAGATCGCCGCGAACCTGAGCCGGCTGCGCGACATCGCCGGCGACCGCCTGCACGTGATGTTCCGGGTCAAGTACCCGGGGATTCCGCACGAGCGCGTGTCGAAGGCGATCGCGCTGCTCGGCCAGATCCGCGATTTGCTGACAGAGAAGGCCGCCGTCTAGTCAGTCGATCGCCGGCTCTGTCAAGGGAACCATTTGCCCGCCGTGGATCGTCCACAGGCTCACCGGCGCATCTATGCGGTCGCCGCCCGCGCTGAAACGAATGTGGCCGCCGTAGCCCTCGAGGTCGGTCGCGGCGATCGCGTCCCGCACCTCTGCCCGGTTGCTCGCCCCACTCTCGAGCGCGGCGACGATGACGCTGACGGCGTCGTAGCACTCGACGACATACGAGGGCGTCTCGCCGATCGCGTCGCGGCAGCGCCGCACGAGCTCTCGCGTGGCGGGGGTCGCGGTCGGGTCTGAACCCGCGTACAGGTGCACGCTGCCCTCGCCCGCCGGGCCGGCGAGCCGGACGATCGGATTGTCGGGGCCGCCTTCGGAGCTGATGACCAGGGGATGCAGCCCAGCCGCGGACAGAGCGCGCATGAGCTTGCCGCTTTCGATCTCTGTGGCGCCCAGGTCGACGACATCCGCGCCGCCGGCCCGGATCTCTTCGACGATCCCGGCAAAGTCCACCTGTCCGACGTGCATCGCGAGCACGCGCACCGGCCCCCCGCCGAGGTCTTTGAGGGACAGCGCAAAAGCCTCGATCAGGGGCCGGCCGTAATCGGTGCCGTCGTGCACCGCGAAGACGCGCCCGCCAGGCCGCCGCCCGTGAGCGAACCGGGCTCCCACCTCGGCCTGCCGCTCGTTGTCGGCGCACATGCGGAAGAACGTGCGCCACCCTGAGCGGCTCAGCGCGTTGTCGGTCGAGCACTGCGTGACCTGCGCGATGCCGGCCTCGGCGTAGATCGGCGCTGCTGCTTTGCTCGGTCCGCTGTTCTTGTGTCCGACGACCGCGATCACTCTCGAGTCGGCGACGAGCTCCTTGGCCGCCTGCACGGCGGAAGCCTCAATCTCAAAGTCGTCGACGGCCTTCACCTCGACGTCGATTCCACGCTCGCGAGCCTCGGCGACGGCCATCTCGACCGTCCGGAGCATCGGCAGGCCGACGATGGACTGCGGCGTCGTCAACGGGGCGGCAAAACCGATCAGAAAACGCACGTTCGTTCGTCTCAGTACTTTAAGCTGCCTGCATGGCGCGCGTGCCTCTGACCTATCGCCGGCTGTTCCGGCGTGAGGTCCTGGACATCTGCGCCTTCATCTTCATCGCGGACATCGTCACCGGCGTCCCCATACCTATATTTCCGCTTTACGCCACCAGTCTCGGGGCGTCACTGGGCCTCCTCGGTCTCGTCACCTCGATGCTCGGTTTGGGGCGCCTGCTGTCGGCGCTTCCCGTCGGCATGCTCTCCGACCGGTTCAATCGCAAGCTCGTGCTGGTCGGCGGGATGGTCATGTTCGCGGTCGCGTTCGTGGCCTACTCACTGGCGCCTTCGGCCTCCTGGCTGATAATCCCGCGGCTTCTCCAGGCCGTGGCGATGGTCGCAACGTTTCCGTTGGGAATCGCCTACATCGGCGACGTGCTCGAACCGAGGGACCGGCCCGCGGCCATCGGCGTCTACACCGCGGCGATGGGAGCGGGGTTTGCGGTCGGTCCGCTGATCGGCAGCTGGCTCGGCGCCACCGCGGGCTATCCCGTCGCCTACCTCGCGGGCGCGGTGATCGCGATCGGCGGCGCGGCATTCGGTGCGTGGCGCCTCCTGAGCATCAAGTCCGTGCACGGGGGCACATCCATTGGCGCGGGCCTCGTCGACGTGCGCGCCCTCCGCACCCTCATCCGGCGCCCGTCGATGTTGATGGCGTGTACCGCCAACATCGCCATGACGCTGTCGATGACCGGCGCGATCTTCACCTACTTTCCCGTGTACGCACGCGGGGTGGGGATCAGCACCGTGACCATCGGGTCTCTGTTCGCCTGGCGGGCGATCGCGTCCGCGTCGGGCCGCATTCCGATGGGCCCGCTCTCCACGCGAATCCCGGTGCGCTGGACACTGCCTGGCGTCTTGCTCCTGGAGGCGGGCATCAACCTGGGAATCGCCCACACGAGCTCCGCGGTTGCGCTCACCGCGCTGCTGATACTCGAGGGAATCGGGTTTGGCGTCTTCCTGGTTTCGGGGCAGTCGGGCGTTGCGGCCGCATCCGGGCCCGACAACCGCGGCGCGGCGGTGGGCATGTTCTGGATGGCAGGCAGCGTGGGTGACCTGTTCGGCCCCCTCGTGCTCGGCGTGGTCGCGCAATCGCTTGGCGTGATCGCGGTGTTCGAGAGCGTCGCGGTCGCCATCGTCGTCGGAGCGGCCCTCGTCGCCACGCTCGCGGTGGTGGAGGTCGTCGGCTTACGGCGATCCCCCGGCAAGGATTCGGGAGAGGACGGCGGCGTCGATGTTGCCGCCCGAGACGACGCACACCACGCGGCGGTCGGATCCGAGCCGCTTCAAGCCGGCCGCCACTGAAGCCGCCCCCGCGCCCTCGGCGACGATCGAAGCGCGCGCGACGAGCAGCCGGATCGCGGCCTCCACCTCCGCCAGGCTGACCACGAGCGACCCGGCAAGCAGCCGGCTTGCGACCGGCCACATCTCGGTGAGAACGACCGGGCCGCCGATGCCGTCGACGAAGGTCGGTGCGCGAGGCGCCTCGACGGGCCGGCCGGCGTCGAGGGCAGCCCTCAGTGGCGCGGCGGTCTCGACCTCGCAGCCGTACACGGGCACCCCGGGCTTCACCGATTTGACCGCGGTGGCGATCCCTCCGCTCAGCCCGCCGCCGCCGAAAGGCACCAGCACCTCCTGGAGGTCGGGCACGTCCTCGAGGATCTCGAGGCCGATCGTGCCGTTGCCCGCCATCACGCCGACGTCCGACACCGGGTGCACGAACCGCGCCGGCTCGAGCGGTGGGTAGCTGTGCGTCGCCAGGACGTTCCACCATTCCGCGTACGGCAGCGAGACGATCTCCGCGTCCATCCGGCGCACGGCCTCGAGCTTGGTCTGCGGTGCGCCGTCGGGGACGACGACCGAACAGCGGACGCCGTGCTGCCGCGCGGCCCAGGCAAGCCCCTGCGCCATGTTCCCGGCGCTGGCCGTGTAAACGCCCTGGGACAGCTGGTCCGGCGACAGCATCGCGATCGCGTTCGCGGCGCCTCGCACCTTGAACGAACGGATCGGCTGCAGGGTCTCGAGCTTCAGAAAGAGGCCGTCGACGCCTTCGAGCGGCACGAGTGGAGTCCGTTCGACAACACCTTCGATCCGCTGTCGGGCGGCGACGACGTCGTCGCCCGTGATGGAGTCGGGTGTGCGTGCGGGCGTCAGCTCTTTACCAGGTCGGGCCAAAGCTCCATCTCCCGCAGCTCGCGCTTCATGATCTTGCCGCTCGGATTGACAGGGATCTTCTCCAGCGGCACGAACAGGATTTGTTTCGGCACCTTGTAGCCGGCGAGGGTGAGCCTGCACTGGTCCTGCAGGTCGCGTTCCGTGACCGACGACCCTGGCTTCAGCGCGACGACGGCGCGGACCTCCTCATCCCACTGCGCGCTGGGTACGCCCAGCACAGCGGCTTCGGCCACGCCGGGGTGGGAGTAGAGAGCCTGCTCGACCTCGGCGGAGTACACGTTCTCGCCACCGGTCTTGATCATGTCCTTCAGCCGGTCGTGGAACATGAAATAGCCGTCGGTGCGGGATGCGACGTCGCCGGTCTTGAGCCACCCGTCGCGCAGCACCGCCGACGTCGCGTCGGGCCGGTTGAAATAGCCGAGCATCACGTTGGGCCCGCGGACCCAGATCTCGCCCGCGACTCCGTCGGCTACCTCGACGCCTGACTCGTCGCGAATCGAGACGTCGTTGAGCAGTATCTCCTGGCCGATCGACCCGTCCAGCTCCGACTTGAACATGTCTTCGGGCCGCAGCCGGGTGACGATCGGCCCCGCCTCCGTGAGCCCGTACTGGTAGTAGATCCGTGCTCCGGGCAGCACGCGTCGCACCGCCTCCTTGTCGGGGAGACGGAACGTCGCGCCGCCGACGTATAGACGCCGGAAGGAGTCCGTCTTGTAACGCGGCCAGGCGCCGCTGATGAGCATCCGTCGAACCATGTTGGGAATGAAGAACCCGTTCGTGATCCTCTCCGTCTCGATGAGCTCGGCTGCGCCTTCTTCGTCGAAATGACGCATGAACACGCTGCATGCGCCGAGGACGAGGTGGGGGAGAAACCAGCACAGCAGTGAAGCCGAGTGATACATCGGCGCGATCAATAGCGTGATGTCGTCCGCCTCCATGTCGGTGTCGACGATCTCGTCGATCGCGTTGGCCATGATGTTCGTGTGTGACAGGACCACGCCCTTGGAGGCTCCGGTCGTACCGCCGGTGTAGAGAATCACCGCGGCGGCGTGCGGCGAAACGTCGATCGCCGGAGGCGTCGGCGGGCCCAGGAACCGCTCGAAGTCGGGGCCTTCTGCTATCACGCGCGGGGTGGAGGGGACCCTGCCGGCGAACTCCTGGTCCGCAAGCACCACGCTTGCGCCGCTGTCGCTCAAGCCGTGCTCGAGCTCCGCGTCGGACCAACGCCAGTTGAGCGGCACGGCCACCGCGCCGGCCGCGATGATCCCCAGGATGGCCTCGGCGCTGAAGACGCCATTGCCGCACAGCACGGCCACGTTGTCGCCGGGACGCACCCCGAGAGCAGCCAGGCCGTTGGCGACAGACCACGACCGTTCTGACAGCTGGCGGTGGGTGAGGCGCCGGCCGGCGTCGATTGCCGCCGGCGCGAGAGGCCGGCGTCTGTGATTGCGGCGCAGCACCTCCGGAACCGTCACCAAACTTCCGTCAGGATAGACAAACTAACGATCGCTCTTTGGCACAGTTGACACCGTCGCCGCATACCACTAAGGTCACCACGTGCTCCGGTTCACCATGCTGATGGGGACTGGACATTCACTGTGGCCGTAACCAGGCGCCGCGGCAGGGCGGCGGGGGAAAGCACCGCAGGCGAGATCCGGTCGGTTGCGCTGGACCAGTTCTACAAGCACGGTTTCCAGGCGACGACCCTGCGCGACATTGCTTCTCGGGTCGGAATCCAGGTCGGCAGCCTGTACAACCACATCACCTCGAAAGGCGAGCTGCTGTTCGACATCATGGAGACGGTCATGCTCGACCTGCTCGAGGACCAGCGCCAGCAAGCGCAGGAGCCGGACGTCGTCGAGCGGATGCGTCTCCTCGTCTACCACCACGTCCGATTCCACGGCGATCGCGCCAAAGAGGTGTTCATCGGCAACAGCGAGCTGCGCAGCCTGAACCGGCAGCAGCGGGCTCGGATCGTGACGCTCCGCCACGAGTACGAGGGAATGTTCCAGAAGGAGCTCGAGGACGGAATTCGGCAGGGCAAGTTTCTTCCGGTCGACGTCCAGCTGACCGCCTACGGCATCCTTGCCATGACCACCTGGGTTTCATCGTGGTACTCGCCGCGCGGGCGCCTGTCGCTCGAAGAGATCGCGGACATCTATTCCGACATGGTCCTGCGCGGAATCTGGAATCCCGCCGCGGGACAGCTTCAGACCCATCTGCGCCGTGTCGGGCGCGACAGCGCGAAGCGCCTGCTGGCTGCTGCAGCGACGAAGTAGCACGCGACCCGCCGGCGCGGTCAAGGTCGGGGTGACCTTGAAGATGTACGACTACTACACGTACCGGCCGAAGACGCTGACGGAGCTGGCCGGCCAGGCACGACAGGCGGAGGCGATCGGCTTTGACTCGGTGTGGGTGATGGACCACGTCTTCATCCAGCGACCTACCGGTCGGGTCCTCGCTCACGATCCGCTGCTCGTCCTCGCGCACGTGGCGGCGGCGACGTCACGGATCGCGCTTGGCTCGTTGGTCCTGAGCTACGCGTTCCGCAACGTCGTGCAGCTGGCGCGTGAGGCCGCCGCGCTGGCCGACTCCAGCGCGGGCAGGTTCATCCTCGGGCTCGGCACCGGGTGGCACCGACCCGAGTTCGATGCCCTCGGGCTTCCCTTCGATCATCTCGTGAGCCGGTTGGAAACGGGTGTCGACCCGCTCCAGCGATTGCTCGTCGGTGAGGAGGTCTCGATCGAGTCTGCCTGGGCACGCATCGATCGCGCATCTGTCGCGGTCACTGCGCCCGCGCCACCGATCTGGATCGCCGCTGAAGGGCCGCGGATGCTTTCGATCGCCGCTCGCTGTGATGGTTGGAATCACGCTTACTGGGGCGCCGCCGACACCGCCAGGTTTCGCGCCGCGCTCGCGGGCCTCGATGAGGCGATCGGGCGCGCCGGCCGAGAGCGATCGGCGGTTGAGACGAGCGCGTCGATCGCGTGCGTGCTCGACGGGTGGAGACACGTGCCGGGCGGCTTCAGCGAACCGGAGGTCGCGGTGGGATCAACTCACGACCTCGCCCGAGTGGTCCGGGACTACGGCGATGCGGGCGCCGATCACGTGATCCTTTCGCTGTCTCCCGACCCGTACGCGGAGGTGAGCGAGGATGCGCTCGACAGCTCGCGCGAGATCATCGAGCTGGTTCGCCGTAACGGATGACCGGCCGGCGTCTCGGTACCACAGAGCTCACGATCAGCTCGCTCGGATTCGGCAGCTGGTCGGCGGGCGGCCCGGACTGGTCCTTCAGCGGACCGCCGGAGCGCGACGCCGAATCGATAGCCGCGATGCTCGAAGCCTTCGAGCAAGGTGTGACGTGGGTGGATACGTCACCGAACTACGGCCGCGGCCACTCCGAGGAGCTGGTCGCGGAAGCCCTTCGGCGGACTGGTTCACCGCGTCCGCTCGTCTTCACGAAATGCGGACGCATCTGGGACGCGCCCGAGAGCAAGCCCTGGTCTGACCTGCGGCCGGAAACGATACGTGCGGGATGCGAGGCTTCTCTTCGCCGCCTCGGAGTCGACGCGATCGACGTGCTTCAGATCCACTGGCCCGACCCGGAGAACCGGGTGCCGGTCGAGGAGTCGTGGGGAGCGATGCTGCGGCTTGTCGACGAGGACATGGTGCGCGTCGCGGCGGTGTGCAACTTCGACGTCGCGCTCCTGGAGCGCTGCGAGCGGGTTGGGCACGTGGCCTGCTTGCAGACGCCGATGTCGCCGATCGTCCGCGATTCGGCGGGCGCGCTGCTCGAATGGTGCCGGAAGCACTCGACCGCGGTCCTCGTGTACAGCCCGATGCAGGTCGGCCTGCTGACGGACTCTTTTCACCGTGGGCTGGTGGAGGCGTACGGTCCCGGTGACTGGCGGCGGACCCATCCGGAATTCATCTCGCCGCGCCTGGAGCGCAACATCGCTTTGCGCGATCGGCTTGTGCCGATAGCCCGGCGCCATTCGACGACGGTGGGTGCTGTCGCCGTCGCGTGGACCCTGACGTGGCCGGGCGTGACCGCCGCCATCGTCGGCGCGAGGACCCGAGAGCAGGTTGAGGGCTGGATCGAGGCCTCGTCTGTGGTCCTGACCCAGGCCGATCTCGACGAGATCGCTGCTGCGATCGACTCGACGGGTGCCGGTCACGGCCCTACGGCGCCGGCCGGCATCTAGACCAGTCGTTCATCCCACGCGTACGTCAGAGCCCTGCCGGAACGCGGGCGCGTTGATCACGAGGTACGTGAACTCGCCGCTGAACTCGTACGCGGTGCCCCTGGGAATCAGCGCGAAATCGCCCGCGCGAAGCACCTCCGGCGGCTCGTCGCCGATCTGGATCGAGGCCTCTCCGTCGATCACGAACATCGCTCTGTCCGACTCGTCGCACTTCATTCTCGGGTGGGCTGACCAATGCCGGATGTGGGTGATGCTGAGTGAATCGGTCGATGTCGGCATCACGAAGTTTGGATCGCGGTGCCTCGATCCGACGGCCTTTTTCATCACCAACGGGTTGGAGCCGGCGACCGAAAGCTCGGGAACGTCACTGAGATGCACCACCGGCATGGCCTCCTCCTCCCCAAACCTGATTCGATGACGTGTCTCATCCGAGACTATCGCGACCGCAAGAACCGACCAGACTGACTGGGTGGGCGCGAATCACCCGACGCCACGGGCTGCCGGCACGAGCGACGCCGCTCACCTTGCCCGCCTGCTCGACGCTTTCAATCGTGAGTTCGATGAGCCATCGCCCGGACCGGAGGTTCTCGAGCGCCGTCTTACAGCGTTATTGGCTCGCCGTGACGTGTACGCGCTGCTGGCGGGCGATCCACCTGTCGGGTTTGCCCTGGTGACCTTGCGACCGAACATCTGGTACGACGGACCGGTCGCCTTGCTCGATGAGCTCTATGTTCGGCCGGACCTGAGGCGGCAAGGTCTCGGCACCGCACTGCTCGAGGCAACCGAGACCCATGCCAAGGAACTAGGCGCCCGCCTGTTGGAAATCAACGTCGACGGTGAAGACGTCGACGCTCGCCGCCTGTATGAGCGCCACGGTTTCACCTGCAAGTCTCCGGGTGAGTCCGAACCGGACCTCTACTACTCGAAAGAGCTGCGCTGACGCTTCGGGCCCGGTGGGCTATTCGCAGAAGACCCGCACCTTGATCGGATCGGAGCCGTCGGCGGTATCCACCTCCACGGTCAGCTCGCGAAGGGCGTCGATCAACTCCTCGATGTTCTCGGGCTTGATCTGTGAAAGGTCGACGCTCAAGCCCTCTTGCCTGAGCGCTTCGTTCACCGCGCCCTGAGCCCGAGCCGGGATCAGGCTGGCCAGGCGGACTCCAGCGCGCAACAGCTGCAGCGGAACGCGAATGTTGACCTTGAGCGGGTGCCCTTCCTCAGTCCCGTCGACGAGCACGCGCAGGTACTTCACGTTGGCCATCGATCGAGGCTCGATGGCGACGGCGGTGGTGGCGCCACCGGAGTCGTCGCGGCCGAGGGCGGCCATCAAGCGCTCGGCCTGGTCCGTCGTCACCTTGCCGGCGGCAAGCATCTCCAACACTTGTCGGTGGGTTTCAGTCACTTCACTTCTCTCCTAGATGAATGTCATGTGAATGTCGGCCTCGTGCGTCTGGACGTCGAGGCGAAGATCTCGCAGCCCTGCCAGAAGCTGCCAGGCGGTTCCCATCGCCCGAAACGGATCGATTTCGACGACGGCGCACAGAACGATGACGACCGGGACCCAGACGATGGCCAGCGGCGCGAGGATCAGCCAGAGAAGAAATAGGGGTAGAGGTATCCACCACCTCCGAGCTCTCGGGTCGCTGCGCAGCGCCAGTACGGCAACCATCGGGATCACTTCTGCGCCTCCAGCTCCTTGATCGCTTCATCGGGCGTGATATCTCCGCCAGCGAGGCGTTCCAGGATCTCGACACGCGACGGCGATGGGTTGGTCTCGACGAACTCGAGACCATCCGAAAGGCGGGTGAGCCGCGCCTTGATCGTCGGATAGCTGAGGCCGTAGATCCGCTCCATCTCCTTGATCGAGCCGTGCGACTTGACGAAGGCCGTGATGAAGACCTGGTCCTCCACGCTGAGCTGCGCGAGCTGCGGGAGCTCGAAGCTGCCTTCGATCACGAGATCGTCGTCGGTCAGGCGGACCCGCTCAACCGTCATGTGGCGCCCCTGGGTCAACCGGGTCAGTGCCTGCCAGTCGGTGGTCACGGCAGAATCTTATGAAAAGGTGGCCGAAAAGTCAATTTTATTTAGTTGGAGTTTGATTTTTGATCACCAGACCGCCCTTCGGCCCGGAGGTCACGGACGGGTGACGCACCCCCGGGCGATGAACGTCGCCAGCTGATCGCCATGCTCGCGTACATGCGCCAGGTTGACCTCGAGCAGCTGCTCGAAGGTCTTGCCGGCGTGTGGGTGTCCCGGTCGGAGTTTGATGGCGCGCTGCCGGTCGGTCAGATTGGCCAGGGTCGCGCGTACCCGCCCGCGGCAGTAGGCGACGTAGCCGAGGAGCTCCTCGCGGGAGTAAGTCACGTTCGGGAAGCGGGCGGCCCCGAACTCGTCGATGCCCTGATCTTCGGGTCCGTTCGCGAACTCGGGTGGCGTGGCAAATGAGCCGGCCTCATCCCAGCAGTACAGGTCGAGGAAGAAGAGGCAGTGATACGCGATCAGCCAGAAGGCGGAGAAGACCTGGATCGCGTCCTCTGTCCTGCCGTCACCGTCGCCGCCCTTGGGCCACATCCAGGGATCCGTCCGCTTGACGACCCAGAGGCTCGTATGCCAGCGCTCGTCAGGGCATTCCCTGAGGGCGCGCTCGAGACGATCGATGGCAACTTCAAACTCGCCCAGCATTGGTCGGAGTCTATCGATCCGGTGGTCGAAACTCGAAGCCGCGGGGCCGTAGGACCGCTAGGTGGTCGCCCCGCGCCCGCCGTTACTTCGGTAGCGGCATCATCCTGCGTTCATGCCGTGATTTTCGAAACAGGAGTAGTGAATTGATTCACACCTTGCTCGTGATCGCCGCCATCCTTTTCGTCCTCTGGCTGCTGTTCCACGCTTCGCTGGCCCTGATGAACCTGATCTGGATCGCAATCGTGATACTCGTCGTCCTGTGGCTTGTTGGATTCCTGGGGCGCCGGACGACTTAGCTGCAGACGATCTCGTTGCGACGCGCCGACCTAGGCGCGCGCTCTACGCATCTTCGGCTTTGCGGACTGCTCCCTGGTGGCGGTCCGCTTCGCTTTTGCAGCCTTGACGCTTGCTTCGAGCGCCTTCATCAGGTCCATGACCCTGGTCGGGCTGGGGGGCGCGGACGGCGCCTCGATCGGTCTGCGCTCCTCGATTGCTTTCAAGACGCGTGCACGGTGCTCGTCCGTATAGGCTCTGGCCTCGAACGGTGACGTGAGCGCGTCAATGAGCATGTTCGCCATCTTGATCTCGCGTTCCGTCGGCTTCGCGTCTGCGGCCGGCGTCGGGAATTCCGCCGGCGTCACCTCGTCCGCGTAGACCATCGTGGTCAGGAGCATCACCTCGCCGTGAGGCCGGATGGCGCTGAGGTAGCGCCTCGAGCGGATCGTGATCGGGGCGATGGCCATGCGGCCGGATCGGCTCATGGCGTCGTGCAGCAGTTGGAATGACTTCACCGCGTCGCGGTCGGGCGCCAGGTAATAGCGCGACTCGAAATAGATCGGGTCGACCTCGTCAGCGTTGACGAACTGCTCCACCTCGATGACGCGGCTCCTTTCCGGCGCCAGCGCCGCGACTTCTTCGCGGGAGAAGCTGACGTACTGCCCCGGGGCAACCTCGTAGCCCTTGCGAATCTCGCGATAGTCGACCTCCTCGTCACGGTCCGGGAGCGGCGGGCTGGGGCGGACGATCGGGCGCTCGAAGGCCCGCGGCGCTTCCATGTCCAGGTCTGGCTCGAGGTCTGGCACGCGGACGTGCCGCACCCGACGTCCGCGCTCGTCGAGCTCCCTGAACCGGACGACCTTCTTGCGTATCGCGGGGTAGAGGCGCACCGGAATCACGACCAGGCCGAACGAGAGCGACCCACTCCAGATCGAGTTAGGCATCGATCGAGATGCTAGCGGCCAGGCGCCGGATGGGCGAGCGGTTGAGCGATCAAACCATCGACTTGGACCGCGAGTAGCCGGCGCGATCCGAAGGTTGCTGTTTGTAGGCGGCCCTTCGCGCCGGCGCAGTCCGCTCGGCGCCCCATTGCCAAACCGAAAAGGAGTGATGACATGGCCAGGGTAGAGAAGTCGATCGACGTCAACGTTCCCGTTCGCTCGGCGTACGACCAGTGGACGCAATTCGAGACTTTCCCGCAGTTCATGGAGGGCGTGAAAGAGGTCCGACAGGAAGACGACACGCGGCTTTACTGGAAGGCCGAGGTGATGGGAAAGCAAGAAGAGTGGGACGCAAAGATCACCGAGCAGGTGCCCGACCGAAAGATCGCCTGGCACAGCGTCAGCGGAGCGGCGAACGCCGGCGAGGTGACGTTCCAACCGATGTCGGACACGACGACCAGGGTGAACCTCAGGCTCGAGGCCGAGCCGAGCTCGATGGGTGAGAAGGTCGGCGACGCGGTCGGGGTCCTGGACCGTCAGGTCAAGAGTGACCTCGAGAAGTTCAAGCACTTCATCGAAAGTCGGAGCGGAGAGGCCACAGGTGGTTGGCGGAGGGAGATCGACCGAGGGCAGCCTTCGTAGGCGGAAGCTAGCCTTGCCGTGTGGGCGCGCCGTGGGTCAACTTCTACCTCGCGGCTGCCGGCGCGTCCGCCGGTTTGACCGGTCTTCTGTTCGTCGCGGTGTCGTTGAGGCCACGCGAGATTCGAAATGACCCGCTGATGGTCGGGCGCGCGATGTCAGCCTTTTATTCGTTCCAGGTCGTCCTGTTCGCCGCATTCCTTGCGCTTGCCGCGCTCCCGGTGCCGGTGGTCGGCGCGACACAGTCCCTCGTGGCCGGCGCGATCCTGGTCGGGTCCGCGCCGTTCACACTCAATGCGATTCGTGCCCATCAGCTGAACTACAAGCGTGCGGCCGTCTACCACATCGGGTTGGTGCTCGTTATCGTCGCGGGGCTTCTTCGACTGCCGGCCACGCTGATTACAGCCGCTGACTGGACCCTGGCGGCCGGCGTGCTGTTGTTGCTGGCGATCGCGTTGAGCAATTCCTGGCAGCTCGTCATCTCACATGGCGCCGACCAGCCGGCTTGACGTCGCCGGGGTGGCGAATCCCCTCTGATAGCATCGCGTCCCGTGAGTGCGGAGCTCTACAGCCCTGACCAATGGAACAATTTCTTCGTCGTATCGGGGACTGGATCTGCCGCACTGACCGGCCTCGTGTTTGTGGCTATATCGGTAAATCTCAGGGACGTCGTCAGAGATGCCACTCACACCTACAGGGCCATAAACATGCTCACCGGCTTCACCAGCGTGTTCATCCTCGGCCTGTTCGCGCTGATGGGGCATCAGACACACCAAACGCTGGGTCTGGAGTGGTTCATCGTGGCGGCGTTGGCGGGCGCCATAAACACTTCAGGTTATGTGCGCGGCTTCGGCTCAGCGGCCAGCCGCTATGCGCTCAGCCTCTTTCGCGTTGCCGGGGGCAGCGCTTGCTATCTCGGTCAGATCATCGGCGCCGCGGCGTTCTTTCTTGGCGCGAGTTGGGGAATCTATCTCAGCGCGATCGCGCTGATCGTCAACTTCTACTTTCTGGTCTCTGGCTCGTGGCTTTTGATCGTGGGCACCCTCCACAGCTCCAACGGAGTGCCCCTGGAGCCGTCGAAACGCACGTCGGGCTAGCGACGTCGTCCGGGGATTCCGATGCCGTTCAACTCGGACCTCGGGAGTCGACCCACGAAGGCCGGCGATGCACCTGGTAACCGATCGTCTGGTGCTTCGCCCGCTACCGGCGACGGCAGCGGCTGCGCTTCCGGCTGATCGCGACAGCGCCTCGCGAGTTCTCGGCGCCGCGCTGTCCGTCGAGTGGCCGCAGACCGACCTCCTCGACGTGCTGCCGATTCAGGCGGCCGCGTCGCCCGACGACGAGCGTTTTGGAGTTTGGGTGATGGTCGAGCGCGACACCGAGACCGTCGTCGGCGATATCGGCTTCATGGGACCGCCCGACGACGGCGGCGTCATGGAGATTGGCTTCAGCGTGATTCCCGATCGTCGCCGTCGTGGATACGCGACCGAGGCGGCGTGCGCGATGGTCGCATGGGCGGTAAAGCAGCCGTCCGTCATAGGGATCATCGCCCGCTGCGAAAGTGCCAACCTGCCCTCGATCCGCACCCTTGAACGGGCTGGCTTCCTCCGGACCGGTGAGGCAGGCGGGCTGATCAACTGGCGCAGCCCGGCGACTGCAGGCGTCTAGAGGTGTTCGGTCACATCCGGATGGCCCCGTCGGCTTCGACGGTCCAGGCGGGGTTGTGGGCCACCTCCCAGGTGTAGCCGTCGGGATCGGAGAAAGCTCCGGTGGTCCCGCCCCACTCGGCGGTGCCGGCCGGCCGCACGATCGAGCCTCCGGCCCGCTCAGCCTCGGCCAGGACCTTCGACACTTCTTCGGGGGACCGTACGTTGTACGCAAGCTCGATCCCCGGGGCGCCGTGGCCGGCCAGTTTCGTCCACAGAGCGAAGACCATTCCGCCGGCCTGGAAGAAGCAGACCTCGTCGTCGGGCTGATTGGCGCCGGTCCAGCCAAGGGCCTCATAAAACGCTCGAGCTCGCGCCAGGTCGGCGACGCCCAGGGTGATGACGCTTATGCGCTGCTCCATCAGGCAATGATGGGGTCAGGGCCAGACCGTGACGACCGCGCCGGCCTCGGAGTGCACCGGCATTGGCCCAGGGCTGTCTCGTGAAAACCTCCGCTCGACGCCGGCGGCTGCGTAGGCGGCCAACCGTTCCTCGATTGGCCAGTCGACCCTCCGGACCTCGATCGTGATCGAGCTCCCGATGCTCACGACCGTGTAGGCGGGACGCGGATCGGCGTCGTTGGATCCGGAGACCGCTCCAACGCTCGCGATGGCACCGTGTCCGAGCCGGCGCTGATACGGGGTGTGGATGTGACCGTACAGAACGAGCGTGGCCTCTGCGGTCGAGACCATTCGCTCAGCAAGCTCCTCGTGGTCTTCCGGTAGAACGACGTCCTCGGTGCTCCACGGGGTGGCGTGCACGAGCGTCACCTTTCCGATCGGGAACGGTCGCTCGATCGCCAGCGGCAGCGCCCGAAGGTACTCGATCTGGTCTGGACTCAGCCTGCGGACACTCCATTCCGATCGGCGCGCCACTTCGGGGCGGGGCGGTCCGTGAGTATGCTCACCGAAGCGCAGAGCATCCTCCGCGGCCATGCCGTCGGCGATTCGGACCAACAGGTCGTCGGCGTTGCCCCGCACGGATCGCCATCCGCGCCTTCGGATCTCATCGATGACTTTGCCGGGCTCGGCACCCCCCTGCGCGATGTCGCCTCCGATCAAGACCTCGTCCACCGGCGCGCCGCCTTCGAGGTGACCTATGACCTTGCTGAAGGCAACGTGATCCCCGTGTGGATCGGACAGGACGGCGAGTCGCCAACGGTCGCTCGGTTCGCGGTCAGACACGCTTGCGCCTTACCGGTCGCAGCGCCAGTCGATGCGAGCATTGATCCGCACGCCACCGGCCCCCGTCGCCCCGTGGACCTCGCCGCTGCCCCAGTCGGTCAAGTCCAGCGAGCCCGAACCATCAGGACCGACCGTCAGCAAGGTTTCGCCATGAATTCCGGAGCTGAAGATCGTCGTCTCGATGCCGGCAGCGTTGTCGACGTCCTGGGCGGCGTAGCCGCTCAGCGAATGATTTAGCCGGCTGTCGTAGGTCCCCGGACCGGCGTATCCCTTGCTCATCGACACTGAAACGTAGACGCTCTCGTTGTTGATTCTGGCGGTGCGCACGTCCGGGGCGTCAAAGCCCGTGCCAGTACCGGCGACCGCCGGCGGTTTGAGGCCTGCCGCGTACTCGGAGCAGGTCGCGCCGGCGGGCGCGGGGGACTGCTCGCCGGCAACATCTTCGGTGGCCGATGAGTCGAAGCGCGAAACGATCTGGACTGCGCCGGTGACGGTGATGGTCCCGGTGAGTCGAAGAACGGACGCCGAAGCGGTCGGCTTATGCCTGCCGGCCGACGTGACAGGCGGCGATGATCCGTCGCAGCTCGCGCAGATACAGGCGATCGCAGCGATGAGCGCAATTCGCTTAACTATGTCGGATTGATCATAGCCCGAGCAATCACTGATAGGTCGCGGAGGTGCACCCAGCTCTTGTGATCGGCCGCATCAAGGTCGTTGTGTTGGCACTGCTGGCCGCCTACTGGCTCTTCGTCCTGGTGCTCCTGGTTGCCGACCGTCCGGTTTTTGACCAGATCCTCAGCGGGCAAGTGAAAGTGTCGACGGACCGTCCTCCCGTGGAGATCGCGACGGTCCTCGTGCTCACTTTGCTGCTTTCGCTGATTTCGGCCGGCGTCGTCCGTGGTTGGCGCTGGACCTTCTGGCTGATCCTGGTCGTGTTCCTTGCGGGCATCCTGCGGGTGCCGGCCGCAGCCCTTGAACTCGCGGGCGAGGCTCCAAAACCAGGCCCGAGCTGGTACGTCGCGCTCACGGCCGTGCTCGGGCTGACCCAGTTCTGCATTGCGCTGGCGATGCTGATCGGCTACCGCCGGGCCGGCATGTGGTCCGACCCTTGATCAGCTCGTCCGATGGCCTAGGACCGGTTCAGATAGTCGATCGCGACGCCCACCAGGGCTGAGCTTCCGATCGGAAGCGCGGACTCGTCGATGTCGAAAGTCGCGGTGTGCAGAGGTTTTGGCTCGGCCCATTCAGGACTCTTGACTCCAAGCCAGAGCATCGCCCCTGGCACCTTTTGAAGCACGAAGGCGAAGTCCTCGGCCCCCATCTGCGGCCGAGACGTGAACACGGCGTCGGAACCCAACAGGCCTCGGGCGCTCTCACCGAGCAGCTCTGCCATCGCGGGGTCACAGACGGCGGGCGGGTAACGCATCTCGAATTCGACATTCGCCGTCGCACGAAGCGCGGATGCGACGCCCGTGACGATGTCTCGCAAACGCTGTTCCAGGTGGGTGAAGAGGCCGTCGTCGAAGGCGCGGATAGTGCCCTTCAACACGGCGCGGTCGGCGATCACGTTGGACCGATTCCCCGCGTTGAAGCTGCCCAACGTGACGACCGCGGGAACCGTCGGATCGACCTCACGCGCGACAAGGGTCTGGATCGCGTTCACGATCTGCGCTCCGACGACGACCGGGTCGACTGCCTGGTGTGGCCGGGCGGCATGCCCGCCGCGCCCCTCGACCGTGATCGAGAAGGCGTCGGCCCCGGCGAGGATCGGCCCCGCGCCATACGAGACCTGGCCCGCTTCGAGCTCCGGCCGGACATGGAGCATGAAGGCGGCGTCGACGGGCGGTCCCGAGAGCACGCCGTCTTCGATCATTCGCGCAGCCCCGGCGCCTCCCTCTTCCGCGGGTTGGAACATGAGCTTCACGGTGCCGGCGAACTGCGACCGGCGTTCCAGCAAAAGCTGCGCCGCGCCCAGCAGCATCGCCGTATGAGCGTCGTGCCCACAGGCATGCATGACGCCGGGGATCTCAGAGGCGAACGCGACGCCTGATCTCTCCTCTATTGGCAGCGCGTCCATGTCGGCGCGAAGCAACACACACGGACCTTCTCCCAGCTCACCTTTGATCTGTGCGACCACGCCGGTCTTTGCCAGTCCGGCACGGAAGGGGATGCCGAGGTCGCGGAGGCGGGCCTGGACGAGAGTGGAGGTCTGCTCCTCGTCATACGCCATCTCGGGGTGAGAGTGGATCGTGCGACGGTCGGAGACGATCCTCGGCCCCAGCGCACGAGCCGATTCGAGCAGCTCCGCCGTCACGACTCAGAACTATAGGGACGCAAGGTCGATGTCCCGAACCGGCTCGATCAAACCGGGAGACGGCCACCCATCACCGAGCTGTACGTGGCGAGCAACCCGTCGACGTGAGCGTTGAGCGCGAACAGATCACAAGCACGAAGTCGCGCTCGGTCACCCAGGGCCCGACACAGGTCCGGAGACTCGATCAAGTCATGCATCACGCAATTGAGCTCCACCGTCAGGCGATGCGGGTTCAACAGCCTTCCGGCGCCGTCGAGCACCTCGACGTGGTTGCCAACGGCCGTTGCGACCACGGCGGTCCCGCAAGCCATCGCTTCGAGCACCGCGAGTGACTGCGCCTCAAGCTGTGACGGCAGGAAGAAGGCGTCGGAGGCTCGCAAGATGTCGATCCGGCGCTTCTCGTCGAGGATGACGCCCGTGAAGACGACGCGCGGGTCGGCATATCGCCGCCTCAAACGAGGAAGATCGACGCCGTCGCCGACGATCAGGAGGCGGGTCCCGGGCGACGGAGAGGCATCCAGGAAGGCGCGCACGAGCGGCTCCACCTGCTTCTCCGGGTCGACGCGGCCGATGAAGCAAAACATTCGCTCGGCGCCGAAGACGTCCAGCGCGGTGGACGGGCCGGGGCTGTATTTGTCGAGGTCGACCCCGTTGGGGAGGACTGTGATCCGCGAATCGGGCACGCCGAGACCGATCAGCAGCCTGCGCTGCTCCCCGCCCAGCACGATCACCCGGTCGCAATCGGCCAGGGTGCGTGCGTAGAGCCGGTACACCGCGGCCGCGAGCCTCGACCAGCGCGACGCCGACTTGGCGAAGGGAACATGGAAGGTCACCACCAGGGGGACGCCAAGCGCGTGGCACAGGCGCGGCATCCTGAAATCCAGCGTCGAGAAGGGCGCCGAGAGGTGCGCGATGTCGACCTGCTGCTCTCGGAGGATGTTCACGAGCCGCTTTCGCGATCGCCGGCGGGCGACGACCAGGCGGCGCTGGAAGACCGGCGTTCCGACCAGTGAGAACGACCGCAGCCCTTCATCCAGGGCCTTCTCGTGATGCACGAAGACGATGTCGGCGCCTCGTTCCGAAAGCCCGGCCGTGACGTTGCGGGAGTACGTTCGCAAGCCGTCGCCGACAGTCGCCGATTTGTGACCAAGCCAGCCGATTCGGAGCCTGGTCACTGGCTGGGATACTAGACGCTCCGCTTGCCCCATTCCAGACTCCAGCTGAGCAGTTCGGTCACGACGGGTTTGAGGGCTGCCGGGCGGGTTGGCGTGCTGGGGTTGTGGCGGCGCTGGGAACCGATCGAGATGTGGATCTGGCGAGTGCGGCCGGTCCAGGCCGGCTCGATCCTCCAGTTCGGCGTGTCGCCCTACCGGGGACCCTCGACCGTTCTGGCCGACGGCACGGTGGTCCCGCGCGGAGCAAGGATCCTGCATCTCCATCTCGACAACCAGCGGGTGGCGGACCTGAGCCGAAGCGCGAACGGTGACGTCTGGGCGCTGGCGCCTCGAGTGAACAGCGACCTCGATGCGATCGGCGAGCGCGTGGCGTCCGGCGCCCTCGGCGGGGTGGCCGCAATTCGGGGCATCACCGTGCTGGCGCGGATGGCGCGCCGGTTCGGTTTCGAAGTGCGCCCCCTGCCGCACAACCTTCGCTGGTCGCTGGTCCACAACCTCGGCGGCCTCGTCCTCGCGTCCTACCAGCCGCGTGACGGAGGCGAGCTCGAGCGAGGTCTTCCGTGGCCCGGTGAGGTGTGGATGAGCGCGCGCGCCCTGCAGGCACGGATCGCCGGCCGGCAAAAACAAATCACTTAACACCGGTGGGAAACACACATAATTCCGGTATCCAGGAGGGGGCCACGGACGTACTACCAGCGTCGCGCCGCCTGACCAAACGCACCAATCTTTCCGAACAGGTCACGAGCTTTCTCGGCCGCCAGGCCGAGCTCCGCCAGCTCGAGTCGGAGATCGCCAAACACCAGATGGTGACGATCACCGGCCCAGGCGGAATGGGGAAGACGCGAATCGCCCTGCGCCTTGCCGCGGATCTGCTTGACAACTATGCCGATGGCGTCTGGGTGATCGAGCTCGACGCCCTGGCCGACCCGGCCCTGGTGCCCCATGAGGTCGCCAACCGACTCGGGATCCGTGAGGTCCCGGGCGACGACCTGGTCGAGACGCTCACGGAGCATCTCGAGTCGTCTTCCTGCCTGCTGGTTCTCGACAACTGCGAACACCTTGTGGAGGCGTGCGCCGAGCTGTCCAACCGGCTGCTGGCGGGCTGCCGGAGCTTGAAGATCCTCGCCACCAGCAGGCAGCCCACAGGTGCTCTCAAGGAAAGGGTCTGGCGACTGCCCCCGATGTCTGTGGCAGCCGGAGGCGCGCCCGACCAGGAAGGGCTCAGCGAGGCGGCGCGCCTGTTCATCGACCGCGCTTGGCCGGGCCTGACGCCGGAAGCGGTAGGACCCGAGAGGTCATCCACGATCGCCCAGATTTGCCGCCGCCTCGACGGCATTCCTCTCGCGATCGAGCTTGCCGCGGCACGGGCCAGGGTGATGGAGGTCGGTGAGCTCGGGACACGGCTGGACGATCGCCTGCGGCTGCTCACCGGTGGCCCGGGAGCGGTCCCTCGCCACCAGACGATGCGCGCGGCGGTGGACTGGAGCTACCAGCTCCTCGATTCCAAGGAACGCTCTCTGTTTCGGAGGCTGTCCGTGTTCGCGGGCGGCTTCTCCCTTCACGAGGCCGAGGAGATCTGCTCCGGGGATGGTCTTGCGGTGGAAGAGGTCATGGACCTGCTCGTCCGCCTGCTGGACAAGTCGCTGGTGATGCCGATCGAGATCGGCGCCCAGGAGAACCCGATGCGGGTGCTGGCGACGCTCCAGCAGTACGCCCAGGAGCAGCTCAACGAGCGGGGCGAGATCACGAAGTACTCCCACCGCCACGCCGACTACTTCCTGCGGCTGGCGGAGCGAGTGCGCGACCTGCAGAACAGCCCCGACTATTCGCATCGCCTCGACCTGATCGAACGCGAGCACGACAACGTCCGGGCCGCGCTTGCGTTCTTTCAGACCGTCTCCGCCGAGCTCAACCTCAGAATGGCCACCTCGCTGATAGGTTTCTGGGACGCGCGCGGATATCTCACCGAAGGCGCCGACTGGCTGGACAAGGCGCTCACGACCTGGCCCGAGGAGACCGCGTTTCGCGCCGACGCCCTGGGCGCGGCCGGCTGGCTGGCCCACCGCAGAGGCCAGTTCGAGCAGGCCGCGGCCTACCTGGCGGAGAGCGTTCGCATCGCCGCGGCCGTCGGCGACCGGGTCGTCCAGGCCAGGTCGCTGCGCAACCTCGCCCTGGTGACCGTGCTGATGGGCAACAGCCGCGAAGCCGCCGGGCTGGTGAAAGAGGCGTTCTCGATCGCCGAGCAGCTCGGCGACCGGCCAGGCACCGCCGGCGCGCTGCTGGTCATGGCGCTTGCGAACTACCTGGAGGGTGATTTCGAGCCCGCGATCGCTTACGCAAAGCAGAGCCTGGAGCTGCATCGTGAGCTCGGGGACGAAAAGGTGGTGGCGTTCCTGCTCGCGTGTCTCGCGACGGTCGCAGTCGAACGTCAGGACACGGTGACGGCGCGCGCGCATCTCCTCGAAAGCCTGGAGATCACGCAGCGGCTGCACGAGAAGGTCGACGTGGCCTTCGTTCTGGAGACCTGCGCCCGCCTCGCCGCGGCCACCGGGGAGCCGGCTCGCGCGGTCCGGCTCGCCGCCGCCGCGGCTTCGATCCGGCGCGCCGCCGGGGCATCGTCGGCACCACTCTGGGAGGCGATGGTCGAGATGGCCCTGGCGCCCGCCCGCGCGCGGGTGAGCGAGGAGGGGTCCACGATCGGCGCCGAGCTGTCGCTCGAGGAGGCGGTCAACGAGACCCTCGAGTGGCTCGTGTCCCACCGACGAGATGCCGCGCCGATCCGGCCGTCACCGGTGCTCACCCCCCGCGAGCTGGAAGTCGCCGCGCTCGTCGGCCGCGGTCTCCGGAACCGCGACATCGCGACCAGGCTGTTCCTGTCCGTGCGCACCGTCGACGCTCACATCGAGCACATGCGCGACAAGCTCGACTTCCACTCCCGCGCTCAGATCGCGGCCTGGGCCGTGTCACAGGGGCTCGTCCGGGACTAGCAATTTAGGTAGCTCGATTAGGCGATTTCGCCGATGGAAGGCGAGCGTCCCAGACATAGCCTGTCCGCAGCGGTTGGCCTCGACCTCCGAGCCAGAAGACCCCCTCGGCTACCCCGATTCCTGGCCGGGGCCAATCGCGAAATCCACACCGGAGGAGAAGGCCCGATGTACGCCACCGCCGAGTCGATCCTGTCGAGACGGGAGCGACAAGTGCTCGACCAAATCCAGCTTGGGCTGACCAATCGACAGATCGCGACCCGGCTCTTCGTTTCGCCGAACACGGTCAACAAGCACGTGCAGCAGGTGCTGAGGAAGCTCGAGGTGAGCAACCGCGTGCAGGCGGCGATGTGCGGCCGGGGGTTGGCGACGTGATGCCCTCGCCCCTCTTCATGACGGCCACTGTCGCCTCGATGAAGTTCGGCCTGCTCGTGCTGGCGGTGGCCGTCGCCATCTCGAGCCTGGTGGTTGACATCAAGTTCCGGCCCAGACCCGAGGCCGGCGAAGGAGAGGTCGATGCCTGACCCGACGACCATGAGCCACTTTCCGTTCGCCGGCAACTTCGAGTACGACGCCGGCCCCACCACGGTTCCGGCCCCCGGCGAGTTCCCGGATCCTGCGCCGCTCGAGCTGAAGGCGGTGGTGTACTTCCCGGCCGACACCGCCGGCGCCACAGACCCGTCCCAGATCTCCGACCGCTGGGATGACTACCCGATGGTCGTCGTGGTCCACGGCAACAGCGGATCGCTGTTGAGCTACGAGGGCTACAACTACCTGCTCGAGCACCTCGCCCGCAACGGGATGATCGCGGCGTCGATTCACGTCTATCCGGGCGCTGCGGGCGTCTCCAGGGCAAGGGCGCTCTTCAAGCACATCGAGATCCTCAAGACCAAGTTCGGTGGCAGCATCGATCTCGACCGGCTCGGCATCATGGGTCACTCGCGTGGCGGTGAGGCGGTCGTGATCGCGTCGAAGTTGAACGTCGATGAGGGTCTCGGTTACGGGTTCCGGGCGATCGTGTCGCTGGCGCCGACCGACCAGTACGGTCCGTACTCGCTGTCAGGTCCCTACGCCGTCCCCTACCTGGTGGTGTACGGCGGGCTTGATGGCGACGTCTCGGGGAGCTGGCCGAAGTCGACCGGCTTCAGCCTCTTCGACCGGGCCGACCCGGTCAAATCGATGATCTTCGCGGAGCGCGCCTGCCACGACCGCTTCAACACGCAGTGGGACTCGAACGACTTCTACTTCGGCCAGCTGACCGCCGCGGATCAAGCCCAGGTGGTGAGTGAGGACGCACATCAGAAGATCGTCAACGGCTACATGAACGCATTCTTCCGATGGCGCCTGTTCGATGACGACGGCATGCGCAAATACTTCACCGGCGAGAGCATTCCCGACGCCGTCGAGGACGCAGACGGTGGCGCAGTCACCGTCGACGTGCAGTATCGGGAACCCCACGGCTTGCTCGTGGACGGCTTTGCCAACGGCGACTGGCACACCAACGACCTCGGCGGCGCGGTGACTTCGAGCCTCGTGTCGAGTCCGGCGGAGGGAGACCTCAATGCGCTGGACAGCTTTTCCCCGCACGACCACACCGGCGGAGAGCTGGTGTGGAGTGCGGGCCAGCACACGTACACCACCGCGCTGCCACCCATCGACGACGACGTCCACCGGTATCGGATGCTCTCGTTCCGAATGACCCAGCGTTACAACAGCTCTTCCAACCCCGCGGGCGCGGACCAGGACTTTCGGGTGACGCTCACGGACGAGGACGGAAGGTCGCACCACGTGGACGTGGCGCATTACGCCAGGCTCGACTACCCGTTCACCCGCGGCATCCCCAGCCTCATCAAGTCGTCTCTGAAGACGGTCCGGATTCCTCTTAGGGCGTTCAAGCACGACAACCATGGGCAGCACGACGTCGACCTGAAGGAGATCGTTTCGGTTGCATTCGACTTCGGAGTCAAACCGACCGGCGATGTCGAGGTGACCGACATCGAATTCGTGCCCGACGCGAAGGAGGCGTGAGATGGCAGACCACCCGCCACGACCGACGACGCTCGACTCCTATGACCTGGAGGAGGTCGACGTGCCCTTCGGTGAGCGCGACGCGCCGGTGCGCGCTACGCGCATCACGATCCACGGGACGAACATCTTCATGCGCGCGCTCGAACCGATCGTGCGGGTGGGCGACGTTCAGGTCCTTTACCCGCGCATCCAACCGGACGAGAAGACGATCGTCGGCTACCTGACCACCACGCCTCCCGAGGGTGCCCGCATCGAGCTGGCATATCGCGGCCAGGGCTCTGTGGCAGCCGCCGAGCCGTTCACCATCAAGAAGCTGCGGCGCAGCTGAGCGAAGGAGGCCCATCATGCCCGGAACCTGGCAGCCGCTCACCAATCAGCCCCCGTTTCAAGCGTGCACGATGCTGTTGCTGACTGACGGCTCAGTCTTCTGCAACGGCTATCAATCGGTCCAGTGCTGGAAGCTGGTCCCAGACCAGGACGGCAGCTACGTCAATGGAGCGTGGACGCGGCTCGCCGACATGTTGACCACGCGGCTGTACTACGCCTCAGCCGTGCTGGCCGACGGCCGGGTGTTCGTCGCCGGTGGCGAATACTCCACGTCGGGAGGCGACACAACCGACTGCGAGATCTATGACCCGGTCCTCAATCGGTGGACGTCGCTTGCCCCTCCGGCCGGGTGGACTGCAGTCGGCGATGCGCCGTGCTGCGTTCTTCCCGACGGCCGGCTGATCCTCGGCAGCATCTCGAGCACCGCGACGGCGATCTTCGACCCTGCGACCGACACCTTCAGCGCGGGTCCGAACAAAGCCGACACGAGCTCGGAGGAGACGTGGACCTTGCTGCCGGACGGGACGGTCCTTGCAGCCGAGTGCTCGAATCACCCGCAGGCGGAGAAGTACGTCTCGGCGACCAACACGTGGGTGAGCGCCGGCACCGTCCCTGCGGACCTGGTCCAGGGATACAGCATCGAGATCGGGCCGGCCTTGCTGCTGCCTGACGGGCGCGTCTTCTGTGCCGGCGCGACGGGCGCCACCGATCTTTACACGCCTCCGAGCTCCCCGACGGCAACGGGGACCTGGACGTCGGGTCCGACGTTTCCGGTTGACGGCACCGGTCAGCCCCGAGAGGCGAAGGACACCCCTGGGGTGCTGCTCCCGAACGGCCGCGTCCTGGTCACGGTCGGCCCCGGCGTGGACGGCTTCAACAACGGCGCCACGTTCTACGAGTACGACCCACTCGCGAATTCCCTGACCCAGGTCCCTACTCCGGCCAACGCCGGTGGGAATCCGTACAACATGCGAATGCTCCTGGTTCCCTCCGGACAGGTGCTCGTTTCCGCGTCGAGCGGCGACGTGGAGGTCTACACCCCCGACGGCGATCCCGAGGAGGACTGGCGGCCCACGATCCTCAGCGTGCCGCACGTGATTCGCAACAAGCAGACCTACCAGTTGACCGGGACCCAGCTCAACGGTCTATCTCAAGCGTGCTCTTACGGCGATGACGCGACGATGGCGACCAACTTCCCAATCGTCAAGCTCCGCAGCAACGCCAACGGCAAGGAGTACTTCTGCCGGACCTTTGACCACTCGACGATGGCCGTGGCCACCGGAGGCACTGCCGTCACCACGCACTTCAAGGTTCCGTTCAACGTCCCGAAAGGCCCGGCGGACCTGGTGGTGATCGCGAACGGGATCGCGTCGGAGCCGGTCGATGTAACGGTGGTCCCGTGGCGCCTCAACTTCCCGGTCAACGAAGGGTTGGTCAACAACATCATCGGCAGCCTCGCCGACGGGCCGCTCTGGGTGCTCGGCCCCAACGGTCCGATCCCTGTCGACCCCGGTTGGGGAGAGCTGACGACGGAAGCGAAGGCGGCCTGGGCGCAGCTGATCGAGTCCGCCCGCAAGATCGAACGCCTGGGTGAGACGGCGGCGCAACGCCAGGTCGCCGACAAGGCCGTCGAGCAGAAGCTCATCGCGAAGGAGCCCACCAGGGGCAAGGCCAAAGACAGTCTTCAACCCGCCTGACAACCCAACCCGACGAGAGGGAGAGGGAGAGGTCCGGCCAACCGGGCCTCTCTCTCATTTCATGCGGGTGGTCATACGATCAGAGCGGTTAACCTTCCGCCGCAATGGGATCCGCGGCGCGGCGGAACGGAAAGAACGGAGCGGCGTTCGACCGGCGCGAAGTCGCGCGCCTGGTGGCGGCGGCACGTTCGGCCCGGGACCGGCTCCTTGTCCAGGTGCTGTGCTGCGGCATCCGGGCGACTGAGTGCCTCAGGCTCCTGGCGAGCTCGGTCTATGCCGACCGCCGCGGTTGTTGGATCAAGGTCGGAGGTCGGCGGGGTCGCGAGGTGCCGATCCCCGATTCCCTCTATGAGCTGGTGAAGGCTTACCTCAAGGTCGAAGACATCCAGCCGCGCGAGCGCCTGTTCGCGGGGTCTCGTGCGCCTGGCAGGCCCCCTCACAGCCGTCCCGCGCTGACGCGATCCGGCGTCTCCCAGGCGCTGACCGCCCTGTCCGGCACGAGCCATGTATCGCCTCGCGCCTGCTTCGACCTCTGGCTCGCGGCGATGGCCGCTGCCGACGTCGACCCGCGGTTGGCGGCGCGGGTATGCGGGCTGCATGCTCTGACCGGAACCATCGCTCGGGCGTATGGGGAGTCCCACCAACCGCTTACGCGCGAGGAACACGACGCGGTGGTGCACGCCCTCCCCTTTTAGGCCCCCCGGGTCGATTCAGTACGTTTCAGTACTAAACGCGCTATACTCAGAGTGCTCTGCATGCAAACGCTGTAGAAGTACCAGGCCTGCCGGTGAGGGGAGAGGGAGGGTGCCTTCGGCACCAGGTTCGTGAATCGGATGATGGGGAGGAGAGCCTCCCAGGGACCAGTCGGCGACCCAGCTGGGCGTCTGCTTCCGCCATAAGCGGTAGGAGGCCAGACCTCAGGCAGGTAGTCGAAACCCCGCGAGCACAGCCGCTCGCATGGTCGGCGCGCCTATGACCTCGCGCGCCCTGAAGATGACAGGTCCTTTTGGAGGTGTTGTTACATGCGTTTCGTTCGTCAGGTTCCCGTTGCGATTGCCCTGGCCGCACTGGGCGTCGCCTCGTTCGCGGTCGTGTCGCTTGCCTCTAACGGCGGCGACTCTCATGAGAAGGTGACCCTGTGTCATGCGACCGGGTCGCAGTCGAATCCGTACGTGAGCGTCGACGTGAACATCTCGTCGGCGGGTGACGCCGTTGACGCAAAGGGTCACAACGCGCACGACGGTGACATCATCCCGCCGTACGGCTATTCGGGCCAGGACGGCTCGATGAGCTACCCGGGCAAGAACTGGACCGCCGAGGGCCAGGACATCTGGAACGACGGCTGCAAGGTCGTCGATGACGACAACCCCGGCACACCGTCCCCGTCCTCGAACCCGACGCCGTCCCCGTCCTCGAACCCGACGCCGCCCCCGTCCTCGAACCCGACACCGTCCCCATCCTCGAACCCGACGCCGCCCACCAGCCCGAGCCCGACGCCAACCTCAGAAGGCGGCGCTCCTGAGCCGCCCAAGTCGACTCCTTCGGCGCCGGTGGTCCCCTCGACCGCTCACGACCCGGTGCCGCCGACAACCGGAGTTGCGTGAACCTGTTGACTGACTTTGCGGGGGTGCCCGCCGCGGGCCCCCCACCGCATCGCCGGAGACATCTCGCAGCGAAGCTGCTGGGTCTCGCGGCCATCGTTGCCGTGATCGGTGCCGGGGCCAGCATCCTTTTGCCTCAGCCGCCTGCGCCGAAGGTGACGATCGACAACAGGCGTGTGGCGCCTCCAGGCGATCCGGTCAGAGTCTCGATCCCGACGATCGGGATCGACTCGCAGTCCGTCGTGCCCGTGGGTCTCGACCGGCACGGCGCCATCGCCACGCCATGCGACCCGGAGACGCCTGCCGTCCGCTGCAACGTCAACGCCACGGGCTGGTACACAAGTTCGCCCCGACCGGGCGCGCCCGGCGACGCGATCATCGACGGCCACGTCGATTGGTACGGGCCGCCGCCGACGTATCGGCCTGACGTGAACGCCATCTTCGCGCACCTCGATCGCGCCAGGGTGGGGGACCAGGTGACGGTGGTGGACAACCTCGGCCACTCCCGCGTGTTCGTGGTCGATTCGGTCGCGACCCTGCCCTACCCTCAGGTCCCCTCGGGAATGTTTGCGAAGACCGGGCGTCCTTCGCTGACTCTGATCACATGCAAGGGTGTTCGTTTCGGTCGCGACCGGCTTGACCGAGCGCCTGTACGTGCACGCCTCCCTCGCAAGCGCCGTCTGAGGCTCATGCCCGACCGCCATGTCAAGTAGCGACGACATTGCCGACGTTGATGAGACAAAGGATCCCGCGTGGAAGTTAGATCACCCGCTCGACTGACGGGTAAGGCGATTGCCTCCCTGGTGCTCGGCATCGTCAGCCTTATCACTGCGCTTCTGATCGCGTTCGTCGGCGTCGTGGTCGGGATCGTCGGACTTGTGCTCGGCATCGTCGACCGCCGTTCGGGCGGCCGCGGGGTGACGACCGCCGGCATCATCTGCAGCGGGATCGGGACGGTTGTCGCGATCGCCAACATCGCAGTCTCCGTGTACATGATCAAGACCGGTCAGGTGCACATGCTCCGCCGCTGACCGCCTTTCGCCGCCACCCCGCGGCAGCGATCGTCCCGGTCCTCCTCCTCGTTCCCGTGCTGGCCGGTGCACTTACCGTCGCCGGAATCCGGAATGCGCCGCTGGCGGCTGCGATCGTCTTTGAGGTCGTCCTGGCCTCGGCCGTCCTGGCCGCGGTCTGGGCGCTGGGTTGGTGGCGCGAGACAGGCCTTACCGACCGCTGGCGCGAGCGACCCGTGGCGCTGTTGGCGGCTGCTCCGGTCGTGCTCGTCTGGCTGTTGGCGGGGCCGCTGCTCCCGGCTCACGGACGCTGGGGACTCCTTCCACAGCTGATGGTTCTCGTGGCGCTGGTCGGCTTTGCCGAGGAGACGATGTGCCGAGGCCTACTGCTCTACGGTCTCCGGCGGCTCGGCCCGCTGATGGCGGGCGCCGGCTCCGCCCTGATATTCGCGCTCCTCCACTTCACCAACGTTCTCGCCCACCCAGTCGGCCCGGTCAGCCTGCAGGTCGTCTCGGCTTTTCAGATCGGACTTCTCTTCGCCGCCGTCCGCCTACGCGTGGGCAGCATCTGGCCGCTTGTCGCCGCGCATGCCCTGATCGACCTGGGTGTCCTTCTCGTCGGGCCGATGTCACGACCTGAGGTCAGCTGGCCGCTCACCGTCATCGGCAGCATCGTTCTCTATCTGCCCTTCGGCCTCACCGGCCTCGGGCTGCTCACGTATGACCAGCTCGAGGGCCGAACTCCCTGGCGCCGCCGCCCGACCCCGAGCCCGGGCTGAGCCTCGGAGCGCGAGCCGGCTCTCGGGTACGTCAGTTGTTAAGAACGTCACCGACCAGGGTGGGGTCTACTCGACACCGGCCCAGTGGCAGGCGATCACCGGTGGGTTTCAACCGGCGGTCGACGCTGACTGGATCGCCACCGGCGCGAACAGCGCAAGGAAAGCGGTAAGGTCGTGCTCGTCGAAGGGATTTACGGGCGGTCCCATGTGTCTGGTCCAGTACGTTTCGTCCTATGACCGCGACCTTGCCTGCTAGCGAGAAGCTGCGTTTCAGACTGTCCTGGATCGCGCTGTTGCTCAGCGGCGTGGCGGTTCTCGGTTTCGGCCTGATCGTAGTCGTGCTGCCGAACCCCGACGCTGCCTATCTCCGGGCGATCGGAGCGGCATCGATCGGAATGGGCCTGTTCGGCGTGATGATCACCCTCACGGCTTTCCGGCAGCGCCAACGATGGGCGTTCTTCGTGCTCTGCTACTACCCGCTGTTCTGGACCGCGCACCTTGTGGGGAATTTGCCGCCGGGCAAGGATCACATCCACCAGGTCGTCTTCATCCTCTTGTCGCTGGCGGGACTTCTGCTTTCGGCCGATGAGTTCTTCACGCGGAAGGCGCAATGAAACGCGTCAAGGATGGCTACGGGCGTTCCTTCTGGCCGGTCTCGAGAATCCGCACCATCTCGGCGATTCGCTCCCGACGGACGTCCGGTCGCCGCTTGGTCCCATCGATCCAGCGGAGCCAGCCCCTGCGGTAGAACTGCGCCAATCCCTCGAAGGCTGCCTTCGCCTTCGGCCGGGCTTCGAGCGCCTCGGTGATGTCCTCGGCCAGCTCGCCAACCTGTGGGCCCTCGGGCCAGATCTCGACCGTGACGGCGTCGCCGTCGGCGAGCAACGCCGCACCCGGCGACTTCGGCCCGCGCTGGATCAACCAATGCCCGCCTCGGTAAACAAGCGGGCCACGGAACCGAGCTCCGTTGACTGCCCCCGTCACGTGGTAGCGATCGCGCGGACCCCAGGCTCCGGCAGGATCGAATGGAAGCTGAATCTCGACCCTTGATCCCGATCGAGTCGCCCGTCCCTCGAACCTGCGAACGGTTGCGCCTCCATCCGGTGACATCGACCAAACCTAGCACCGGTGATCAGTAGTACCGTCGTGATGTGCAGTCCCGGTGGCGGTTCTGGACATCAGCCGCGGTGCTGGCCGGCGCGTCCTTTGCGTACTTCGCCGCCGCTGCCGCCGAACAGGCGGCTCGAGCCACCCTGGTCGACAACCCGATCGAGGCCGCCGAGCAGGCGGGCTTCATCGGCGAGATGTACGCCATCGCCCTGCTCAGCGTCGCCGGCTGGCTCGCGTTTCTCGCTATCCGATCGAGGCGCGGCTTGTTGCTCGCCGCCGGCGTGCAGGTGGGAGTGTTCGTGTTCGCGGTCATCGAGGGCGCGTTCACGAATCGCGACGACATCGGATGGTTGTTCTTCGGCGCGATTCCGCTGGCGACGATCCTTCTCCTCGCCGCAATCCGAGCCTTGCGGCCCCGATCGGAGCCGGCCGATCGTGAAAGGCTCGAGCCGTCTCTGACTAACTGATCCACCGCCCGGCGGTTATCCGCATCGACTGAGCCGTTACCAGTCATGGGGAAGTCGGCCTGAACCGCGTGCTGCTGGTCGACTCCGACAGTGAGATGGCGACGATGTATCGATTCGGGCTGGAACAGGCCGGCCTCGAGGTGGACACGGCCCCCGACGCCAGGACCATGTTCACAGCGTTGGATCCATCGGTATGCGCGATCGTCATGGAGTGGGAGGGCCTCGGTCTGACCGGTCCACAGATCCTCGACCGCATTCGCCTGGATGCGACGGAGGTGCCGGTGGTCGTCTTGAGCAACCTCGACGGCGATGTCGAGGCGTTGAGCGATGAGGCCCACAGAGCCGGGGCCCGGCTCTGGCTGGTCAAAGCGAACACAACTCCAGCCGTGCTTGCTCAGACCGTGGTGACGGCGATCGACCAGTCGAGGGCTTAGAAGCGGCTACTGGCCCGCCGGGCGTAGATGGCCGTTTGCTTCGCTTGCCGGATCGATGGCTCGGACGCTGAAAACGGCCAGCAAAAAGCCGGCGTTACGGGCGGCGAGGCGGCAGCCGGCGCAGTTTTCCGGATCGAGACCCTCGACGCGCTCGAAATAGGTCCCCGGGTCCGAACCGCCCACCTCCATGAACACTCCGGTGACCATGCCCGCGCGCCCACAGCTGGCGCAGTTGATCTTGGCTTCCTCATCGGTAGCGATCGACCTCGGCCGGCTGGCCATGGTGCCTCCCTGCAGCATCCCTAAGAGAGTCCTGCCCCTCGCTGCTGTAGACGCGCCCCCAGCCTGATCGTGATCTCAGACAGCTCAGAGGAGTCCAGGCCCGCCCTGCGCGCGATTCGCAGGCGTGCGGCGAACGTTCCCAACCAACCGCGAATTTCCTCGATGTCGTCGAGGGTCGCCACCCAGTCGGACGCAGGCGTCGGAGCGAATCCCTTCCGCAGGATCGTCGCGCCTGCGACCGAACGCGCGCCCAGCACGTGATGCATGTCCACTGCCCCGACCTTCCTCTGCCCCCGAGCGCAATCTACGCGCCCCTGCGCCAAATTCTTAGCCAAATTGTCGTCGCCGATGTTCAGCTCACGGGGGGCTCGGCTCACGATGGGCGATGCCTCGCACCGCCGCGTAGAGAGCGATCGCGACCAGCAACCAGACGACCAGTGAGAGGGCGAGGCTCGGGACGACGCCAAGTCTTGTTGCCGCCACCGTCACAAGCACCGCGAACACGACCATGGCGCCGGCGCCCAGGATGGCGCCAACCGAATCGATGGCGGCTTCGTCCCTGCCGCTCCGCTTCTGGATCAATGTCAGGGACGCCGGTAGGATCGCGGGAAAGCCCAGAAGGACGCCACCGAGCTTCGGGCCAAGCGTCATCCCTATGAGTCCCGCAACCAGCGCTATCGCGGCGCCGAAAGCGAACCGAACGGCGTAGTCGCGCAACCGGTTGGCTCCAAGCTCTCCTAGGTCGACCTCGGGCCGGCCCCCTTCAGTCATCGGAGCAGGAGCAAAAAGAGCCCAAAGGCAGGAATCGCCCAGGCCACCCACGCGAGGACCCCGCCGGCGATCGCTCCGAGATGCTTGACCAGCACGGCGGCGGCAGCGCTGAAGAAGACGAGCCCGATCGCCCCGAGGATCATGCCCGAGCCATAGGTCTGCACCTTCTCGGGTCCATCCGCAAGGCCGGTCACCAAAAGGCTGGCGGTCGCCACCGAAGGCGCGGCCGAGAAGAGGCCGGCGAACATCTTGGGTTTGACCACGTCGCTGATCAGCGCGAAAACCACGACCAGCGCGCCGCCCGCGATGACGCGCACGACCAGCAGGAGGATGTCCTTCATCGAGACCGGCGCGCGGCGGGCTTGCGTCTGGCGATGAGCGGCCGCATGCCGTTGGCGGCGGCGACGACCGCCGATCCGTTGTTCAACAGGGCCGCCACCGCGGGATTGACGCCACCCGCGATGGCGCCGCCGATTCCAAAGGCGTTCGGCGCCGCGATCAGCGCGAGATTCTGGTTCATCAGTCCGAGACTTTCGCGGGACCGGTCGATGGCACGCGTCAGCAGCTCGAGGCGGTCGTCCAACAGCACGACGTCTGAATTGGCCCGCGCCAGGTCCGCGCCGCCGCCCATCGCGACGGAAAGGTCGGCGAGGGCAAAGGCCACGCTGTCGTTGACGCCGTCGCCGACCACCGCGACCCTGTGGCCCCGTGCCTTGAGTCTCCGGACGAACTCGGCCTTCTCGTCCGGAGAGGTGCGAGCGGCCCACTCGTCGACTCCAAGGGCTTCTGCCACCCGCCGCGTGGCGTTCTGCGTGTCGCCGCTCAACAGCGCGATGCGGCTGACGCCTCTTGCACGCAGAGCCTGGATGATGCCGGCGGCGTCGGTGCGCGGGTCGTCGGTGAAAACGATCGCCCCGATGCACTCGCCGCCGGCTGCCACGATGACCTCTGAGAGGCCGTGTCCGTTCACGTTTCGCGGGATCTTCACCGAGCGCTCCGCCATGAAGTCCCGATTGCCGACCAGGAATCGTCGACCGTCATCGAGCATTGCCTCGACTCCAAGCCCGATCCGATAGTCCGCCCATGCCCGGTGCGGGACGTGCAGCCGGCGACGCTTCGCCTCCGCCATGAGTGCGGCCGCGAGCGGATGGTTCAAGCCGTTGTCCGCCGCCGCGGCGATGACCAGCAGCTCGTCCTCGGTCAACCCGTTGAAGGTGGTGACGCCCGCCACGGCGGGCTGCCCGACTGTCAGTGTGCCGGTCTTGTCGAAGACGATCGTGTCTATGGCCGCCAGCTTCTCCATCGCGGCGGCACCTTTGATGAGGATGCCCTCTCGCGCGGCCGCGATCAGGCTCGCAAGCATCGTGGTCGGAGCCGCGATGCGAATGCCGGTGGCCAGGTCGAAGATCAATATCGAGGCCGCGCGCATGGGATTTCCGGTCAGCGCGTAGACGATTGCGGCGGTACCGATGATCGGGACAACGAATCGATCGGCGAACCGTCGAGCCTGGTCGGCCATGCGCGTTTCACCGATCGGCGCCTTCTCGAGGAACGTCATGATCCGGCCGGCCCGGGACTCCGCCGCGGTCCCGCCGGCTTCGATGGCGAGCTCGCCGTCCGTCACCACGGTCATGGCGAAGACACCGCTCTCGCGGCCCTTCGTCGCCGGCAGGGGCTCGCCGGTCAGCATTCGCTCGTCGACCAGCGCCTTCCCGCGAAGAACCGTGGCGTCGACGGGGATTCGGTCGCCGGCCGCGACCAGGATCCTGTCGCCGGCCCGTATGCTGCCGACCTTCACCGCCGCCCGATGCCCGTCGACGAGCTTCCAGCACGTTGCGTCCTCGTGCGACATCAACGCCCCGATCTCGCGGCGCGACCGCGATGCGGTCAGATCTCGGAGCAGCTCGCCGCCTTCGACCAGCGCGCCAAGAATGGCCGCGGTCAGCAGCTGCCCGGTCAAGACGGTGATCGTCATCGCCGCCGCGTCGAGGGTGTCCACGCCGATGTTTCCTCGCCGGAGGTGAATTGCCGCGCGGCGAAATATCGCCAGCGAGCCAAGGCCCACCAGCGGAAGGGCGAACGGTGGTGCGATCAGCGCCAGCGCTCCTCCCGCGCTGAGAGCCACGAGGCTGCGAACGTGGCGGCCCGGCCTCCCGGGATGAGTCCGCTCGGCGGGATCACGCGGGCGTGCCCGCTCGATGAGGTTGCGCAGCCGCCTCGAGCCGATGCCTGGCGTGTGCCGGATGACGACCGTCCGGCCGCGCGGGTTGATGCGGACGGAGACTATCTCGGGCTGCGCGTTGAGCTCTTTCTCGATGCCTGCACGACCGCGCGCGGTGAGCATCGAGGGTGGGAGCTCGAACCGCACCCGGCCGCGGATCTGGTGGACGACCCTAACCGCCGGCACGGGCACGCGGCCCCGACCTCCGTGCGACCGTGGCCTGCTCGTGCAGTTTGAAGAAGCTGTCAAAGGCCCAGTAGAGGAGCTGGTACCAGGAAGCCTCGGTCAGCCGGCCACGACGCCTGACGAAGTTCACCCCCGCCAGCGCCATGTACGCCGCCGGGACCGCAAGTCGCAGGTCCACCTGCCCGCGCGTCAGCAGGTGAAGCTGTGCGTTCGAGCGTCCAAGGACCCCGCGAACGAGCGCCGCACCTCGACTCTCCGTGTGGATGGAGTCTGTCGGCGTGGCGATCCTGCGAATCTCGAGCCCGACCAGGCGCAGCTCGTCGATGACCAGGTCGATCGGATCATCGCTTGGAAAGGTGAGCAGCACGCTTCCCGTGGCGGGATTGACCTCCACGTCGCGGACGTGCTTGGTGCGACCTGCCCGCCGTGCTATCGAGCGAACCTGCTGAACGCTTCGCGGCTTAGGGACCCGGAGGCGGGCGCGTCCCGGCATCGAATGCTCGAGTACGACCAGATCGCGCTGCGCGCGTGCCATGCCTCAGCGCGATTCCGACGAAGCTTCTCGCCCCTGCGCTCTGCGCGCCCGCTTTCCGCCGGCGCTCGAGGCGCGCCTCCGCGACCCCCTGACCACGCGAAGCTGCCCGCGCTCTGCCTCCCGTTCGGCTTCCTTCTGCAGCTCGTCGTATTCGAGCCGCGCTTCGGCGAAGACGTCTTGACCTTTCTCGTACGCCTCGGCGCCGACAGAGCTGATCCAGTCGGCCGCGCGTAGGCCGGTTACCATCACCGCCCTGGTGGCCTGCCGTGTCTCCCGCGGAAACGCAGCCCCGACAAGCGCGCCAAGGGCGAGGAAAGCACCCCACGGCACCGTCCTTTCGATGAGCTTCTCGATCATCGACGTCGCGCCCGAGCCGTGCGACGAGCGCTGGACCTTCGGACTGGAGATCTCGACGGACCGGCGGCCCATCGGACGGTGCCTTCGCTGTCACCGCCGACCGGCTTGGCCGCGCCGTCGACAAGATGGCCGACGAAGCGTTGCGCCTTCCGGGCGTGTGGGCGGTTGAGCAGCTTCAGGAATGGAACGCTCGCGACGAAGACCGCGATCGGGATCGGAACGAGGTCGAGGGCCGCGGCCGCGCCAAGCGCGCCGAAGAAGCCAAGCGAACGCGGCCAGTCGACCTCGACATGGTTGCTGACGCGTCCCGTGATGCCGTTTTCGTCGGCGGGGGTGGCGCTGGCGCGGCGGGCCATACGGATATAACAGGACGCGACCACTCCATACCTAGGCCCCGCGCTCTTGGGTCGATCTGCGCGGGCTGGGAGTTACCCCTGCATGAGGATCGCGCAGGTCGCCCCTCTCTTCGTGCCAGTGCCACCGGCCGAGTACGGCGGCACGGAACGCATCGTGCACACGCTCACGCAGGAGCTGGTCAAGCGCGGCCATGACGTGACCCTCTTCGCATCGCAGGGCTCGAAGACTTCGGCCGAGCTTCATTCCACGTCCCCGGCTCCGCTGTGGCAGAGCGGGGGCGATGCGCTCGCGTGGCACGCGATCGAGATCGAGCAGCTCGTCAAGCGTTCCGGCGACTTCGACGTCATTCACTCTCACCTCGAGGTGCTTCCGTGGCTCGGCGGCGATCGCTATGAGCCCCCGCTCGTCACGACCTTGCATGGTCGCCTCGACCAGCCGGAGGAACGAGAGCTGCTGGCCGAGTTCCGCGAATGGCCGCTGGTGTCCATCTCCAACGCGCAGCGCAGGCCGGTCGAGGACCTGAAGCTCAATTGGGCCGCCACCGTGTATCACGGCCTCGACCTGGAGCGCATATACAGCAAGGGCTCCGGTGACGGCGGTTACCTCGCATTCGTCAGCCGGCTGGCGCCTGAAAAAGGCCCACCGCTCGCGATCAAGGTGGCCCAGGCCGCCGGAATGAAGCTCATCCTCGCCGGCCCGATCAGCGATCCGGATTACTTCGAGTCGGACATCAAGCCGCTGCTCAACCAGTCGGACGTCGAGTTCATCGGTGAGCTGGACGACGCCGGCAAGAATGAGGTGATCGGCAAGGCCGCGGGTTTCCTGGTGCCGATCCAATGGGATGAGCCCTTCGGACTTGCCTTTATCGAAGCGCTCGCAACCGGCACACCGATCATCTCGTGCCCGCGCGGATCGCTTCCCGAGCTGATCGAAAACGGCCGGCATGGATTCCTCGCCGCGGACGAAGCCGCCCTGGTCGAGGCGTGCAAGAAGGTCGGCTCGCTCGACCGAGCCGAGTGCCGCCGCTGGGTCCTCGATCGATTCTCACCCGCAAAGATGGCCGCGGGATATGAGCGGGTCTACGCGCAGCTGATCGCGTAGTAAGAAACTGGAGGTCGCGCCTTGGCATCCACAGCAAAGCTGACCAACGTCGAGCTGGGCTCTGAACCGATCGTCCGATACCGCGAGCTTCTCGAGCCTGCCGCCTGGCAGGACTTCGAGCGATCGATGACCGAGCTGGCCGGTGCGCTCCAAGGAAGGGTGCTCTGGAACATCAGCTCGACAGCTCGAGGCGGCGGAGTCGCGGAGCTGCTCACGAGCCTCCTTCCATATGATCGTGGCGCAGGCGTCGACGAAAGGTGGGTCGTGATCGAAGGATCACCGGCCTTCTTCGAGTTCACGAAAAGGGTTCATAGACTGCTCCACGGCTTTCCGGCCGACGGATCGGAGATCCGCGAGGAGGAGCGCCACGAGTACAGCGCGACCCTGGGTCGCAACGCTCGAGCCCTGGCCGAGATGATCAGCCCCGGCGATGCCGTCATCATCCACGACCCGCAGGCAGCGGGCCTGGTGCCGCCGCTCGCCGACCTTGGAGCACACGTGATCTGGCGTTCCCACGTTGGTCTCGACAAGCCGAACGATGTCGCGCGCCAGGCCTGGGACCTCCTGCGCCCGTACCTCGACTCGGCCGCGGCATACGTGTTCTCTCGCCAGGCGTACGTGTGGGAGGGCCTGGACTCCGCCCGCGTCCGCATCATCGCGCCGGCCATAGATCCCTTCACGAACAAGAACCGAGACCTCCGTCACGACGAAGTGATGGGCATCCTCGGTGCTTCTGGGATCCAGCGAATGGATCAAGGCGAAGGTCATTACGGCGCGGTCTCGCGGAGGGCGGAACTGGGTGGCGACCTGCTGCCACCGGACGCAAAGGCGGTGGTCCAGGTCTCGCGCTGGGACGCGCTCAAGGATCCCGTCGGCGTCCTCGACGCCTTCGCCGCGCACGTGGCACCTCAGACGGACGCCTGGTTGGTGCTCGCCGGCCCGGGTGCGACGTCGGTTCGAGATGATCCCGAGCAGCCGGAAGTTCTACGAGACGTCCTTTCGCGTCGCGAAGCACTGGCTCCCGACGTCCGAGCCCGTGTTCAAATCGCGCAGCTGCCGATGGAGGACGTGGAGGAGAACGCCCTCATCGTCAACGCGCTGCAGCGACGGGCCGACGTCGTCGTGCAGAAGAGCCTTGCCGAAGGGTTCGGGCTCACCGTGTCGGAGGCGATGTGGAAGGCAAGGCCCGTCGTGGCGGGTCGTGTAGGCGGGATAGAAGATCAGATCGAGGATGGCCGGAGCGGCATCCTGATCGACGATCCGCGTGATCTCGAAGCATTTGGTGATGCGGTGGTCGAGCTGCTGCGCGATCAATCGAAGGCGACCAGGCTGGCTGATCAAGCCAGAAGGCGCGTGATCAACCAGTTCCTGGCCCCACGCCAGCTCACGCAGCAGGCACGACTGATCCTGGACGTGATCGGGCGCTGATCCGTTCGTTCGACGGCGTGCTCAGGCGGATTCGTCGAGTCGATCGTCGGCGTGGCCTTCGTGCTCGTTGCGCGGCCGGTCGGTCTCGTCGCGGATGTCGTCCCGAATGTCACGACCGGTCCGGCGCACGCGGTCAGCGGCTTGCCGGGCTTTGCCCTTCATCTCTTCGGACTTGTCGCCGGTCGCCTTTCCCTTCAGCTCTTCCGCCTTGCCTTTGATCTCTCCCTTCATCAGGTTCTTCTCCTTTCTCCTATCGGGAATGTGCTCGTCGACGCCTGGTCTTGCCGGCCTGCCTCCTTTTTGACGTTTCGTCTGGCGGCGGTCCCCGGCTTGGTGGAGGCCATACCAACACAACGGCCCAGGATCAGTCGATCCCTAGTGGCGGGCACACGATCTAGGCCGCGAGCGACCTCGCCCGGAGATCTCGGTCGAACGGCGCGAGTAGCGGCCCTTGCCGGCGGGGTTATCTGGTGAGAGGCCTACTGATGGAGCCAACCGTCCAGCAAGTCATGACCAGGGACCCGTTTGTGATGAGCTCCGAGACAGCCGTGAGCCAAGCCGCGGCCGCGATGAGCGACCGTCGAATCGGCGCGGTGGTCGTGATGGAGAAGGGCAAACCTTGCGGGATCGTCACCGATGGGGACATCAAGGCGCGGGTTCTGGATGCGCACAAGGACCCGTCCCGGACTCCGCTCGCGGCAGTCTGCCCACGCGAGATGCTGTCGGTGCGGCCCGATCAGCTGGTTGACGAAGCCATGACAGTCATGAAGTCGCACGGCGTCAAGCGTCTCCTCGTGATGGCCGATGATCGGCTGGCGGGAATCGTCTCGCTAAAAGACCTGACGGCTCGGGATTAGGCTGACGGCCCGCGGCCGCTGACGACGTCCCGAAGGACGACGCCCTGCTCGGTGATGTCAAACCGGTAAATCGCCGGCTCGTGGCTCACGGCTCGCGTCTTGAGAACCGCGATGCCGCGATCGAGCTTCGGCCCGTCCTGCAGATACTGGAGGAGGACGACGTTGTTGGCAATGTGCGAGATGCCGTCGTCCGAAGTCCTCTCGACGCGAAACAGGTCCGGGGTCTCGATGAGAAGCATCAGGCCGATCCCCGACTGCATGCAGCGGGCCGCCATCGCCGCCATCCATTCACGGAATCGCGCCGGATCCTCACTCACCGCCATCAGGTCGAGGAGGCTGTCGATGACAATCCGCTTCGCCCCGGTGTTCGCGGCGAGGTCGAGCAGCTCATACGCCCATTCGTCGATCTGGAGGCCGACGACGCTGCGGTGAAACACGTGGATCCCGTCGTCGGCCATGGACCAGCCGAAGCGGCTGACGATGGCGGCGAGCTCGGGTTCGGACTCGTTGAACGTGGCCATGATTCCCGGTTCGCCGGTCTTCGCTCCGCCGTGCAGGTAATGGAGTCCCAACAGCGTCTTGCCCACTCCCGACGGTCCAGCAACCAGCGTCGCGGCTCCGCTCCAGTAGCCGCCTTCGTCGAGCAGCTGGTCCACCGCGGCGATTCCCGTCCGGGAGCGTGGCGAGCCGGCCGCGTCGGATGCGCTGACCACGCTTGTGGAGAGCCGGGGGAAGACCGAGAAGCCCTCGTTGGAGATTCGATAAGCGTGCTCGCCGGACCAATAGCCGCTTCCTCGCAGTTTGAGCACCTGCAGTGAACGGACCTCACGTGCCGCGAACTGTTTGATGTCGAGCGCGATGATCCCGTCAGCGACAGCAAATTCGGCCGTGTCCAGCGCCTGGGCGCGCGTGTATGGCGCATTCCATATCGAGGTGGCGGCGCTGGCCGTGAACCGCCTGGTCAACTCGTAGAGGAACTGCCGGAACATCGTGATGTCGTGAGCGAAGAAGCTGAAGACGCGGAAGCTGTCGATCACCACGACGCTTGGCTGTAGGTCCTTCAAGAACCGGTCGATGGACACCACCACTTCGTCCAGGCCGTGCTGTCCCAGCACCGGCCCAACGTCCTGGTAGATGACCCGCCCGTCGAGTAACGCCGAGCGATCGAAGAATCGAAAACCTTCTCCATAGCGAACGATCTTGTCGAGGGGCTCGGAGAGCGTCGACAGGTAGAGCGCGGGATGCTCTTTGGTTCCGTTGGAGAATGCGATCTGCTGGCTCAGGATCGTCTTCCCGCTCCCGGGCACGCCGACGATCAGGTTGATCGAGCTCTTGGCGAGACCGCCGTTCAAGACATCGTCCAGATGTCGGTTTCCGGTCGTGAGCCGCTCTGTCATTGAGCGCCGGCCGCGGCACCCAGCCGCCCTCTGAGCATCTCCAACAGGCGCTCTGGGTCGATAGGTTTCTGGAGGAATGCGTCGGCGCCGATTCGCTCCGCCTCGTCGCCGGCGTTCAATGAGGCAACCGCGATCACCTGCGCCTTTCTGGATCCCGAGAACTCGGTCACCAGGCGAAACCCCTCGTTGCCGGAGATGAGAAGGTCGACGATGACTGCCTCTGGGGGTCGCTCCGCGAACTGTCGGCTCGCATCAGCCGCATCGAGTGCGATCTCTACGGTATAGCCCTCGCTGCGGAGAAAGTGCGCCACGAGCTCCGCGGCGTACTGATCTCGATCCGCGATCAGAACGAGCGGTTGCCGCCCGTCCGCTGAGGCACCTGCCGACGCGGATGAGACAGGCTCCGCTCCAATCCTCTCGGCGAGCAGCCGATGCGCATCCGCGGCGCTGACGCCCGAATCGATCTGCGCCTTGATGAAGCGAAGGTGCTCGAGCTGCCCGCGAGAGTACAGCCGCTGGGAGCCCGTGCTGCGGACGGGCGTGACCAGCGAGTAGCGATCCTCCCAAGCGCGCAGCGTAGGGGCCGGAACGTTGAGCAGCCGGCTGACCGCCCCGATGCTGTACACCGGCCGGTCCAGTTCTGTGGACATCTCGTACCACTTCGAGTGTACGGCCTAAGTTCCGCAGAAGCTATTAGGCTTCTGTATGGAAAAACGGGACATCTATTGCACAAGTACTGCCAAAGTTCTATAGTGGCTCTGTTGGGGGAGGCTCAAATGATGCATAAGTTTCCGGCGTGGGACGGAGGCCGGCAAGGCACGATCGCCACGGAGCGGGGGATGGCGTTGATCGGGATCCTGATCGTGAACCGTGATCGCCTTGTCGTCGACGGCCTGACCGCGCTGCTCGCGGCCGAAGAGGATCTGAAGGTCCTGGGCCAGGCGGGGACGGTCGCCGAGGCGGTGAGGGAGATCACCTGCCTGAGTCCCGGGGTCGTGATCGTCGACTACCGTCTGCCCGACGGAACGGCGGTCGACGTCGGCAGGGCGGTGCGCAAAAATGATCCAGGCGCGAAAGTCATCTTCCTGACGGACGACGACAGCGCCAACGCCAGGTTTGCAGCCCTCGAGGCAGGGGCGGTCGCCTTGATTCGAAAGTCCAACGCGGCGGCTGAGCTGGTCGACGCGATCCGCAACGTGGCGGATGGCAATGTGCTCATAACGCCGCAGAGTGTTACGTCGATTTTGGCGCGATACCGCCAGGTCGAGGCTCAGTCCGAGCAGATCACCGAGCGCGAGAGAGAAGTTCTCAGGCTCCTCGCCAGGGGACTCGCGAGTCGTGAGATCGCATCGCGGCTTGGAGTCAGCTACGCGACTGTTCGCGCACACATCTACCACATGGGCAAGAAGCTGGGCACACGCAGCAAGCTGGAGCTGGTCGCCAGGGCTCACTCAGAGGAGCTGATCTAGGGACTCCTGTTGGTTGGGTCTTAGGCAAATGCCTAAGCCAAATATCGCTCTCCTGTACGGCGATTCTTGCGGCCGTTGTGAGCGACCGTAGTGTTGAAGTGATTGATGCACCTGCACTAACGAGAACTGACGCCCAACGACCGGGCAAGCGCCGTGCCGAGCCGTACCAGAGTCCATATCAGCCCGGCAACGAGGCCGACTTCGAGCGTCTCTATGAGGCTTCGTTCTCGAAGATCGTCGCCACCCTGACCGCCCTGCTGCGCGATCGGGCCGCGGCTGAAGACTGCGCACAGACGGCCTTTGAGCGGGCATACAGGAAATGGCCGACGTGGCAGCCCTTCGCTCCGGCGGAAGCCTGGGTTCACCGCATCGCGATCAACACCGCGATATCGCATCAACGCAAGATGCGTCTCAGGGAGGCGGATGAGCTCGTCAGGCGCATGGGCCCGCCCGGATACGTGCTCAATGCGCAGGACCAGACCGAGCGTTACGACCTGGCCGCGGCCCTGGCGCAGCTGCCGCCCAAGCAGGCGGCGGTCATCGTGCTGCGTCATTACCACGGCTACACGAACAGGGCCATCGCACAGGCGGTGGGCGTGCCCGAGAGGACGATCGCATCGCGACTGTTGACGGCCAAGCAAAAGCTGCGCCGGATCCTGACGGCCGAGGACGGAATGCGTCCCGCGGCGTGAACTCTCGCTTGGCAAGCGAACGTGGGGGAGGTGATCAGCAATGCCAGGCAAGCGACATGGAGGCTCGGTAAAGAACCCGGACACGTACGAAGCCTTGAAGAACAAAGGCATGTCGAAGCAGCGTGCTGCCCGGATCAGCAACGCACAGTCCAACAAGCAGCACAGGAAGAAGAGCTAGGTGGGGCCAAAAAAGACCGCCGGCGAGATGCTGGTCGAGCGCCTCATCCAGCTCGGCGTCGACACCGTCTTCGGCCTTCCCGGTGACGGCGTCAGTGCCGTCATTGAAGGCTTGCGCAAGCACGCCGCCGGGTCCGATCATGACGCGGGGGCGTAGACGGCTACTTTCGGATGCTGTAGCTCCGCTTCACTTCTTCGTAACGCTGATTCCCACCGCGCCCGACCCGCTCGCCGCCTGAGTCGAGTCGCCGCCGTACGCCGCGGTGACGAAGTGAGTGCCCACCGCAAGAATTGCCGAAAGCTGTGCGACGCCATTGCTCAGGATCGCCGTCCCGATCAACGTTGTGCCGTCATAGAACGCGACGGTGCCGGTCGGGCTGGTGGGCGAGAACGAGGAGCTCACGGTGGCCACGAACGTGATCGCATGCCCCCTCGGCACAGTGGTCGGCGACGCTGACAGCGACGTCGTCGTCACGTCCACGGACACCGTGACCGCGATGGCGGCCGCGGTGCTCGACTGATCGTTGCCGTCTCCCGAATAGGCAGCTGTGAGCGAGTGAGCGCCGACGCCCAGTGTCTGCACGGTCAACGTGGCGCTTCCGTTCGCTCCGACGGCCGCGGTACCGAGCGCCGTCGACCCGTCGTAAAACGTCACGGAGCCGGTCGGAGCGGGGCCCGCGGATGTGACCGTCGCGGTCAGGGTGACCGGATAGAAGTACTGCGCCTGGGTCACCGAGCTGACCAGGCTCGTCGCCGTCAGCGCCTGCACGACCATGAAGCTGAAGGCCGCCGACGTGGCGCCCGCGTTGTTGGCATCGCCGCCGTACGCCGCCACGATCGCATGCACGCCGACCGCGAGCGACGAGACGGTCAGCGCCGCCTGCCCCGAGGACAGAGACGCCGAACCGAGAACCACGCTGCCGTCGCTGAACGTGACCGATCCTGTCGGCGCGGCGGCGCCTGAGAGCGCGGCGGTGAAGGTCACGGGCTGGGTGACCGCGGCGGACGAGTTCGGCGAGTTCACGGCCAGCGATGGGGTGGCCTGGGTGATGGTGATGTCGGGAAACGACGACGAGCCTCCGCTCCCAAACATGGAATCGCCGGAGTAGTTGGCGTAGACGAAGTGCGTGCCCACCGTCATCAGGGCATAGACGATCGTCGCCCTGCTCGCCTGCGCGAAGGTGCCCGTGTCGGGAACGAGCGTGGCCGACGCCAGAAACGTCGCCTGGTCGTAAAGGTTGACCGTGCCCGTGGGTGGGGTGCCAGGGATGTCGCCCGAGACGACGACCGTGTACGTGATCGCCTGACCTGCCTGGCTGGTGTTCGAAGACCAGCTCAGACCCACGCTGTCGGTGTTGAGCTCGATATCCATCAGCAGCACGTCGGAAGCGCTCAGCGCGTGCGCGGCATCGCCGGCGTATGTGGCGTGCAGGAAGTGCTGGCCGGCGGCCGGTGACGGGCCGTCGAAGTAGCCGTTGCCATTGGAGTCGAGCTGCGCGCTGCCGATCGGGTTGCCGGTGGCGCCCCATATGGTGCTGTCGTAGATCGTGACCGTCCCGGTCGGCACGGTGCCGTCGGTCGCGGTGACGCTGAAGAGCAGGTCGAGGGTGTCGCCGGCGAACTGGGTGCAGTTGATCCCGCTGCCCGCAAGGCAGCCGTTGTTCGTCTTCAGGGAGGTGGCCGTCGGCACCTGGTCTGCCAGCGCCGGCAGGGGCGCGACCGCGACGGCAAGTGCGGCCCCCAGGGCCAGGGTGCACATGGCGGCGCGGAATCGGATGGACCGCATGGCGGCCCAACATTACCCCCGCCCGGGCGTGCGTTCAATGGTGTTAAGTGACTTTCTTGAAGCTGAGGCCGTCGATCTGTCAACCGATCGGCTCAGACCTGCTGTCCGCCGGAGCCCCTTTTCGGTTGCGCCGGGTTATCGGCCCAGCCTTGACCGCCCAGGTGTGCGTCGATGGGTGCTGGTCAGCGGCTGGAAACCGAGCTGCGCCGCCAGCGCCAGCGCCTCGCCGACCGAATCGGCGGTGCGCTGCAGAACCAGCCGGTCGTGCTCCGTGTATTCGACGTCGCCGCGCCGGCTGCCGAGCACGAGGTGCCCGAGCCGGCGGTCCGCGTAGCGCAGCGCCACCTCGACGTGGCCGTCGCCGTCGAGCCGGCCGCGTGCGTACGTGGGGGGCCCTTCGCCGGAGCCGAGATAGAGGGCGGCACCACGAGCGTCGAACGCCTCGACTGCCCGGTCCACCAGGCGGCTCGCGACCCGCTGCACGTCGATCACTGAGACCACCGCCTCGACATTCGCCCGAAACTCGTCCAGCACCGCGGCTGGGCTGGCGTGGCGGATGCGGCGGTCGACCTGTCGCTGAAGCCAGTCCTTGAGCGGGCTCGCCGCAACCACCACGACGAAAGCCGTGACCACATACGCGGCGTCCGACTTCTGGCCCGAGACCGAGATGAAGAGCCGGTTGAAGAGCGTCACCGCTGCCGCGTACATGGCGCCGAGGATCGCGGTCAAGGTGCCATACACGAGCGTGCGATTGATGATCAGGTCGATGTTGTAGAGGCGGTAGCGCAGGATCGCGATCCCGATCGTCGCGGGGATCGTCAGGGCCGCGACCTCGAGGGGCGTCAGCGCCTGGTACAGAGGCACCCCCCAGAGGTTCCACGCGAGGCCGCCATACACGGCGGCGATGGCGCACAGGCCGCCGGCGTATGCGAACCACTTGATCTGGAGCCGCTCGTCCCCCTGCGCACGCCGATACCGTTCGATCAGCGACCCTGCCGCGACCACGTTGCCGGCCAGGATCAGCGTCAGGCCTGCCGCCGCCACGAAGTTCAGCAGCTGGGGCGGGGGGAATGCAGGCACGGGGTCCGCGTAGTACGCGTACATCGCAGACGCCTTTGCTGCCGGTATGGGTGAGTACTGGAGCATGTGCGGGCTGGGCGACAAAGCGATCGCGAGGGAAAACAGCGCGGTGCCGAGAACGTAGATCCAGTCGACCGCGCGCCACCGGCGCAGCGCCTGCCCTGACGGAAAACGGACGGTGATCAGCGCGAGGAAGCCCAGCGACGGTACCCAGATCCACGCGCCCAGCCATGCCGCGACCGAGCCGATGGGCCATGTCCCATGGTTGGTCGCCAGCGCAACGTACCCGTACGCCTCGAACAGCTGGATGACGCCGACCAGGGCGGACTGGACGATCATCAGCCAGCCGATCGCGTTCCGCGGCTCTCGGGCGCCGACCACCCCGCCCAGGAGGCCGAGCGTGACCCCGATCAGATAGACGATCAAGAAGGATCTAGGGGCGTCCAGGGCCAGGCAGACGACGGCGCCCGCGATGCAGAGACCTGCCGATCCGAGGCCGAGCGTCCATGCCAGCGCCCCATGTCTTCGCCCCACCGCGTTAGTGTGCTACGCGGTTCGAGTCGCTCGAAGCGGGATTTTGAGCCGAGCTCCCGCGCCCAAAGCGCCACGCCAGCATGCAGACGACGGTGACCGTTCCGATCAGAGCGGCCATCGCGGCTCCGGCGCTGACCACGCCGCCGGAGGCCAGCGCGGCCGCGTCCTGAACCACGAACGCAAGCGCGAAGGCGATCACCAGGAACAGGACGACGGTTCGAAGCCGTGCACCGTGCACGGCGAGATCGTCTCGGCCGCGTCGCCGCGAGTCGATCGACCAGCCCGCCAGCTCGCTGGACAGCAGCAGTGCGGTCGCGACTGAGATGGCCCACGCATCGGGAGCACCCGCCAGCATGGTGGAGGCGACGTAGAAGCCGGCGACGACCGCGACGGCCCAGTACACGGCGCGGTGCCAGCCGATCGCGATGCCCAGGATCATGAGTAAGACGCCCGCCGTGGCGCCGGCGGCACAGATCCCTTCGCCCGATGTCTGCGAGACAGCGATGCGAACGGTGACCGCGGCCGTCAAGACGCACGCCCCGGCCCCGGTCAGGATATAGACAGCTTCGGACCGTATCTTCGGAATGACTCGATCTCCTGCAGCGCATGCACGAGGGCCTGATCTCGGCTCCACACCGTTACCGGGATCCCGGCGCTCCACAGCCCAAATCGCACGCCTTCACGCTTCATCACCCACAGGCGATAGGCGAGCTTCTCCTCCTCGGTGCGTGGCGCCTCAGCGAAGGCAAGCGGCGAGACTTCGACCACGACGACGTCGAAGCCGCGCCCACGGAGCTCATGAAGAGCCCGTACCGTCCGCTGATCGAGGAGGGGGCTGATCGCGATCACGAGCGCCTTTGGCGGAAGGGTCGCCGGAGGAATGACTTCGATTCCCTTCCACACGTAGCTGACCATCGCATCCGTCCGCAGCAGCGCATCGAGGATCCGGTACGCCTGCCGGATCCCCATGTCCGGCAGCTGCCATCGCAGCGTTCCGCCGAAGGTGACGAGCCCGACCCGGTCGCGGCGCCGCAAGTAATGTCGCGTGACGGTCGCCGCGGCACGCACGGCCATGAGCAGTGTGCTGTCCTGGCTGTCGCTCAGCTCGGAAAAGCTGTCCAGGAACACCACCACGTCGGCGTTCTTTTCCGGGTGCAGCTCGTTGATGTGAAGCTTCTGCAGCCTCGTGCTTACCGACCAGTTGATCCGCCGGACCTGGTCGCCAGGCTCGAACGGCCGCACTCCGGCGAACTCGATCCCGTCGCCCTTCACCCTGGCGACCTCGTCGCCGCTGAACAGCTGGGTCTCCGCGGGTCGGATCGCGCGCGCCAGACGATCCTCGCGCGGGAAGACTCTCACGGTCATGCGGTCGGCGCTGTCGCCCTGGAACTTGAAGAGGCCGAACGGGTCGATGACGTCTGCCCTGACGGGACCGATTTGATACACGCCCCATCGCCGCGTCGTGAGCTCCAGGTCGAGATGGCGGACGGCGCCACGGGCGATGGCGATCGCGCCGTTGGCGGAGCTGTCAGCACCCGAGCGGATTGCGTCCGGGGTCATCACCTTCATCTCCAGCCACTGCACGCCGGTCGTGGTTTGCGCATCGAGGCCGAACGTGGTGGACTCGCCTTCGTGCAAGGCGTCGTTGACCAGCCGGCCGGCGATGACAAGGCTCGGCCGCTGCGCGAGTGAAAGTCCGATCGCCACCGCGGCGATGAACACGACCCCGATCTCCATCGCCTCCACGCGCGAGAACACGATGCCGGCGACCACGAAGACCGTCCCGATCGTCGCGTACGCGATCAGCTTCGACGTCGGCCGAACCCGGAGCGTCATCGCGTGGCGTCAGGTCCTGGCATCAGGATCGGCCGGTGGCGTCGGCACGGAGTTCAAGCACTCCATCACGACGTCTTCGGCCCGGAGCCGGCGGACCCACATCTCCGGCCGCAGCGTCAACCGGTGCGCCAGCGCCGGCACGGCCACCGCCTTGACGTCCTCCGGCGTCACGTAATCGCGGCCCGCCAGCGCCGCGTTGGCTCGAGAGAGCTTGAACAAAGCGAGCGCACCACGCGGGCTCGATCCCACCTGCACGCTCGTGTTGCGGCGGGTCGCTTCGACGAGATCGACTATGTAGTAGACGACACTGTCCGACAGGTAGACCTGCTCGATCTCGCGCTGCATGCCGAGCAGAGAGCCGGCGTCGATGACCGGGTTCAGCGCAACTTCGTCGGTCGCGCGCTCCGCGCGGCTCTGGAGGATCGCGTGCTGCTCGTCGCGCGATGGGTAGCCCACTGACAGCCGGATCACGAAGCGGTCGAGCTGCGCCTCGGGCAGGGGATAGGTCCCCTCGTACTCGATCGGGTTTTGAGTCGCGATCACAAGGAACGGCCTGGCCAGCAGTCGGGTCTGTCCTTCGACGGTCACCTGCCGCTCCTGCATGGCCTCCAGGAGCGCCGCCTGCGTCTTGGCGGGGGCGCGGTTGATCTCGTCCGCCAGCAGCAGGTTGGTGAACACAGGCCCTGGCCTGAAGACGAGCTCCCCCGACCGCTGGTCGTAGATGGAGCTGCCCGTGATGTCCGAGGGCATCAGGTCGGGCGTGAACTGGATGCGCTTGAACTCCAGCTCGGTCACCGCGGCGAAGCTGCGCGCCATGAGAGTCTTGGCGAGACCGGGGAAGTCCTCGATGAGGACGTGGCCGTCACACAGGACCGCCATCAGGAGCAGCTTCAGGGCGTCGGGCTTGCCGATGATGGCTTTCTCGAGCTCGGCGAGAACTCGACCGCAGTCGGCGGTCAGATGGGCGACGCCACGCGTGGTGGTCAAATCGACTCGAGCTCGTCGACCAGCTGCTGCAGTCTCGCGAGGCTCGGTCCGGGCACGTCGCGCAGCTCGCGCAGATCGGCGGGGTCTGGCTGGTCGAAGACCTCCACGCGCAGAGCCTCCTTGAGATGGGGCAGCGCCGACGCCGGCTCCTTCGAGAGCTCGAGATGCCAGCGCGCGTCGAGCCGTTGCGTGGCCAGCTCGCGGAGGAGCGGTCGCAACCGGCTCTGGTGGTCGAACGCCGACACCTTGGCCAGCGATACACGATCGTTGAGATCGAAGAGGTCGTTCGGCCAGTTCGGCGCCGTCTTTCGCTGCCTGCGGGCCGGTCTCGAGCGGCCTTCGGCCGTGGCATAGAGGAATCCGGCAAACCGGTTGATGGCGCTGAGCCCGATCGCCAACCCGATCGCGCCGAAATAGACGTGCAGGATCGTCGAGCTGTACTGGGCGAACAGGATGAGCGCCAGGATCAGCCCGGCGGAGGCGAGCGCCACCGTCACGATCGCCCCGATGACCGTTTTCCGGGTCAGCGACCGCGCCGGATCTTCGATGCCGACCGGGGTGATGATGCTCATGACACCGCCCCGGCGGTCAGCCGCTCGCGGATCTGCCGGAGAGCACCGAGCGCGTCGGACCGCATCGAATCGTCGACATCGTGCCGGCTGAACTTCGCCAGCTCGAAGAGGTAGGTCAAGCGTCTCGCATCACCGGCAATGTCGACCGCCGAGCGGGAGACGCGCATCAAGAACTCCAGCGGCGTGTCGGACTTCCGGCGCTGGACGCCCGCTCGGGCAATCGACGCCTCCATCGCGGAATACGCGGCGATGATGGCGCGTCTCGGATCCCGTATCGCGGCGAGGGCGTCGATGCTCTCGTCGATCACCTCGACCATCTCATCTTCGACGGCGGCCGGCGGCGTCACGGCCAGGCGCCGATGCGGCCGTCTCGCGGGCCAGAACAACCAGGAAAGGAAGGCCACGACGATCAGCGCGGCAAGCAGGATGCTCACCCAGGTCACGTCGGCGGTGCCCGAGGTCGTCCTCGCGCCTGCGGCCTGGAAGGGCAGCATCCCGGCTCCGACCGGCCGGGGCAGCAGGATCAAAGGCGACGCGCCTCGAGGCCGGAGCCAGAGCAGCGCGAATACGATCACCGTCGGAACCAACGCGAACAGATACGTGAGCAGGGAGAACTTTCTTGGCTCGCCCGTGACGACGGGCCGATCGCCGGTCAGCGCGTACACGATGCCGATGAGAAGGAGCACGTCGGCGGCGATGAACAACCACAGGACGGTTTGCTCCGTGACGGTCAGCAGCTCTCGCGGCAGGTCGACCGGCGCGATGGACTGGCCCTGGCCGACCGCCACGCCGCCGACGATCGCCAGGACGACGGCCGCGCCGACGGCCAGTACCCGGTACCGGCCCGACGTGGACAGCATTTCGGGAGTCTACGTTCTAGACGGAACCCGAGTACGTGTCGCACGATCCGGGCGATCCCGAGTCGAACCCGACGGTGAACCAGCGCTGTCGCTGGGCTGAGGAGCCGTGCGTCCAGTCCTCCACCGGCCTCTGACCGGGCTTCAGGTGGGCGTTGAAGTCGTCTCCGACCACGGCGGCCGCATGCAGCGCGTCGTCGACGTCGCTCGGCGTGATGAGGTTGCGGGCGTACGCGGTGTGCGCCCAGACGCCCGCAAAACAATCGGCCTGGAGCTCGACGCGTACCGACAGCGCGTTGGCGCCCGCGGGATGCTGCTGGTTGGTGGCCGCCACGCGGGCGTGGATCCCGAGCACCTGCTGAATGTGGTGGCCGACCTCGTGACCGATCACATAAGCCACGGCGAAGCCGCGCACCCCGAAGTGCTGCTCCATCGCGGCAAAAAAGCTGAGGTCGAGGTTCACGCTCTGGTCGGCAGGGCAGTAGAAGGGACCGATCTCCGACGTCTGCGGGCCGCACGCCGTGGCGACGGCCGACGTGAAGAGGCGCAATTTCGCGGGCGAGTACGTGAGTCCGGCGGCGGCGAACGACGCCTGCCACTTCGCCTGCACGTCGTTGAACGTAAGCGTCGCTCCTTCGGGTGAGGCGGGCGATGGACCCGTCGTCGGGTTTTCGCCCGGAGGTCCAAACGAGGGCAGCTTGGCCGCATCCTCGCCTTCGATCTCGCTCGGGCTGGCGGAGGTGCCGGGACTCGAGGTTGCTTCAGAGGTGCCTCCGCATGCCCCCATGAACAGCGTCGTCGTCAGGGCGATAACGGCCGCCAACCGCAGCGCGGTCATCCCCCCACCATGCAGCCCCACCACGTAAACCGATCCGCAATAGACAACGCACGACCGTCGCGCGACGCGCAACTTCGGCTCGCGCCTGATCTTCACGTACAATTGCTGCGACGCATCCGTGCGTCGCCCGCTCGGGTCCTCTCTTCCTGTCACAACACAGAGTCCTGTAGCTCGCGGCAAATAAGAAGAAAGAGAGAGGCACCCTGGAGCTTCGTTGCAAACATTCGCCGAAGCCGGCGTCAGCGCGCGCGTTTTGAACGCGCTGGCCCGGCAGGACATCACGAAACCGAATCCTGTTCAGTCGGAGTCGATCCCGGCCTTGCTCGACGGGCGAGACGTCGTCATACAATCGCCGACCGGGAGCGGCAAGACTATTGCCTTCCTGATCCCGATCGTGGAGCGGTTCGAGCCTGGCGCGCCCGGTCCGCGCGCGCTGGTCGTAACGCCTACGCGTGAGCTCGCCATTCAGGTCGACGCGGTATTCAAGTCCCTTGACTCGGGACTTCGCAGCGCGCTGCTGTACGGCGGCGTGGGCTACCACCTGCAGATCCAGAGCCTCAAGGCCGGCGCCGACGTCGTCATCGGCACGCCGGGCCGCATTCTCGACATGGTTACGAGGAAGGTTCTGTCGCTGAGTCGCATCGAGTACCTCGTCCTCGACGAGGCGGACCAGATGTTCGACGCCGGCTTTGCGCCTCAAGTCGAGCGGCTGCTCGGGTTCATCTACTCGTCGCAGACCGTTCTTGCGTCGGCGACGATGCCCGCCTGGGTGTCGCGGATGATCGACAAGCACCTGCAGCATCCACAGCGGGTGAAGGTCGTTGCGGAGGGCCCCCCGTTGCTCGAGCACGGGTTGGTCTACACGAGCGCCGGCCTGAAGCTGAGGCTCCTCAGTGACATCCTGCATCAGCATCCGCCCGCGATCGTTTTCGGTCGCACGAAGCACGGGGTCCGCAAGCTGAACCTCGAGCTGCGCCGGCTGGGACACAGATCAGTCGAGCTGCAGGGCAACATGGCTCAGCCCGCCCGCGTAGCGGTCATGGATTCGTTTCGGAACCAGCGCGCGGACATCCTGGTCGCAACCAACGTCGCGGCTCGCGGTCTCGACCTCAGCCACGTCGGGCTCGTGATCAACTACGAGCTCCCCGACACCGCCGAAGCCTTGACCCACCGCGTCGGACGCACGGCTCGTAACGGAAACACGGGTCGCGCGCTCACCTTCATCACGGCCGATGACCACGAGAAGTGGGCCAACCTGCGTCGCCAGGGCGCTCCGGCGCTCCGTTCGGTGGACGCGGCTGCGTTTGCGCGCGATGGAGACTGGCTCTACATCGAGGGAGCTGCACCGCCGGCCGCCGCGCCGGCGGCGCGCAGGACCGCGCCGCGGTTTAGAGGACGTTCCAGAAGGATCCGTCGCCGCGGAGCGGCGCATCCCGCACCCAGATCCTGACTCGGCAGCCGTCAGACGTGAGGGCGGCGGCGCGCGATCAGGCTTCGCCGGTACTGCCGGCGGCGCAGCGTTGTTCTGCGCTCGGAGCCCATGCTCGGCTCCGCCCGGCTGACCGCCGATCTGCGCTCCGCTTTGCGCCGACTGGCGCCTGACCGTCTTTCAGCCGTTCGTCTTTCCATCAAGTCGTCGGGGTCCTATCAATCGATAGAACGCCCCACGATGCGATGGAATTCATCTCACCATCGGACGTGATGAAGGCGGATCACATACATATAAGGACGCGCGAGGCTGTGCCGGTCCACCCTTCGGACCGGCGCTACGATGGGGATATGAGCGCTGAGACACGCGCGGCGAAGTACGCGGACGAGTTCGTAACGGCCCAGCGACAGTTCATCGAACTTGTCGAATCGCTGAGCGACGATCAATGGCATGCGGTTGGTAAGAACTTTCCAGAGCGGATCAATGACGTCGACGAGAGCCGTTCTGTAGGCGTGATCGCACACCACGTCGCAGCCAGCGAGCAGTTCATCGTCGACCGGATCTATCTCATGCTGGAAGGAAAGCCGATGCCACCCGCCGACTTCACTCAAGCGAATGCAAGGCATGCCGCCCAGAAGTCCGGCGTGACTCGCGAAGAGGTGGTCGCGCTGCTGCGCGCAAACGAGGATCGGATTCCACCCCGGATCCGAGCCATCTCGGACGATGACCTCGATGTCGAGCATCAGACGCCCGCCGGCCCCGCCACGGTCGCCCAGCGGCTCGAGCGCGTGCTTGTCGGGCACCTGAAGATGCACCAGGGATCGATCGAGGCCGCCCTGGCCTAGCGCCGCTCGCCGGACCGCGCTACCATCCCCGCCGAGGAGGGGAAGTGAAGGGGATCCGCGCCCTGTGGCGTGCTGTGCTCGTGCCCGTCGCCGCAACCGTGGTCGTGCTTGCCGCGCAGGTGCCGGCGGCCGCCGCGGCGCCCGACCTCGTCGACGCCCGGCTCCAGGGCGCCTGGAACCTGACGGTCACCGTCGCCTCGTACACGGGTCCACAGCAGTCCCAGAACAGGCCTGTCGGCCACCAGGCGACCGACCGCGTCTGGTTCGAGTCAACGTGCCCAAGCCCCGGATCGTGCAGCGCCCGCATCTGGGGCCCCAACGGGCCGGACCCGTCCGCGCCGTTCTTCCAGTACTTCAGCAACTCCAGCGGCTTCGAGGGCACGCCGGCGAGCGCCGGCCTTCAGCAGTCAGGCACCACGTACTCGGTGGACATCCCGATCGGCGGGTTCGGCGGCTTCCTCAAGTGTCCGCCGCCGAGCGGGATAGCCAGGCCGGCGCAGCACCTGAGCCTGCGAGTCGTCGACGCCAGGCAGGGCTCGACCGGCTGGCTGGCCACAACCGTGACCGGCACCGAATCGCTAGTCGCCGGCTGGTCGTGCAGCGGCAGCCAGCCGGGCGCGTGGGTCGCCGTGAACCTGTCGATAGTCGGACACCCGGTCGGCTACGTGGCTCCTGCCGCCGCGCACGGCTCGGCCCTCACCGTCTCGAGCCTGGCGCGGTCGCTGAACTCGCCAAAGGCAGCGTTTCAGAGCCCCGCGCTGATCGTCGCCAACCTGGTGGTCACGGCCCTCGTCATCCTCTTCGTCACGTTTCCGTCGGCGCTCTTCAACCACACGCTCACCGAGAACTACACGGAGATCACCGCGGCGGCGAAGCGCTTCAGCTTCGTTGCGGCGGCTGCGCGCCGCCAGCGGGAGCGACTGGGGCGGCTTCTCAACGAAGGACGTCGCGAGCTCGCGATCTTCGTCGTCGTTCTGGCGGCAGGCAGCTTGATCAACGGCCTGCTCGATCCTGCGTTCGGATTGAACGGGTCGTCCGTGACGAGCTACACCGCCACGCTGGTGACACTCGTCTACGGCGTCGCGATGTCGGCCCTGGTCGCGTTCGCCTACCGACGAGCCGGCGGGCGCAAGACCGACTGGCGCTTCGAGGCGCTGCCGCTTGGCCTGGCGATCGCCGCCGTCTGTGTGCTCCTGTCGCGGATCACACATTTCCAACCGGGTTATTTCTATGGCCTTGTCGCCGGCATCGGGTTCGGCACGCACATGGGCAAACGGGAAGATGGGCACGAGGCGGCCATCAAAGCAGTCCTGACGATGGTCACTGCTGTCGCGGCGTGGTTCGCGTGGTCGCTCGTGAACCCGTTGGCGACTCGTGCCGATGCCGGCTGGCCGCTGGTGCTGTTGGACGACATCCTGGCCTCCGTCTTCGTCGGCGGGCTGGTCGGCAACGTGATCGGGCTCCTTCCGCTCAGATCGCTCCAGGGCGGCAAGCTCATCGGCTGGCGCCGTGCCGTGTGGGCCGCCATCTTCGCCGTCGCTGTCTTCGGGCTCGTCCAGGTGCTGCTGCATCCGGAGCAGGGAGCGGTCCATCCGAGCCAGGCGCCGTTGGTGACGGCGATAGCCCTCTTTGTCGGATTCGGAGGAGCGTCGGTGGCCTTCAACCGCTACTTCACCTGGAACGGCCGGCCGACTCGGCTCCAGGCGGCATCGCAAGAGCATGTGGTCGCTGAACCCAAGGCCGAACCGGCGGTCGTTGCTCAACCCAAGTGAATCGCGCCGGCGGGGCGTTTCCAGACTATGTCGTCCGCGACATACGATCTCTGGAGGAATTGAATGTCACAAGGTTATGAGGCCAAGACGTCGGTCGAGATCGATGCACCCCGTGCCAGAGTCTGGAAAGCGCTGGTCGACCCCGATGACGTGAGGCAGTACCTGCACGGGACCAACCTGTCCACGGATTGGAAGGTCGGGAGCCCGATCACGTGGAGCGGCGAGTGGAAGGGACGCGAGTATCAGGACAAGGGCACGATCCTGGACGTCGAGGATCAGCGTCTGATTCGGTACACGCACTGGAGCCCTCTCGGCGGCAGCGAGGACGTGCCTGAGAACTATCACACCGTGACCTACACACTGAGCGGCGACGACGGCCGGACCACGCTGAGCCTGACGCAGGACAACAACCCGTCTCAGGAGGAGGCCGACCAGATGGCGCAGAACAACTGGCGCCCCGTGCTCGAGGGACTCAAAGAACTGGTCGAGAAAGAGTAGTCGCGCTCTCAGTCACCCGCGCGCGTATCGTGCCTGTGTCAGGTGAGCCAGGAAACTGCCCGGCGGTACCGGGCCACCTGGAACGGGGCGGTGCTGGCCGAAAGCGACCAGACCATCGTCGTCGAGGGCAATCACTACTTCCCGCCTGCCGATGTGCGGGCTGAGCACTTTCAGGCCAGCGCCACTCATACAAGGTGCCACTGGAAGTGGCTTGCCAGCTACTACGACGTCGTCGCGGATGGAAACGTGAATCGAGACGCGGCCTGGTACTACCCGGAACCAAGCAAAGCCGCCGAGGAGATCAAGCAAGGACTACGTGGCGTTCTGGCGAGGAGTCAAGGTCGCTCCGATAAGCGAGCCTTAAGCGCCGCGAATCGCCGAAGCGAAAGGCCGGCCCTGAACCCTAGTTCGTTTCGCACCCGCCGGCCCGGCGGCAGGCGCGGAGCGGTGCGTGGGAGGATCTGCGCGACTAAAACCACCATTTCGTGACCGGGGAGGGACAGATGGATCAGAAAGCCAAGGAACAGGCGTTCATGAGTGCCTTGGTGACCGAGCACTTCGTCCAGCAGTCCGCAGCGAGCGCCACGATCAGCGAGAGCAGCAGCCGGGCTTCGCTGTACCTGTTGTCGCTGTCGAGCTCGCTCGTTGCGCTCGGATTCGCGACGCAATCAAAGCAGGCCTTCCCATACTTCGCCGCCACGATCCTTCCCGCGATTTTCATACTGGGCATCTTTTCCTTCGTGCGCGTCACCGACACGGCGATGGCGAACTTGAACTCGCTGCGTGCGATCGCTCGGATTCGCCGCTTTTACGCGGGACTGGTCCCCGAAGCGCCGAGGTTCTTTGGCGAGCACGATGCCGCCGGCGACACGGCCACGGCGCTCAGCTTCATCGGCATCACCCGGTCGTGGGCCAATGCCCTCTTCTCGATGGCCAGCACTCTCGCGGCCATCAACTCTCTGGTTGCCGGCGTTGGCGTCGTGATCCTGCTGGTCATGAGCTTTGGGCCTGGTGCGTTTGGTCCGGCGGTGGCCATCGGCGCCGTCGTCGTCATCGGTCTCATGGCGGCCGCGATCGCCTATCAGCTCCGCCGTTTTCGGCAGATGGTCGCCGGCAGGCATTAGCCGGGGCACTCCACGACGCAGAGGTCGTGACTGCCGTCGGCGCGAGGTCGCTCGAAGTATGCGAGATGGCCCCCGGTGGGAACCGGCACCATGTCGAGGTAGCGCACGTTCGCGACCGGCCCATCCCCGGTCGCCTGCAAGCTTGCGCCGGCACTCTGTGGCAGCGCCAACCCGGTTCGCTCGGAGAAGTTCTCTTCCCTGTTCGCTCTCCCGTCGTAGCTGGCTCGTCCATCGGGCAGAACGGACGTCACGCGAGCGCCTCGGGCATCCCAGTATCCGGGGCGTCCGGACAAAACATCGCCGAGCCACCGCCATTCGAGCCCGTCGTCGCTGATCGCATACGAAGTGCTCATTCGGTCCTCTTCGCCGGGTTGATCGAGCGGGTGACAGCACAACCAGGCCTGCCACCGGTCACCTTGGCGGCGCACCACGGGATCTTTGACCCCAACCAGATCGCTGCCGGCAAAGGCGCCTCTCGGCGTGCTGTTGTGAAATTCCTCGGGTCGCGCCGCGTCGATCGCGTCGACCCGCCAGTGCTTGCTGCCGGGCGTTGCGCAAGACATGTACAGCCGCCAGCCTCGATCCAGCCGCACGAGCGCGGGTCGCTCGAGAGACTCGGCGCTGAAACTCTCCTTTTCGATGACGTCGACGGTCTCGAGGTGCCGGCCGTCCTCTGAGATGGCCACGACGATGCTGCTGCCCCGCCGATCGGGAGTACGCAGCCGGTAGGCGATCGCGATCAGACCCTTTGGCCCGAAGGCGGCGCTCGACGCACCGGCCCAGAATCCCGGTCCCGAACCCGGCGCCGGCACAGCCACCGTCGCCTGGGCCGTCGCGGAGGCGAGAAACGCGTACGGGTCCTGCACCGGCTGGGTCAGGTTGCCAGCAGCAGCTTTGCGATCACCGTCTGCAGGATCTCGTTGGTTCCCTCGCCGATGGCCATGAGCGGCGCGTCCCGATATAGCCGCTCCACCTCGAGCTCGGCGGAATACCCGTAGCCGCCGTGAATTCGCATCGACTCGAGCGTCGCCCGCAGCGCCACCTCGGATGCGAAGAACTTGGCCATGCCCGTCTCCAGGTCTGCGCGTTGCCCGCTGTCCAGCTTCGCCGCCGCCCACCGCGTAAGCAGCCGCGCGGCCTGGACCTCGGTCGCCACCGCGGCCAGCTTCAGCTGGATGGCCTGGAAGTCGGCGATCGGATGACCGAACGCGCGCCGTTCCCTGGCGTAGCTCAGGGCCAGGTCGAGCGCAGCTTGCGCGACGCCGACCGCGCGGCCGGCGATGTTGCACCTCCCAAACTCGAGCGCCCCGAGAGCCTGCTGCAACCCCTGGCCTTCGCTTGCGCCGATGAGGTTGTCGACCGCCACCTTGCAGTCGACAAAGAAGATCTCGGATGACTCGGGGCCACGGTAGCCGAGCTTCGGGATGTCGTTTCCCACCGAGAATCCTGGCGTTCCGCTCTCGATCAGCAGCAGCGACATCCCTCGATGCCGCGGCTGCGCGGACTCGTCTGTCTTGACGAGCACTGGAAGGACCCGTGCACGCCGGGCATTCGTGATCCAGGTCTTCGCGCCGTTGACCACGTAGTGGTCGCCGTCTCGCCTGGCCGTCGTCGTGATGCTTTGCAGGTCAGAGCCGGCGCTCGGCTCGGTCAACGCGAGCCCGCTGCGCACGGCGCCGGAGGCCATCTCCGGGAGCCATCGACGCTTTTGTTCCTCGGTGCCGTTGATCGCGACGATTCGGCACGCCATGGAGTGAGTGCCCAGAACGCCGGCTATCCCCATCCACGCCTTGGACAGCTCCTCGAAGACGAGCGAGTACGAGACGGCGTCGAGGCCGATTCCGCCGTAGGCCTCGGGCACCAGCATTCCGAACAGGCCCATCGCCTTCATCTCGTCGACGATCTCGTCCGGGTATCGACCGGACTGCTCGAGCTCGCGGGCCACCGGTGCGATCGAGCGGCGCGCGAAGTCACGAATGAGGTCCTGAAGCGCCTGCTGTTCGGGGGTCAGCTCAAAGTCCATAGCCCGTCGATCGTATGTCGATCGTGTCGCCGGCTTCTAGTGCACGACGTGCAGCTCGCGCGGGTGATATGTCAGCACCTCGCACCCGGAATCGGTGACGACCACCGTCTCACTGGCGCCGACGCACAACCGCTGGAAGGCGCGCAGCGCCGGTGGCATGTGGAACACCATTCCAGGTTCGAGCAGACGGGGGTCGTCGCGGCGAAGGCTCACGATGTGCCCCTCGCCCCAGTCGGGCGCGAATGCTACGCCTACCGAGTAGCCCGTTCGCTTCCTGAACATCTCCTCGAAACCCGCTTCCTCGATGACCTCCCTGCATGCCTGGTCGACGGAGCCCGCCGTCACCCCCGGCTTGATCGCCGCGATCGCGGCGTTGAGCGAGTGCAGGACGACGTCGTTCATCTTCAGCACCTCGGCCGTCGGCTCGCCGAGGAACGCCGTGCGCATCAGCGCGCCCCCATACCGGTTGACCGTGGCGCCAAGCTCGATCAGCACTGTGTCTCCGTTCTTCAAGGCGCGGTGGTGAAAGGACGTGTGCGCGACCCCAGATCGCGGTCCCGAGGTCACGATGGGATTCGAGACGAGCGGATCGGATCCGCCGCCCACCATCGACGTATATGCGGCCACCGCGACGTCGTTCTCAGTCGCACCGGCGTGAACTGCGCCAAGCGCGGCGTCCATGCCTGCGCCCACCAGCGCGCACGCGCGCCGGATCTTCTCCAGCTCGCGGGCCGACTTGATCGCGCGAACCGGCTCGACGATCTCCGAACCGTCGGACACGCGGTCAGCGCCCAGCGCCGACTTGAGGCGAAGCCATGTGCGCGGTGTCATGAAGGGCGCCGTGGCCTCCATCGCGATCCGCCGCGCGGCCAGGCCGCGCTGAGACAGGGCATCCACGGTGCGCTCGATCGGGTCGTCGGTGTCGCCTGTGGTCGCGAAATCGTCGAGCCAGGTGGTCGAGGAAGCGACCCCGCGCTCCATATCGCGGATGATCATCACCGGGTCGCGGTCGACCGGCAGGGCGAGGCACAGGAACGACGAGTAACCGATCGTGTCGTAGCCGGTGAGGTAGTTGACGTTCTCGGGCGTGAAGATGAGGAGCACCTCGATCGAACGCTCGGCCATCGTGCGCCGGACCTCCTGCACGCGCCCCTCGTACTCATCGCGCGGAAACGCCAGGTCCTTCCAGGTCTCGGCCGCGATCCCCGTCGTCTGCTCGCTCACACCGCCTCCCCAGGTACAGGCTTGACTGCGAGAAAGGCAGGATACTAAATTTTGGATCCAAGATTTGAAAGCCCCTACCGACCAGTCGCGGGTGTCCGAAACAATCCCCGGCCTCGACTACCGGACAAAGGTCGACGCCGCCTACGAGCAGCTGCGGCGCTGGATCCTGACCGGCCGGCTCAAGCCCGGGGAGAAGCTCGACCAGGCCTGGTTGGCCGGTCACATGCGCGTGAGCCGGACTCCGCTGCGGCAGGCGCTGCTTCGCCTGGCGTCGGAGCGGCTGATCGCCGCCGAGCCGCATCGCAGCGCCGTGGTGGCCCCGCTGTCGCTCGTCGAGGTGGAGGACCTCTACCAGTCGCGCCGCGCGCTCGAATCGATGCTCGCCGAGGCCGGAGCGACAAAGCTGACCGAATCGACGCTCAAGCAGATGGGCGACCTGCTCGCGCAGCAGGAGCGCTCTGTCCAGGCCGGCGACCCCGACCGTTTCACGGAGCTCGACCGCGAGTTCCACTTCGCCCTTTACCGAGCGGCCGGCTATGCCCGCGCCTACGACATCATCCAGGAGCTCCGTGACTCGAGCGAGCGCTACGTCAGGTTCTACGCGCTCTACCAGAACGGAGCCGCCGAGTCGCTCGTGGAGCACCGTCGCATCCTCCAGCTCTGCGTGGACCGCGACGTCGAAGGCGTTCGTCACGAAGTCGATCACCACGTGATCCGCGGTCTCGAAACGCTTCGGACGATCGCAGGAGAGCTGACATGAGCCGGCACGCGCCGGCCCGCATCCAGGAGCTTTCGCTGCCGGAGCGATCGGTCCGCACCATGGAGCGCGAGCTCGAGGACCTTCCATTCGATGGCCGCCTGATGGACCTGACGTACGCCGACACGCATCGGTTTCCGCCACCCTCATGGGTCCTGCCTGACTTCACCGCGGCCGCCAGTGGCGGCGGCATGACCTACACGCCGTACCGCGGCGACCGCGGCGTACGTTCGGCAGTCGCCGAGTCGGTGTCGGGCTTTCTGGGCATCGAGGTCGACCCGGAAACCGAGCTGATCCTGACGCCAGGTTCGCAGGCCGCCTTGTTCCTCGCCCTGTCGGCGATCGTCGAGGACGGTGACACCGTCGCGCTCGCCGACCCGGATTACATCTCGGACGAGCGGATCATCCGGTTCCTGGGCGGGCGGGTTGCCCGCGTGCCGCTCGACTGGGACGGCGCGGGACTCGAACCGCAGCTCGACCTCGATGCCCTCGAGGCGGCCTTTGCGGCCGGCGCAAGAACGCTCCTGTTCTCGAACCCAAACAACCCGACGGGCGCCGTCCTGGCCCCCGAGACCGTGCGCCGGCTCGGCAGGCTCCTCCTAGAGCACGACGTGATGGTCATCGTCGACGAGCTGTACTCCCGCCTGGTCTACGACGGACAGCCCTTCGCGCACCTCATCGCGGAGCCCGGAATGCGCGACCGGTGCATCACGTTGCTCGGTCCCTCCAAGACGGAGTCGATGAGCGGTTACCGAGTCGGCGTCGCCGTCGCTCCTAGGGAGCTGATCGATCGTATGGAAGATCTGCAGGGCGTTTCGGTGCTGCGCGCGCCGGCATACGCGCAGCACGTCCTGACGCGCTGGCTCTCCGACGATCATGACTTCGTCGCGGCGCGCATCGCCGACTATCAGAGGCTTCGCGACCTCACTGTCATGACGCTCAACAGCTCCGGGTTGCTCCATGTCAGGCCGGCCCAGGGCACCGCATACATGTTTCCGAACGCGACCGCGGTTGGTGCGGACACCCAGGCGATCGCGCTCGCGCTCAAGTCCGAGGCCGGCCTGCTCGTCAACCCGGGTTATCAGTTCGGCCCGCGCGGTGATCGCCACTTTCGGATCTGCTTCGCGCAGGAGGAGACCGCGTGGGGCGTGGCGATGGAGCGCTTGCTCACGACACTCGAGGGGTTGCGACGGTGAGCGTCCGCATCGGCGCGGGCTTCCTGGGCGCAATCTCGTCCATCAACGACGTCGAACACCTGCGCGAGGCCGCAAAAGTGTGTGAGGGCGGCGGCCTGGCCAGCTTCTGGGTCGCCGACCAGCGCTGGATGCGCGACGTGTACGTGAGCCTGACCGACCTCGCCGCGCGGACGAAGAGGGTTCTGCTCGGCACCCGAGTCACCGACCCGTTCATTCGCCACCCGGCGCTCACGGCTGTCGCCGTCGCGACGCTGGACGAAGCCTCCGACGGCCGCGCCGTTCTTGGCATCGGCGCCGGCGGCTCCGGCTTTCGGCAGCTGGGATTGAAGCGGCCCCGTCCGGCGCTCGCGGTGCGCGAGGCGATCCAGGTCATTCGCCGTCTGTGGAAGGGTGAGGAGTTCGAGTTCCACGGCGAGATCGTCGAGTGGAATCCGGGCGCCCTCGAGTTCCGCTGCCGGCCCGACATCCCCATCGTGATCGCCGCTCGCGGCCCATATCTGCTCGAGCTTTCAGGCGAGCTGGCGGACGGCGCGATCGTCGCCTCGGGTGTCTCGGCGGGTGGCGTCGACTGGGCGCGCGAGCGGATCGCGAAAGGCGAACGCAAGGCGGGCCGCGCGCCCGGCTCGACCGAGCTGCTGCACATGACGTACATCTCGATCGACGACCGGCCGGAGCTCGCGCGACAGACTGTGAAGCGCGCGCTGGTCGGCACCGTCGTCGGCAGCCATCCCACCTACGACTTTCTGAAGGCCAACGGGCTCGAGATCCCGGCCGACCTCTTCGCCTATCTCGACTCCGGACAGCAGGACCCGCCGCACGTCATCGAGCTCATCCCCGATGCCTTTGTCGACAAGCTCGCCATCGCGGGCACCGTCGGCGAGTGCGTCGAGCAGCTGCAATCGCTGCTGGACGTCGGCATCCAGCACCCCCTGCTGGCGCCCATTCCTCGTGTGGAGGGTGGTGAGATCGAGCTGCTGCGAACCTGCGTCGATCGCATCATCCCTCGCCTGAAGGTCGCGTCGGCGCGATGAAAGAGATCACCACGGACGTGCTCGTGATCGGCGGCGGCCTGGCCTCGCTGCGATCGGCGTATGACGCGCTCAAGGCGGGTGCCGGCGTGACCATCGCGGTCAAGGGCAAGGCGGGGAGGAGCGGCTCCTCGGCGATGACCTCGGCCGGCTATTCGACCCCTCAGTCGGAGGCGGACTCCGGCGACGCGTACTTCGAGGACACGATGCGCGGGGGGCGCTACATCAACGACCCGAAGCTCGTGCGCATCCTGGCCGACGAGGGTCCGCGGCGACTGTCGGAGCTGGTCGGGTTCGGCGCGCCGCTCGGCATCGATGAGAACGGAGCGTGGCGTGTGTTTCCGAGCGGTGACCACAGCGTCGCGCGAACCGTCTCCGCCGCCAACCACACCGGCCTCGATTTCACGCAGCCACTCACCGAAGCCGTCGTCAGGCTCGGCGCGCAGGTGCTGGAAATGACCTCTGCTCTAGAGGTGGTGGTCGCGAGCCGGCGGACGGCCGGAGCCATCCTGCTCGACTACGACCGTGGCGAGCTGATCCAGGTCGCCGCCCCAGCCGTCGTCCTGGGCACCGGCGGAGCGGGCCGGATATTCGCGGTGACTTCGAATCCCAACGACGCGACCGGCGACGGGTACGCGCTGGCGCTCCGGGCGGGCGCTGCCCTCCGCGACATGGAGTTCATCCAGTTCTACCCGTGGCGCTGCATCGTCCCCTTCGAGCACAACCGCATGCCGATCCAGCCGTCGACGTTCGTCTTCGGCGGCAAGCTCTACAACTCGGACGGAGAGCGCTTCATGCTCGGCTACGACGCCGAGCGAGCCGAAGCGACCACGCGCGACGTCGCAGCGCGCGGGATCTACGACCAGATCAACGGCGGCAAGGGCATCAAGGGCGGCGTGCGTCTCGACGTCTCGGCGCTGACGCTCGAGCAGTGGACGACCACCAACCCCAAGCCCGCCCGCTACTTCTCCGAGCGCGGGCTCGAATTCCACGAGCAGGAGATGATCCTTTCGCCGGAGGCGCACTTCTTCATGGGTGGCGTCGTCATCGACGAGTGGTCCGAGTCCGGCGTGCCGGGTCTCTACGCGGTGGGCGAGGTCGCGGGTGGGGTGCACGGTGCCAATCGCCTGGATTCGAACGCTATCCCGGAGACGCAAGTCTTCGGCGCTCGGGCCGGCAAGTCGGCGGCGCGAGTACGAACGCTCGGAGGGGCTGCTTTCCCGAAAGCCGCCGCGGCTGCGTGGGAAGAGCGGCTGCGAGCCGCCGTTGGGACGCCGGACGGCGTAGGCGCCGACTACACCGCTATGCGCAAGGACCTGCAGTCGGCGATGTGGCAGACGCTCGGCATCGTGCGCACCCGGGAAGGCATGGAGCGGGGTCTGACCGCGATCGCGGGCCTCGAGTCGCGGTTGGACGATGCGCGACCCGCCGGCGCCCGCTCGCTGATGCTTCACGAAACGATGGCGAGCTCGCTGCTCGTCGCGCGCGTTTGCCTTGGCGCCGCCATGGCCCGAGAGGAGTCGCGCGGCGCTCACTACCGGACGGACTTTCCCGCGCAGGACGACGCGCACTGGAAGGTGGCGCAGCGGGTCGAGTTCGTCAACGGCATGCTGCAGATAAGACGGGTGGACGTTGAAGCAGCCGCCTAGATTCAAACCGTCCGAGACCGCCGTTCTCGTGGTCGACGTGCAGAACGACTTCGTCGACGATAACGGCCGCGCCGGACGCGACGGCGCCGACATGCGGCCGCTGCAGGTCGCGGTCGGCGAGATCAACCGCCTTGTTGCCGGCGCTCGGGAAGCGGGCGCCCACGTGTTCTACATCACGGTCGAGCATGGACCACAGGTCGACAACGGTCCCTACCAGGCTCGGTACGAGCGCCGTGGGATGACGCCCGACGACACCATCTGCCAGGTCGGGACCTGGGGAGCGGAGCTTTATCCGACGCTCACGCCGCCGGCAGCAGACGAGCCGCGCCTCGTGAAGCACGGCTACGACGCGTTCGAGATCCCCGAGCTCGATCGAGAGCTCCGGAGTCGCGGCGTGCGTTCCGTCGTCGTCACCGGCGTCGTTACGGAGTTGTGCGTGCGCTCGACCGCGATGTCGGCCTTCGAGAAAGGTTTCTTTCCGATCGTTCCGCGCGAAACGACTGCGTCCGACGAGCCGGAGGTGGCGGAGGAGGCCCTCGTGAGCCTCGACCGCTGGTACGCCGAGATCACTTCCATCGACGACGTGCTGCAGCGTTGGTGCCGGCAATGAGCCGCGTCGCCGAGCTGGCCGCGGAGCGCGTCGGCGCGCAGTTGTCGGAAGCAAGGACCGCTTCGATCCTGACCGACCTGGTGCGCTCGCGCAGCCAGAATCCGCAAGACGGCGAGTCTGCGGTCGCCACCTACGTGGCCTCGTTCCTGGAGCGTCTCGGCCTCGAGGTGTCGATGCAGGAGGTGATTGCGGGGCGGGCCAACGTCGTCGGCCGGCTTCGCGGCGCCGGCGGCGGCAAGACCCTCGCCTTCAACACTCATATGGATACCGTTCCGCAAGGAACGGGCTGGACGCATGAGCCTTTCGGCGGCGAGGTGGTAGGCCGACGTCTCTACGGGCGCGGCTCCGCCGACGCCAAAGGCCCGCTCGCGGCGTTCCTGTCCGCTGTCGAGGCGATCGTCGGCTCCCAAACGCATCTGCGCGGTGATCTGCTTGTGACCGGGGTGGTCGACGAAGAGACAGGCAGCGCCGGCGCGCGAACGCTCGTCCCGACGCTCGACGCCGACCTCGCGCTGGTCGGCGAACCCACGAGCATGCAGGTCGCAATCGCGCACCGTGGCAGCCTGCGCCCGGTGCTCGCCGTGAACGGGCGTACCGCGCACTCTTCGCGACCCGAGCAGGGAGTGAATGCGATCTACCAGTCGATACCCGTGCTCGAGGCATTCATGGAGTACGCCGAACGCATCCGCGATCGCTCGCACCCACTGTGCGGCTCCCCATCGGCCGCCGTGACGATCATGTTCGCCGGCGTCGCCGAGAACGTGATCCCGGGCCGGTGCGAGCTGACCCTCGACCGCCGCATGATCCCCGGCGAGGTCGAGGCCGAGGTCGTCGCGGAGATCGACGCTGTGCTCGCGGACGTCCGTCGGCGGCGCCCTGACGTCGAGGTTGAAATCGATCGGTTCCTTGCGACGACGGGCTCGGCGTCGGAGCTAGACGCCGACCATCCGCTGGTCGCGATTGCGCTCGAAAGCTCGACCGCCGCGACGGGCCGGCAGGCGGCCGTCGTCGGGCTGAGCGGGGCGTGCGACATGACGCACTTCCGAGCGCGTGGGGTCCCCTGCGTGGTGCTCGGGCCTGGCGACGGGGCTCAGGCACACCAGCCCGACGAGCACATCGACGTCCACGAGCTGGCCCAGGGCGCGTTCGCCTACGCGCTCGTGGCATTGGGGGCGTGTGGTCATGAGTAACCCAGGATGCCGTCCGAAAAACCGGTGGAGGAGGAAGCAATGGACCAGGATGATTTGACCGAGCTCGACGCGCTCAACATCAGAGTGCTCACGCGCAGGAGGTTCCTGTACGGGGCGCTGACAGTAGGCGCGGCGGGGCTGACGCTGCCGGCGGTGAGCCTGCTCGAAGCCTGCGGCTCGTCCCCGGCGACGAGCAGCGGCAATGATCTTCTTTCAAAGCTGAAGAAGGCCGGCGTCATCAACATCGGGCTCGCCAACGACCCGCCCGCGAGCATCATCAACCCTGACGGCAGCGTGACCGGCCAGGGGCCCGCGACAGTGGAGAAGATCATGGGCAGGCTCGGAATCCCGAAGGTGCACGGCATCGTGGCCACGTTCGGCCAGCTCGTGCCGGGTCTGCAGGCCGGGCGCTGGGACATGATCGGCGGCGTCATCTCGGTGACCAAGGCGCGCTGCGCGCTCGTCCAGTACACCGATCCCTTCGAGTTCAACGGGATGGAGATCGCGTGGTTCTCCGACAACGTGTCGCAGGCGCCGACGAGCATCGCCGACGTCGGTAAGCGCGGCCTCATCGTGGGCTTCAACTCAGGATCGGCGTACATCGCGGTCGCCAAGGGCCTCGGCGTGCAGGACAGCAAGATCCAGCAGTTCCCCGACACCGCGGCTCTGCTCGAGGCGCTCCGCACCAAGCGCATCCAGGTGATCATCTCCGACACCGGGTCCCTGACCCTGACCGCGGATCAGCAGGCGAAGTACCCGTTCCAGCACCTTGACTACCCGCCGGACGGGCCGTTCATCGCCGGCGCGCTCGCGTTCCGCAAGGGGGACACGACGCTCTTCAATGCATTCCAGAGCGAGTTCAAGAAGATGAAGAACTCGGGCGAGTTCGATCAGATCTCCGCTCAGTTCCAGTTCCCCCCGATTCCGGCGGACAAGAAGGACCTCGGGCCGGACCAGGTTTGCGCCAAGGTCGTCTAGCGATAGTTGAAGCGGCCGCCGCTCACACCGGGTGGCGGCCGCCAACATTGCTGATGCAATGACGTTTCAGTGGGACTGGGGCTTTGCCTTCCAGCAGTTGCCGACGCTGCTCCAGGGCCTGGTGTTCACGCTCGAGGCGACGTTCTTCGGCTCACTTCTCGCCTTCGTGCTCGGACTGGTGTGGGCGCTGGCCCGCCTTGCCGAGGTGCCTGTGGTCTCGCCGCTGGTCCGGCTGTGGGTGGAGTTCGTCCGCGGCACGCCCCTGTTGATCCAGCTCTACTTCCTCTTCTTCATCTTCCCGTCGTACGGCGTCACCCTACCGGCGCTCGAGACCGGAATCATCGGTCTCGGCATCTATTACAGCGCGTACGCCAGCGAGGTCTACCGCGCCGGGATCGAAGGCGTGCCGCGCGGGCAGTGGGAGGCGTCGCTGGCCCTCGGATTGCCGCTGCGTCGCGTATGGGGACGGATCGTGCTGCCGCAGGCGATGCGTTTCGCGGTCCCGGTGCTCGGCAACTTCGTCATCAGCATGTTCAAAGAGTCGGCGATCCTTTCGACGATCAGCGTCCTCGAGCTGATCGGCCAGGCGAACATCATCGGCGCCGAGACGGCTCGGTACGTCGAGCCGCTCACGATGGCCGCGCTCATCTTTCTCGTCATCAGCTACCCGGCGGCGCGGCTCGTCCGGCTCCTGGAGGCACGCACCGGTGCAGCCTGAGGATGTCGCCGGGCGCGGCGCAGGGAGCTCTGGAGACGGCGCGCTGCTCGCGATGCGGGATGTGACGATGCGGTACGGCAGCCGCACGGTTGTCGACTCGCTCCTGCTCTCGGTCAAGCCACGCGAGAAGGTGGCCATCATCGGGCCGAGCGGCTCAGGCAAGACGACGATCCTGCGACTCGCGATGGGGCTCGAGCGCCCGAGTGAGGGTTGGATAAGGATCGACGGCAACTACCTGTGGCACGTGGAGCGCAATGGGGCGCTGTTGCCGGCGGGGGAGCAACAGGCACGCCGAGCCCGGCGCGCCGTGGGCATGGTCTTCCAGCAGTTCAACCTTTTTCCACACATGACCGCCATGCAGAACGTGACCGAGCCGCTCGTCCACGTTCTCAGGCTCAGCAAGAAGGACGCGCACGATCGAGCTGCGGACCTGCTGACTCGAGTGGGCCTCGCGACGCACCTGGATCATCGACCGGCGCAGCTCTCCGGCGGTCAGCAGCAGCGCGTGGCGATCGCCCGATCCCTGGCCCTGCGGCCCAAGGTGATGCTCTTCGACGAAGTGACGTCCGCGCTCGACCCTGAGCTGGTGGGCGAGGTCCTGAACGTCATCCGCGACCTCGCGCACACGACATCGATGGCGATGATGATCGTCACCCACGAGATCACCTTCGCCTCGGACATCGCGGACCGCGTGATCATGTTCGACCACGGGCACGTCGTCGAGGAGGGCACGCCGGACGTCGTCCTCCGCAACCCCCAGTCGCCCCGTACGAAGCAGTTCCTCAAGGCGATCCTCGAGCGATGAGATACCTGGCCGAGCGGACCCTCGGTGACTATCTGCCGCTGCTCCTCCAGGGCATTCCGATCACGCTCGAGCTGACACTCGCTTCGACCGTCGTGCTGGTCGCCGCCGGCTTCGTCTTCGGTCTCGGGCGCGGCTCCAGGAACAGGCTCATACGCTGGCCGGCCGGGTTCGTCGTCGAGGTGCTGCGCGGTAGCTCCGCGATCGCGCAGCTCTTCTGGGCGTTTTACGTGCTCCCGTACTTTGGCGTTGAGCTCTCACCGCTCGCGGCGGGCATTGCCGTGCTCGGACTGAACGGTGGCGCCTACTTCTCCGAGGTCGTACGAGCGGCATTCGCGTCGGTGCCCAAGGGACAGACGGAAGCGGCGATCGCGCTCAACCTCTCGGCGTGGTTCCGTCTGCGGCGGATCATCCTGCCTCAGGCGCTCCCAATCATGGTGCCTCCATTCGGCAACGCGCTCATCGACATGCTGAAGTTCACGGCGCTGCTTTCGCTGGTTACGATCCAGGAGCTCGCCTACCGCGCCGACGCGATCCGGAGCGTGCTCGAGGATGCGGGGCCGGTCTACAGCTTGACGCTGCTGATCTATTTCGCGATGGCGCTCGCCCTGTCAGCCCTTGTCCAGTGGCTGGAGGTCGCGGTCAACCGTTGGGCGGGCCGCAGCACGAGGACAGGCAGGAAGGCCGGCCCGCAGGAGCGGTCGACGTCGGGCGTGCCCAGGTGGGCGTTCGGCCGGTAGGCCCGCCTGCGCCCTGTAGGTCAAGCTAGTCTCCGATGACGGCAGCCGTCGACCCCGTCGTGTTGCGACAGAAGTACCGCGAGGAGCGCGACAAGCGACTTCGCCCGGATGGAATCGACCAGTACGTCCGGATCGCCGATCTGTTTCCCGAATACCTCGAAGACCCTTATCTGCCCGTTGTCGATCGAGAGCCCCGGACCGACCACGCCACGTTTGCGTTCATGGGCGGCGGTTTCGCCGGCTTGCTGACCGCGGCCCGACTGAAGGAAGCGGGCGTCGCAGGCGTGCGGATCGTGGACAGGGCCGGCGACTTCGGCGGCACCTGGTACTGGAACCGCTATCCGGGCGCTCAATGCGACACGGCCTCCTTCGTATACATGCCGCTTCTCGAAGAGACGGGGCACATGCCGACCGAGAAATACGCCCACGCGCCCGAGATCCTCGAGCACTGCCGGCGCATCGCGACGCAGTACGGCCTCTACGACGATGCGCTCTTCCACACCGAGGTGACGCGGGTCGCGTGGGATGAGGCGAGCGGAGCCTGGGTCATCGAGACTTCCCGCGGCGACCGGTTCACCGCGACATACCTGGGCCTTGGCCTGGGTCCGCTCAACGTCCCCAAGCTGCCTGGCATCCCCGGCATGGGCTCGTTCGGCGGCCGCTCCTTTCACACCAGCCGCTGGGACTACGAATACACGGGCGGCGACCCGTCTGGGTCACCCATGACCAGGCTGCGCGACAAGCGTGTCGGCATCATCGGCACCGGTGCCACCGCCGTGCAGTGCATTCCTCACCTGGCCCACGCCTGCAAGGACCTGTACGTATTCCAACGGACACCGTCGTCGGTGGACGTGCGCGACAACCGCCCGACCGATTCGGCGTGGTTTGGCCAGATCGCGACTCCCGGGTGGCAGCTGAGCTGGATGGAGAACTTCGCCGCGAACCAGTCGTTCGCCTTCCCGGAGGAGGACCTGGTGATGGATGGCTGGACCGACATCGGTCGCCGGATCCGCTACCGCCTTCTCGAGGCGGGCCTGAGCGAGCTCACGCCGGAGACGATCCAGGCGGCGCTCGAGCAGTCGGACTTCGAGAAGATGGACGGCATTCGGGCGCGTGTCGACGCGATCGTCGAGGATCCGGCGACCGCTCAGAGCCTGAAGGCGTGGTATCGCCAGCTGTGCAAGCGCCCGTGCTTTCACGACGAGTACCTGCAGGCGTTCAACCTTCCCAACGTCCACCTCGTCGACACGGATGGGAGAGGGGTGGAGCGAATTACCCCGTCAGGCGTCGTCGTGGCCGGCGAGGAATACGAGGTCGACTGCATCGTCTACGCGTCGGGCTTTGAGGTCGGAACGGATTTCACGCGGCGCGCAGGGTTCGAGATCACCGGCCGCGACGGTCACACGATGTCAGACCACTGGCGCGATGGGATGCGGACGATGCACGGCGTGCACGTGCACGGGTTCCCGAACCTGTTTTTCGTGCAGACGTTCCAGGGCGCCAACCTGATCTCGAACGTGCCGCACAACCTGTACGACGCGGCGCGGACCGTGGCCATGGTCGTCAGCCACGCGTCGGATGTGAAAGCAGGGCGAGTCGAGGTCACCGCGGAAGCCGAGGAGGCCTGGATGGAGCTGGTGCTGTCAGGTCAGAGCCTGCTTCAGGGCCGGGACTGCACACCGGGTTATTACAACAACGAGGGGCATCCCGACGACCCCCGAATCCGGTTCTTCGCCGGGTACCCGGCGGGCCCGAGCGCCTACTTCCAGTACATCGAGGCGTGGCGCTCAGACGGCAGATTCGAGGGTCTTCAGTTCACCAAGTAGCATTTCCCGCCATGAGCGTCTCGAACGCCCCGGCCGCCCGCCCAGCCGCCTCGAGCGAGCGCCGGACCATCACCGTCCTGTTCGCCGACATCGCGGGCTCGACGTCGATCGCCGAGCGCCTCGACCCGGAGGACTGGACGGCGCTGGTGGGCGAGGCGTTCAAGTGCATGAACAGCACCGTCGAGCGGTATGGCGGCATGGTTGCGCGGCTGATGGGCGACGGCCTGCTGGCGTTCTTCGGCGCGCCGATCGCGCACGAAGACGACCCTGAGCGTGCCGTCCGCTGCGGCCTGGACATGGTGCGCGCGATCGACGATCTCGACGCCAAGCAGCAGGTGCCCGCAGCGCATGGCCTGCAGGTGCGTGTCGGTATCAACACCGGGCCGGTGGTGGTGGGCGTGGTCGGCACCGACACCGCCCACGAGTACACCGCGATGGGCGACACGGTCAACGTGGCGGCCCGCATGCAGGCGGCTGCCCGGCCGGGCAGCGTCCTGGTCACGGCGTCGACCCACCGGTTCGTCTCCGCCCTGGTCGAAGCAGTGGACGTCGGCATGCTCGAGCTGAAGGGAAAGTCGGACACGGTCCACGCCTACGAGATCACCGGTCTGAAGGCCGGCGCGGTTCGCACCCGGGGGCTTCTCGGGGTGCGCGCGCCGATGGTCGGACGCGACGCGCAGCTGAGCCGCCTCGAGGATCTGTTCCAGGTCGTGCGCGCGGGACAGGGCCGGGTCGCATGCATCACGGGCGATCCAGGCATCGGCAAGAGCCGCCTTCTCGCCGAGCTCCGTGCGACCGTCGAGCGCACCGACCCGTCGGCGAGCTGGATCGAGGGTCGCTGCCTCTCGTACGGCGAGACTCTGCCGTACCACCTCGTGGTCGACCTCGTCCGTTCGCTTGTCGGGCTCAACGCCGGCAGCGACGAAGCGCACATCGCGCAGGCGCTCGAAAGCAGGCTGCGTGAGCTGAAGCCCGACGACTGGGAGGAGACGTACGCATACCTCGGTCATCTCCTGTCGCTGCACATGGCGCCTGAGTTCAAGGCACGCGTGTCACAGCTGGAGATAGAGACGCTCAAGCGTTACGTCGCGTCGCTCGTCACCCTGGTTCGGTCGGTAAGCACGCGAGGGCCCGCGGTGATCGTGTGCGACGACGTGCACTGGGCGGACAAGGCTTCGGTCGACGTGCTGCTGCAGCTGCTCGTCTCGTCGGTGGCGGTGCCGATCCTCTTCGTCCTGGCATCGCGTCCGGATCGAACGACGGCCGGCTGGCGCCTGATCGCAGGTGCGCGAGATTTCTTCGGCGAGGCCTTGACCGAGATCAGGCTCGAACCGCTGTCGGCGCAGGACAGCCGCGCCCTCGTGTCGAACCTGCTTCACATCGACTCGCTGCCACCCGATACACGCGAGCTCATCCTCAAGAAGGCCGAAGGCAACCCCTTCTTCGTGGAAGAGGTGGTGCGGATGCTGATCGACCGCAGCGCGATCGTGCGCGAAGGCGACAGGTGGGTCGCCACCGAGGCCGTCGTGGGTGTTGAGATCCCGGACACGCTTCACGGGCTCCTCCTCGGGCGCATCGACCGCCTCCCTCAGGAGAGCAAACGGACCCTGCGAGTCGCGTCGGTGATCGGCCGGCAGTTCGGAGTGACGATCCTGGAGCGTTTGTTGGAGGGCGGATCAGCATGACCACGCGAGCAGAGCTCGGCACTCTCGAGGCGAGCGGCCTGATCGAGATCGCGGCACTGCAGCCGGAGCTCGAATACCTCTTCCGCCACGCGCTCGTTCAGGAGGCGGCATACGCGACATTGCTGAAGCAGGATCGACGCGCCCTGCACAAGATCGCCGCGGAGACGATCCTGGCCCTGCATCCCGACCGGCAGCGTGAGCTTGCCGCGGTGATCGGGATGCACTTCGAGAAGGCCGGCGAGTCGGCCCGCGCGGCTGAGTATCTCCTGGTCGCCGGAGAGCACGCGATGGAGCGGTTCGCCAGCCGGGAGGCCATCGCATTCTTCGTCCGGACGGACGACCTCGCAGACGCCTCGCAAACCGACGTCCACCTGCGCGCGGTGATCGGCGGGGCGCAGGCCGGGTGGGGGTACACCGAGCAGAAAGACTTCCTCGGCCGCATCGAGCGGGCGGTTGCCGCGGCCGATCGAGCCGATCCGCGCCTGGTCGCCGAGGCCTACGGCTGGGCGGCGTTCTTGCGTCGCCAGCGCGGCGAGGTTCCGGAAACGAGCCCGCAGCTCGCTTACGCGCTCGAGCGAGCCTCGGCGATCAGCGGCGATCTGGATGACGAGGCCGGCGCGGCACTGCCGAAAGCGCTTCTGGGTGCCTTCGTCGCCATCACGGGCGGGCTTCGCGAAGGCGCGCAGCAGATGCGCGAGTCGCTCGACCTGATCGAGAAGAAGGGCGACCCCGTCTCGACCGCGATGGTCAGTGATTTCCTCGCGATGACCTATGCGAGGTTGGGTGATTTCGATGTCGCGGACGAAACGATGGCTCGGTCGGAGCGAATGGCGGACGAAAGCGACGCGATCGCGCGGGTCGATGTGGCGATCACCAGGTCGATGCTGCGACTCGAGCGCGGAGATACCGAGGGCGCGTATGCAGTGGCTCAGCAGTGCTCCGCGCGGGCCGAAGAGCTCGGCGCGTATGCGTGTGTCGTGGCCGCCAACTCCATCTACGGGGCGGCGGCGTCCGCGATGGAGAAGCTGCCCAATGCGAAGCCGGCGCTCGAGCGTGGAAGCGAGCTGTGCCGGATGACGAACATGGCCCCGTTTCAAACGCTGACCCGGGCACTGCTCGGCTCCGCGCGCGCCGAGCTCGGCGATCTCCCCGGCGGAGTCGCCGATTGGGACGAGGCGCTCGCGGCGGCGAAGACGATGAACGATCGCTGGGGCGAGGCTCAGACGCTGCGTGGTCGCGCGCTCAGCCTGGCCAAGCAGTCCAATCCCGATTGGACCGCGGTGCTGGTGGACATCGAAAGTGCGCTCCGGCTGCTGGAGGCGATGGGGGCTAGACCCTCGGTGGCTCGCGTGGGTCACGAGAGGGCCGACGTGCTGCGACATCTCGGTCGCAACGATGAGGCAGACGTTCTGGACCGGGCGGCTAAGGCTCAAGCGCGCGAGCTTGGCCTGCTCGACGCGGTCTTCGCCTGACATGGCTCTCGAGATGCGGACGGTGTGCGAGCGATGTGGCCGCGCCCTCGCGGCCGATGGTCCCGCGGTCATATGCAGCTACGAGTGCACCTTCTGCGAGGCTTGCTCTGACGAGATGCACGCGATCTGCCCGAACTGTGGAGGTGAGCTGGTCCCGAGGCCTCGGCGGCGCGAAAGCGAGGCCTGAATGACCTTCGCGGCCAGGCGCTTGCCTCCGGACGCGGACACGACGGCGCCGGACGGATCCAGCGTCCGGGTCCTGGTTGCGTCGGGCAGAGGCAGCATGGCGCACTTCGAGCTGGCGCCAGGCAAGGTTTCCCTCGCCGTCGCGCACAGGTCCGTCGAGGAGCTGTGGTACGTCCTCGCCGGCCGAGGCGAGATGTGGCTGAAGCTGGGCGGCCGCGAAGAGGTCGTCGAGCTCGACGAGGGCGTCATCCTGTCGATACCGGCAGGCACGCATTTCCAGTTCCGATGCCTGGGCGACCAGCCGCTGCGCGCGGTCGGAGTGACGATGCCGCCGTGGCCTGGACCGGAGGAGGCGTACCCGGTGGACGGCAGGTGGACACCGTCCGTCTGAGAGCCGCGGCCGATTGAGACGACTTTTGAGACCGATCTGAGACTGCGTATGAGAGTGCCTTCCCCAGAGGCTGTCCGCCATGAGCCGGCGGCAGCTTTTGATCGAGGGAGGAACCATGAAAGTCGGTTTGCGGCACGTGGCCACGTTGATCGGCGTCCTGCTGGGCGCAACGCTCCTGTTCAGCTCGCCGGTGGCGGCGGCGAAGGGTGCAGGCTTGTTTCCGGCCGGCACCTACGACCTGTCGTTTGCCGGAGCTGACCTTTCGGAATTCAGCGGAAACCTTTCGGTCTTTCTCGACGTGAGCACGGGCACGGACGTGGCGCGTCCGGACGGCGCGCCTCAGTCGACGACGTCACAGACGCAGGTCTTTCTCAACATGTTCGACAACAGCACCTTCACGTTCACTTCCGCCTGCGTGATCCTCGACCACCCGTCCGATTTCACGATCGACAACCGATTGGGCGGCGCATCGCTCAACACGACCATGACTCCATCGACGCCGTCTTGCGGCTTTACTCCGCCGCTGACGTCCGACATCGGAATCAACGCAACCTGGACCGGCGCCGGCCCGCTCGCGAGTCAGACCGGGACCTCGAACTACGCGTGCGCGGGCTACCGGGCCAACAGCAGCGGTCGCAGCCTGACCAACACGGCCATCGCCAACGCGACCATCACGATCGATGGCGCGGCGACGGCGATCCCAGCTGCCCAGACGTCTCTCAACTCCAATGACTTCCAGGTCGCTGCGCAGGGCGCGATCGACCCCGGCTGCGGCCCGACGGGATTTGGAACGGGTCCGACGCCTGCGGGCCACCTTCACTTCAACGGGCTCTTCGCGAACGGATTCTTCACACCGCCTACCGGCGAGTTCGACCAGGTCTCCCTCAGCGAGGTCAGCCAGTCGGGAGGGCCGAACGTCTCAGAGGACGATCTGAGCCTCGACTTCTTCGGCGGCGCGATCAACGGATTCGGCTGCTTCGCCATACCGAGCTCTGACGTCGTCTCGAACGGTCTCACGTCGGCCTCGCTGCAGACGACGGTGACCGGCAGCCCTCTCTGCACCAACAGCTTTCCGGGCTTCAACCTGAACTTTCCGCTCACCGTGAGCGCGACCTGGACCGGAACCGGACCGGTCATGACCGTGCACGACCAGAACAACTACCAGTGCTCCGGCTACTCGCAAGCCACGTCCACGTTCGTGGCAAATCGTGCTGCTGACTCGGTGGCCACTGTGACGATGCCTGACTACTTCGGGAACCCCCAGACGGCGGTCTTCAGCGGCGGCTTCGGTTCGCTGACGCAGGTGACTCAGAACGTCCAGGCGCATGGCGTCCTGGCCCAGTCCTGCCTCATCCGGGGCTAAGACATCGAAATCGGAGCCGGCTCGATGCCGGCTCCGAGCCCGGAATCGAATGGCGTCGCATAGGTGAGAGACGCCGCGGCGAGCGCGACCGCAAGGATGGCGCACGCGAGCAGCACGGATCTCCGGGTGATGGCGCCTTCAGGTGGCCGCGTCCTCGCGTCGTCGGCCACGGCGCCGGCGCTTTGCCGCAGGTGGCTCAGCAGGTGGACGAAGATCGCGCCCATGAAGACGACGGCGCTCACTGTATGAAGGCTCAGCCAGACCGTCCCGAAGCGGTCCGCGACAGCCCATAGCTCGAGGCCGGTTCCCATCACGGCAACGGTCGACGCGACCAGCACCGGGGCGACGACGAATCGCGACATAAGTGGAGGGGGTCCGGCAAGCCGGAAATCGCCGTCTCGCAAGTAGTACCGAACGAACCTGTATCCGGTGGTGTACAGCTTCAAACCCAGAGGTGGGATCAGCGCGAAGCCGACGAGGTAGTGCACCGGCAGCAGCGGCCTGATCAAGAGAATGGTGATGGCGATTGCCACCAGCAGCACGAAGATCAAGGCGCCGCCGACGGCGGTCAGCCGCTCGTTGACGGCGACGCGCGACGCCGAACTTGCCGGCTTGTGCGTGGTCGGAATGAGAGCGGCGCTGAGGACGGCGGCGAGGAGCAGCAGCAAGAACACCGCTCCGAACTTGCTCACTCGACACTCACCGCCGTCAGAGAAGCTCCGGCCGCCTCCAATCCTCGCCCAGCATGTAGTGGTCCAGGAACGCGAGCACCGTCTGGTACCACACCATCGCATTACCCGGTTTGAGGATCCAGTGGTTCTCGTCGGGGAAGTAGAGGTACTGAGACGGCACGCCATGGCGCCGCAGGTCGGTCCATAGCTGCAGCGCCTCGGAGATGGGAACGCGGTAGTCGAAGTTGCCGTGGATCACGAGCATCGGAGTCTTCACGCTCGCGATCGCGACGTCGGGCGACGCCGCCCGGTAGCGCTCGGGATGCTCGTACGGAGACCCGAACTGGTGCTCCCACCAGTCCGGCTCGTCGGTCGTCGACTGGAAGTTGTCCATCGACCAGAGGCTGGCGTGCGTGATGATGGCGCGGAATCGGTCGGAGTGGCCCGCGATCCAGTTCGACATGTAGCCGCCGAACGATCCCCCCATCTCGGCGACACGGCTCGAGTCGATGTCAGGGCGCGCCAGGACGTCGTCGAGGACCGCAAAGACGTCGTCCATGACCACGTCGCCCCACACACCCCACGCGCGCTGAATGAAGGCGTCGCCGTAGCCGGTGGACAGCGCGGGATCCGGCATCAACACCGCGTAGCCGCGCTCGGCGAGCAGGTGCGGGCACCATCGCCAGTTCCAGGCATTCCAGCTGCTCAGCGGACCGCCGTGCACCCAGAGCACGAGCGGGGCAGGCTTTGCCGGCGTCGCGTCCTTCGGCATCACCAGCCATGAGTGAATCGGCGTTCCATCGGCGGCATCGACGGTCACCGACGAGACCTCGCCCGGAAGATCGAAGGGGAACCCAGGCGTCGGCAGCGGAGTGACGGAGCCGTCCAGGTCGACTCGCACCGCTTCGAGCGGCGCGGTCAACGACGTGCGCAGCGCGAAGATTGACCGACCGGATGGATCGGGGCAGATCGAGCTGAAGGCGCCTTCGGTCGTGATCTGGCTCACCTCGCCGCTCGACACGTCGAGCCGGAAGATGGGCCGGTGCAGGCGCTGATCCGCGACGAAGAAGACGCTCGAGCCGTCGGGCGCCCAATGCGGCTCCGCCGGCCACATCGGGAAATCCTCCGCGACGATCTCTCCACGACCGGTGTCCAGGTCCGCCAGCCACAGATGCACTCGTTCCGACTGTTTGGGATTGCCGCGATTCAGCGCCGCCGCGACGACGCGCCGGCCGTCCGGCGATATCTGGGGGCTCGTGAGCTCGTAGCGGCCACCATCGAGCTCCTGGCGCCGGCCGTCCTTGATGACGACGAGCTGCAGGTTGCGAAAGCCTTTTTCCAGGGCGCGATCCCATGTGCTGACCACGGCTTGCCCATCCGGCGAGACGGAGATGGACGCCTCCTCGAGGTTGTTTACCGCATCGCCGGTCAGGTCCTCCGGGGCTGGTCGATCGGCGCCCGAAACGCCTGTGAGGCGAAGCAGCCGGCTCCAGCGCGGCCCGAGATCGTGATCCCAGAACCGCGTCGGGAACGTGTCGTAGAGGATGGCGCTGACGCCTGCTTCTTTGCGCTTCTTCCCCTTCTGCAGGTCGTCGGCGAGTGCCTCCGAGCCGGGATATACCTGGGCGCGAAGGACGAGCGTGTCGGTGTCCCGCGTCGCGACGAGCGAGCGAATCCCGCCCGGAACCGAGAGCAACGTCCGTGCCTCGCCGCCGGCGGCGGGGAGGAGCCACAGCCTCGATTCCGCCTCGTCCTCTTTGACCGTCGGATCGCTGCGGCCCGAAACGAAAACCAACGAGCCGTCGGGCAAGAACGCCGGGCTCGACTCGCCTTTGTCCGAGAAGGTCAAGCGGCGCGCCTCGGTCGCGCCGTTCGTCGGCACCTCCCACAGCGAGGTCACGAATCGGGTGGAATCGGCGCTCAGAGTCTGGACGGAGAGCACCACGCGCCCGCCGTCGGGCGAGAGGACCAATCCGCTCACGCGGGGGATCGCGTTGTAGCCGGCAAGCGTCAGTTTCGTCACGGGGATATCGTCGCCTAGTCGGCAAAGGCCTTGTGCAGGAGCTCTCGAGCGATGACATCGGCGACCTGTTCGGCGAGTCGGACATCGTGCCCGTGATCACAAATTGATTTCGGACTGATCCGAACGCGCTCCTGGCCCGTACTCGAGGCATGACCACCGCGACGTGGTCGGCCACTTGATTGGAGGAACAGCAGTCATGACGGAACCAGAAGCATCCGACGGCGGTCGTCTCGAGCAGATCCTGAAGTCGGTCGAGCACTTCAAGCCGGCCGCGACCCGGCGCGTTTTCATGCAGAAGGCCCTTCTCGCCTCGGGCGCGGCCGTGGCCGCGACGGCCGGGCTCGGCAAGGTTGCGGGCGTGCTGGCGTCGTCGAGCCCGGTGTTGGACTTCGTGAACGCCGCGGTCGGCGCGGAGAGGATCGGGATCGCCTTCTACGGCAACGCCATCGGCAGCGGCTCGGCCTTCTCGGTGGGCACCGATCCGGCCACGCACACGCTGCTCAACAGCTCGCACCGCGGCTATTTCCAGGCCGCCTTCAACCAGGAGACGTCGCACCTGAAGGCCCTGGTCGCCAACGGCGGCGCGTTCCCGTTCGGGCATTTCGGGTTCCCGGCCGGCACGTTTGACAGCCCGGGCAGCATGCTGGCGATGGGGCAGAGCCTGGAATCCATCTTCATCGGCGCCTACCTCGGAGCAGTGAAAGCCGGCGCGACCGATGGCTCGGGGCTCGGCATCTTCGTCGCCGAGGTTGCGGCCCAGATCTGCGGGATCGAGTGTGAGCACCGCGTCTTGATCAACGACATCGCCGGCATCTCACCGCCGAACAACCGCTTCTACGAGGGAGACGTGCTGTCACCGCCTTCGGGCGCCCCCGGCGACACCGGCGCTCGCTCGGTCGTCTACGCGACCGCCGGCGACGCCGTCAATGCCCTGCTCGCGCTCGGGATCAGCCCGAGCGCCTGAACGACATGCGGCCGGCCGTCCCTGTGGGCGGCCGGCCAACCAGCTTCAGCCGAGCAGATCCGGGTCGACCATCGACCCGCGACACGTCGCCGCTCCGCACCGGCACTCATACGACTCCGCGTCGCCAGGGCGAAGGTTGTAGTCGTAGCTCAGCTCTTCGCCCGGCGCGATGTGCCGAAGCGCATGGATGAGCACCTTGTCGCCCTCGACCGTTGCTTCGCAGTTCGGGTCGCACGAATGATTCATGAAGCGGATGCTGTTCCCGTTGACGCCGGCGTCGATCGTCTGGTGGTCGTTGATTGCGAACAGAAGCGTGTACGTCGGATCGCTGTCCGCGGCGCTCGACGTCTCGTCCTCTTCCGAGGAGTCGATGAGGCGCCCTTGATATTCACCGACCAGGGTTCCGGGCTCATACGGGGTTCGCGCGAACAGCCCGCGTCCGTGGATCCGCGATCGCCGAACCGTGTAGGTGCTCATCGTGTAGGTACGATCATGCCTGACTCACTTGCGAGGTATGCGAGGTACACCAGGGCGACCGCCGGCTGCGATCAGCGGGCTGGCCCTGCTTGCGGTGTCGATCGCCTGCAGCTCTCCGGCCTCGACTGCGCCGAGTCCTTTCCCGAGCGAGGTCGTGTCGATTCCGCCCAACCTTGCGGCCTTCGTGCCGCCGGCGCCCCGGGCGAAGACGTCCGCTACTTCGGTGAGTGGCCTTCCCCGAACGATGGCCTGTACAACACTCGCGACGCCACCTCGACCATCACTTCCACCAACGTCGCGAAGCTGAACGTCGCCTGGTCGCTTCCACTGACCAGCAGCGGCGCCACCGGCCGTGACGTCGCCAACCCGGTGATCGCCGACGGCGTCGTCTACCAGCAGGACGGAGCCTCGAACGTCAGCGCGATCAGCATCGCCACCGGCAAGGTGCTGTGGACGCATTCGTACGAGTCGTCCGACTACGGCCCGAACGGAGTGACGCTCGCCTACGGCCGGATCTACGGCGTCACCGCCACGGGTGTGTTCGCTCTCGACGCGAAAAACGGCCACCAGGTCTGGTACGACACCGACTTCGGCAACGGCAAGTTCGACATCGCGCCGGAGGTCGCGAACGGCAGGGTGTTCGTGGCGTCGGCGCTGACGGCCGGCGGCGGCCTCGTCTACGCGCTCGACGCCGGATCCGGGGCGACCGACTGGAGCTTTCAGACGGTGGCCGACAAGGTCGGCCGGCAGCTCAAGTCGACGGCGGGCGGGGCGTGGGATCCGGTTCTCATCGGCCCGGACGGATCCGTCTACGCCGGGACCGGCAATCCATACCTGTCGCAGCAGGAGGCGCAGTCGAACCCGAGTCGCGAGCTGTACACCGACAGTCTGGTCAAGCTGGACCAGACCACCGGCAAGCTCGCCTGGTACTACCAGGCCTTCCCCGACGACTTCCACGACTGGGACCTGCAGGTCTCGCCGATCTTCACGACCGTCGCCGGCCGCTCCCTCGTCCTCGCGTCGGGCAAGGGCGGCTACGTGTTCGCGATCGACCCGACGAGCGGCGATCTCGTGTGGAAGACCGCGGTCGGCGTGCACAACGGCCACGATCAGGACGATGAGCTCGCCCTCGAAGGCAAGCTGCAGCTGCAGACTCCATACACGGCGTTTCCGGGAGAGGCAGGCGGGGTGGAGACCAACATGGCGGTGGCGGACGGAGTCGCGTACGTTCCGGTCGTCGACCTCTCGACCACATTCAGCAGCCCGAGCGTCGTGGTGGGCACGATCGGCAACGTGCTGAAGGCCGGCGGCGAGATGGTGGCGCTCGACGTCGCGACCGGAAAACAGCTGTGGGCGACCAGGCTGTCGCAGATGCCGTTGGGCGGGGCCACCGTCTCAGGCGACCTCGTTTTCACAACGACTTTCACGGGTGAGGTCGATGCACTGTCGCGAGCAACTGGATCCGTGGTGTGGACTTCAAAGCTGCCCGCCGGCTCGAACTCGACCCTCGCCATCGCGGGGGACACGTTGATCGCGGGCGCGGGTTTGTCGCTGGGCGCCGGCGGCAAGCCGGCCCTGGTCGCGTATCGATTGCCGGCCGGCTGACAGACCTAAGGCGCGGTCAGCGTCGGCAGGAACCGCGGCGCCCGTCGGGCAGGCGCATGTCTTTCATATGCGTAGGCCATCGCCAGGAGCTCGGGCTCTGAGCCCCTGCGGCTGAAGAGCGCGAGACCGACCGGAAGGGCGTCGAACGCCGCGCCCATCGGCACGGTGACGATCGGGTAGCCCGCCACGGCCGAGGGCTGCGTGCAGCCGCCCACGTTGCGGTCGCCGTTGATCGGGTCGATGACCCACGCCGGCGCGCGCGAAGGGGCCACGAGCACGTCGAGGGAGTGCTTCTCGAGCAGGGCATCGATGCCTTCCCGGCTTGCCCAGCGCTGGACCTTCTCGCGCGCCTGGAGATACTCCTGGCTGTCGAGCCCGCCTCGTTTGTCAGCCGCTTCGAACGTCTCCTGGCAGAAGTACGGCATCTCTTCCTTGGCGTGGTCGCGGTTGAACCGGATGATGTCCGCGAGCGTCTTGTGCGCGCTGCCGGGCCGCGTCGCCAGGTAGGACTCGAGGCCCGCCTTGAACTCGTACTGCATCACCAGGTTCTCGAGGTCCCTGCCCTCGCCGCGGAGCTGCGCGCTGGTTTCCAGGACCACCGGGTCGATGATCTCCGCGCCGAGGTCGCGCAAGGCGACGAGGGCGGTTTCGAAGAATCGGTCGACGTGCTCGCTGTATCCGGTGTACGGCTCGCGCAGGACGCCCACCCGCCGGCCGGCCAGCGCCGCGTCCGTGAGCCTCGAGGTGTAGTCGCGACCGTCCTCCGCCATCGCGTTCAGTAGAACCGCCGCATCCATGACGAATCGCGCGTGCGGCCCGGCGGCGTCCTGGCTGCTCGAGATCGGGATGATTCCGGCCTGGCTCACCACGCCGACACCTGGCTTGATGCCGACGACGCCGTTCGCTGCCGATGGGCAGATGATCGACCCGTCCGTCTCGGTGCCCACGGCGACGGGTGCGAATCCGGCGGCGACGGCGACCGCGGAGCCGCTCGATGATCCGCAGGGTGTGCGATCGAGGACGTGTGGATTGCGGCACTGCCGTCCGCGCCCGCTCCAACCGCTGGAGGAGCGAGTTGAGCGGAAGTTGGCCCACTCGCTGAGGTTCGCCTTGCCCAGGACGAGCATGCCCGCTTCGCGGAGCCGAGCCACCAGCGGCGCGTCCCGCGGAGCGGGCGGCGCGCCGGCGAGAGCGAGCGATCCGGCCGTCGTCGACATCCTGTCGCCGGTGTCGATGTTGTCCTTGAGGAGAACGGGTATGCCGTGAAGAGGACCACGCGGCCTGTCCGCACTCCTGTCGTCGTCGAGCCGGTCGGCGCTCTCCTCCCAATCGGGATTGACCTCGAGCACGGCGCGAAGCTCAGGCCCCTCCCTGTTGAGAGCCGCGATTCGCTCGAGGTGCATCTCCGCCAGGCGCCGAACCGTCAGCTCACCCGAGTCCAGTCGCGCGGCGAGATCGTTGATCGACGCGTCCATCAGCTCGGGGTGGGGGGCGTCCGACATGGCTGACCTATTCTCGGTCCTCACAACCGAATCGACATGGAGGGCGTTGTCGGTAGCCTGAGCGAGTGAGCGCCGAAGCCCCCCGCGTTCCCTGGACGCCCGCCCTCGTGCGGGTGATGGCCGGGCTCATGCTCTCGCTCTTCGTGGCCGCGATGGACTCCACCGTCGTCGGCACGGCGCTGCCGACCATCGCCCGCGAGCTCGGCAGCTTCGAGCTCTATCCCTGGATCGTGGCCGGGTACCTGATCACCGCGACGACCACCGTGCCCATCTGGGGCCGTCTCGCCGACATCCGCGGCCGCAAGCCGATCCTGCTCGCCGGTATGGCGGTGTTCGTGCTCGCCTCCGCCCTGTGCGCCGCCAGCCCCACGATGGCCTGGCTGATAGCGTTCCGCACCCTCCAGGGAATCGGCGCCGGGTGCATCCAGCCGCTGGTTTTCACCGTCGTCAGCGACATCTTTCCGCTCGGCCAGCGAGCAAGGCTCCAGGGCTTCTTCAGCAGCATGTGGGCGATCGCGGCGATCACCGGGCCGGCGCTCGGCGCGCTGTTCGTCTCGACGATCGGCTGGCGCTGGATCTTCACGATCAACGTGCCGATCGGAATCGTCGCGGCGGCGCTGTTCGTGGGGTACAGAGAACGCATCCCTGAGCAGAGGGCGCAGCGCACGCTGGAGGTCCGCGGCGCCGTCCTGCTCACGATCGGGGTCACGCTCCTTCTCGTCGGTCTCGGCACGGGCACGAGGAGCGCGACCCCCATCTGGCCGGTGGTCGTGCTCGCGGCCGCGGCGCTGGGCGCGTTCGCGGTGCTCGAGTGGCGCGCGACGAACCCGACCGTGCCGCTGCAGCTGCTGCGCAACCGCGTGATCGGCCCTGCGATCCTGATCTCGTCGATCGCGGGCACGCTGATGTTCAGCGTCACCGCGTACGTCCCGCTGTGGGTGCAGTCGGTGCAGGGCGGGTCCCCGTACGAGGCGGGTTTGGCGGTGGGCGCGATGTCGTTCGGCTGGCCGATCGCATCGACGATCGCGGGCTTCATCATGGTCCGAGTCGGTTACCAGCGCCTGGTCGTCGTGGGATCGCTCGCCCTGCTGGCCGGCGCCGCGATGCTTGCGTTCGCTCCCGCCTCCTCCGGCCCGCTGTGGGCCGGGGTCGCCTCGGCCGTGATCGGGCTCGGCCTTGGCGCCTTTTCGGCGCCGCTGCTGATCGTGATCCAGATGGCGGTCGACTGGTCGCAGCGCGGCGCTGCCACGGCCTTGAACCAGCTGTCCAGGACCATCGGCGGCGCCGTCGGAGTGGCCTTGATGGGATTGGTCCTCCAACGCTACGTCGGCGCCGCGCATGCCAACCTCCCAAGCCCGGAGCAGCTGCGCGCCGGCCTCCACGTGGTCTTCGTCGTCATCGTCGTGCTCGCCGCGGCCGTATTCGCGGTGGGCCTGGCCGTCCTGCTCACGTCGCGCCGACAGGCCGTTCAGGCTCGGGCGAAAGAACCCGCTCCGGCGGGCCGGGTCAACGCTCCGACCGATTAGTTCCGCCCCCCAAATCAGTCAATGAGTACGGCGGATGGCCGCTTCAACGTGCCCAGCGTCGCGGGACGAGATCGACGAGCTCGTCGACCTGGCCCATCGCGAGCCCCGGCAGGCTCGCTCCATCCTTGCGCGCCATCCGGACCTTTCACTCGAGCCGTCGCGCTGGGGCGAGACGTGCGTCCAGGCGGCGAGCCATCTCGGGCACACCGCCCTGCTTCTCGAGATGCTCGCCTGGGACGTCCGGCTCGACCTCTTCGCCGAGTGCGCGCTGGGCATGCACGAGAAGGCGGTCGCCGCCCTTTGCTCGTCAAGAGTCGAGCCCGAGGGGGTGCACGGGCTTCCGATCCTGCACTTCGGAGTCGTCAGCCGGAAGGTCCAGACGGTGAAGGCGCTCCTCGCCGCCGGCGCGGCCCTCAATCCGAGGGCCTGCTCGCTGCCGCCCCTCCACACGGCGATCGCCTGCCGCGAGATCGACGTCGTCTGCGCGCTGCTGGAAGCCGGGGCCGACCCGGCGGCGGTCGACGTCTTCGGTGACACCGCCCTGGACTGGGCGATCGACCTCGACGGCGAACGCTCCCCGCTGGTGGCTGTGCTGAGCGCTCCGCGCTAGGACAAAAGAGCAGGGCGCCCGACGAAGGGCGCCCCGCAAGTCTCTGTCTAGTGCTGAAGGATGTACGCCTGGACGTAGCGCGTGTCGCCAGGTACGTACTCGTCGTCAAACGGTCCGTTGTTGAGGTGCACGAACGGCTTCCAGAGGTCGTACTCGTACTGCTGGTAGAGGAACCCGACCGCCGCCTGGTCGATCAGCTGCTTCTGCGCTGTGGCGTAGTCGGCGTTCCGCTGCGACTGGTTGGTTTCGCTGTCAGCTCGGTTGACGAGGTCGTCGTAGCCCGGCAGCGTGGGGCAGCCCCAGTTGAGGCCATGGCATGAGCCGCTGAGGAAGATGTCCGCCCAGTCCTGCTGGTCCGGGTAGTCGGCGCCCCATCCGTCCGGGCCGTAGATGTCGAACTGGCCCCGGCGGATGTCGCGGGTCACCGTCTTGCTGTCGATGACGTCGAGCTGGATGTTCAGCCCAAGGTTGGTGTTCCACTGGTTGGCGATGAACTGGTTCACGGTCTTGTTGCCGGTGGTGTTGCGGGTCAGGAGCTTCAGCTTGTTCAGCTGGTCGACGGTGACGCCGGACTGCTGCAGCAAGGTCTTGGCCGCGGCGGGGTCGAAGCTCTGCGCCTTGTCCGCGTCGCTGTAGCCGTTCATGCCTTGCGGGAAGAAGCTCTCGATCGACTTGTCGGTTCCGTGCTCGATGTCGTTGACGAGCTTGTCGCGGTCGATCGACTTGGTCAGTGCCATCCGCACGTTGAGGTTGTCGAGCGGGGTTCGCTTGGTGTTGTAGGTCATCCAGAACACGCTCAGCTCGGGAATGAGATGAGCCTGCTTGCTGAGCACCGGGTCGTTGCGCACGACCGTCACGTCAGCGATCGGGACGTTGATCTGGTCGAGGGCGTCCGTCTGGTACTTCGAGTAGGCGGTGTTGCCGTCCGAGATGAAGTCGAAGATGACCTGCTGCAGGTGGTTGGCGGACGCGTTCCAGTAGTTCGGATTCGGAACCACGGTCACGTGGTCCTTGGAGACGATCTCGGAGATCTTGAACGGGCCGTTTCCGATGATCGTGTCCTTGCTCTGCGCCCACATCTCAGCCTTGGTCGTGTCGGTAGACGGAAATGCTCCGCCTGCGGCCTGCTCGACCACGTCCTTGCGGATCGGTGAGCTCACCCACAACGTTGCGACCCACTTGAAGTAGGCGGCCGGGTGCTGCAGCTTGACCTGAAACGTGTGGGCGTCAGGCGCCGACAGGCCGAGGCCGGCGATGAAGCTGTCGACCGCAGCCTGGTCGGTCTGGCTGATGCCGCCGTAGTTCTGGGCGCCGGCGACCGTGCCGTCGAAGAACGGGTCGGCGTAACCGGCGGCGAGCGCCGGATTGAGCAGGCGTTGCCAGCCGTAAACGAAGTCGGCGCCGGTGACAGGCTTGCCGTCGCTCCACTTGGCGTTGGTGCGGAGGTGGAACGTGTACGTGAGACCGTCGGAGGACACGTCGTAGCCCGACGCGGCGCCCGGCTCTACGTCGCTCAAGTCGGTCTTGGCGATCAGGAGCGGCTCGAAGACGTTGCGGCCGACGGCACCTTCGTACGAATAGGTCTCCTGACCAGGGTCGTAGCTGTTCGGTTCGGTCTGGTCGTTCACGCGCAGGATCTGCTTGTCCGCGGCCGCCAGGTTCTGGCTGGTCGCATTCCCACCCCCACAGGCCGAGACCACGAACGCCGTGGTGGCCAGGAGGGTGACAGGTAACGCAAACGGGCGTATTCGCATCGGCTGTTTTCCCCTGAGAACAACCCTGCTGCCTTCTTCCCGAAAGCCCACGTGACTTAACGGGGCGAGAGTGCGCCGGCAGACAGGCCTTACTCGACGAAGCCGCGAACGAACTCGAGTAATCGAATCATCCGCGTTGTCGTCGGCTATGTCAAGTCTGTAATAGCAAAGTGCCCGAAGCGAATCGCCTCGGGCACCCTCTGAGAAGTAAGGAGGTGAGTGTGGCAGACTGCGGTAACTAAGTCAAGTCAGACATAGTTAGGTCGTACGTCTCGCCGGAATGAGCCACTGTGACATCGCCCTGGTATCGGCGGCGCGCCGCCGCCAGCGAGCGCTCAGGATCGGCCCCGGGCATCAGGTGGGTGAGAACCAGGCGCTTTGCCCCGGCCTCCGACGCCAGCTCCCCAGCCTGTCTCGCGGAGAAGAGAAACGCCCTCGATTCATCGGGGACCTCCTCCGCATACGTCGCCTCCGCGAGAAGCAGGTCGGCATGACGAGCAAGCTCGGCCAGGACCGGGCTTGGTCCGGTGTCACCCGTGTAAGCGAGCGTCCGGCTTCCCGCCGACAGCCTGACGCCGGCATTCGGAACCATGTGAGGGAGTGCCCAGGTTGCGACGTGAAATGGTCCGATGTCGAAGCGGTCGCCAGGGGCGAACAACCGCAGCTCGTATGCGTCGTCGAGCATGCCCGGGCGATCCAGGGCGAGGACCCGGTCGAGTGCGCCGGCCGGCGCGTGGACCGGAACGGCGGGCGCCGGGTCGTCGCGAAGGGCTCGCGCGCGAAGGAAGGGGTTCAAGTCGGCGCAGTGATCCGGATGGCCGTGGCTGATCAGAACGGCGTCGATCGACTCCGCCGGCGTCACCGCGAGCAGCCGGGGAAGGGTCGCGTAGCCGAGGTCGAGCACGAGCTGAAAGCCTTCGTGCTCGACCAGGAAACCGCTGCAGGCATCCCCGGCCGCGGGCCATGCGCCACAGCTGCCGAGGACGAGCATCCTCACAGGCCCTAATGCTGGGGCTTCCGCGTGAGAGCTCTTAGAGGCCTACCTCGATCGCCGGTTCCTGCGCCGGCTCCAGTTGAGTGCCGGCCGCCTCGGCCCGGATCTCCCGCGCGGACCGGAGCGGACGATCGCGCAGCATCAATGTGAAGGCCAACCCCAGCACGCCCGCGATGACCGTGACCCAGAACAGGTCCCCGATCGCAAGCGCGAGGGCGTTGTTGGCGCCCACGACGATCTTTGGAATGAGCGCCGCTGCCGGTCCCTGGAAGATGTGCTCGAGGACCGGCCTGCCGTTACCCACGCTCTGCAGGAGCTCGGACAGCCTGAGCAGCTGCGGGATCGCCGGCTGAGGAACGCCCTGGGCCGAGAGCTCGGTCGGCAGGCGGTTGGCGAACTGCGTCGAGAACACGGTTCCGGCCACGGCCAGGCCGACCGACGCGCCGATCTGGCGCAGGAAGGTCAACGTGCTCGTGGCGACGCCGAGGCGGCTGATGGGGACCGAGTTCTGGACCACCACCGTAAAGCCTGCCATCGACGGTCCGATGCCGAACCCAAGAACGAGCATGAAGCCCCACAGCGTCCAGTCGGAGATGTCGGCCGTGATGTGCGTCAGGAGGTAGCCGCCGATCACCATCACGACGGCCCCACCGACCATCAACCACTTGTAGCGGCCGAGCCGGCTGATCAAAAGACCGGATCCGATGCTGCCGCCCATCAGTCCGACGAGCAGCGGCCAGATGTAGTAGCCGGAGGCGGTGGCGCTGATGCCGCGCACGGTCTGGTAAAAGCGCGGCATGAACAGGACTGCCGCGAACATGGCGACGCCGAAGACGAAGACGGCGGCCATGCTGACCGAGTAGTCACGGCTCCTGAAGAGGTCGAGCGGAATGATCGGCTCCTTCGAGCGCATCTCGACGAGCACGAAGGCGACCAGGATCACCGCCCCGAGGACGATCAGCCCGCCGACGTTCAGGTCGGTCCAGTTGGGGAGCTGGCCGTTGCTGTTGACGAAGCCTTTGTTGCTCAGCCCGACCATCAGCGGGACCACGCCGGCCGTGAACACGACGATGCCGAGGTAGTCGAGGTCTCGCGCCGAGGCGGTTCGGCGGGCAAGACCCGGCAGCGTGATCGACAGCACGATGAGCGAGGCGATCCCGAACGGGACGTTGACGTAGAAGACCCAGTGCCAGCTGATGTGGTCGGTGATCCAGCCACCGATGAACGGGCCGATGATGAAGCTCAGGCCGAAGATGCCCCCGAACAGTCCCTGAAATCGTCCTCTTTCGCGCGGGCTGTAGAGGTCGGCGATGGTCGCGATCACGATCGGGAACAGCGCCCCGGCGCCGAGTCCCTGGACGGCGCGGAACAGGACGAGCTGGTTCATGTTCTGCGAAAGGCCCGAGAGCCAGGACCCGAGCAGGAAAAGGCAGACGCCGATGATCAGCATCACCTTGCGGCCGAACACGTCGGAGAACTTGCCGTAGATCGGTACGGTGATGGTCGACGTCAAGAGGTAGGCGGTCACGACCCAGGCGTAGAGGTTTGCGCCGTTCAGGTCGGTGATGATCCGCGGAAGCGCCGTGCCGACGACCGTCTGGTCGAGCGATGCCAGGAACATCGTCAGCAGGATCGCGCCGAGAATGGCGAGCTTCCTGCGCGGCGGGAGGAACATCAACGTTTGCGTCGGCTGACCGCCGTTCTGGGCTTGAATCCCTTCCGGCCGGACCTCGGGCTGCTCGGCTGCTGTCACGTTGATCCTCCCGGTTGCGTGCCGAACAGGTCTTGCGCGGCTCGGACGATGATGTCGACGCACGCCTCGTGCGAAAGCGCGGTGCTGTCCAGCATTACCTGGTAATGGCGTGGGTCATTCCATGCCCCCGCCCGCGGGTAGTAGTGCTCGACGTAGGCAAGTCGGGCTCGGTCGGTGTCCTGCTGAATGCGGGTGGCGGCTGCGATGTCGATCCCATACCGCGCGGCGGCGGCGCGCCGGCGCGCCTCGACGTCGCAGTCCAACCTCACGTTCAGCACCGCGGGAACGCCCTTCAGGGCGAAAACTCCCGCGCGACCCAGGATCACCGCGCCGGAGGTCTCCGCGACGTGGCGGAGCGCCTCCTCCGTCCTCGCGATCTCGGGAAGTGCGCCTCGCTGCTCGGGCGAGGCGGTCACTCCGACGAACAGGCCGCTCGTCGCCAGCACACGATCGAGCACTCGCTGGACGCGCGAGGTGTGGTCGGAGTCGTCCGCGAGCGCCGCCGCCAGCGGCTCGTTGATCTCCTTCGCGGTCGACACGGGGATCGCCCGATCGATGAAGGGCAGGCCGAGTCGTTTAGCCACCTTGGGAGCGATCACGCTTCCGCCGGCTCCGTACGTCGCGGCGATCGTGACGGTGCCCATCGATGCGACTTTAGCGCCTGTCGAGCGAGCGGGATTCGCGGCGCTTAGGCCTTCGGTTGCTCCTGGCTTTGATCGTCGGGGCGGATGTCCGGTTCCAGCTCCTTCTCCGATGCCTTGACGTCAGGACCTTCGTCAGGCGGCAGCCGGCCGGCAACGCTCATGTGGGCTCCGAGGCGGCCGAGCAGCAGCAGCAGCACCGCGACGATGATGAAAATCCCGATCGCCCACCACCATGGCGGGTAGCCCATGACATCAAAACGTCTCGGCAAACACACGCACCTCAAGGCAGCGCCTCCTCGCCTGTTCGTAGAGGGCTCAGCTTTTCGGGGAGCTCTCCACCAGCACGCGCGTCAGCTGGTCGATCACGCGGCTTGCGTGGCGCAGGTGGGCTTCGCCGATCCTGGCGCCGACGCTGTTGGACCATGAGCGCTGAGCGCCCTGGATCTCGCCCAGGGTCTTGCGTCCCCGGGGGGTCAGGCGCACCAGCTTCGAGGTCAGGTGATGCGGGTTTTCCGCGTACTCGGTGAGACCGTCCGCCTCGAGGAGGTCGGCGATGCGCTGGACGCTCTGCCGGGTGAGGCCGAGCCTGCGAGCGACCTCGGCGACCGTTGCAGGCTCGCCGGCGACCATCTCGAGGGTGAGCCAGCGGGCGAGTGTCTGACCGGCGGTGGCGGCGATCGCCTCACCGGCGCGGCTGAAGTGGGATTCGAGCTGGATCACGGGAATGATGAGGTCGGTCAACACCGCTCCGGCAGGCGTGTGCCTCGAAGCCGGCCACTTGACAGCATGCTGTCGTTTCGGTATAGTCGACATGACAACATTCTGTCAGATTAGGAGGCGAAGTGATGAAGCAAGAAGCCCCCACCAGCTCCGGGATCAAGCCGTTTCGAGTCGACGTTCCGGAGGACGAGGTCGACGACCTGAAGCGCCGGCTCGCGGCCACGCGCTGGCCGGACGACCTGCCGGGCTACGGGATGCCGGTCTCCACGACGCGCGATCTTGCCGATTACTGGAGGACCGAGTACGACTGGCGCAAGCAGGAGGCGGCGTTGAACCGGCTCCCGCAGTTCACCACCACGATCGACGGCCAGAACATCCACTTCGTCCACGTCCGGTCCCGCAAACCTGACGCCCTTCCATTGCTGCTGGTCCACGGCTGGCCCGGCTCGTTTGTCGAGTTCCTCAAGGTCTACGAGCCTCTGTCGGAGGAGTTCCACGTGGTCGCTCCCTCGATCCCCGGCTACGCCTTCTCCGGTCCCACCCACGAGGCCGGTTGGGACGTCAAGCGCATCGCCGCCGCGTTCGCCGAGCTGATGAGCCGCCTCGGGTACGGGCGGTACGGAACCCAGGGCGGGGACTGGGGCTCGTCGATCACGCGCCAGGTCGGCCTGATCGACACCGAGCACGTCGTCGGGTCGCACTTCAACACCCTGGCGGCCACTCCATCCGGCGATCCGGAGGAGATGAAGCTCCTGACCGAGAAGGAGAGGTCCTTCCTGCAGCGCGGCGAGAACTTCCAGCGGCAGGGCTCGGGTTACTACATGATCCAGTCGAGCCGCCCGCAGACGCTGGCGTACGGCCTCAACGACTCGCCCGCCGGCCTGCTCGCCTGGATCGCCGAGAAGTTCACCGAGTGGACCGACCCCGCAAGCGTGATCGACCGCGACCAGCTGCTGACGAACGTGTCGGTCTACTGGTTCACGGGGACGGCGAACTCGGCCGCTCGCCTTTACGCCGAGTTTGCGCGCACCGGCGGCGGCTGGGGCAAGGTCGAACCGTCGACGGTGCCGACCGGCGTGGCCCAGTTCCCTTACGAGATCTTTCCGCCCATCAGGCGCTTCGCCGAGCGGTCCAACAACATCGTCCACTGGTCGGAGATGGAGCACGGCGGACACTTCGCCGCGATGGAGCAGCCCGATGCCCTCGCGCGCGACGTCAAGAAGTTTTTCGGAAGCGTCAGCTAGGAATCAGGCCGCCGAGTGGGTGAGCCGCAGGTCGAACTCGATCGTGACCTGCGGCTCGGCCTTGGTGAACGAGATATCGGGCGGGTCGATCCCGAAGTCGCGCATGTCGACATCGATCGAACCGGCAACCTCGGCCTGGGTTCCACTGCCGGTCGCCTGGACATGGGCTGCCTCGACTTTCGTGGTGCCGTGCACGGTGAGCTTGCCGCTGATGTCGACGGTGGCTGTCCCGCCTGCCGGCAGCGGAAAGCTCGTCGCGCCCGCGATGAAGGTCGCCGTGGGAAAGCTGTCGGTCTCGAGGTAGATCCGCCTGACGAAGAAGTCCCGCTGATAGACCTGGTAGTTGGCGTACTTGTCCTGGCTCGTCAGCGAGGCAAGGTCGACTGTGAACTTCATCTGCGAAACCTTGACGTTCGAGCCGTCGAGGGCAACGACGAGGGCGCCGGTGACCTTTGAAGTCCGCGCCACCGCCTCGGTCTCGGCGGGTTGGTTGATGAACTGCTCCTTGGCCCGATAGCCGACCTCCGAGCCAGGCCCGACCGTCCATCGGCCCGCCAGCGCGGAAGCCGAACCCGACGCTTGCGGGCTGCTCAACGCGAACGCCGCGGGCGCCTGGTGCGACCTGGTCAAGAGGCCCGCGCCAAACCAGGCGAGAGCCGCGATCACGAGCACCGCGGCCGCCGCCACGACGAGCCGGCCCTTCGTGCGGTTCACGGTGGTCAGGCTAGGTGCGACGCCGCGGGCGGTCAACGAGTCGCCTCGAATTTCCCATCGGGTTGTCCCGATGGATACCAGCCGATAATCCAGAATCGTGGTTCAGGTATCAGCGTCGATTCCTGCCGAGCTTGCCTGGCTGATCGACCTGCTGACCCAGACCGCGCGATACGCCGAGCCCGCCCTCGAAGAGCTCGACCGCTCGCTCCTCCCCGGGGTCGCGGCGCTCCGCCCGGAGATCAAGGCTCGGTTCGAAGCGTTGTGGAACGACGGCATCGGCGGCTGCCCGGAGCTGCTGCCGGCGATCGACGCGAGCAGCGCCGTGGACGTCGACGCGCAGGCGACGTTCGCCTGGTTCAGCACGCTGCCGAAACATCCCGCGCCGCGCGCCGAGCTCTTGAGCGAACCCGTTTCGCATCGACCGCGAATCCGCCGCCGCCTGCGGCGCTTGAGCTCCGACGTTCGGGTCCGGCGCGCCTACCGCAACCTGCTTGCGGAAGTCTGGAGCCTCGCCGGGCCGGTGTGGGAGCGCCGCGGCAGAACGGTCGTGGCGAGGTCCATTGAAGATTGGAGCAGGCGCGTGGCGAGCGTCCGGGGCGCCACGGGGCTGCTCCGGCTTATGCCGCCACGACATCCATTCGCGGTCGCCGGCCGCCCCGCCGCGTCCGCATTGGTCCGACGCAGGCCGCGACTCACCGTCGCGCCGATCTATTTCTGCATGTCCGGCGGCCAGCTGGCGGACCTGGGAGATCACCTCCTGATCGGGGTCCCCGCCAGCGCTCGCGAGCCGATTCGCCGAACACGTGACGCCGCGTTCGTCGCCGACAGGGCGCGGGTTCTCGCTGAACCGACCCGCGTGCACATCCTCATCTACCTGATGTCGGCGCCGTCCGGCGTGATGGAGATCACGCGCGCCCTGCGGATGAGCCAGCCGACGGTCAGCGAGCACCTCCGCGTCCTCGTCGCCGCCGGCCTGGTTCGGCGCGATCGCAAGGGAGCGCGAAGGCTCTACTCCTCGGTGCCCGGCAAGCTCGAACGTCATCTCGAGGACGCCAGAGGGACTCTCGCCCGCTGGGCTTGACTCCGGTACGTTCTTGGTGTGGGCGCGGCAGCGACGCTCGACCAGGTGCTGGAGAACGGCGACGCGCGGGCCGTCGCCATCGTGGTGCCCGATGGGCCGTCACTGACCTTCTCTGAGCTGCGGGCGCAAGTGGACTCCGCGGCCGACGGCCTTGCCCAGCTGGGTCTTGGCCGCGGCGACCGGATCGGGCTGGTCTTGCCCAACAGCGTCGAGACCGTGGTGATGTTCCTGGCCGCGGCGCGCGTCGGCACCGCCGCGCCTTTGAACCCGGCATACAAGGAAGACGAGTTCCGGTTCTATCTCGACGACATCCAGGCCGCCGCGCTGGTGGTCCCGCCTGGAAAAGCAGACGCGGCGCGGCAGGCGCTCCCCGCGGGCGCGCTGCTCGTCGAGGCGCAGCTCGACGGCGATGGCATGAGCCTGGCCGGCGATGCACACCGCGACCCGTCGCGTGGAGCGCACGGACCGAGGCCCGACGACGTCGCGCTGGTGCTTCACACGAGCGGCACGACGAGCCGGCCAAAGCAGGTGCCGCTGCGACAGCGCAACCTGGCCTACTCGGCGCAGAACATCGCGCGCACCTACGGCCTCACGGCAACGGACGTGGCGCTCTGCGTCATGCCCCTCTTTCACATCCACGGCCTGATGGCCTCGACGATGGCGACCCTGTCGACCGGGGGAACCGTGGTCGTGCCGGCGGGCGGCTTCGACGCGATGACCTTCTGGAACGCCGCCGAAACTCACGGCGCCACGTGGTACTCGGCCGTGCCGACGATCCACCAGATGCTCTTGATGCGAAACCGGGGAGAGCGACCGGCGGGCGCCGGCAAGCTCCGGTTCATCCGATCGAGCTCGTCCGCCCTCGCGCCGGAGGTGATGCGCGAGCTCGAGTCACGCTTCGGGGCTCCGGTCGTCGAGGCGTACGGGATGACCGAGGCCTCGCACCAGATGGCGTCGAACCCGCTGCCACCTGGTGAGCGGCGCCCGGGAACGGTCGGCCGCGAGACCGGGATCGAGATCTCGGTCATGGACGACGACGGCCACCTCCTGGCCTCCGGTGACCGCGGCGAGGTTGTGATTCGCGGCCAGAGCATCATCGACGGCTACGTCAACAACCCCGAGGCAAACGCCAGGTCCTTCACCGACGGATGGTTCAGGACGGGAGACCAGGGGGTCATCGACCGCGACGGCTACCTGGCGTTGATCGGCCGCCTCAAGGAGATGATCAACCGCGGCGGTGAGAAGATCGCGCCGCGCGAGATCGACGACGTGCTGCTGCAGCATCCGGCGGTCGCCGAGGCGGTCGCGTTCGGATCGCCGAACAAGACGCTTGGCGAGGAGGTGACGGCGGCGGTCGTGCTCAAGGGCGAGGCGAGCGAGAAAGAGCTGATCGCGTTCGCTCGCGAGCGCCTGGCGGACTACAAGGTGCCGCGCAAGCTGTTCATCGTCGACGCGATCCCTCGCACCGCCACGGGCAAGATCCAGCGCCGCGCGGTGGCCGAGAGCTTCAACCGTAAGTGACCGGTTGATCGCGATCGTCGGCGCCGGCGCGATCGGAGGGCTGCTGGGCGCGCACCTGTCGCGGGCGGGCGAGGACGTGACGCTGATCGCTCGCGGCAAGCACCTGGAGGCGATGAGATCGCGAGGCCTGACCGTGCGCCACGCGGGCGAGGAGCTGACCGTGCATCCCCACGTCACCGACGACATGGCCGCGGTGGGGGACGCGGACCTCGTCTTCATCACCCTCAAGGCGCACGGCATCCCCGTCGTCGCTCCCGCGCTCGGTGGCGCGCTCCGGCGCGATGCTGCCGTCGTCGGGGCGATGAACGGAATCCCGTGGTGGTACTTCCGCGACCGCCATCTCGAGTCGGTCGATCCCGGCGGTGTGATCGCGCGCAGCATCCCGTACGAGCAGGTCGTCGGCTCGGTCGTCTACCCCGCCGCGACGCTGGTCGCACCCGGTGTCGTCGAGCACGAGGAGGGCGACCGCTTCACGATCGGCGAGCTCGACGGCGAGAAGACCGACCGCGTCCTCGCGATCTCGCGACGCCTTACGGCCGCGGGTTTCAAGGCGCCCGTATCGACTCGGCTCCGAAACGAGCTGTGGTTGAAGGTCGTCGGCAACGCGACGCTCAACCCGGTGAGCGCAGTGACGCGCGCGACGATGGAGGAGATGTTCGCGTCGGAGCGCAGCCGGCAGATGCTGCGGTCGCTGATGGACGAGGTCGTGCGCGTCGCGACCGCCTACGAGGTGGAGATGCCGGTCAGCATCGAGAAGCGCATGCAGGGTGCGGCGGCAACCGGCGCGCACAAGACGTCGATGCTGCAGGACCTCGAGGCAGGCAAGCCACTCGAGACCGATGCCCTGCTCGGCGCCGTGATCGAGCTCGCCGCCGGCAAGGAGGTCGACGTACCCTCGCTGCGGACGCTCTACGCGCTGACGAAGCTGGCGGAAGAAGTCGCGCGCCGGGCAACGCCGCTGTGACAACCAGGGAGGAGGACGAGAGATGAGGCTGGTGACGTTTCGCGGCGACGGTCGCGCGCGGCTCGGCGTGGTTCGCAACGGCGACGAGGTGGTCGAGGTGTCGGAACCGGCAAGCATGCTGGAGCTGATCGACGCCGGGCAGGACGGCCTTGCGAGAGTCGAATCGGCCCTTTCGTCGTCACACGCACGTGTCCACAAGCTCGACGGCCTTGCGCTGCTTCCGCCTCTGCCTGACCCACGCGGCAACGTGGTCGCGATCGGCCGCAACTACGGCAAGCACGCCGCCGAGACCGCTCGCGTGGAGGCCCGCGAGCCTAGCCCGCCCACGGTCTTCACCAAGGCGATCACGTCGCTCGCCGACCCGTACGCGGACATCGCGATCGACCCCGCGGTGAGCGAGCAGATCGACTGGGAGGTCGAGCTCGGTGTCGTCATCGGAAAAGGCGGCGCGAACATAAAGCGGTCCGAAGCCCGAGGACACGTGTTCGGCTACACGGTCTTCAACGATGTGACCGCGCGCGACATCCAGAGCGGCTGGGGTGGCCAGTACTTCAAGGGCAAGAGCCTCGACCGGTCGAGCCCCAGCGGACCATGGATAGTCACGGCCGACGAGGTTCCCGACCCGCAGGCCTTGAAGTTGCGCCTGCGCGTCAACGGCGTGACCAAGCAGGACGGCACCACCGCCGACATGATCTATTCGGTCGACGCGATCCTGGAATGGGTCTCGAGAGGGATGACGTTGCCGCCTGGCACGATCATCGCGACCGGCACGCCGGACGGGGTCGGCTTCGCGCGCACCCCGCCCGAGTTCTTGAAGCCGGGCGAACTGATGGAGACCGAGGTCGAGGGGATCGGCATGCTGCGCAACCGGATCGTGGCCGCGCGCGGCGACTGACCCCGTGGCGGTTCGGATCGAAGCGACGACGCTGGGCGAGGCCTGGATCGGGATCGCCGCGGCGATTCTTCGCGACGGTGTCGCCGGCGACTGGGAAGGGGCGCCGATCGTAGAGGTCTTCCGCGCGACCCTCGAGGTCCGGTCGCCGGCGGCGGACGATTCGATAATCGCCGAGCATGGCGATCGCGAGCGTCTGTCCTGGATGCACGCGAATTTCACGGACCGCTCGCCGGTGGCGGAGCTCGGTGGCGCGGACAGCTATGCCACCCGCCTTTTCGACTACGCGCACGCCGGCCGCGACCAGGTTCGATGGGTGGTCGAAAGGATCTCCGCCAACCCCTCGACACGCGACGCGACGGTGACCACGTTTCAGCCGTTGACCGACCGCAGCTACGTCCCATGCGTCAGCCTGCTGGATTTCTGGCTGCTCGAGCGAGCGCTGCAGCTCGACGTCTACGCGCACGGCATCGATTTCGGCACGAAGGGCTACGCGAATCTCGTCGAGCTCGCGGCGCTGCAGGCACGCGTGGCCGGCGACCTCGACGTTCCCACAGGAACGCTGACGATGACCGTGAAGTCGGCGCATATCTACGAGACGGAGCTGGACGCCATGCGCCGGCTGGTCGCAGGGCACGTCACCTAGCGGGTTCGTTCCTCGCCGGCGGCGTGCTTCCGGCCGAACCGAACGTAACCCGCGCGCGTAGTGTCCTTAGGCAAAGGGGGGATGCTCGAATGGCGAGATATCTGCTGGTTGCGCATCAGACCGCCGAGGGACCGGAGCTTGTTCAGGCCGCGAAAGAGCTCGCGGCCAAGGATTCAGAGGCGCACTTCACTCTTCTCGTGCCGGCAACTCCGGCGGGTGATCTTCTGACCTGGGAAGAGCACGAGGCGAAGGACATCGCCCGCGCACGGGCGGAATCGGCTGCGGCGGAGCTCAAGCGTCTAGGCCTCAACCTCGTCGCGTTCAAGGTCGGCGACGCCGACCCTGTGCTTGCGGTCGACGACGAGTTTCTCGCGGGGAACCACTACGAGACGATCGTGATCTCGACGTTGCCGCCGGGCATCTCGCGATGGGTCAAGATGGACGCGGTCAGCCGGCTCGAGCGACAGCGCCCCAACGCGCGGGTGATACACGTGGTCGCCGCGGAAACGCCGGCGACGACCCGCAAAACGCGCTGAACCGCGGCGCCGGGTCGTGCTATAGGTGTGACCCGTGAATCAGTTCTTCGAATCGCTTGGAGAGGATTGGGTCGAGGCGGCCAGACGCGGCGGGGCCGACATCGCAAAGCCGACGCTCGATTCGCGCGTCGCGCTGGAGCTGCTCGAGCTTGCGCGGGTCGCGGCCCACACGCAGGAACGTCGCTTCGCGCCGCTGACGAGCTACCTGGCGGGCGTGGCCGCCGAGCGTCTTCGCATGGCAAAGCCTGACCTCGACGACGCCGCGGTGGCGGAGTTCATCCTCGAGGTTCGGCAGAAGCTCGAGCGGGAGATCCCGGGACTCTAGCTGTTGATCAGCGGACGTTGATGACCGGCAGCTGCCGGAAGCTCTGCACGGACACGCGCGCCGCGAGAGCCGCGGCGATCTTGCGCAGCGCCTGGGCTCCGGTCGAGTCCGGCCTGGACACGACCACCGGCGCGCCATTGTCGGCCTCCTCGCGGATCGTCGGCTCGAGCGGGATCGCGCCAAGGTAAGGCACGCCCAGTCGCTGGGCGGCGCGCTCGGCCCGGCCGTGGTCGAAGATGAAGTGCTCCTTGCCGCAGTCATCGCAGACGAACCAGCTCATGTTCTCGATCAGCCCGAGCGGCGTGACGTTCAGGCCGCGAAACATCTGCAGGGCCTTCAGCGCGATCTTCAAGGCGGACTCCTGGGGCGTGCAGACGATCGCGATTCCCGTCAGCGGCACCGCCTGGGCGAGGGTCAGGGAGGCGTCGCCGGTCCCGGGCGGTAGGTCGACGACGAGGTAGTCGAGCTCCCCCCAAAAGACGTCGCCCAGCATCTGCTCGATGGCACGTGACACGAGAGGCCCGCGCCACACCATCGCCTTGTCGGCGCCGGCGAGCAGGCCGATCGAGATCAGCTTCATCCCGTACGCCTCGAGCGGAATGAGGCGCTGGTCGCGCACCTGCGGCTGGTCGGTCACACCGAGCATCCCCGGCACAGACGGGCCGTATATGTCCGCGTCGAGCAGACCGACGCGCGCGCCCGACAGCTGGAGCGACGCCGCCAGGTTGATCGCCACGGTGGATTTGCCGACGCCGCCCTTGCCCGATCCGACGGCGATCACGTGCTTCACGCCGGGGATTGCGGGCTCGCGGTGGCCGTTGAACGCCGGGCGCACGTTCGCGGTCATCTTGAGGTCGACCGCGGTCACGCCGGGCATGTCCGACACGAGCTGGCGCGCGAGCGTTTGAAATCGATCGCGGACCGGGCACGCCGGGGTGGTGAGCTCGAAGGTGAAGCTGACGCGGCCGGCCTGGTCGATCACGAGGTCTTTGATCATTCCCAGGCTGACGACGTCGCGGCCGAGGTCTGGGTCTTTGATCGCGGAGAGGACGTCGAGGACCTGTTCCTTACTAACTCGGGGCCCCCGCGAACTCACGGCGAAGCCTCAGAGTTCGTGGGGTTCACTGGGCACTGAAGATCACGGCACCTCTGAGCGCCAGGACCCCGATCAGGACGAGGATCGAGACGACGACGGTGTCGATGTGAACGCCGGCGACGGTCGCGGAGCCTCCTCCGCCGCCGCGAACGCGCATCTGGCCGCGGGCGGCGACCAGCGAGGCGGCGAGGCCGGCGATGGCAAGCGCCCAGAGCGGCAGGAACGACACCACGCGGCCCAGTGTTCCCTGGTTCCCGACGGTGATGAAGAACACGACGATCAGGATGAGCTCGAGAACGCCGAAGTAGCCGTCGGCCTGATGCAGCCGGCCAAGGCTGAAGCTCGCCTCCGGTCGGTTGCGGATCAACAGCGCGATCACCGCGGTCGCGCCCCCAAGGCCGGACGCCAGGAACAGCCCGCCCAGCGACCACGTGTCGCTCCACACGGGCTGGTTGCTGACGCTGAGCAAGACGCCGGTGTAGGAGGCGACGAACAGGCCGACGAGCGAGCCGAGAATGTTGAACAGGCGGTTCAGGAACATCGGGATGAACCGGACCCGCGCATCGAGCGCGGACACGAACGCGAAGAACCCGAACACCAGGAGCGCCCAGGCCCCGACCGACATCGGCGACCAGTACTTGAAGTTGAGGCTGTTGTCGCCCGGCGTGACGTTGACGAGCATGTGCCAGAACCGCGTCCAGCTCTCGCCGAGATCCGCGGTCAGCAGGATGGGGCAGACGATCACCGCGACCAGGCTTACGTAAAAGCCGATGCGAGCAGCCGCCTCGTCGCGCGCGTCGCCGGAAAACCGCAGCAGTGTCGAGATGACGTACGAGCCGCCGGCGATGCCGGCGAAGAAGAAGTAGAAGAGGATGTACCAGGTCCACTCCGGGGCGCGGACGAAGTGCTCGGCATCGAGATAGATCATCAGCCTGTCACCCGGCGGCGAAATGTGACCAGGCCGGCGACGACCGCGAGCACTGCGGTGATTGCGGCCCCGACGTAGCCGCCGATGTTGTTGCGCGACGGCAGCTTGGAGTTGTCTTTGCTCGGCAGCCGGTAGGTTTCGGGCTTGTCCATGAGCAGGAAGAAAGCGTTGAGCCCGCCGTAGACCGAGTCGTCGCGACCGTAGAGCTGGGCCTGGGTCTGGCCCTGGCTGTGCAGCGTGGCGAGGCGGACGTCGGCGGCCTTCTGCAGGTCGGCGAGCGGTCCGAACTGGATCGACTGCGTGGGGCAGGCCTTGGCGCATGCCGGCTCGAGCCCGCCCTGCAGGCGGTCGTAGCAGAGGGTGCACTTGTGCGCGGTGCCGTTGCTCATGCCGATCACGCCATATGGACACGCGGCAACACAGTTGCGGCACCCGTTGCAGACGTCCTGCTGGATGAAGACGGTGTCGAACTCGGTGCGAATGATCGCGTTGGTCGGACACACCTCCATGCAGCTCGCGTGCTTGCAGTGCTTGCAGACGTCGGAGAGCATCAGCCACGCGGCGCCGTTGCCGGTCTGGACCGGCTTGTCGTCCAGCCGCTCGATGAACTGGACGTGGCGCCAGTTCTGCTCGTCAAGCGCCCCCGTGTTGTCGTAGCTGTCCATGAACTTTGGCGGATCGCCGGGGAGCTGGTTCCACTCCTTGCAGGCGACCTCGCAGGCCTTGCAGCCGATGCACACGCTCGTGTCGGTGAAGAATCCGTACGCCTGGCCGGGCTTGATATCCGCCATCAGAACCCCATGAGGTTGGGTGTGA
>JAMXLM010000016.1 GCA_024280995.1 Candidatus Dormiibacterota bacterium
GCGCGACGTTCTTGTTCTGGTCGATGCCGATCACACTGTACGGGCACGCCGAGATGCAGTCACGGCAGCCGTTGCAGACATCCGGCTGGATGAAGACGGAGTCGAACTCGGTACGGATGATCGCCCCGGTCGGGCAGACCTCCATGCAGCTCGCCTGCTTGCAGTGCTTGCAGACGTCCGACATCATCAGCCAGGCGGCGCCGTTGCCCTGCGTCGACGGCTTATCGGGAACCTGCTCGATGAATTTGACGTGGCGCCAGTTCTGGGCGTCGAGGCTGCCGGTGTTGTCGAAGCTGTCCGCGAGGAACGCCGGCGAGTTGCCCTCGAGCTCGTTCCACTGCTTGCAGGCGACCTCGCACGCCTTGCAGCCGATGCACACGCTCGTGTCGGTAAAGAAGCCGTACGACTCGCCGGGTTTGATTGTGATGGACACTCTAGAAACCCATCAGGTTGGTGGTGATCTTGGTGTAGCCGCGCTCGCGGGCGTACAGGTCGAGCGGGATCGCGGCGAGCTCGTCGACGATGGGGACCGCGGCCGGGTCTATCGCGAGGTCGACGCTCAGCAGGTAGTGCCGGCACGAATCGCAGGCCTCTATCCGCATATGCGGGAACACCGCGTCCGGACGCGCCACCTCTTTGCCTGCAGGCAGGCCGCGAACCACGCTGCCCCGCGCGCCCGACGTCGTGCCGTGCTCGCTGAACACCGGCAGCCTGGCGCCTGTGTCCTCGCCGCACGCCGCGCAAGTCATACGCGGATAACCCCACGTCGCTCCGCAGCGCGCGCACAGCAGCTTGCGCGGCCCGCTCGCGAGATCGTCGCTCGAGCGGGCGAAGAAACTGAGCTGCGGCAGCCCGCCGCACTCTGGGCAGTGATGGGCGTCCCGCGGACCCTCGCAGGCGGCGCGCGCTTCGGCGATCGCTTCGAGCGCCGGTCCCAACGACGCGCGCGCCAGAAACCGGTCGACCTGCGGCTGGTCCTCTCCACGCATCCAGGCCGCGACTATGTCCCGCGCGTCCTGCGCCGCCACCCTGTCGATGACCTCGACGCGGAGGCGGTCGGGGCCGGCTGCGACGCTGACGTCGACCACGCCGGGAAAGACGAGCTCGGCCGCGTAGGCGACGAGGGCGCCGGCGGGCGGCTGCGCCGTGGCCGCATCGATGAACGCCTTCTCCTGTACGGGGAGCAGCGCGCCATAGAAGTCGAGCAGCTGGCGGGCGAAGCCGTAGCGGGTGCGCAGCTCGGCCACGCGGCGGCGCCGGTCTAACCAAACGTCCGTGCCGGGGCGCCATACGTCGGTTCCCGCAGTTGCGACAGCCATCACATCTTCTCCAGGTTGACCAGGAACGACTTGAACTCGGGCGTGCGAGCGTTCGCGTCGCCGACGAACGGGGTCAGCGCATTCGCCAGCCAGAAGCGTCCCTTGCTCGGGTCGCTGTCCGCGGCGAGCCCGACGTAGCCCCAGTGGATCGGGATCCCGATCTGGTAAACCTTCTGGCCCGCGACGGTCATCGGCCCGAGGCGCTTGGTGACCATCGCGAGCACCTCCACCTTGCCCCGCTTGGAGGACACGCGAACCTGGTCGCCGGTCTTGATCCCCTTCGAGCTGGCGAGCTCATATGGGATCTCGACGAAGGGCTTCGGCTGGAGCTGGACCAGGTGCGGCACATGCTGCGTGACGTAGTGCTCGTGCTCGGTCAGCCGGTAGCTCGTGGCGATGTACGGGAACTCGGAGGCGGTGCCGAACCGGTCCGGGCGCCCCACCGCCTTGTCGTACAGGAAGGCGACCGGCGAGGCCGAGTTCGTCGGGTGCAGCGGGTTCTGGACCGGAGACTCGATGGGCTCGTAGTGCTCGGGAAAGGGCCCGTCGACCATGGTGTTGCTGAAGAGCCGGCCGACGCCCTCGCCGTTCATGATGAAAGGCAGCCAGGCGTTGGGATCGTGCGGATCCATCGTCGGCGGATAGTCGGGGACGTCGCCGACCCATTTGGTCCCGTTCCACTGAATACCCGGGCGAGTCGGGTCCCAGGGCTTGCCGTCGAGGTCGGCCGAAGCGCGGTTGTACATGACGCGCCGGTTGAGCGGCCAGCTCCACGACCACTGCGGATAAAAGCCCATGCCGGTGGGGTCATTGGTCTTCGGGTCGGAGATGCCGCTGCGCCGCTTCATCAGGTTTCCGCTGTCGAGGTAGCTGCCTGTGTAAATCCAGTCGCCGGCGGTGGTGGTGCCGTCGTCGCGCAGCAGCGCGAACGAGGTCATCTGCTTCTTTGCCGTCAGGTCCTGCCCGTTGATCTCTTTGGCGATCTCGTCGAGCGTGGGCTTGATCGGGTCGGCGTAGCCCATCGTCAGGGCCATGACCGGGTCCACGAACTTTCCGCCCTGGGACTGGTACAGCTTCTTCACGCGCTGGAATATGTCGGCGAGGATCCAGTGGTCGTGGCGCGACTGCCCCTGAGGTGGCAGCACCTGTTCCTTCCATTGCGACCATCGACCGCTGTTCACGAACGAACCGTCCTTCTCTATCCAGTGCGTCGTCGGGACCATGAAGACCTCGGTCTTGACCGAGGACGCGTCCACGCCTGGCGCGTGCCAGAACTCGGAGCTCGTGGTCGGCAGCGCGTCCATGACGACCAGCCACTTGAGGTTGCCGAGCGCCTGGCGGACCTGGTTGGAGTCCGGGCCGATGCTGGCCGCGGTCATCCCGGACAGGATGACCCCCTCCATCTTGCCCTTGAGCGCCTGGTCGTAGATGGTCATCCACGACGCGTTGCTCGCCGGCTTGGGCACGAAGTCGAACGCGAACTCGTTGTCCTTGGTGGCCGCCGCGCCGTACCAGGTCTTCAGGATGCTGACCATGAACTTGCGGTAGTTGGTGCCAAAGAAGTTCCATGAGTTGTGGTCGGACTTCTTCGGCGCGCTCTGCGCGACATAGTCGTCGAGGTTCTTCTGTCCCGGCGCCGGGATCTTGAGATACCCCGGGAGGATCTCCCAGGAGATCGCGTGGTCGGTGTTGCCCTGGATGTTCGCGTGGCCGCGCTCCGCGTTCATGCCCCCGCCGGGGCGCCCCATGTTGCCGAGAAGTAACTGCAGCACCGCGCCGGACCGGATCAGCTGGCCGCCCGTGGTGTGGTGGGTCAGCCCGACCGCGTAGACGATCGTCATGACCTTGTCGGGCTTGCCCATCTCGCCGACCAGCTGCGCGACCTTGTTGAAGTCGTCCACCGGGATCCCCGTGATGCTCGACACGACGTCGGGCGTGTATCGCGAGTAGTGCTTCTTCATGAGCTGGAAGACCGTCTGCGAGTCCGCGAGCGTCTTGTCGCGCATCGCGAACCCCGTGTTGGGGTCCGTCTCGTAGCTCCAGCTCGCGATGTTGTAGCTCCGCTTGTCGGGGTTGTAGCCGGAGAAGAGGCCGTCGTTGAACGCGAAGTTCTTGTTGACGATGAAGGACGCGTTCGTGTAGTTGCGGACGTACTCGTCGTGGAAGAGGTTGTTCTGGAGGACGTAGTTGATCAGGCCGCCGAAGTAGGCCACGTCCGAGCCGGTACGGATGCGCAGGTACATGTCCGAGACGGCCGAGGTGCGGGTGAATCGAGGATCGGCGTGGATGATCTTGGCCCCACGGTCCAGCTTGGCCCGCATGAACCACTGGAAGCCGACCGGGTGCGCCTCAGCCGGGTTGGCGCCGTTGATGAGAATCAGGTCGGAGTTCTTGATGTCCCGCCAGTGGTTGGTCATCGCTCCCCTTCCGAACGTGGCGGCCAAACTGACCACCGTGGGGCCGTGTCAAACCCTGGCCTGCTGCTCGAGGTGTACCAGTCCCAGGCCCCGCATCACCTTGGTGGCGACGTAGCCTTCCTCTGAGCTGAACGCGGCGCCTCCCGCGAACGCGATGCCCTCGGTGCGGTTGACGGTGTTGCCGTTGGCGTCGACGGCGACGAACGTGGCGTCGCGAGACGCCTTGATGTTCTTCGCGATCCTGTCGAGCATGTCGTCCCACGAGATCTTCTGCCAGGAGGTCGCGCCAGGCGCGCGATAGAGGGGGGACTCGACGCGTCGCGGCGAGACTGCGAGCTGCATGGCGGTCGCGCCCTTTGGGCACAGCCTGCCCTCGTTGACCGGGCTGTCGGGGTCACCTTCGATCTGCAGCAATTCGATTGCGCCCCCGGGTCGTGGGCGGACGTAGGCGATGAGCGCGCACCCGACGGCGCAGTAGGGGCAGATCGAGTGGGCCTCGGCGGCGCCCTCGATTCGAAGTTGCTGTTTGACCTTGGTCGATTCGGCCACGGCGACGTCGAAGCCCAGACCGGACGCGGCGATCGCGCCGGCTCCGGCGACTCCCACCTTCAGGAATTCCCGACGAGAGACTGTCGGCAAGTATTCCCCCGAACCGTGAACCTATCTCACGCTGAGATCGGCGTCAAGTTTTCAACCTGTGGACATCAGCAGGTCGGATCGATCGTCGGGGTCCGGGTTGCGCAGGAGATCGACCAGGCGCGGATCCCACCCGACGACGATGCCGGCCACCCCGGCCGCCTGCTGCTCACGCAGCAGCTCGGCCCAGCCTTCTCGGCCGGCCGGCATGCCGACCTTTGGCCAGCCGTCGGCGGTCGCGGCTCGCCCGCGGCTCAGCGTGCGAAGGCTGGTCGGATCCGAATCGGTCATCAGCAGGCCAACGCGCTCGGTAATGGCGGCGACGGCCGCGAGCGCAACGATGCGCTCCTCGGGATCGCCTTCCACGCCGATCATCTGGGCGCCGGCCGCCTCCAGCGCCCGGACGTTGGCGAGGAAGTCGCCGGCGTCGTCGACATGGGCGGGCAGCACCACCGCGATCTTCATTACCAGCTCAGACTATCGTCCCTCGCGCACAATTCCACCGGTGGTAGATTTAGTGAGGTTTGGGTAGGAACGAGCGACTCTGGCTGAGCCTGGGCCAGGCCAGCCGGACCCTTGGGGTCACCCCCAACACCTTGCGCCGCTGGGCCGACCGCGGTCAAATTCCGTCCTTCACGACCCCTGGCGGACACCGGCGCTTTCCGCTGCTCGCGGTGCAGGCCCTGGTTCCGGCCGCGCGCGCACGCAGGCCGTCCCTTGCGACGACGCCTGCCAACATCGCCCGCGCATATCGCAAAGCACGACCACTGGTCGAGACGCACCAGCGTGCGGGGTGGCTCGCTTTGCTTTCTGAAAACGAGCGCACCAGCTTTCGCGAACGAGGCACTCAGCTGGTCGGCGACCTGCTGACCCACCTCGACGCCGAGAACGGTGACCTGAGCCTTGCCGAGCGCCACGCGAGCGAGTACGGCGCCGAAGCCGCGCGGCTTGGCGCTTCGCTGACCGACACGGTGGAAGGATTCCTGCGCTTTCGGAAACCCTTCGTCGACGAGCTCGCGGTGATCGCGCGGCGGCGCCACCTCGACACGCGCGAGGCCACTGCCCTCCTCGTGGATGCCGAGGCCGCGCTCGACCGATTGCTCGTGGCCTTGATGACCGGGCACTCGCAAGGATGAATCGACAATGGGCCCTCGTCGCCTCGGCCGGGGAGCTCGGCGCCGGCGATCGCGATCGCGTCGCCCGCGAGATGCAGGCGTGGCTTGATGAGGGAGGTTCCGGCGTCGCGGTGGTGACGTGCCATCGCGCGGAGCTCTACGGCCTGGGACCGGCGCCGGCGATCGATGCCGCGCGCGAGCTCTCGTGCGATGAATCGATCCTCCATCTGCTCCGCGTGGCCGCCGGGCTGGAGAGCGTCATCGTCGGTGAGGACGAGGTCCTGCACCAGGTGCGGGAGGCGCTGCGCAACGCGCGCGCCGCGGGATACCTGAACACACGGTTGCAGCGGCTCTTCGAGGTCGCCATCGCCGCGGGACGACGAGCTCGCTCAGGGCGGACCGAGTCGAGCGGCAACCTCGCCCAGCGCGCGGTGGAGTGGCTGCAGTCCAAGGCAGACATTCACGACCAGACGGTCGTCGTAGCGGGCGCCGGAAGGATGGGCGCCGCGCTGGCGCACTCGCTGTACGAGGCCGGCGCCGAGGTGGTCGTCGCGAGCCGCGATCCGCAGCGCGCCGCCAGGCTCGCGCGCGTGTACTCGGCCAGGGGCGTCGGACTTCGCGCCGGGGCCAACCTTGCAGGCCAGGCGGCGGCCGTCGCGGTCGCGCTTGGCGGTCCGTGGACCGAGCTGGAATCGATCTCGGCGCCGATCGCGGACATATCCGCCCCGCAAGCGGTGCCGGAGCCCGTGCGGCAGCGCCTCAACGGCGGCTTCCTGGGCATCGATGACCTCTATCGCCAGACGCGCCCTCTGCCAGGCGCATATATAAAGGACGCGGAGAGGCTCGTCGCCCTCAAGGCCGCCGAGTACGGGGCCTGGCTGGAGCGGGCGAGATGAGGGTCCGGCTCGGCACCCGCGGCTCGACCCTCGCGATGGCCCAGAGCGAGCTGTTCGCCGGCCGGCTTCGCGCTGCAGGCCACGACGTCGATATCGTCCGCATCGTGACCGAAGGCGACGTCAGGCCGGTCGACACGCTGCCAGGCGAAGGGATCTTCGTCGCGGCGATCGCGCGAGCACTTCAGGCGGGGGAGATCGACGTCGCCGTGCACAGCGCCAAGGACGTGCCGCTCGAGGAAGAACCCGAGCTGGTCATCGCCGCCTACCCGGAACGCGCGGACCCGCGCGATGCGCTCGTGACGAGGGACGGTGGCCGATCCTTGACCACGCTCGCCGCCGGCGCGACCGTCGGCACGGACAGCCCGCGGCGCGCCGGGTTCGTGCGTGCGGCGCGGTCCGACCTGCGGATCGTGCCCCTCCATGGCAACGTCGACACCCGGCTGCGCCGCCTCGACGAGGGCGCGGTCGACGCGCTTGTGATCGCCGCCGCCGGCCTTGACCGGTTGGGGCGGGGCGACCGCGTCGACCAGCGACTTGCGCCGGAGGTAGTGACCCCGGCGCCCGCGCAGGGTGCGCTCGCGGTGCAGGCCAGGCGATCCGATGCGCGGCTTCTCGATGTGCTTGCCGAGCTGGACGATCCCGAGATTCGCCTTGCGGTGGAGGCCGAGCGCGCGGTGCTGTCGGCGACGGGTGGGACCTGCCGTGCACCTGTGGGGGCGATGGCGAGCGTGGACGGAGAGCGGTTCTCGATCGTGGTCGGCGGCGTGAACAGCGACGGAACCGACATGCGCGTCGAGACGCTCCACGGGTTGCGCCCTGAGGCGATGCCGCTGGCCGACTCAGCCGGGCGCCGCCTGGCCAGGGTGGTGATGCTGCGATGACCGCGGTGCTCGTGACGAGGCCCGGCGGAGCCGGCGACCCGTTGGTCGCGGAGCTCGAAGGCCGAGGGTATCGCGTGAGCGCGGTGCCGACGGTCGTGACGAGGCCGGTCGCGGCCGATTGGCCGGACCTCGACGATTACGACTGGATCGTGCTGACCAGCGCGGCCGCGGTCGAAGCTCTGCCCGCGCTGCCCGATGGACCAAAGTGGGCAGCCGTGGGCGAAGCGACCGCGTCGGCGTTGAGATCGAAGGGCGTGAAAGTCGACCTGGTCCCCGACGAGGCCAACGGTGTCGCGCTGGCCGACGCGCTGCCAGATCCAGCGGGGGGCGCCCGCGTTCTGCTGGCGCGCGCATCGCACGCGGACCCCGACCTGCCGGCGCGGCTGCGTGAACGCGGCGCTCATGTCGACGAGGTCGTCGCGTACGCCACGGTCGAGGGCCCGCCTGAATCCGCCGCGGAGCTCGAGCGCGTCCTCGAGCGGCACGACCTCGCGGCCGTGGTCTTCGCCTCCGGCTCCGCTGTTCGAGGATTTGCGCTGCTGGGCGGCAAGCCGGACCTGCCCGCGGTCACCATCGGTCCGCGGACGACGGCTGTCGCAAAGGAGGCTGGATTCACCGTCGTGGCCGAGGCCGCCGGGACCAGCGTCGCCGAGCTCGCCGCCGCTGTGAGCAAGGCCATTCCCGCCGTCACGACGCCCGGCGGCGAACGGCCGCGACGCCTTCGCTCGACCGCGGCAATGCGCGCCCTCGTGCGCGAGACGAGGATCGACCCTTCGCAGTTGATCGCTCCGCTTTTCGTCATCAGCGGCCGTGACGAGCGGCACGAGATCGCGTCGTTGAAAGGTCACCACCGCATGACTCCCGACCTCGCCTTGCACCAGGCGCATGGATACGCGGAGCTCGGGATAGGCGGCGTGCTGCTGTTCGGCATCCCGGAGTCGAAAGACCCCGAAGGCAGCGGCGCCGACGATCCGCGCGGACCGGTACCCGAGACCCTGCGAATGCTGCGTGCCGAAGGCCTGCCGCTTGTCCTTGCCGCCGACGTCTGCCTGTGCGAGTACACGTCGCATGGCCACTGCGGAGTGCTGAACGGTGAGCGCGTGGACAACGACGTCACCCTCGTGCGCCTTGCCGCGGCCGCGGTCGCCTACGCCGAAGCCGGCGCCGACGTCGTCGGCCCGAGCGCGATGATGGACGGCCAGGTCGCGGCTCTTCGCTCAGGGCTGGACGCCGCCCGCCACGACGAGACTGCGATCATGGCGTACGCCTCGAAGCACGCTTCGAGCTTTTACGGCCCATTCCGCGAAGCCGCGGGATCGACGCCGAGCTTCGGCGATCGCAAGACGTACCAGATGGACCCGGCCAACGCGCGCGAGGCGCTGCGCGAGATGGACCTCGACGCGCGCGAGGGCGCGGACATCTTGATGGTGAAACCCGCCATCACGTCCCTCGATCTGCTCGCGCGTGCGCGCGAACGATTCGACCTGCCGCTGGCTGCCTACCAGGTGAGCGGCGAGGCGGCGATGATCGAGGCGGCGGCGGAGCGTGGATGGCTTGACCGCCGCAGCGCGGTCCTCGAGTCAGTGACGGCGATCGTGCGCGCGGGGGCGGGGATCGTCATCACGTATTTCGCGGAGGACGTGGCGCGGTGGCTTCGCGAGGTGCGATGACAGACCGAAGGTACGTGCACGCGCTCGCGCTTGGGCTGGATCCGGCGTGGCGGCGACTCTCTCGCGATGAACGCTGCCGGTCGGCCGAGGAGCTGTGCGCCGCGGTGAACGCGAGCTCCGACGTGACCATGTTCACGTACTCGATGGTCGGCCTCGAAGCCGGTGTCGACCTGCTTCTGTGGAGCCTCGCGCCGAGCCTCGACGCACTCGAGGAGAAAGGCGCGGCCGTGCTTCGTTCCGGCATGGGCGCGTGGATGACGGTGCGGCAGAGCTTTCTCGGCCTGATCCGGTCCTCGCAGTACGTCAAGCGTCCAACGGTGCAGGAGCAGTCGATGTTCAGCGGCGAGCGCTCGGCCTACCTGGTCGTCTACCCGTTCACGAAGAGCACCGACTGGTACCTGCTCGGGCAAGCGGACCGTCAGAGCGTGATGAACGAGCACATGAAGGTTGGGCATCGCTACCACCAGGTGCGACAGCTCCTCGCCTACTCGTTCGGCATCGACGACATGGACTTCCTGGTCGCCTACGAGACGGACGACCTCGCCGCGTTCGGCGAGCTGGTGCGCGACCTGCGCGGCACCGAAAGCCGGCGTTCGACCATCCGTGACACGCCGATCCTCACCGGAATCCATCGGCCGATCGAAGAGATCACGCGACTGCTCGGCGCCGAATGACGAAATCCCGCGTGCTCGCCACCGAGCTCTTTCCCGGAGGCGTCAACAGCCCGGTCCGCGCTTACCTGGCGGTGGGCGGCGAGCCGCCGGTGCTCGTCCGCGGGGAGGGAGCCTGCGTGTGGGACGACCGTGGGCGGCGCTACATCGATTACGTCGGCGCTTTCGGGCCGCTGGTGCTGGGTCATGCCAACCGCGCGGTCGTCGAAGCGATCAAAAACGCCGCCGACGCGGGCGGATCGTTCGGCGTCACCGGACCGGGCGAGGTCCGGCTCGCCGAGCTGATCACGGAGCGTATGCCGTCGATCGAGCGCCTCCGCTTCGTGAACAGCGGCACCGAGGCGGCGATGAGCGCGCTTCGCGTCGCTCGCGCGGCGACCGGCCGCGACCTCGTGATCAAGTTCGAGGGCGGCTATCACGGCCACGCGGACTCCCTCCTCGTGGAGGCGGGGTCGGGCGCGGCGACGCTGTCCATTCCAGGCAGCGCAGGCGTGGCTGCGCCGGTGGCGGCGCAGACTCTCGTCGCCGCCTACAACGACCTCGCGTCGGTCGAGGCGCAGCTCGAGCGGCACCGAGGCAAGGTGGCGGCGGTGATCGTCGAGCCGGTGGCGGCAAACATGGGCGTCATCGTTCCCGCGCCCGATTTCCTGCCCGGGCTGCGGGAGCTGACCTCCCGCGAGGGCGCGCTGCTGATCTTCGACGAGGTCATCACCGGCTTCCGCGTCGCGCCCGGCGGAGCGCAGGAGCTGTACGGCGTCCGCCCGGACCTGACCGTGCTGGGCAAGATCATCGGGGGCGGTCTGCCGGTCGGCGCGTATGGTGGCCGGGCCGATTTGATGGACATGGTCGCGCCGGTCGGACCCGTGTACCAGGCCGGCACGCTCTCGGGTCACCCGGTGGTGATGGCCGCGGGCGAAGCGACGCTGCGCGGTTTGACGCCCGACGTCTACGAGCGACTCGAGGCTGCGGGGGAGCGGCTCGCGGCGGGGCTGGACCTGGAGGGAGCCGGCGTCGCGCGCGTGGGCTCGCTGCTGACCCTTTTCTTCCGCGAGCCCGCGCCGCGCGACTTCGGCGAGGCGAAGGCGTCGAACACGGCGGCGTTCGCGCGCTTCTTCCACCGCATGCTCGACCACGGTGTCATCCTGCCCCCGTCGCAGTTCGAGGCGTGGTTCATCTCCGCCGCGCACGACCGCGCCGTCATCGACGCGACGATCGAGGCGGCGGCGGCATGAGCAGGTTCCTCGACGCCGCACGGGGACAGGCTGTCGACGTAACGCCGGTCTGGCTGATGCGGCAGGCAGGTCGCTCTCTGCCCGAGTACCGCAGGCTGCGGGAGCGATACTCGCTGGCCGACATCGTCGCCGAGCCTGACCTGTGCGCGGAGGTGACGCTGCAGCCCGTACGCCGGCTTGGGGTCGACGCGGCGGTGATGTTCGCCGACATCATGCTGCCGCTGCGGGGGATGGGGGTCGACTTCGAGCTCGTCGAGAATGTCGGCCCGGTGATCGCCCGGCCTGTCGCGAGCGCGGCCGACGTCGAACGCCTCCGGTTGCCGTCAGGCGAAGAGGCGGCGCCGCAGGTCATCACCGCGGTGCGCAGGGTCGTCGCGGAGTCGCCCGTGCCTGTCATCTGTTTCTCGGGCGCGCCATTCACGTTGGCGAGCTACCTGATCGAGGGCCGGCCCACGCGCACGTTCGAGAAGGTGAAGGCGTTCATGTTCTCCCAGCCGGAGGTCTTCGACCGCCTGCTCGGCAAGCTCGCGACGACGATGTCCGCATACCTGCTGGCGCAGGTCGGGGCCGGCGCCCAGGCGGTGCAGCTGTTCGACTCGTGGGTCGGCGCGCTCGCCGTCGAGGACTACGAGTCCCGGGTGGCGCAGCACACCCGGGCGATCTTCGGCGCCTTGAGCGATGCCGGCGTGCCTCGGATTCATTTCGGAACCGACACATCGCACCTGCTCGAATCGATCGCATCCACGGGGCCTGACATCGTCTCGCTCGACTGGCGCCTGCCCCTCGACGCGGGCTGGAAGAGGATCGGAAGCGGTCGCGGCGTCCAGGGCAACCTCGACCCTGCGGTGCTGCTCGGACCGCCTGAGGTGGTTCGCGATCGCGCGCGAGACGTGCTGCGGCGTGCCGGCGGCAAGCCGGGCCACATCTTCAACCTCGGCCACGGCGTACTTCCCACTACGAGCGTCGAGAACCTTCAGCTGCTGGTGGACACGGTTCATTCATGGGTGCCCGCGAATGTCGCCTGATCCCTCCACCGGCATCCTCTGCATGGCCTATGGAAGCCCGGCCACCGAGGCGGACATCGCGGCCTATTTCACGCACATCCGTGGCGGCCGGCCGCCATCGCCCGAGGCGCTCGCCGGCCTGACGCACCGCTACCGGGCCATCGGCGGTTCGCCTCTGACCGACATCACCCGCGCCCAGGCGCAAGCCCTGTCGGAACAGACCGGATTGCCCGCGTTCGCGGGCATGAAGCACGCCCCGCCGTTCGTCGCCGAAGCCGCCGCGGATGCGCATAACGCCGGCGTCAGCCGATTGGTGGGCCTGCCGCTGGCGCCGCACTACGCGCGCATGAGCCTCGGCGGCTACGAGCGCTCGCTTCGCGAGGCGTGGGCGGGCGAGCTCATCTTCATCCCCGGCTTCCATGACCACCCGGCGTTCATCGCCGCCGTCCAGGGCCTGCTGCGAGAGGCGTTCTCCGAAGGCCGGCCGGACCGGCTCTTCTTCACGGCCCACAGCCTGCCCGCGCGGATCATCGCCGAGGGCGATCCGTACCACGACCAGCTGCTCCACAGCTGCCGGCTGGTCGCGAACGGGCTTGACCTACCCGAGTGGGAGTTCGCGTTTCAGTCGCAGAGCCAGACCGGCGAGCCGTGGCTTGGCCCGGACCTGCTCGAAGCCGTCGAGCAGTCCGGTGCCCGCGACGTGCTGGTCTGCCCGATCGGCTTCGTCGCCGACCATCTCGAGATCCTGTACGACCTCGACGTCGAGGCCCAGGAGTTCGCGCGCCAGAAGGGAATCCGGATCAGGCGGACCGCATCGTTCAACGCGCGGCCCGAGTTCGTGAGCGCGCTCGCGGCCGTCGTCGCGGACGCGCTCGTCCGAGTCGCCTGATCCTTCTTCCCCGCTGACGCCCTGCTACATCCCGCGCTGCGCGGAGTCGGCCTGCGTCGCCAGGTCGTTGAGCGTGGTGAAGAAGCCTGTCGACTGACCGCGGAACAGTCCCATGTCCGTCAGGAACTTCACCGCGCCATGAGCCGCGCCGGCCGTCTCGGTCGGCCGGATGATCGACACCGCCGGGAATTTCCGATCGAGGAACACCGTCGGCTCCGGCATGATCAGGTTGGTCTGAAAGTCCTCGCCACCGAACGGCGGCTTGTTCAGGTCGGGGAAGCTCAGCCCCGTCGTCGGGTCCGTGATCGCGGGCGCGTTGCCCGCCTTGTCGGCCCACGTCTGGAAGTGCATGGTCTCGGTCGGTCCGATGCTCACAACGATCCGCAGCACCTCGACGCTGCTGACGCGCTGCGCCAGCGACGGATAGAGGCTCGAGCCGCCCTGCTCGATCGTCGCGAAATGAAAGCCGGCGGTGTTGGCGATGAACTGGAGGTGATTCGTGGGCGTCAGGTCCTTGTCGGTGCGGGGTATCGCCGTATGCTCCCCGGTCGCGATCGACGGCACGGCCATCGGGAACGTGTCGTCGAAGGGCGGGTCGGGGTTCTTGGTGCGGCTGCGGTACCGCGTCCACCAGCTGGTGTCCACGGTCAGCTGCATGAGGTTGGTGAGCCGCATCTTCGACTGGTCCGCCCCCGTGGCCTTGCTGCTCGGCAGCATGCGGAACGCCTCCAGGCTTACCGGCGTGCCGCCGTTGGCCATCAGGTAGTGGTTGATGAAGTCGAAGTGCGTGAACTCGTCCTCGGTGTTGTCGTGGATGTACTGAGCCATGTCTGCGTCGAGCTGCGCGAGCGCCCTGGTGTAGGCCTTGCTGCCCGTGCCGCCGGGCACCTCGGCGTCCTGGATCCCGCCCAGCTCGTTGTACTGCTGCCAGAAATCGGTTTCCAGGATCTCGAGCGCCGCCAGGAAACGAAGGATCGCCATGTCGCCTGCCGTCAACGGCCCGGCCGCTCTTGCCGCCATACCCGGCAGCACCGCGGCCCCCGCCGCTCCGGCCCCGATCGCAAGGCCCGTGCCGATGAATCGACGGCGCGTGAAAGCATTGCGGCTTCTGCGGTCCATGAAGTTGTCCCCCCACGACCGGCGAGAGAGGGTCCCGCCGATCAGCATTGATTGAATGCCCCCTGAGGGGCGATACGACCAGGGGTTACTGGCCGGCTACAGGTCGTTTTCCTTGTTGCTTGAACATCTCGACGATCTCTTTGACGGTCGTCGCATCCTCGGGTCGCTTGTCCGCACCGCGAAACGAGACGATGCGCGGAAAGCGCAGCGCGTACCCCGGAGCGTCGCCGACCTTGCCCGCCGTGTGATTGGTGCCCGGCGTGATCTCGTCTGCCAGCACCTCGACGACGACCTCTGGCTTGAGCCAGACGTCCGGAGTCAGGAGCGAGCGAACGCGGGCGGGCTTCTCCTTGACCTGCAGCTTGTCGGCACGCGCGTGGATCTCACGCCAGCCGGCGTCTGACAGCCCCGTCCCGATCTTCGTAATGGTGTCGAAGCGGTCGTGCTCGGCGTCATACACACCGGCGAGCAACGCGCCGAGTCCGAACTCGGTCCGCTTCCCTTTGCCGAAGTAGTAGCCCAGGAGCACGAGGTCGACCGTGTCGTTGAGCTGTCCGCTCGTCGTCCGCTTCAGCTTCACCCAGTTGAAGTTGCGCGCGCCCGCCTGGTAGGGCGAGTCCATACGTTTGACCACGACCCCTTCCAACCCCTTGCTGATGTTGTCGAGCAGTGTCCGCGTCAACTCTTCGGCGGAGTCGGTGGTGGTCAGGGGCGCGGGCGTGAGCACCTTCGAATCGCCGAGCACGTCTTTCAGCATCGCGTACCTGTCGCTGTAGGGCATCGCGGTCAGGTCCTTGCCGTTGCGGTAGAGGACGTCGAAGACGAAGGCGACGAGGGGAAGGCTGGCAGCGGCTTCCTCGATCCCGTGCTGGCGGCGGCGCGAGGCCGTCTGCTGGAACATCAGGTACTCCTCCGACTCGGCGTTGTAGCCGATCGCCTCCCCGTCGAGGATCAACGTGCGGTCCGCGAGCTTCCTGGCCGCCGCGACCAGCTCGACGAACATCAGGCTGAAGTCTTCGAGGTTGCGCGAGAAGATGCGAACGTTCGCCCCATTTTTGTGGATCTGGACGCGGATCCCGTCGTACTTGGGCTGCACCGCAACGTTGCCGAGCTTCTTGATGACGGCCTCCGGGTTGGGCAGCCGCTCCGCAAGCTGCGGCCGGATCGGCCTTCCGACAGTGACCTTCAGCGCGGCGATCCCCTTCTCGCCCTCGGTCCAGAAGGTATGCGCGATGAGGCCGAGGTCGGACGTTCGGTTGTACGCGGCCTCGAGGGTCGGGCGCAGCGAACGATCACCCTTCTTCGCGAAGGACAACGCTTCGAGAACCGTCGCATCGCCGATGCCCAGGCGAAGGCGGCCAAGCGCCATGCGCACGAGATGCTTGGCCGAAGCCGCGTCGAGGTCGTGCAGCAGGGACGCAAAGCCGGTCCGTTTCTTCTCGACCGAACCGGCTCCGGCGGCGGCCGCGATCGCCATGAGTCGCGCATGGACGTCGGTGATCGACGGCACCTTGCCGCGAGGCTTCGTCGAAACCTCGGCGGCGACCAGGCCCAGGTCGCCGAGCTTGTTGTAGAGGCGTGTGACCTCGTCCACCGGACGTTCGGCCGCCTGAGCGATCGAAGCGATCACCAGCTTTTCGCCCATTCCGATCTCGACCGGCTCGAAGAATGGAACCAGCCTGCCCTGGATCAGGTACGTGACGGGCTGGATCTCGTCGGGCGACGTCTTCGCGTAGAGCTCGGACAGCGTCTTGACCAGCTCGTTGCGGCTGCGGGTCCCTTCGAGCCTGTCGAGATACGTGCTCAGCTCGGCAAACGTCATGCCGAACACCGTAAAAGAGTTGGCGGTCTAGCTGCTCTGCTGCGTGAGGTCGTACACGGTGACCCCGTCGACGTTCGTCGCGGTGAAGTGCGCGCTCACCCAGGCGGCGATCTGGTCCGCGTTCGAACCTGAGGCCATGCCGCGCCCGCCGCCGATGAAGTAGTGGATCTTGCCCTTACTTACGAGCGCCTGGAACTGGGAGAGCGTCGGCGCGGGGTCGGTCCCGTTGAAGCCGCCGATCGCCATCACCGGCAGCCCGGTCGCAAGCTCGTAGCTGGCGGCGGAGTTGCCGTCGATCGTCGCCGCGACCCATTCATACGAGCCCGCATTGGACCCGAGCGCGGCCACCAGCTGAGAGCCCACGCTCGTCGTGCCGAGGAAGCCGCCCCCGCGGGTGCCCGCGCCTTGCGGAGGCGCTCCAAAGGCGGTCCCCACGGGTGGCCGGAATCCTGCCGCGCCGCCGGGCGGCTGTCCGCCGGGCCTCGCGGCAAAGCCACCGGGTCCGCCGAAGCCGTTTGCCGAAGCGGCGGCCGGTCCGGCCAGTGGCAGAGCGCCGGCGTACGTGGACTGCACCGTGGCCAGCGTGTAGGCGCCCGGTCCAACCAGCGCCAGGGCGACGCCGAGGCACGCCACCGCGGCGGTGATCGGCCTGGCGAGCATCGGCGTCAGGAGAACCAGGATCGGCGCCAGCACTCCGGCAATCACGATCGCCGTGCGCAGCTCGGGGTGCCAGTCGGGGCTGCGGTCGAGCAGCTGGTACGACCACCACGCGGTGACCGCGAGCGCCGAGGCAAGCACGATGCGAGCGGCCGGCTCCGAGCGACGCCGCCACATGGTCGCCGAACCGGCCCCGACCAGCGCGCCGATCGGCGGCGCGAGGGCGATCGTGTAGTAGGGGTGGATGATGCCCTGAGCGAAGCTGAACACGGCGGCCGTCACCAGCAACCAGCAGGCCCAGAGCACGATCGCGGCGCGTGCGGCGTCGGCGCGCGGGCCGCGCCGCAGGTACCAGGCGCTCCCGATGCCAAGGATCAGGGCGCCGGGGATCAACCACGACGCCTGGCCACCGAAATCGCTGTTGAAGAGACGGCTCCAGCCGGTCGGGCCCCACCGCGAAACCGCGCCGCCGATTCCGTTGAGCGCGCGGCCGACGACGCTGCCGGTCTCGTTCCCCGTCAGCCGGCCGAAGCCGTTGTAGCCGAAGATCAGCTCCAGCACGCTGTTGGACTGCGAGCCGCCGACGTAAGGCCGTGACGACGCGGGCCAGAGCTCGACGATCGCCACCCACCATCCGGACGAGACCACGAGCACAAAAGCGGCAATCAGGAGCTGCTTGATCCGCTCGAGAAGCGGCGGGCGACCGGCGGCGAAGTAGACGAGCGCGACGACCGGCAGGATCAAGAACGCCTGCAGCATCTTGGCGAGGAACCCGGTGCCGATGAGCGCGGCAGCCAGCACCAGCCAGCGCGTGCGGCCGCTTTCGACAGCCCGCAGCGTCGCATACGCGCCGCCGGTGACCAGGAGGACGAGCAGCGCGTCCGGGTTGTTGTAGCGGAACATGAGCGCCGCCACCGGCGTGAGCGCCACGACCGCGCCGGCGAAAAGCGCCGCCCACGGCCCGAACCACCGGCGCACCCCGAGGTACGTGACAGCGACGGTCGCGACGCCCTCGAGGGCCTGCGGCACGAGGAGGCTCCACGAGTTGACGCCGAAGATGCGCGCCGAGATGTCCATCACCCAGAGGAAGGCGGGCGACTTGTCGACCGTGATGAAGTTGGACGAGTCCAGCGAGCCGAAGAAGAACGCCTTCCAGCTTCTGGTCGCCGCCTCGACCGCGCCCGCGTAATAGGCGTTCGCCCAGCCATTTCGGTCGAGGCCCCAGAGATAGAGGACGGCGGTGACGGCCAGAAGCAGGAGGAACGTCGCGCGAGTCCACACCACGCTGCTCACCTTGATCTGGGCGCGTTCGGCGACCACGGGCCGCGCGATGGTGCTCATCGGAAATGCACCATGAGAAGTCGCAGCGTCACGAAGCGAACCAGGGTCGCCGCGGCGTTGATCGCGGTGAGCACGACGATCTCTGTGACCCGAGACGCGCCGGGGGTGGTGGCGTTCAGCGACAGGACCGCGATGTTGGTCAGCACGAAGGCGACGCCGAAGGCCACAAGGCCGCCGGTGTGGTCGCGGAGGAGGCGCTCACGGCCCGTGACGCCGAATGTGAAGCGGCGGTTCGCGGCAGTGTTGGCGATCGCGGTGATCGCGAGCGCGATGGTGTTGCTGACGACCGCCGGCGCGAATCCGCGGAGGGCCAAGTAGAGGGCCGCGTAGGCGGCCGTGCTGATCGCACCGACCGCCATGAAGCGGCCGACCTGCGTGCCGAGACGGGGCGGCGCGGCGTGGGAGGCGCCGGCCGCCAGGCGCCAGACCCCCTTCAAGTCCTCGATCGCCGTCGCGACGATGTCGACGCGTGAGTCCGGGTCGTCGGTCCAGTCGACGGGCAGCTCGTGGATGCGATATCCGGCCCGCTCGGCGCGGACGAGCAGCTCGGTGTCAAAGAACCAGTTGCGGTTGACGACGGCGGGCAGAAGCCGGCGCGCGACGTCGGCCCGGAGAGCCTTGAACCCGCACTGCGCGTCGCGAAACCCGACCCTCAGGACGACGCGCAGCAGGGCGTTGTAGCAGCGGGAGATGAGCTCGCGCTTCGCGCCGCGCGTGACGCGCGCGCCCGATGCCAGGCGGCTTCCGATCGACACCTCGCTGTGCCCCGAGACGACTGGCGCGACCAGCGGGAGCAAGCCCGTCAGGTTGGCCGACAGGTCGACGTCGGTGTACGCGACGACGGTCGCCGCGCTTGTGAGCCAGGCCGCCGCCAGCGCCCGCCCGCGGCCCCTCTCGTTCAGGTGGAGAACGCGGACGTTGGACAGCTCACCGGCGAGGCGGTCGGCGATCAAACGAGTGCCGTCGGTGCTGGCGTTGTCGGCGATCGTCACCTGGGCGGGGAATGGAAACTCGTCCTCGAGCAGGCGATGCAGCCGGCGCACCGCCGGCTCCAGGTCGCTCTCCTCGTTGTAGACGGGGATCACGACGTCGACGGTCGGACGCGCCGCACGAATCGGGACGATGACGGCCATCGCCGGTCGCTCTACCGGGGCCGCCGTCGTGCTCACGGCCACAAGGGTTGCTCGCTAGACTGCGATCACTCTTGGGAGTCGCTTAGAGATGGCTGTGCGCTGCGCGGCCACGAAGGAGGTCCGCGGTGGACGACACCTACGCCAAGCTTTCTGAGCTCCAGCCCCTGGCGATCTGGCCCGGCGTCCTCGCGCGGGCGGTCAACGGCGACCGCATGACCATCGCGGTCGTCGACCTCGAACCCAACGCCGACGTCGCCGAGCACCATCACGAAAACGAGCAGCTGGGCGTCGTCTTGAAGGGCGACATCACGTTCACGATCGACGGCGCGACCAGCACCCTCCAAGCCGGCGATGCGTACGTCATCCCCAGCAACGTGCTCCATTCGGCCCGCACATCCGGCGGTGCGACGGTGGTCGACGTGTTCGCACCGGTGCGAGCGGACTGGGAGAGCAAGGAGCGCCGGCCGGTCGCAGCAGGCAACTGGCCCTAGACGCGTGGATCTCGGGCTCCAGGGCAAACGCGCCCTGGTCACGGCCGCCAGCAAGGGCCTTGGTCGGGCGGTCGCGGAAAGCCTTGCCGCCGAGGGCTGCTTGGTGTGCATCAGCTCGCGCGACGCAGATGCGATCGCGTCGGTCGCGCAGGCGATCGGCCCCAGGGTCAAGGCCAGAGCGGCCGACATCTCCATCGCGGCGGAGTGCGACCAGCTGTTCGAGTGGGCTCTTGGGGAGATGGGCGGTCTCGACATCCTGATCAACAACACGGGTGGCCCTCCGGCGGGCGGCGTGCTCGAAGTCTCCGACGAGCAGTGGCGGCACGCGTTCGACAGCATCTTCATGAGCGCTCTTCGGCTGTCGCGCGCCGCGATTCCGGTGATGCGGCGCGGTGGTGGCGGCTCGATCGTGAACCTCGCCTCGCTGAGCGCGAAGCAGCCGATCGACGGGATCGCGCTTTCGAACGCGTTCCGCCCAGCCCTGGTCGGCATGTCGAAGACGCTGGCCCGCGAGGCGGCGCCCGAGGTGCGCGTGAACAGCATCGCGACCGAGCACATCCTCACGGACCGGATCAGGGACATCGCCGGCAGGATCTGGGGAAAGTCCGGCGAGTCGGTCGAGGAGACCATCGAGCGCAAGGGCCACGAGGTGCCGCTGGGCCGCTACGGCACTCCGAAGGAGCTCGCCAACGCAGCCGTCTTTCTCGCCAGCGACGCCGCGAGCTACATCACTGGTGTCACGCTTGCCGTTGACGGAGGCCTGGACAGGGGCCTGTTCTGATCAAGCGACCGCGCGGCCGAACGATCGCGAGGCCGCCACAACGGTGACGATCGCGAGTCCTCCGATGGCAACAAATCCCTTGACGACGTTGACGTCACCGATGTTGTTGGCGAACAGCGCGCGCTGGGCTTCGACCGCGTAGAGGAGCGGATTGAAGGCCGACACGTTCTGCAGCCACTGCGGCGCGAGCGTCATCGGCAGAAGGACACCCGACAGCAAGAGGACGGGCAGCGTAGCGCTGAACACGATCGCGCCGAAGGTGTTCTCATCGCGGAGCAGCAGCGCGGCCGCGTAGGAGACCGACGCCATGAGCAGCGCGATCAGGGCCATCAGCACGAACGCCAGCAGCACCCCCGGCAGGCGCAGAGACAGGCCCAGCGGCACGGCGGCGCCCACGATCAGGCCCGCCTGCACGATCAGCATCGCGACGTCTCGCAGCGTCCGGCCCAGGAGCAGCGCGACCCGACTTGACGGGGTCACCCGCATTCGCTCGATGACGCCGGCCTTGACCTCGGCGATCAACGACCATCCGCCGCTCGTTGCGCTGAACAGGCCAAGCTGCACCAGCAGGCCGGGAACGAAGACGTTGTACGCGCCGCCGCCGGGAAAGCCGGGCACCGACGACACCGACTTCAGCAGCGGTGCGAAGAGCACCAGGTAGAGGACCGGCTGCGCAAGGCTCACGCCCATGTACGGGATGCTCGAGACGCTCTTGGCGAAATATCGCCGGAACACGGTCCAGGTATCCACGATCAACGTCATCTCAGGCTGCCTCCTCACGAAGTGATCTGCCGGTCTCGCGCAAGAAGACGTCGTCGAGGCTGGGCCGGCTCATCGCCACAGTCTTGAGCACGATTCCGCCGGCCTCGAGAACCCGAAAGATGGCGGGCATCGAGCTCTCGCCGTGGTCGACATAGACGCGAATCGAGCTCGCGTCTGGTGTCAGCGGGTCGTGGTCGCGGATGAACGGCTGCGCGCTGAGCACGTCGAGGGCGGCGGACGCCTGGCCGTCGACGCCCAGGACGATGACGTCTCCGGCGATCGCGCGCTTGAGCTCGTCCGGCGTTCCGCCGGCGACGATGCGACCACGGTCGATGATCGCGAGCCGGTCGCACAGCGCGTCGGCCTCTTCGAGGTAATGGGTGGTGAGAAACACGGTTGTACCTGCCACATGCAGGCTTCTCACCTCGTCCCACATCCGGGCCCGGCTCTGCGGATCGAGGCCCGTGGTCGGCTCGTCGAGGAACAGCAGGTCCGGCCGGTGGACGAGACCCAGCGCGATGTCGAGCCTGCGCCTTTGCCCGCCGGAGTACGTGCCTATGTTCCGGTCGGCGATGCCCTGGAGGTCGAATGTCTCGAGCAGCTCGTCTGCACGCCGGCGCGCAGTCCGTGCCGGCAGGTGGTACAGGCGGCCCTGAAAGACGAGCTCGGCCCGACCTGTGACGCTGTGGTCCGTGCCGCCCGCCTGTCCGACGTAGCCGATGTGCTCGCGCACGCGCTGCGGGGCGCGGCGCAGATCGTACCCGGCCACCAACGCCTCGCCGCCGGTGGGTGGCAGGAGCGTGCTGAGCATGCGGAGAGTCGTCGTCTTGCCGGCGCCGTTCGGCCCGAGGAATCCGAAGATCTCCGCCTGGTTCACCGTGAGGTCGATCCCGGCCACGGCCTCGACCTCGCCGTGGCGGGCCTTGAAGGTCCGCCGAAGCCCGATGGCGCGAATTGCGGGTCGAGGTGCGGGTGTATGATCCATGTGCGGAATATAGCACATTATGAAGCGACTTCACAATATAGCCGATACCGAAGCTCGTTCTGCCGCGCTCGAGCGCCTGTGGGCTCTCACGCTCCTCCTCGGCGACACCATGCAAGCGGGCCTGGAGGAGAGGGGCCTGACCCTCGCGCGAGCGGGCCTTCTATGGGAGCTTCAGGCCCTGGGCCCGTCGACGCAGCAGGCGCTGAGCCGGGCCCTACGTGTGACCCCGCGCAACATCACCGGGTTGGTCGACGCGCTCGAAGCCGACGGCCTGGTCGCCCGCGCAGCTCACCCGACCGACCGGCGCGCGACGGTCGTGGCTCTGACCGAGAAGGGCTTGAACCTGGCTCGAGCCCTGAAACGCGATCAGGACGAGGGCGCCCAGTTCCTCTTCAAGGACCTGACGCCGGACCAACTCGTCGCGTTCGTGAAGGTGGTCGATCACGTGATCGCGGCTGTACGGAGCATGGTTTCGCAGGTGGGCCAGACAGCCGCTTCGAAATAAGACGAATGTGACGACTACGGCTGGCCCACTGAATCGATAGCGCGCTGGCCTTACAGCTCGGCTTTTCTCCAACCGACGATGGAGGCTTGAGCGGACATTCCATTCGACGGCCGATCGGGCTGGTTCGCGGCACGGGACTCTACGTCGGGGCGTTGATCGGACCTGGTCTCCTGCTGGTGCCGGCCCTCGGCGTCGCGGCGGCAGGTCCCGCCTCGATCATCGCCTGGGTTTGCCTGCTCGTCCTCTCGGTCCCGCTCGCCATCACCTTTGCCGCGCTCGCTGTGCGGTACCCGGAGGCGGGAGGCGTTTCCGCCTACGTACGAGCCGGACTGGGCGAGGGCCCTTCGGTGGTCACCGGCGGCTGGTTCCTCGGCGCCATCCTTCTGGGCGCGCCGGCGGTCTCGCTGATGGGCGGTTACTACGTCGCCGACCTGACCGGTTCGAGCTCGACCGTGGCGGTCATCGTCGCTGCCGCCATCTTCCTCGCGGTGCTGGCGACCAACGCCCTCGGCCTGCGGGTTTCCTCGGCGGCGCAGCTGGCGCTCTCCTCGTTGTTGGTGGCGGTGCTGGTCGTGGCGATCGCGTTTGCGGTGCCGCATCTGGCGCCGGCCCGATGGACGCCGTTCGCGCCGCACGGCTGGTTTGCTGTCGGCACCGCCGCGAACATCCTGATCTGGCTGTTCGTCGGCTGGGAGGCGGTGGCGCAGCTTGCCGGCGAATTCAAACGCCCCGACGTCGACCTGCCCAGGTCGATGGCGCTGGCGTTCGCCGTCATCACCTGCCTCTACCTCGCCCTCGCGGTGGCGACCATCAGCCTCGGTGGGGAAGCGTCATCGAACGTTCCACTCGCGGATCTCGTCGCGCTTGGATTTGGACACGCCGGCCGCGTCGCGACCGCCCTGCTCGCGGTGGCTTTGACGGCCGGGTGCATGAACGTCTACATCGCGAGCGGTTCCAAGCTTGCAGGCGCGCTCGTGGAGGCCCGCGCGATGCCTTGGTGGCTCGGCCGGGAAAGCTCGCCGCGGCCGCTCGCGTTGCTTGCCGTCATCGACCTGGCGGTCCTCGCCGCCCTTGTTACCGGCCTGCTCGACGTGACCGACCTGATCCGCGCCAGCTCGAGCCTCTTCGTCGGGATCTACGTCCTCGCGGTGGTCTCGGCGATCCGAATCCTGGAGGGGCGCGCGCGGATTGCCGCCGGCGCCGCAACCGTGATGGTCGCCGCGGTGGCGATCTTCAGCGGCGGTTACCTGCTCGTTTGCGTGGTTGTCGGCGGGCTCGCGCTGCTGCAGTGGGGCTACTCGAGGTTGATCCGAAGCATGCAACCCGGCGGCCGGCCGTCGAAGGCGAAGTCCTAGTCCCGCAGCGCGCGAACGTAGGCGAGGCGCGACCTACGCACAACCTGGACGCTGTCAGCCCGTCAGACGTCCTGCGAGAAGTGGCATGCGGCCAGGTGCGCGTCGCGCTTTTCCTCGAGCGGCGGTTCGACGTCGGCGCACGGCGTCGGAAGGTGCGCGATCGGACACCGGGTGTGGAACCGGCACCCCGACGGCGGGCTGATCGGCGAGGGTATCTCGCCTGACAGCTCGACCAGCCGGCGGCCGCGCTGAATCTTTGGATTGGGGATCGGGATGGCGGATAGAAGCGCCTTGGTGTAGGGATGCTTCGGGCTGCTGTAGGTCTCGACGCTGTCGGCGATCTCGATGATCTTGCCGAGGTACATCACCATCACGCGGTCACTGATGTGCCGGACCACCGAGAGGTCGTGGGCGATGAACAGGTAGGTCAGCTTGAACTCACGCTGCAGATCCTCGAGGAGGTTGACGATCTGGGCCTGAATCGACACGTCGAGGGCGGAGATCGCCTCGTCGCAGACGATGAGCTTGGGGTTGAGGGCCAGGGCGCGGGCGATCCCGATGCGCTGGCGCTGGCCACCCGAGAACTCGTGCGGATAGCGGTTGTTGAAGTTCGGGTTCAAGCCGACGATGCGCAAGAGCTCCTGCACGCGCTGGCTGAGCTTGCGGCCGCGCATCACCCGAAAGTTGACGAGCGGCTCGGCCACGATGTCGCCGACCGTCATTCGCGGATCAAGAGATGCGAACGGGTCCTGGAAGATGATCTGCATCTCGCGGCGCTTCTGGCGGAGCTTCTCGCCACGCAGGCGGGTGAGCTCGACGCCGTCGAGGAAGACCTTGCCAGAGCTCACCGGGATCAGCTGCATCACGAGCCTGCCCAGCGTCGACTTTCCGCAGCCTGACTCGCCAACCAGGCCGAGGGTCTCGCCGGGCTTGATGTCGAAGCTCACGCCATCGACCGCCTTCACCGTCTGGCCGATCCCAGCCGGAAAATGCTTGACGAGGTTTTCGACGCGGATGAGCGCCGGCGCGCTGGCGCCCGCCGGCTGGGGAACGTCGACGAGCGCCTCCGCGGTCATTCGACGAGCCGGCCCGCCTGCACGCCGGAAGCCGAACCCGGCCGGATGTCGAGCAGGTCGTCGGCGCCCATCTCCGCGCGCGCGCGGTCCATCGTGACCCAGCAGGCGGCCCGCTGATCCGGCTTGACCTCGATGAGGTGCGGGTCGTCGGAGAAGCACTTCTCGACGCGGAATGGACACCGCGGGTGGAAGCGGCAGCCGCGCGGAGGACGGAGGAGGTCCGGCGCGATCCCTTCGATCGACCGGAGCCGTTCGTGGCGCACGGCGTCGACGCGTGGAATCGACTTGAGCAGCGACCAGGTGTAGGGGTGCTGCGGGTCCTCGAAGATTTGCTCGACAGGGCCCTGCTCGACGATCTGGCCGGCATACATGACCAGGACGCGCGTGCAGAGGCCGGCGACGACGCCCATGTTGTGGGTGATCATCACGACCGCGGCGCCGAGCTCATGGTTGAGGTCGGCGAGCAGCTCGAGGATCTGGGCCTGGACGGTGACGTCGAGCGCCGTGGTCGGCTCGTCCGCCACGACGATCGCGGGCGCGTTGGCCAGCCCCATCGCGATCATCGCCCGCTGTCGCATGCCGCCGCTGAGCTGATGCGGGTAGTCCTTGGCGCGAGATTCCGCCGCGGGGATGCGCACACGCCGCAGCAGCTCGACCGCGCGGCGCAGCGCCTGGGAACGCGTGGAGCGCTGGTGCGCCAGCATCGCCTCCGCGATCTGGAAGCCGGTGCGCAGGACCGGGTTCAGCGAGCTCTGCGGGTCCTGGAAGATCATCGCGATGTCGCGACCGCGGATCTCCCGCATCTCCTCGTCGCTCAGCTGCAGCAGGTCATCGTTGCGAAACAGGACCTGGCCGCCGACGATCCGCCCCGGGTTCGGGACCAGGCGCAGCAGCGACAGCGCCGTGACCGACTTGCCGCTGCCCGACTCGCCGACGATGCCGAGGCTCTCGCCTGGATAGAGGTCGAAGCTCACCCCGTCCACTGCTCGCACCACGCCGTCGTGGGTCGTGAACTGGGTCTGGAGATCTTTGACCTGGAGAATGGGCGTGGCCATGCGCTGCGTCAGCGCCTCTGCCGCGGATCCAGCGCGTCGCGCAGTCCGTCGCCCACGAAGTTGAACGCCATCAACGTCAGTGACAGCGCCACCGCCGGCGCAATCACCAGGTTGGCGGCGATGCGGATCGCCGTGATGCCGTCGGCGGCCATCGAGCCCCAGGACGGCATCGGCGGCGGCACACCGAGGCCGAGGAAGCTCATGAAGGCCTCGAACAGGATCGCCGCGGGGACTCCGAACGTCGCCTGGACGATGATCGGCCCGAGCGCGTTGGGCAGCACGTGGCCGAACAGGATCTTCGCCGGCCTGGCGCCGGCGGCCCGTGACGCCTCGATGAAGTCGCGCTCGCGAAGGCTCAAGGTCTGGCCGCGGACAAGCCGCGCCATGTCCATCCAGCCGGTCGCCGCGATGGCGACGATGATGTTGGTCAGGCTCGGGCCGAGCAGGAACACCAGGATCAGGGCGACCAGCAGGTTCGGGACCCCGTAGAAGAGGTTGATGACGAAGGTGGTCACCTGGTCGAACACGCCGCGGAAATAGCCGGCCGCGAGGCCGATCGGGACCCCGATCGCCAGCACCACGAGTTGGGTGCCGACTCCCACGAGCAGTGAAACTTGAGCGCCCACCATCAGGCGGCTCAACACGTCTCGGCCGATCGTGTCGAGGCCGAGCCAGTGCTGGAGGCTCGGTGCTGAATAGGGGATGCCGACCCCGACCTCCGCCATCGGGTACGGCGTCCACACCAGGGCGGTCAGCGCGACCACGACCACCAACGTGAGGTAGACCGCGCCGCCTAAGGCGAGCCGATTCCTCCGCAGCTTGCGCCATGCATCGCTCCAGAGGCTGGCCTGTGCGGGCGCGATGGGCTCGGCGGCGACGACGGTCGCCGGGGTGGCGGCCATCAGTAGCGGATCCTCGGGTCGATGACCACATAGAGGAGGTCGACGCCGAGATTGGTCAGTCCGACCAGCGCCGCATAGCCGGTGAAGACCCCGATCACGACGTTGTAGTCGCGGTTCAGGATGCTCGTGGCGAACTCTTTGCCGAGACCAGGGATGCCGAAGATGTTCTCGACCACGACGCCCCCGGTGATGATCGCCATGGCCAGCGGACCCAGAACCGTGATGACGGGGATAAGCGCGTTGCGAAGCGCGTGCCGGATCGTGATGGTCGCCGGCGCCAGGCCCTTGGCCCGCGCCGTGCGGATGAAGTCCTGCTGCAGGACCTCGAGCATGCTTGCTCGAGTCATGCGGGCGACGATGCTGGCGGACGGAAACCCGAGGGCGAATGCAGGCAGCCAGATCGCGCCGATGCTTCCGTAGCGGCCGGGCCAGCCGATCTCGAAGTAGAAGTTGCCGTGGGTGATGTTTTCGAGCCAGACGCCGAATACGAGGATCAGGAATGTCGCAATGACGAAGTTCGGCATGCTGTAGCCGATCACCGAGGTCGTGCTGAGCAGGTAATCGAGCCAGGTGTTCTGCCGAAGCGCCGCGATGACGCCGAACGACATGCCCAGGCCGATGGTGAAGATCAGCGCCACCAGCCCAACCTCGGCGCTCACGGACATCTCGCGGAGGACGATCGGGGTGATCGGAACGCCACGGTTGACGAGGGACTCGCCCAGGTCGCCGTGAAACATGTTCCCCAGGAACGTCAGGTACTGCTGCCAGAGCGGCCGATCGAGGCCGTAGTGGTGGAGGGTCAGCTCGTACTGCGTTCCACGCAGGTGCTCGCTGAACAGGGCGTCGCCCGGCAGCCTGTGGATGCCGAGGAACACCAGGGACGACACGCCCAGCACCGCCAGGGTGATCAGGACGAGCCGCTGGACGATGTAGATCAACGTGCCGCGCGTGAACATTCGCTACTCCATGTCGGTGGGCTGGGAGCCCGCGATCGGAAAGCCCCCAGCCCGTGCCTCACCTAGTGAGAGAGGATCTGGATCTCGTTCCAGTAGTGGTCGAAGAAGCTGTTGGTCCCTGCTCCCTTGACGTAGGGCTTGATCAGGAATCCGCCGACCGAGTAGTAGAGCGGGATGTAGAGGACGTTGTCGATCAGCATCTGGTTCAACTTGGCGTAGTCCGCCTTCGCCTGGTCCAGCGGCTCCGCGTCCGCCTTGGCCAGCAGCTGGTCGTACTCGGGCGAGTCGTACCCGCTGCTGCAGCCCGAGTCCGGGCAGCCGACCGTCTTACCCCACAGGTTGTCGTACCAGTCCTGCGGGTGGTTGTAGTCCGCCTGCCAGCCGTCGCGAGACATGACGTAGTGGCCGCTCAGGCGGGCTTTGATGAACTGCGAGTGGCTTACCGGCAGCAGGTCGACGTGCACGCCCAGGTTGTCCTGCCACTGCGACTGCAGGAATTGGGCTGACGCCGCGTTGAGGGCGTTCTCCGGGTCGTAGGCGTACTGCAGGCCCTTGGTCTTGGAGCCGGTCGGGTCGGCGCTCTGCAGGAGCTGCTTCGCCTTTGCCGGGTCGAATTTGGACAGCGGGTCGCTGTTGTCGCCCGCGTAGCCGACGAGAGTGGGTGAGATCAGGCCGCCGGTCGCCTGGACGCAGACGACGCCCTGGCACACCGTGTCGACCAGCTTCTTCTTGTCCACCGCGAGGTCGAACGCCAGTCTCAGGTCATGAGCGGACTGACCCTGGTCCATGGTGAAGGGTCCCTTCGCGACCCGAGAGCCGTCTGACACGACGTTGAACGTCACCCACGTGGTGCGCACCTTGGGGTGCAGGATGAGCTGGCTCGACTCGTTGCTCGTGCCTTTGATGCGCAGGATGTCGGCGAGTGGAAGGTTGCTGTAGCCCCCGTAGCCGTAGATGTCGTAGCCGCCCTGCTCGTACTTCGCGATGGCGGTGGAGGGATTGTTGACCGAGATGTCGATGTGGACCTTCTTGAGGGTCGGCTTCGGGCTGCCCCACCAGTTGTCGACGGCCGCGAAGTCGACTACCTGCTTGGGCGTGTAGTCGACCATCTTGAACGGACCGGTGCCGATCGCCGTGGCCGGCTTGGTCCACCAGTTGTCGGGGTCCTGCTTGACAGCGTTGATGTCGACGATCTGACCCGTCGTTCCCGCCAGCGCAATCGCCGTCAGGAACCACCCGGCCGGCGCCGAGAGCTTGACCTGCACCGTGTGCTGGTCTGGGGCAGTGAGCCCGGTCATCGTCACCGACGGGTCCTTCTTCTCGAGCAGCGCCTCGAGGTCCGCGCCGCTCGCCTTGTTGCCGGCGACGGTGTTGTAGCCGTCGATCGCCGAGAGGTTGGTCGCGTACGACCCCTGGTAGGCCGCCGCGCGGTTCCACGAATAGAGGACGTCCGCCGAGGTGAACTTGTCGCCATTGGAGAAAGTCACGTCCTGGCGGAGATGGAAGACGTAGGTCAATCCGTCCGCCGAGGGCTGCGGTACGTCCGTCGCAAGGTCGGGGACGATGTTCAGGTTCTCGTCGAACTTGACCAGGCCGTCGAACATGTTCTGCTGGATCTCGGAGTCGGTCTCTGAGTCGGCGACCGCCGGATCCAGCGTGCCGAAGTCGGACAGGATCGGGAAATTGAGCGTCTGGTTGGATGCGAGCGAAGAGCTCTGCGTCCCTCCGCCGCACGCCGCGAGCACAAGCCCCGACGCTGCCCCGACGGCAAGCGTCTTGAGGATTCGGAACGAGGTTGGAGCCATGGCTTCCCCCTGTGAAGTGAGTCTCCCCTCGCCTTCTTCCCGAAGCGAGGCCGGGGCGAGAGTGCGCCGGCGAGGGGTGGCGGTGGTCGTGTCCGCCACTACTCCTGCTCGCAGCGTAGCGACGGATTCCAACTATGTCAAGCTCGACATAGCCTGCTATTGTGTTGGCGGAAGAGGATGCCCCGCTACTCCAGCAGCTCCTCTTCCGTCATTTCGAGGCGAACGATGTCCAAATCGCCGGCGAACGGTCGCGCGCGCCTTGCTACGCTTCCTCCAGTGCTGTCGAGTTTGAGTTACGCAATCCTGGCCCTCCTGGCCTCCAAGCCCCAGAGCGGCTACGACATCTCTCGGCAGATGAAGCCCCCTCTCGGCTTTCTCTGGCAGGCGCGGCACGGCCAGATCTACCCCGAGCTCGCCCGCCTGGTCCAGGAGGGGTATGTCGATTTCGAGCGCCTGGATCCCAGGGCCGGCCCGCCTCGCCGCGTCCACGCGATCACCGCCGAGGGCAGGGCCGAGCTCTCCAAGTGGGTCGCAATCCCGCCGCAGCCCCGGCCCATGAACGACGAGCTGGTCGTCAAGGCGTTCGCGCTGCGCAAGGCAAAGGCGGGGAGCGCGGTCGAGCTGCTGAAGGACCAGGTCAAGCTCCACGAGCACCGCCTCGGGGCGCTCGAGCAGCGTGCCGCCGCGATCGAGTCGCGCGACTCCGGGGCCCCCGACCCAAGCTCGGTCCGCTTCGGCGAGTACGCGGCGCTGCGCCGTGCGATCGGCAGCGAGCGCGACTACCTGGTCTGGTGCCGCTGGCTCCAGCAGCAGCTCGAACCCGCCCGGTCAACCGGGCGCTCGAAAGGCCGGAGCCCGGCTAAGCGGAGCGCCGCGCGGCGCGCGCCCTAGTCGCGCCGAGCAGCTCGAGCATCTCCGGATCGCTGACGCGCAGGTCGTAGGCCCAGTCGAGCGCCGTCTCGCCGAACGCGTCCGTAAACGCCACGTCGGCGCCGGCGGAGACGAGGACCCGGACCATCGACGTCGAACCGATGCCGACGGCCGAATGCAGAGGGGAGAGGCTGGCAGCAGGCGACGAGTGTGCCGCGCCTGCCGCGAGCAGGGCCTCGACCATCGCCAGGTCTCGACTCATGACCGCGAAGTGAAGGAGAGGCAGGTCGTGCACACCGAGCAGATCCCGATCGCGGCCCGCGGTCATCGAGCGGACGGCCTCCCGGTCCGCCATCGCCGCCGCCGCGAAGACGTCGAGGTCGGCGCCGGATTCCAGCAGGCATGCGATGAGCGCTCTGTGACCGAGGTGGCTGGCCGCCTGCAGCGCCGTCTCGCCCCAGCTCGACGCCGCCCTCGCGAGCGAGCGGCACCCACTGAGCTGGGCCATCGCCGTCCCTGGCGAATCGTGCGCGAGCTGCACGAACAGGTCGATGGCAAGAGGCTGCAACCGCGTCGTGCGCATGACTCGATGATGGAGCCTGCCGGTCCGCTCGAACCGCGTTTTTCGGCTGGCCCTATCTAATAGGTATGGCGTGGCCTCATGCCAGGTGGCGGGCCAGGATTCGCGACAGCGCCTGCACGGCCGCCGGGATGACCGACTCGTGGAGGCGTCCGTAGCCGAGGACGAGCCCCGACCGCCGCGTGTGGATCTGGAAGCGGGAGAGAGGATCGAGTGCGATGCCTGCTTCCTTTGCCTCTGCGGCGATCGCGGCGTCGTCCACCGGGTCGGGCAGGGCGACGACCAGGTGGACGCCGGCGGCGATGCCCTCGATCCGAAGCTGCGGCGCCGCCTGGTGGAGGGCGTCGACGAGCACGTCGCGACGCCGGCGGTACACCTGGCGGGCGCGCTTGAGCTGCCGGTCGTATTCGCCTGAGGCGATCAGTCGTTCAAGAGCGAGCTGGTCGAGCGCAGGCGTGAAGTCGTCGGCCAGCCGCTTTGCCTGGCGCAGCTCGTCCACCAACCAGTCCGGGACGACGACCCAGCCGAGCCTCAGCGCCGGCGCGAGCGTCTTCGAGACGGTGCCGAGATAGGCGACGCGGTCAGGGCGCAGGCCCTGCAGCGCGCGGACGGGCTCGCGGTCGTACCGAAACTCGCTGTCGTAGTCGTCCTCGATCAGGAGGCCGTCCGTGCGCGTGGCCCAATCCACGAGCTCACGCCGCCGAGGACCGCTCAGCACCGAGCCGGTCGGGAACTGGTGCGCGGGAGTGACGATCACCGCGTCGCAGTCCAGGCCCTCCACGACCACGCCCTGGCCATCGACCGGTTGCGCGACCACCTCGAGCCCGTGGGCGCGAATGCGCTCGCGCTGCGTCGGGAAGGAGGGGTCCTCGACGCAGACCGTCGACCTGCCGCGTGACTCGAGGACTCGCAGGAGGAGGTCGAGCGCCTGCGCGGTGCCCTGGACGATCACGACCTGCGCCGGGTCGGCGATCACGCCGCGAGTGCGGCCGAGCCGATCGGCGAGGGCCTGGCGCAGCGGGAGCTCGCCCAGCGATTCGCGATAGTCGAGCACGCGCGCCGGAGCACGTCTCGCGGCCTCCTGGTAGGCCATGAGCCACCTGCGCATCGGAAACAGCGACGTGTCCGGGGTCGTCGGGGTGAAGTCGTAAACGGGCGCGCTGCGTGCGACCTCAGGCTTCGGCCGCGGCGCAGGCAGGGCCGGAACCGACCCCACAAGTGGCGTGAGCCGGGGTCTCGACATGACGTAGCCCTCGGTGACCAGCTGCTCGTAGACGTCGCTGACCACGCCGCGGGAGAGTCCCAGTTGACGGGCCAGGACGCGGGATGCGGGCAGCGATACGCCGGGCCTGAGCGTTCCGGACCGGATCGCATCCAGGAGCGTCCGGCGCAGGGCGAGGCGAAGGGTCTCCCTGCCCTGCGGCGCAAAAGGAAGCCAGGCCAGGTCGTCGGTGTCCTCGGTCAAGCTACTATGTCAAAAGCAACATAGATGACCGAAATGAAGCGGAAGCTGCATCGGTTGATCAAGGCGGGGCGAGCCCGGGAAGAGCTTAGCCTTCTGCGTTTCGTCTCCGACCAAGCCGGCCTGCCGCATGGGCGCTGGTCGGCGAAGGACCACCTCGCCCACCTGGCTTCCTGGCGGGAGTTCGCCGCCGAGGAGGTCCTTGCCGTGATCACCGGCGCGGAGCCGAGACCCGTTTCGGAAGACCTCGACCTCGAGAACGCGAAGATCTTCGAGCGGACACACGATCAGCCGGCGACCGAGATCATGCTGGCCGGCGGCCAGTCCTGGGCGGTGATCGCTTCGGCGGTCGAAGCCTGCACCGAGTCCGACCTCCACAAGCCGGGCGTGCGCCGCCCGGCGCAGCGTCTGTGGCAGGTGATCCAGCTCAACACGACCACCCATCTTGCGGGCCACCTCGGTTTCTGGTTCGGCGACCAGGGGGACCGCGCGGCCGCCGAGGGATCGGCGAAGTGGGGCTATGAGCTCGCGAAGGCTACCTTCACCGACGACCGCGCCCGCGGCGCCGCCGCCTACAACCTCGGCTGCTTCTACGCGCTCCGCGGGCAGGCGGAGGAATCGGTGCGTTTCCTTTTCGAGGGAATACAGCTTCGGCCAGACCTTTACGAGCTAGCGAAGCACGACAGCGACCTCGACCCGATCAGGAGCTCACCGGAGTTCCAAGCAATGATCGACTGAGGCCGATGACCATCGGCGCACTCTCGAAGCGCACTGGCATGCCGGTCAAGGCGCTGCGCGAGTACGAGGGCATGGGCCTCATCTACTCCGTCGGTCGCAGCGGGGGCAACTACCGCCTCTTCGGCCAGGATGCGCTCTGGTGCGTCGAGATGGTGCGCACCCTGCGTGCGCTGGGCCTGACGCTGGCCGAGATCCAGGAGCTTGCCGGCGCACTGCTGCGCGAGCGCGACCGGCCGATCGGCCCGCGGCTCGCCGAAGCGCTCCGCGCGGCGCGGTCCCGGACGGAGGAGCGCATCGAGTCACTGCGTGAGATGGTGCGCCGCATCGATGCGTTCGCCAGAGCCCACCCCGGCGAGCTCGCCGGCACCAGGGACTTTTCCTTTCCGCTTGACTCTCCCCCCAGGGGTAGGGCCTAGCGTCGCCGCATGAGCACTGAAACATCGTCCTGTTGTTCGCCTCGTGCGCTTTTCGGCTGGTCCCCGCCGGCATCGGTCGCCGACACGCCGGCCAAGCGCATCGCCGACCGCGTGTTGCCCAGCACCGGCTACGGCCTCATCGCCTTTTTCGCAGCCGTGATCGCGGCCCTTCTCATCGCACCGTTCTTCCCGCGCCACATCGAGCTTGCTGTTGAAGGCCTGGCTTTCGCCGCCGCCGCGTGGTGGTGCGGGGTCAACTTCTGGCGCAGCAGGCATGCCCACTGCGTCGTCACTACAGTCGGTTGGTCGGCGCTCGCGCTGCTGACGTTCTTCGAGGCCGTGCAGGGACGCAGCCTCATCCTTGGCGATGAGCAGCCGGCATTTCTCGTGCTGCTGGGTGTCGCGGTTGTCTTCGAGGCTTTCTGGGTCCGGGCCTTCGGAACGAACGCCGTCAGGCTCAGGCCGCTGGCGCGCTAGGCAGCTGCGCCCAGAGGGGCACCGTGAACCAGAAGCGTGAGCCCTTGCCAGGCTGAGATTCGACTCCCATGTGGCCGCCCTGCAGCTCCGTGAGCCGGCGGGCGATCGACAGGCCAAGGCCCGTTCCGCCATAAGTGCCGGAGATCTTGTCGTTCGCCTGCCGGAACTCCTCGAAAATCCGGTCGTGCGCCTCGGGCGCGATGCCGATCCCGGTGTCGACCACGGATATCTCCGCCATTCCGCCGACCGGCTTGGTCACGATAGTCACCGAACCCTGAGCCGTGAACTTGATCGCGTTGGAGCACAGGTTCGTAAGGATCTCGCGCAGCCGGCTCGGGTCGGCCATTACCTGCTGCGCGGCAGGCTCGACGTCGCAGGTGAGGCGCAGGGCCTTCGTCTCCGCCATGTGCGAGAGCGTCGTGATGACGTCGTCCACGACCGTCTTCACGTCGACCTGCTGAACGGCGAGGTCGAGCTTGCCCGCTTCGATCTTGGACAGGTCGAGGATGTCGTTCACCAGCTCGAGCAGCACGATCCCGCTCCTGTGGATCTGTCCGATGTCCTCGGTCTGGTCGGGCTTCAGCTCGCCGTCCATGCCGCCGAGCAGGACCTCGCAGAAGCCGATGATCGCGGTCAGTGGCGTGCGCAGCTGGTGGCTCATCTTGGCCAGGAACTCGGACTTGAACTGGCTGGCCCGGACGAGCTGCTTGTTCATCTCACGGAGCTGGGTGTCGTAGGCGTTGGCGATGCGGACGAGGCTCGAGTCCGCGTTCGCATTGATGACCTGGATTACCTCGATCAGCAGGTCGTCAGGCGTGCCGAGCCTGGCCGCCTCCTCTCGGGTCACCGCGACCAGGGTGTTCCGCCAGTGGTGATGGCCGCGGGTGGTCTCGACGAGCGGGACTCCCTCCTGGGCGGCGGCCGCGCCGCTGCGGGTGATCCAGTCGATCTCCTGCTCGTCGCCGCCGATGCCGCTCACCAGGTAGCGGGCGATCAGCAGCGTGCCGACGACGCTCCGGCCCCAGCGGTACTCGAGGTAGTCGTCGCTGGGGACGACGTCCTGGCCGTGGCGGTAGAGCAGGGCGATCGTCCGCTCGTATATCTCCTCCGCGCGCGCACCGATGGCCATGCCAAGCGCGGCGCGCTGGCCCAGTCTCGTCGCGGCGGCGTCGATCACTTCCATCTCGAAGCGGCTCGTAAGCGGTGGCGATCATAGCCCGGGCAGGGGCCCGCTGAGCCCCGCTTACGAGGCCGGCCCGAGGCTCCGCAGGCCCAGCGGCTCGCCGGTCTCCAGCAGCGTCTTGAGGCCGCTGATGACGAACATCCAGCCGCCCGCCACGCCTTCGGCCGTCCTGGGCGAGTTTTCGAGCTCGTCGTGGATGACGGTCAGGCGGCAGACCCCGCCGGGCATGGGCTCGATCTCCCACGTCACCCGGCTCCGCGGCTCCGCGGCCAGGTCGGGGTCGTACAGCGCGCGCCAGGTGTGGACCAGGCGCTTCGGCGGCTCGGACTCGACGACCACGTCGTCCCCCCAGAGCTCGTCGCTGTGGGGAGCGCGGTGCCGAATGGGGGACCCGACTTCGGCTGTCGTCTCCACCCTCGAGCCGTAGAAGTAGCGCGATGTGAACTCCGGTTTCGTGATCGCGTCCCAGACCTGCTCCGGGGTCGCGCGGATGAACACCTGGTAGACCTGCCGTGGCGACGCGCTCATCGCTTCACCTCTCTCCAACTCCGTCTTCAGGTCGGCGAGCGCCGAAGCGTTTCGCCGCGTGTACTTGCTGACCCACCGGTCGTGGATCAGCTGAACGGGCACCGGGTTCAGGTAGTGGAGCTTCTCCCGCCCGACCCGCCGCGTGACCACCAGGCCCGCCGCCTCCAGGATCCTGAGGTGCTTCATGACCCCGAACCGGGTCATCCCGGAGACCTCCGAGTGAAGGTCGGACAGGGTCCGTCCCTCGCGGTCGAAGAGAAGGTCCAGGAGCAGCCTGCGGGTGGGGTCGGCGAGCGCCCGGAAGGCGAGATCGTCGGCCACCCGGGGATTGTAGGCGGCGCCCCACGCGATACCACTTGACATGTGCCTTTTCAGTCACCTATATTAACGCGTGACCAATCGGTCACATTATCTGGGATGGAGGAGATGGAAGCGATGAAGAATCCTGTTGTCTGGTTCGAGGTGGTCGGCAAGGATGGCGCGAAGCTGCGCCGGTTCTACTCCGACCTCTTCGGCTGGAAGATCGAGGGCGCGACCGGGGACATGGACTACGGCCTTGTCGGCGCGTCGAGCGGCGGCATCGGCGGTGGCGTGGGCTCGAGCCAGGACGGCGGCGATGGCCACGTCACGGTGTTCATCGAGGTCGACGACCCGAAGGCCTACCTGGCCAAGGCCGAGAAGCTTGGCGGCAAGACGATCGTGCCGCCCACCGAGGTCCCCAGCTACAACCTGACCTTCGCCTACTTCACCGACCCTCAGGGACACCTGGTCGGGCTGACGAAAGGCGTGGTCCAGTAGCGATGGAGGAACGCCCGCTGCCCCAGGCAGACTTCCCGACCGAGGACCTGACAGTCGTGGTGCTCGAGGAGGGTCCTGCCCGGACCGGCATGGACCGGGACGAGCTGCAGGGCCTGCTCAACGCCCACCTGGCGTGGACCGTCGGGCTGGCCGGCTCGGGAGAGCTGCTCGCGGCGGGCGCCCTCCTCGACCCCGCGCCGCCGGGCAGCCGCCTGACCGGGCTTGGTTTCACCCGCCTCCGCGCTGACGCGGTCGGCCCGCGTGTAGAGCTGGACCCGGCCGTGCAGGCGGGCGTCGAGCGGGTGCGCCTGGTCACGTATCGGTTTCCAAGGGGCTGGATCACGTTTCCGCGCGAGCTCGAGGCGAACAAGACACTCGCGCGTCGCCTGTACGAAGAGGTCTTCGGCAAGGGCGACCTCGGCGTCGCCGACGAGATCATGGCCGAGGACTGCATCAACCACGGGCCCGGCAGCCCGCCTTTGATCGGCCGCGACCAGATCAAGCGCCAGGCCATGCTGCTGCGCACCGCGATCCCGGACCTGAAGACGACCCTTCACGACCAGATCGCCGAGGGCGACCGCGTCACCAGCCGCTGGACCGGAAGCGGCACGCACACCGGTGCCGCGACGTTCGGTCCCAGGGCGGTGGCGCCCACGGGGAAGCCCATCGCGTTCGACGAGATCCGGATCGACCGCTTCGCCGACGGCCGGATCGCCGAGTCGTGGTTCATCCCCGACCGGACGACGCTCTGGGGTCAGCTGGGCCTGCCGCCCCAGTAGACGAGTCACAGGGATCCGCCGCCTGCGGGCGCACGCACGCGGCGCCCGATCGGGCCTGCTTACATTCTGTCTGCATGGCGAGGGCGAAACCACTCCCCGACATCGGTGCCGCGGTCGTGGGCACCGGGTTCATCGGCGTGGTTCACGTGGAGGCGCTGCGTCGCCTCGGCGTGGAGGTCCACGGCGTCGTCGGGTCGAGTCGCGAACGCGCGGAGGCCCGCGCCCACGAAGCCGGCCTGCCGCCCGCATACGAAAGCTTCCGCGCGATGCTGGACGACCCGCGCGTCGACGTCGTGCACATCGCGTCGCCCAACCACCTGCACCACGAGGAGGCGAAGGCTGCGCTCGAGGCGGGCAAGCACGTGGTCTGCGAGAAGCCGCTGGCGATGAGCTCCCGGCAGTCGGCCGACCTCGTGCGCGCCGCCGATGCGAGCGGCCTCGTCAACGCTGTCAACTTCAACCTTCGCTTCTACCCGGTGCTGCAGCACCTGCGCGGCGTGATCGAATCGAACGGCCTCGGCGCCATCCGCCTGCTCTCCGGGTACTACCTGCAGGACTGGCTGCTGCTCGACACCGACTGGAACTGGCGGCTCGAACACGACCAAGGCGGCGAGCTGCGCGCGGTCGCGGACATCGGGTCGCACTGGATGGACCTGACGAGCTTTCTCGCCGGCACGCGAATCACTTCCGTGATGGCCGACCTCGCGACGTTCATCAAGACGCGGCGCCGGCCCACTGGCCCGTTGGCGACCTTCGCGAGCGACAGCGCCGCCGAAACAGAGGCGCGAGACATCCGCACCGAGGACGCCGCGAACATCCTTCTGCACTACGAGGGAGGGATGGCGGGAGCGCTCACGGTCTCGCAGGTCAGCCCGGGCCGCAAGAACTCGCTGGTCTTCGAGATCGACGGCGCCGAATCGGGCGCCGGTTGGAACTCGGAGCGACCCGACGAGCTCTGGATCGGACATCGTGGCCGGCCGAACGAGGTGCTCCTGCGCGACCCCGCGATCATGAACCCGCAGGGTCGCAAGGCCACGTACCTCCCGGGCGGCCACGCGGAAGGCTACGCCGAGACCTTCAAGGCGCTCTACGCGGCGGTCTACGACGTGGTCGCCGAGGGCAAGCCCGGTGATGGCTATCCGACGTTCGCCGACGGGCACGATTCGATGCTCGTGCTGGAGGCCGTGGCGCGGAGCGCGCGCGAGGGCAGATGGGTGGAGGTCGACCGATGAAGCTTGGATTCCTTACCGCCGCGTTTCCGACGTTGACGCTCGAGGAGGTCGCGCGGTGGGCGCACGAGAACGGTTTCGAAGCCCTCGAGATCGCGAGCTGGCCAGGGAGCGGTAGCGAGGTCCGGCGCTACGCCGGGGTTTCCCACATCGACGTCGACAACCTCGACGCCGGAGCGGTCCGCGACATGCTTCGCCGCCACGACCTCGAGATCTCGTCGCTCGCCTACTACCCGAACAACCTGGACCCCGACGCCGCGACTCGTGATGCGGCGAACGCGCACCTGCGCCGGGTCATCGAGGCGGCCGAGAGGCTCGAGGTCGAGGTCGTGGGCACGTTCGTGGGCCGCGACCAGCACCGCAACGTCGAGGAGAGCCTCGGGGACTTCGAGAAGGCGTGGCCGCCGATCGTCGACTTTGCGCGGCGGCACAACGTGAAGATCGCGATCGAGAACTGTCCGATGATCTTCTCCCTCGACGAGTGGCCCGGGGGCAAGAACCTCGCCTATTCGCCGGCGATGTGGCGGCGGATGTTCGAGATCGTCCCCGACGACAACTTCGGCCTGAACCTCGACCCATCCCACCTTGTCTGGCAGTTCATCGACTACACGCGAGTGGTGCGGGATTTCGCCTCGCGCATACTCCACGTGCACGCCAAGGACCTCGAGGTCGACCGCGACGGGCTCTATGAGCACGGCGTCATGTCGCTCGGGATGGGCTGGCAGGTCCCTCGCCTGCCGGGGCTCGGAGAGGTGCGATGGGACCGCTTCATCAGCGCGCTCTACGGCGCCGGCTATGACGGGGTGGTGTCGATCGAGCACGAGGACCGCAACTTCGAAGGCGACGTCGAGCTCGTCAAGCGCGGGTTCCTGCTCGCCCGCAACACGCTTCGCCCCTTGATTGTCTAGGCGGGAAATCGCCGCCGTCGCGGCGATGGCGATCGCCGTCCTGCTCCTCCACCTCGCGACCAACGCGCGCTACGACTTCCACCGCGACTCCCTGTACTACATGGACAGCGCCCGACATCCCGCGTGGGGTTACGTCGATTACCCGCCGGTGACGCCGACGATCGGGCGCCTGAGCCTGTGGTTGTTCGGCCCATCGGTGTGGGGGTTGAGGCTGTGGCCGTCAGTGGCCGGCGCGGTCATGGTCGTGCTCGCGGCGATGATCGCCCGCGAGCTTGGCGGCGGCCGGACAGCGCGCACTCTCGCCGCCCTGGGTGCGGCGACGAGCCTGGTGCTCCTGGGCGCCAACTGGCTGTTTCAGACGGTGACGTTCGATCAGCTCATCTGGCTGACATGCCTCTGGCTCATGGCCCGGCTGCTGCGCACGGGGGACAGGCGACTCTGGCTCGCGCTTGGCGTTGCGGTCGGCCTTGGACTCGAGACCAAGTACACGATCGTCGCCCTGGTCGCCGGCCTCGCAATGGGCACGGTGCTCACGCCCCTCCGCCGCGATCTCGCCTCGCCGTGGCCATGGATTGCGGCGGGTCTTGCCTTCGTGATCTTCCTTCCCAACCTCGCCTGGCAGGTCGCCAACGGGTGGCCTTCGGTCGAGTACACCCTCAACCACAAGTCCGCGCAGTCGGTCGACTTCTCGCCGCTCACCTTTCTCGCCGAGCAGCTCGCCCTGATCGGCCCGGTCGCGATCCCGGTGTGGGGCGCGGGCATGTTCTGGCTCTGGCGTGATCCGGCCCG
>JAMXLM010000017.1 GCA_024280995.1 Candidatus Dormiibacterota bacterium
TGCACGCGGCCGTGCGTGCGCAGCGCCTCGAGCGCGGTGGACGCCGCGATCCCGAGCGTCCCGGCTTGCTCGAAGGTGACGCCGGCGGGTTTGTGCACGATGGGGCCCGTCGCCGGCACGCACATGAGCTCGGCGAACGCGCCGCGCGCGCCGCCGAACACCTCGTCTCCCACGCGAAACTCGGTGACGTCCTTGCCGACGCTCTCGACCGTGCCCGCGAAGTCCGTGCCGAGCGGCAGCTCCCGGGACCTGCGATTGAGCAGCCGGCCGGCCATCGTGGCCGGGAAGAGGTCGGCGATGTTGGCGGACGACGCGCGCACTCGCACGAGCACGCCATCGTCCGGAACGGATGGGCTGGCGACCTCGGTGATCGCCAGCTTTTCGACCGGTCCAGGCCTGGACGAGACGATGGCCTTCATTTCAGCTCAGGCTGAAGGGTGGGTACTGGTCGGTGATCAGCGTGAACGCGTAACCATTCACGCGATTCGACCAGCGCAGCCATCCCACCACGTAGTCGAACAGGCTGCGCGGGTAGGTGCCGGTGAAGAGGATCGCGAACCAGGCGATGACGATCGCCCCCAGCGCGCCGATGCCCAGGAAGAAGAGGACGACGTAGTGCGGAATGGCGAGGAACCACTTGACCAGCGGCAGCAATCGGTTCATCTGGCGCGCGTCCGGATAGGGAAAGTCGAGGTGGACCGACTGCTCTTCGTCGGTCGACGGGTAGCGGTCGTCGAGCAATGCGAGGTACGCGCTGACCCGGTTCGAGAAGCGCATCAGGTTGAGGTTCCAGTCGAACCACCAGCGGGGGTATTTCTGTCGGAACACCAGCATGAGAACGAGAGGGACGAACACCGCGGCCCCGCCGATCACGATCGAGTTGGTTGTGCTGTGATCGCCGGACCGGAACGACTCGCCGGTCAGCATCGTCAGCACGACGATGATCGGGATCGCCACCAGCAGACGAAACGCCGTCGATAGCCGGTTGAGCGGCCGTTCGGGGAAGTCGACTGAGAACTGGACCGGGTAATTACTGACCAAGGTTCTTCACTCTCCAGCTTGAATTGATCTGAGGCTGATCACCTCGTGGCCGCGCAGCGCCTCTAGAAAAGGCTGAAAGCTGCCGTACACCGTGCAGCGCAGGACCAGGCCTTCCACCTCGACGTCGCTCACACCGGGCGCGCGCTCCACCTGGCGCGCCGGCGGGGCGCCGACGAACGTGACCTCGACTCGCTGCGTGACCGGAATCGGTGCGGCCATGTGAGTCAGGCTAGGCAGCTCGCCGACGCTGGAAATCCGTGAAATTGCCGATTCTTGCCAGTGCGCCCTGCGCGCGCCCGGCGCACCGGCCTAGTACCTTCGCTTATCGTGGCCAGGCCTTCACGCCGTCCCGGCAGGCTTCCAGCCGAAGCGACGAGCTTCGTCGGCCGGCGCCGGGAGCTCGCCGAGCTGCGGAGCAAGCTGGCTGGCGGTCGGGTCGTCAGCCTCGTCGGTCCGGGCGGCGTGGGCAAGACCCGGCTGGCGCTTCGCGCCGCCGCCGGCCTCGGTCGCGGGTTCTCGGGAGGCGCATGGTGGGTCGAGCTCGCCGAGGTCCGGGACCCCGCGCTCGTGTGCAACGCGGTGATGTCCGCGCTCGACCTGCGCGACCAGGCCGCAACCGAGCCCTTGCCCCTGCTCCTGGCTTACGTGCGCGACAAGGAGCTGCTGCTCGTCATCGACAACTGCGAGCACCTGCTGGGCTCGGCGGCCCAGGTGGTCAACGAGGTCGTCGCCTCGGCTCCTGGCGTCCGGCTGATATTGACCAGCCGGGAGCCTTTGTCGGTTCCGGGAGAGCACGTCGTCCCCGTGCCGCCGCTGGACCTGCCTCCGGCAGGCTCCTCAGGCTCTCTTGTTCAGCTGCGCCAGAACGAGGCTGTGGCGCTCTTCGTCGAGCGCGCGGCGGCCGCCTCTGGCAGCTTCGAGCTCACCGAAGGCAACCGGCGGGCGGTGGCCGACCTGTGCAGGCGGCTCGACGGCCTCCCGCTCGCGCTGGAGCTGGCCGCGGTCAGGACACGCGTGCTTGGGGTCGAGCAGATCGTCGAGCGGCTTGCCGACCGCTTCGAACTGCTTACCGGCGCCGGACGGGCCGCGCTGCCTCGGCACCAGACGCTCGAAACCGCCATCGACTGGAGCCACGATCTGCTCCCCGGTGCCGAGCGGAAGCTGTTCCGGAGCCTATGTGTGTTTGCGGGTCGGTTCACGCTCGAGGACGTCGAGGCGGTTTGTGGCGAGCGCGACTCCCTGGGGCTGATGTCGTCGCTCGTCGACAAGTCGCTCGTCGTCAAGGAGGACGCTCGAGGCGTCGCCTCTTACCGGCTGCACGAGACGATCCGCGAGTACGCCGCACGAAAGCTCTACGAGGCGGGCGAGACCGACGCGGCGCACGAGGCGTGCACGGATTACTACTTCACCCGGTGCGCCTCGACCGCCCTCGAGGCCAGGTTTCACCTGGTCGACTGGCTGGCATGGAACGACCTCGAGATCGACAACATTCGCTCCGTACTTCGTCGCTGCCTGGTGACGCGAGACTCGGTTCGCGGCATTCGACTCGCGACCGCGCTCGGTTGGTTCTGGGTCACGCGCGCCACGACCGAAGGCGTGCGCTGGCTGGACGAGATGCTCGCCCTTGGACCGGGCGACCCGGCGACCATCGGATGGTCGCACTTCATCAGGGGATTTCTCGGCGTGCTGCAGGGCGACTGGGTGTCCGCGAGGCCCGCGCTGGAGCGCGCCGTCGTGGCGGCGCAAGACGCCGGCGACCAGATGCAGCTGTCGCACGCGCTCTCGATGGCGTCGATCGCGGAAAACCTTGCGGGCGACCACGCCGCCGCCATCCGCCTGCTCGACGCGGCGCACGAGGTTGCCTCCGGCATCGACGAGGTGACGACCCGAGTCGCCGTTCTCCAGGCGCGCGCGCTCAACGGGGTCTTCGAAGGTGACTTCGAGGCGATCAAACGGGCGGCGACCGAGGGCGAGAGGCTGAGCCGGGAATCCGGAGACGGGTACTCGCTGCACCAGATGCTGCTCAACCTCGGCGGCGCGGCCATGTTCGCGGGTGACCTGGTCGAGTCGAAGCGCCGCTATGACGAGGCGCTGAGCATCGCCTATGACGTCGACGATCGCATCGCGCAGTTCTACCTTCTGGGCGCGTTCGCAGCACTCGCCGCTCTCGACGGCCACGCGCGGGTCGCGGCGAAGCTGCTCGGGGCGGCGGAGACGATCCGCATAGGGGCCGGGGCGACTGTCATGCAGGTGCTCGCCCCGTTCTTCGCAATGGCGGAGGACACGGCCAAGACGGCGCTTGGACCCGCGCGTTTCCAGGCCGACTTCGACTCCGGTCGCGCGATGTCGCGGGAGGCGGCGGTGCGACTGGCGCTGGGCGACGCTGCGCCCGCAAGGAAAGCCGACAAGGCCGAGCCAGAGATCCTCGGTAAGCGGGAGGCCGATGTCGCGCGCCTGGTCGCCGAGGGTTTCAGCAACAAGCAGATCGCGGCTCGGCTCTTCATCTCCGAGCGCACCGTGGACAGCCACGTGCGCAGCATCCTCAACAAGCTCGGGTTCAACTCGCGCGTGCAGATCGCGGGCTGGTTCCGGGTGACCGAAACCGTCTGATCAGACGGCCAGCTGCCGCACCATCGTCGAATCAGGGCCCCACAGCTCACCGGCCCAGGCGACCGGGGTGCAGCCGTACGCATCGACGGCGGTTGTCTTGGCGCCGGACCTGACGAGGCGGGAGATCATCGTCGCCGAGCCCACCGCCACGGCGGTGTGCAGCGGAGAGAGGCTCGCGCCGGCGGCGTTGGGGTTGGCGCCCAGGTCGAGCAGGAGCTCGACGACCTTGACGTCGCGGCTGACGGCCGCGAAATGAAGCAGCGGCAGGTAGTGGATCCCGAGCGCATCCTTGAAGGCCGGCCGCCATTCCGATTCGATCAGCTGCCGGTCGCCGGCGGCGCAGGCGCCGAAGATGTCCAGCTGGACGCCGATGCTGCGAAAGTGGTCGATCAGCCGGAGGTGACCGAGATGGCTGGCTGCCTCGAGCGCGTTCTCACCCCAGCTCGACCGCACCGTCGCCAGCGATGCCTGCCCGCCGATCATCGCCATCGCCGCCAGGGGTTGCTCGTGAGCCGCCTCGACGATGCCGTCGACCATTCCGGGGCGGCGTGACGCCCGCCACTCGCGAGTGGCGGTCTTCCACCCGTGCGCGTTATCGGCCTTCGGTTGGAGCATCGCTCGCTACCTCGCCGGTATCATAACCCCACGCCGATGGTGATCGCGATCGACTTAATCACTCGACCTCGCCGGGTCTAGCCCGATAAGGTCATCTCGATGCCGATCGTCATGCGCGGCGAGCCCGCGCCGATCCAGGTGGCGCCGTCAGCGTTCTTCGATCTGACGTGGGTCCTCTTCCACGCCGGCTGGAAGCATGTGATCGAAGGGCCGCATCCGGAGCTCGAGCCGGTGCGCCTCCGCTTCGGGCCGGAGCTGACCCGCCTGCATGGCGAGGGCACGCCCGATCACACCGTCGAGATCGTGGTCCTTGCCTACCGCCTCGGGTCGTTGCTCGGGCCCGACCTGGCCGGGTTCTTTGCCCGAGTCGGGGCCGCGGCGGCGGACGCGCAGCCGATGCCCTCGCTCCGGGTCGAGAGCCCCGAGATCCTGGAAGGCACGCGGATGCGCCTGCAACAGCTGCACAACGACCCCGAGTACCGCCTTGCTTACATCAAGGTCGTCGAGGAGATCTGGTCCGCCACCAGGCGAGGGTGGGAGCAGCAGGGCCTACCCGCCGTGATGGCGATCGTCAAGCAGTGGACCCAGGACCTCGCGAATGGGGCATCGTACCGGCAGGTGCTCGGCGGCCCCGAGGTGATGCCCGGCCGGCCTGACGTCGACGCCGTCATAGACAAGGCGGCCTCCGAAGGCCGTCTCGTTCTGACGCCGTGCTGGTTCGGCGGCCGGATCCATGTCTACGAGCTCGATGGAGCCGTGTACGTGGGCAAGGGCATCCGCGCGTGGAACCCCTCCGATCGTGAGCTCGCGACGTCGATCTCAATGAACGCGCGCACCCTGGCGGATCCAACCCGCGTTGCGATTCTTCTACGCCTCGCGCGCCAGCCCTCGTCCGTCAGTGACCTCGCGCGCCACCTGGACCTGTCACAGCCGGCCGTGAGCGGTCATGTCCAGATCCTGCGCGAGGCCGGTTTGCTTGACGAGAAGACGGTCGGCCGCAGCGCCATCCTCAGCGCGAACGAAGAGCGCGTGCTCAAGGTTCTGGCCGACACCGTCGCCTCGCTGCACAGCGTCTTCGACGCCTGAGGCTTTACGCCGCGCCGACGATCACCAGC
>JAMXLM010000018.1 GCA_024280995.1 Candidatus Dormiibacterota bacterium
CGCGCGAAGCTCCGCCCACCGCAGGTAGCCGCTCTCTTCGAGCAACCGGTTGAGGATGTCGGCGACGGTCAGCGTGTCGCGCAGCCGGCCGATGCGGCCCGTCAGCTCGAGCAGTCGCGTCGCTTCCGACGCGACCTTCGGCTCCATCTCGGGGAACCCCTCGCGCCTTGACTCGTCGAAACAGTCACGAAGTCGCATTCCGGGCCGCTCGAAGCGGCGAGATGCGAGTCTGTACATGCCTGCGTCAGCAAGGCGGACGATCGGTCCCTGCAGGATGCGCACGAGCGCGCCGTCGTCCATCGGGTTCTCGGCCAGCCGGAGGAGGGCCAGCACATCCTTGATCTCCTGCCGGTCAAAGAACCCGGAACCGCCGCTCGTCAGGTACGGAATTCCCTGCCGTCGCAGCTCGTCCTCGAACTCGCGCGGGAGCATGCGCACCGAGTGGGACAGGATCGCGATGTCCCGGAACGGAACCCCGCCGACGTGCAGCCGGCGGATGGTCTCGCCCACGGACCGCGCCTCGGTGCGCGAGTCGGGCGCCATCAGCACGCTGACGGGCCAGCCGCTGCCCAGGCCGCGCGTGGCCACCAGCTCCGGCTCCTCGGCGAAGTCTGGATCGCGCCGGATGAAGTCGGTGGCGCAATCGAGGATGCCCTGGTACGAGCGGCGGTTGTGGGTCAGCGGGAGTCTCTCGCCCGGGAAACGGCTGCGGATGTTCTCGATCTCCGCGTCGCGCCATCCGTAGATCGACTGCTTGGCGTCGCCGACCACGGTGACGTTGCCGAAGTTCTCTGCCGCGACCAGGCGGATGAAGTCGAGCTGGATGCGGTTGGTGTCCTGGAACTCGTCGACGATCAGGTAGCGAAACCGCTCGCGGCAGCGACGGCGAAATTCGGGCACCCGCTCCAGCGCGTCGATCACCTCGAGCAGCAGGTCGTCGAAGTCGCGGAGCGACTGCGCGCGCAGCGCGTCCTCGTACGCGCGGTAGATGGTGAAGAGGACCTCGATGGCCTCGAGCTCCGCCCTGGCGGGGTCGGGGCCACCCGACCCGTTCTGCGACGGCCGTGCGCTCCAGTGGCGCTCGTGCATCGCAAGCGCCCGCTCGTGAAATCGCTCCGGATTGATTCCTCGGCCCTTTAGCTTCAGGAGGAAGCGCAGCCCGGACCGCAGCAAGTCGTCCAGGTCGTCGACCGACAGCGCGGTGAACGAGTCGGGGTCGAACGGCGCGGTGGCGCCGCTCCTGAGCCTGGCGACCAGCTCCTGCTCGAACAGCTTCTGACCTGTTTCGTCGAGGACTCGCTGCTCGCGGGGCTCGCCGACGAGGTAGGCGTACTCGTCGAGCAGCCGCGCGCAGGCGCTGTGAAAGGTTCCGACCCAGGCCCCGTCGAGCGCTCGCTGACCCACCTCGGGGCGCCGCGCCGACAACTCCTTGGTGATGCGCTGCCGCAGCTCCTCGGCCGCGCGGTCGCTGAAGGTCATGGTGAGGATCTCGTCCGGAGCGACGCCGTGCTCGACGAGCCAGCAGAAGCGCTCGGTCGCGGTGAAGGTCTTGCCCGTGCCCGGACCGGCGGCGATCAGGAACGCCCCCTGCGGACCCGCGTGCGCGGCGGCCGCCTGCTCGGCGCTCAATACCGGCCCCTGGACACGCGTCGTGCTCGGAGGAGCGCCCTGCGCGCGCCCGGCGCTCACTCCGGCGGTGCTCCACCGAAAGAGCAGATGGCCGCGTGCGGGCAGCTGCCAAACCGCGTCACACATGTGCCGGCTATCTCCCGGGGCGCCGGCTCGAAGTGCCCGCCCTTGATTCGCTCGATCGCGGTCATGACCACCGCGCGGCTGCGGTCGAGGTCTTCGGCGGACAGGGGCCGCTCGCGGTACTCCTTGAGGCCGGCCGGCCGGCCGACGCTGAAGATGTCCTGGCGCATCCCGCCCCAGACCCAGTCCTTCGGGTACCACAGCGACAAGAATCGAGGCTGGAAGCCAAGCGGCTTGCCCTCGTCGTCGAACCCGTACTTGCAGGCGAGGTAATAGAGCGCGAGCTGCACGTCGTGCAGCTCCGGCCCGAAATACATCTCGTAGGCGATCCGCATCGCCTTTCCGGAACCGGTCTTGTAATCGACGACCTCGACCTCGCCATCGCCGACGTCGTTGACACGATCGATCTTGCCCACCACCTCGACACCGTCGAGCTGGAGGTGGAATTTCTTCTCGACCGCGAGGGTGCCGATCCTGCGCACCAGCTGCATCCCGGTGATCGCGCGGATGTAGTTGGCAAGCAGCGAACGAACCTGCTTCTCCTCGCGTTTGCGGTCGAGGACGCCCTCCATGCGCGACAGGTAGCCGTCGATGTGCCTGGCGAGCAGATCGTCGAACCACCTTCGCTGCATCTCCGTCTCGAGCGGCCGCCACTCGTTTTCGTGCTCGTGGAAGTCCTGCAGCACCTCGTGCAAAAAGCCGCCGCGCTCCATCGCCACCGAGCGCGGCTCTTCGACAAGCCGCGGGTGATGGTTGTACCAGTAGAGCCGCGGGCACTTGATGTAGTCGTTGAGCGTGGTGGGGCTGAAGTGGTCGATGTCCACCGAGGTCGGGTTGCGGCCGTTGCCGTACGGCTCGAACGGCTCGCCTGAGACGGGGTCGGTGAGAAACGCCACGTCGAGGCCCAACGCCTGCGCTCGCGTCAGGACGTCTTGGGTCAGCGCGGAGGGATGCGAGGCGAGGATCACCTCAGCCTCGCGTGCGAGCAGGACATCGCCGGGCTCGAGGCGCGAGGACGCGCGCGACAGCTCGCGCGACTCCGCCTCCGCGTCGGCCATCTCGAGGAACACGGACGGGCCGGCCTGGCGTAGATAGGTGTCGGCGAACGTCACGTACAGGCGCCGGCGCGCGCGGGTCATCGCGACGTAAGCCAGCCGCGCCTCTTCGGCAAGGTGGCCATCCGGATCCGACGGCCACGAGGGCATGAAGCCGACCTTGAACCGCTCGAGCCACTCGCGGTCTTCCGCGTCGAGCAGCGGATGCGGCCGCGACTCCAGCGGGAACAGTCCGTGGGCGAAGCCCGCGCAGAAAACAACCTCGAACTCGAGCCCTTTGGCCTGATGGACGGTCATCACCTGCACCGCGTCGCGGTCGCCGCCGGCGTCCTCGGCGTCGTCCGACGCCGCGGCGAGCAGGCTGGAAAGCGAGCCGGTCAGGTCGCCGAGAAGGGGCTTCGAACCGTGCAGCCGTTCGTGGACCGCTTCGATCGCCTCGAGACCGCCGATGGTGGAGCGAAGGTCGGCGATCGCCTCCGCCCGCTGACCGGAGGGAAGGTCTAGGTCGAGAAGCCGGCCCATCGCGCCGTCGTCGATGAGCACCGAGTAGGCGAGGGCGGCGACCGGCATGGTTGCCGCTCGGCGGAGGAGCTTCTGTCTCGTGACCATCGCGCCGTGCAGCTCCTGCAGCTCCCCTTCCGACAGGAACGCCATGTAGTCGGGCGCTTTCTCTTCTTCCGAGGGGGCGTCGGCGCCCCACGGCAACGGGTAGAGCAGCGGGTTGCGAGACGCGAGCACGTACATGAGCCGGTTGACGACCTTGAGAATCGGCCGCGCCCGCTGCGTGGCATAGGCGCGCAACCGGCTGATCGTCCGCGGCCCCACCCCGCTGAGGCTCGACGCAAGCGCGCTTTCGAAAGCGTCGTTGTCGTCGGGCTTGCGCAGCGATTCGAGGTATCCGATGAGGAAGCGAACGACCTCGTTTCGCGCGGTCGCGCCCCAGCCACGCACCTCATAAGGAAGGTCGAGAGCGCGGAGGGCTTCTTCGAACGGAGCGCCAAGCGCGGTCGTGCTGCGCAGCACGATGGCGAAATCGCTGAAACGCATGCCGGGACGCTCCGACTGAAGACGCTTGATCTCGCGCGCGCAGAAGAACGCCTCGTCGACAGGGTCGCTCTCGCGTGCGACCACAACCGACGGCGTGGCATGCGCGATCTCGGACCGCAAGACACGGGGCCGGCGGCCCGGCTGCGTCGAGAGCAGCAGCCGCTCGCCCGCGTCAAGAGCCTCCTGCGAGCACCGCCGGCAGGACTCGAGCTGCATCGTCGACGCGCCGTACGCGGCGACGAAATCGCTGCTCAGCAGCCGCGGCACGCTCCCGCGAAAGCCGTAGATAGATTGGTCCGGATCGCCGACGACCACGAGGCGAGGCCGCGACTCGGGCGGCGCGATCAGCCGCAGGAGCTCGAACTGCGCAGGGTCGACGTCCTGGAACTCGTCGACCAGGACCAGCGCGAACTTGTGCCGGAGCCGGGCCCGCAGGTCGGCGTTCGACTGCAGAAGCTCTATCGCTCCGGAGATGAGGTCGCGGAAGTCGACGAGCCTGGCACCTTCCATGCGCTCCTGGTATGCGCGATAGACCGCCGCCAGCACCCGCAGCCTCTCGCTCGCGCTCGCCTCGGCAGCCAGAAGGAGAGAAGAAGGATGGACGAGGTTCTGCTTCATCAGCGCCACGAACCCGAGAAGGTCGTGCGCGAACGCGTCCGAACGGCGCAGGTCGTCGAGCGGCCCGAGGATCTCGGGGTCGATCTCGCCCAAGACCTTGCGCATGACGATCCATTCCTGGAAGCCGTTCAGTAGCAGGCGGTCACGGTCGGGCGCGTGGTCGCGCAGGAGTCGCTCGCAGAAGCTGTGGAACGTCGAGATCCACGCTTCGCCGTAGTCGTCGTCGAGCCGCTCGTCGATGCGTCGCGAGATCTCACCCGCGGCGCTCCGCGAGAAGGTCAGGACGAGGATGCGATCGCGACCGGCCAGCCCGTTTCGAACAGCCTGCTCATACAGGTCGACGAGCGCGTGGGTCTTGCCCGTGCCCGGCCCGGCCAGCACACGAAGCGGTCCGTTGATCTCCTGGATGTCGAGCAAATGGTCTCCCCGTCTTGGCGGGCGGGTGACCTGATTATGCGGGCGCCCGTCTCCTGGAGTCAGCCCAGGTTGTTAAGGGCACGAGCGCGGTCAGCAGCAGGCCGACGAGGATCGCGATCTCGAGCCACGGCCACTGGCGGAGGTGTGGGCTGTCGCCTCGCAGGTAGAGAAACGGGCTGGCGCTGATCCAGGCGATGATCAGCAGCGCGCGCCAGGGGATGCTCTGGCGCTCCTCCCAAACCATCCAGCCGGCGGCGACGAGCAGCACGAGGTCCGAGCCGTGGAGGTAGGGCGAGACCAGCAACGAGCCGACGATCGCGAGCGGCAGGACGAGGCCGGGCGTGCTGCGAAGGCGATAGGACCCGGCCATCACCGCCCCGACGATGAGGACCCGAAGTGCGATCGCGGAGATTCCGTCCGCGTCGAGGGCTCCGTGCAGCGTCACGTTGTCCGCGCCGCTTGGCCACGGCCCGCGCATCTGCTCTAGGTACGAGCTGACGCCGTGCGGCCCCAGCAGAACCGCCGCCGCGATCCCGACGACCGCACTGGTCGCCACGAAAGACGCCAGCGCCTTGTAGCGTGTCGCGAAGAGCAGCGCCAGCGGGACCAGCAGCACCGTGTTCGGCTTCAACAGCATCGCCGCGAGCGCGACGCCGGCAAGCACGTCGCGACGGTCGCGCAGGAGCCGCCATCCGGCGACCATGCCGGCCGCGAGCATCAGCACGATCTGCCCGACGTTCACCGCGTGCATCACCCACCAGGGCGTGAGCGCGCCGGCGACCGCGACCCAGCGAGCAAGCCCTCGGCTTATCCCCGAGAGGGCCAGCGCCAGGGCGAAGGCTACGAAGCTGACCAGGGCCCAGATCACGTAAGCCGTGCTCGCCGGCAGCATCGCCAGCGGGGCGACCAGGAAGGCCACTGTGGGCGGGCTCAGGAATGGCTGCTCCCGGCTCCCGGGAACGAACTGCTGCTGCTGCATCGAGACCAGGCCCTGGTCGTAGATGTGCGACCAGCCGTCCTTCAGTCCCACCTGCGCCGCCCCTACATAGGTGTTGAAGTCGACGCTGGTAGGGTCGTTGCGGATGGCGAGGTCGAGGTACAGGGCGAGCAGAACCACCGCAAACGCGGCGACGATCAGGACCTGCCGCATGACCCCGCGGTCAGCGGCCGTGTTTACATGAGTGAACAAAACGCTCCCCCGGTGGCGTATTGGCTCACTCCGCCGTGAGCTCCAACTCCATCTATCTTCCCAAACGCGTGGGGGCGGGCGTTTGGACGGCCGCCGTGGCGGTCGTTGTGGCCGTCGCTCACGTGCCCGAATTCGCGCACCGATTGATCGACGGCGACGAGGCGATCTACGGAACGATCGCGGTGCTGATGAACATGGGCGGCGCCCTGTACGGCGCCGGCGGGGTGGACAACAAGCCGCCCGGTGTGTTCTGGGTTTATTCGCTCACGTTTCGACTGTTCGGTCCGTACCAGATGACCGCCGTGCACGCCGTCGGCTTCCTCGCCATGGCGGCGACATGTGTCGTGCTGTACCTGATCGCGCGCGACCTCGCGGGGCTGCGTGCGGGACTGCTCGCCGCGCTGTTCTACGGCCTCCTCACCGCGGCGGGCAACCCGCGCCTGCTGGCCACCAACACCGAGGTCCTGATGATGCTGCCGCTCAGCGCGTCGGTCCTGTTGATGGTGCGCAGGCGCTGGTTCTGGTCCGGGCTGCTGCTCGTCGCGGCGGGCGCTTTTCGCCAGTCGGCGGCGATCAACCTGCTCCTCGTTCCTTTCGCCATCGCGTGGCTCGAATCGTCACGCCCGCAGGCGTTCGCGCGTTTCGCCGCCGGTCTGGCCGCCGGTCTGGTCGCGGGCGCGCTCGTGCTGGTCACTACCAGCTCGCTCGAAGGCTTCTGGCGGTGGACGGTCCAGACCTTGACCGGCTACGCCTCGGTGAACTGGACTCCGGCGTTCGTCTGGGCACGGGCGAAGGACAGCGTCGTGCCCTTTGTGATCGACATGGCCGTGATGTGGATCGCCGCCATCGCGCTCGCAACCCGCTGGCGCAACTTGGAGGCGCGGAACCGGCTGATGGTTCTCTGGCTGGTCGCGTCGATGGTCGGGTCGCTGGCCGGCGGCCACCTGTCGTGGCACTACTTCATCCAGGCGATGGGCCCACTCGCGGTTCTGTCCGCGATCGCGTTCGCGAGATTCGAGCTGCGCCGGCTCGTCGCGGTCGCAGCCGTCGCCGGCATCGCCATCCCAGTGGTCGCGTGGTGGGTCTTCGACATCACCGCGGACCCGCTCACGTACGACTTCGGCGCGCCGGTGCCGCAGCACCAGCAGGTCGCCGACTATGTCGCCGCGCACACGTCGCCGTCAGATCGGGTGTTCATCTGGGGCGACTGGCCCGCGGTCTACGTGGAGTCGGACAGCGTGATGGCCTCGCGCTTCCCTGGCTTTCTTCGCGGATTTGCCCGTGGCTCCGGCGTGGCTCCGAACAACTGGGACACGGCCCCCGACGTCTGGCCTCTTCTCCAGACCGACCTCGACGCGAACCCGCCGGCGCTGATCGTCGACACCGCGGCGGCCGGCTGGAGCGACTTCGCGATGTACCCGATGAGCAACTACCCGGTGCTCGCCAACCTCGTCGCCACGAGCTACCACCAGGTCGCGGTGGTCGATGGCGTCGTGATCTACGCCCGCAACGCCTAGAGCAGGTTCTTGATCGGCGGCACCTTGATCTTCGGGACCTTGACCGCCGGCAACGTCACGGGCACCGGGAGCGACTGCGCGGCCGACTGGACCTGAGCCTGCACGTCGACCGGCACGGGCTGCGGTGCGTTTTGCGGCGCGGGTGCGCCTCCCTTGGCGGAGCTTCCGCCTCCGCTCGCGGCGGCATGAGAAACAGGCGCCGGTGAATGATGGACGGCAGCCGGCGCGGGCGAAGCTGCCGCGATGACCACCGCGGCGCTCGCCACCGCCGTTGCGGTCCAGACGTGCTCGGTCAGCCAGCGGCCCGACAGGAACAGGCCGAGCCCATAGAGGGCGCGCCGGCCCAGCGCCTGGCCATGCTGGATGTAGTCGCTGACCGCCGCCAGCGCCCGGCTCAGCCGTCGCTGCACCATCCACTCCGTGGCGCCGACCTCGTTTGCGATCTCGCGATTCGAAAAGCCGCCGAAGTAGGCGAGCTTGATGACGCGCCTTTCCTCCGGCGGCAGGTTGCGCATCGCGTCGTCAACGGCGTGGCGGACCATCGCGCCGGAGAAGTCCTGCCACCTGTGCGTGTGGTCGCCGTTTTCGGTGAGGCCTTCGACCAGGATCTTCTTCAGCCCCCTGTTGGCGCCACGCAGCCTGCGCTTGTCGACTGGCGTGCGCCGCGCGCCGGTCATCAACCAGGCGCGCCAGCTCTCGTGGGTCTCGGGCGGGACGGTGTGATTCTCGAGGTCGGTCATATGCCTTCTGGTCCGCTCCCGTTGAAAACTCCGGATGCCTCGAAAGCACCCGAACCGCGCCCGCTCACCGCTTGTAGGGGCGCTTGATCTCCAGTATGCCCGGCTCGCCGGCGGCAACCTTGACGAGATGGTCGAACACGTCGATCACCCCGTTTTCGATCGCGCCCTCCGACAGCCGGACGTAAGCCGCGGGACCGGCGGCGAACACCAGGGTAGGCGTGCCGAAGACGCCATGAGTGGCGACCGCGTCCATGTGATCTCGCTTCAATGGCTCGAGGATCGTGGGGTCGTCCAGGTCGCGGCCGAACCCCGCGATGTCCAGGCCGGCCTCGACCGCGAGCTTCTCGATCACGTCGCGGTCGTCGATGTCGGCCCGGTCGCGGTGGCGGGCCAGGAGCATGGCCTCGTGCAGCGGCTCGAAGCGCTCCTGGCGGCGCGCGGCCTCGGCGGCGGCAAACGCAAGCCGCCCCCGCACCGGCTCCGACCGAGGTGCGCTCCAAACGGTCCAGCCCTCATCCTTGGAGTTCACCTGAGTGAGCGAGAAGTACCGCCAGCGAGGCTCCACGGTCCGTTCCCCCGAACGGCGCACCGCCTCGATGAGCCGCGATGCCCGGAAGACGAACGGGCACATGTAGTCGAAGAAGATGTCGAACCTGACCGGCTCGCCCACGCCCATCTCACAACCACCAACGCGGCTTGTGCTCACCCGTATTCCAGACAGCTGGCGGTGGGCGAGCACCGACATCGCGATCCGGATCGTTCCCTTCATCCTCTCGTACGCGGTGGCGTACCGCCTGAGCGGCGGCGCGAGGTGGCTGGGCTGGAGCCTGGGCGACGTTCGCGCCCAGCTGATCTTTGCCTTGATCGGCGTGCCGGTGATGTTCGTCGCGGCCGTCGCCGTCCAGCTCTGGCTGACGCGGCGGCGGGGTGCGCTCAGCGTCCCGGCAGGCCTCGACGACGTCGCTTTCCAGGCCGGGTTCTACGCCGTCAACGGCCCGATCGAGGAGGCCTTCTTTCGCGGGCTGCTGCAGGGAGGCCTGGGCGCCGCATGGGGAGCGCCGGCCGGTTTAGTGATCGCGACCACGGCCTACGTCCTCTATCACCGGCTCGGTAACTGGAGCTGGGCGGAGACGTTGTCGACAGCGCTCGTCGGAGTGCCGCTCGGCGTCGCGTTCTGGCTGCTCCCCGGCCCGCCGTCGCTGGTGGGCGTATCGCTTGCGCACATCGCCGCGACGTGCGGTTTTCTAGGCCCGGGGCCTTATCTGCTGCGGAGGCTCGGTCTCGTTTAGACCTGCCGGCGACGGACGGCGAGGTAGACCAGTCCGAACAGGACCGCGACCACGAACGCCCACCAGATGATGTCGGCGGCGCCCGACGGACCTGGTATGCCGCTGAAGGCCTGATCGAAGTTCGCCCCGCCCGGCGCGGTGCTGTTGAGGATCTCGAGCTCCTGGTGCGCGATCTCGCGCGGTGCCGAGCTGATCAGCGCGTGCGGCACGAGCCAGTACAGGATCGTCAGGCCTACATGCAGCACCTGGTTGTCGGCGAGCACGCCGCCATTGGTCATCTGCTGGTGGAGCATCACGACGATTCCGGCGGCGCCGTTGTAGATGAAAGCGATGATCGCGGCGACGATGTTGTTGACCCACGCGCTAAGGGCCAGGACGATGAGCATCAGGGTCACCGCATTGGCGACCGCGGCCAGCGTCTCCCACCACAACGCGTCTTCGAGCCCACCCCCGAAGAGGTACATGACGAGCCTTGCCTCGACGCCCAGCAGGCCGACGACCACGATCATCCCCACCGCGGCAGCGACGACTTTGCCTACCGCGAACTCGAGCCTGGATACAGGCTTGGAGAAGATCCCGACGATCGACCCTGATTCGAGGTCGTGATAGATCGCGGTCATGCCGATCGCGAACGCGATCAGCAGCGCGAAGATGCCGAGCACCGCGATCAGGTCGTTGACGAAGCTCAGCTCTGTCAGCCTTGTCAACTGCTCCGGGGTCGGGCCCTCGAAGTCTCCAGGGCCGGAGACGCGGACGTTGCCGACGAAGGCGCTCGAGAACGCCTTCAGCAGGATTCCCAACCCGGCGATGCCGACGGCCCCGATGGCGAAGAACACGATCAGCAGCCGGCGCCGGGACATCTCGACGATCGTGTACCGCGCGACCGCAAGCGACTTCATGCCGTCGGACCCTTGTCCGTGATGAACGTCGGCATGTGGTCTTTTGGTGGCTGGTTCGCCTCGACGAGCTGGACGAAGACGTCCTCGAGGTTGCTGCCCTGAGGAACGACCTCAGACATGGTCCCCTCCTTGAGAACACGCCCTTTCGCCATGATCGCGACCGTGTCGCACACGAGCTCGACCTCGCTGAGCAGGTGGCTGTTGAGCAGAATCGCGACGCCGCTTCCCTTGAGTCGCTCGATGAGCGCACGAACATCGCGCCGGCCGAGCGGGTCGAGGTCCGCGGTTGGTTCGTCGAGGATCAGGAGCTTGGGGCGACCGAGGATCGCCTGGGCGATTCCCAGTCGCTGCTTCATGCCTTTGGAGTATTGGCGGATCTGTCGTTTCTCGCCGTCCAGGCCGGCGAACGCCAGCGTCTCGGGGATGCGCCGCTTGCGATCGTCCTCGTCGACTCCGAGGAGACGAGCGAAGTAATCGAGCACCTCGCTCGCGCGTAGGAACTTGGGAAAGTCCGGGTCCTCGGGCGCGAACCCGAGCTGGGTTCGGGCGGCGGGGTCGCCGGGTGGCGCTCCGAAGATCGCAAGCTCGCCGCCATCCGGGCGGATGAGGCCGGCGATCATCTTGACGATGCTCGTCTTGCCGGCGCCGTTGGGACCGAGCAAGCCGAAAGCCTGGCCCGCCTCAACCTCGAACGACACACCGTCGACGGCCAACGGATCACGCCGGCGGTAGCGCTTACGAAGATCCTTGACACTCACGACGGCGGCCATGGGTAGCCGCGACTATAACGCCCTGTGAGCGACACCGGGATTCAGCTCGACCGGCGCCAGCAGGTGACGCTGGCGTGGGCCGGTGTGGCGGTGGTGCTGGCCGGGTACCAGGGCTCGATTCTCGTTCTCGCGCTGCCCGCGATCGCGGCCGATTACCGCGCCTCCATCCCGATGCTCTCCGGCCTGGGCGCGATCCTCGCGCTCGGCACCCTCGGCGCCCTCCCGCTCGCGGCGCTGGCGGACCGCTTCGGACGGCGGCGCATGATCGCAGCAGGCGTCGCCGGCTTCTCCATCGTCAACCTGCTGAGCGGCTTCGTCCCTTCGCTCGCCGACCTCGCCTTTCTCAAGCTGTTCGCCGTCTGCTTCGAGGTGCTGACCGTCGGCGTCGCGACCGCGTTGATCGTCGAGGAGGCGCCCGTCGGGCGACGCGGCCAGGCGGTCAGCGTCCTCGCCCTCCTGTCGGGATTCGGCACCGGGATCACCGTGATCGCCTACCCCATCGTCGCGCCGCACTGGCGCCTGCTCTTCTACGCGTGCGGGGTCGGAATACCGATCGCGCCGCTGATCTGGTGGCTTCTGCCCGAGGGTCACACCTGGCAGGCGGTTCGATTCACCGGCTCCGCAATCCGCCTGCTCTGGGAGCCGCGATGGCGGCGGCGCATCATCGTCCTGGCGGCCATGTTCGCGCTGCTTGCGGTCTTGCTCGAACCCGCCGGACTGCTGTACACCTTCTACGCCAGCGCAATCCTCAACTGGACGCCGACCGAGATCAGCCTGCTCGTAGTGGTGTCCGGCGTGTTCGGCGCGGTGTCCTACCTGGCCGGTGGCTATCTGACGGACCGCTTCGGGCGGCGCGGGCCTGCCATCGCGCTGACAGTCGCGACCGCGGCCGCGACGAGCCTCAGCTTTGCGACCGCGTCCATCGGCTTTTTCATCGGCAACGTGCTCTGGAGCGCGGTGGCCAGCGCCGCTACGCCGGTGTTCGGCGCCTGGTCGGGCGAACTGTTCCCGACACGCGCCCGCGCCACCGCGGAGGCGGCGATCGCGCTGGCCGGCGCACTCGGGAGCATCGCCGGGCTTGCCCTGGTCGCCTTGCTTGCGGCGCCGGCCGGCCTGGGCGGCGCGATCCAGCTCGGCGGTGTCGCCGCGATCGCGGGTGCGCTTCTGCTGTTCCTGCTGCCCGAGACGAAAGACCAACCGCTGCCGGAGTAAGTTTCGAGACGGATGGCGGACACCAGGAAGCGACGCGGGCGCCCGGCTGTCGACATCAACTGGCGCCAGACGCAGGTCGGCATCGGACTGTTCTTCGACCTCGTCGCCCCATGGCTGCTCGACCTGGGCAGCTGGATCTTCGGTGCGCTGATCGCGTTCAACCTCGTGATCCTCGGCGTCGTGTTGACGATCGGCCCTGTGGATACGGCGGAGAAGCTGGCGACGGCCGCGTTCGCGCTGGCGCTGCCGCCGAACGTCTCCGGGTTTGTGCTCGTGAGGCTGGTCACCGACATGCGCAAGATCCGCGCGCCTGACCAGGCCGCCGAGGCTTTCAAACAGGCGGGCTTCGAGCTCGAGAATCCGCAGCTCAACCGGCAGGAGGACGAGCGGCGGATGAGCGGCGTCGCCCTCACCTACACCTACGGCTTGATGTCGGTCTCGCTCCTGCTCACATTGGCCGGATTGACCGCGGCGCTGTGGCACAGCGCATGGTGGATCGGGGTCGGCTTTGTGGTCATGCTCGTGCTGAGCATCGGCCTGCTCTTGCTGGCGGCGTCGCAGATGGGCGGCCGCAGCCAGCGCTGGCGCTCACCCGCGAGCGAGCACGAAACGAACAAGCCTCAAGAGGGCTGAACGACCTCCACCCGGAGCGTGTGGCCGTGGGTGGCGAACGCGCCACCCGGGGTGGTTCCGGTCACGACGTCGAAGCCGATGACACCGTCGTCGATCGATTCGTGGACGTGGGTGGTCATCTCAACCGCCCCGCCGAGGATGGACCAGACGGACTGGCGGATCTCCCGTCGGGAAAGACGAGTCGCGGACGTGAGCCTGACCAGAAGGCTTCCGTTGCCGTCGACGGCGACCTCGTCGAGGGTGAGGCCCGAGATCGCGACGCGGTCATTCAGGCCGGGCAGGAGGTGCTTCTCGGGTTCTTCCGCCACCCAGTCCTCCGCGCCGGCTAGTCCCGCCAGCTCGTTGATGGCGCCGACGTGGGAGCGCGCATCCGCCACTCCGCGTCCGCGGTCATCCGCGTCCCAGCGCCCGGACGGCATGCTCACAGGCTAGATCAGGCGGTCGCCGTCCTGAACAGGACCCTGTTCTGCGACGGGTCGACGGCCGCCAGGCCGCCGGCCTCCTCGGTCAGCCGCACGTCACCCCGCTCGAGCCGGGTCGCCACGTCGTCCAGGTCACGTTGGGTCGGCAGCTCGACCGTGAAGCGACGCAGTCCGGCCGAACCCGCCGGTGCCGGGCGCGCACCGCGACCGGCCCATGTGTTGAGACCCAGGTGGTGGTGGTAGCCGCCTGCCGAGACAAAGCCCATGCCTGGCACGTGGCCCATCACATCGAAGCCCACGAGATCGTGATAGAAGCGCAGCGCATCGTCGACGTCTGCGACGTGCAGGTGGACATGACCCATCTTCGACCCCGACGGCAGCGGCGAGTCGAGCCGGTCGTCCTCGCGAAGGTGGCTGAAAAGCTCCTCGATGTCGATCGGGTCGCGCCCTGAGCGCTCACGTCCGTCCTTGTCGACGGCCCTGAAGGTTCCCCTGGCGAAGCCCATCGTCCCGTCCTCGGGGGTCTCCGTGTAGATCTCGATCCCGTTGCCGTCCGGATCCCAGAGGTAGTTCGCCTTGGTCATGACGTGGTCGGTAGGCGACTGGTCCCAGCCCAGCCGGGCAAGCCTGGCGATCACGCGTGCGAGCTCACGCCGGTCCGGGACGACGATGGCGAGGTGGTAGAGACCGGAAGTTCGCGGCACGACCGGTCGCTCGGCGTCCGGGTGCAGGACCACGAGCTCACGTTCGCCGACGCCCATCCGGATCTTCTCGTCCACGGAGGGAAGCGGGGCGAGGCCCACGTAGTCGCGGTAGAAGCGCAGGGCGATGTCGGCGTCGGTGACGCCGATCTCGACCGCGCCCATCCCAGTCTTCGCGGCTATCGACTGGGCTTGCACAACGCTTTCGTACCCCTGCAGCTGACTATCTATTCAGCAGCTCGATGTTCAGTGGAGTGGAGTGGGGGGACGAAATGACATGTTCGACGAGCTGCGATCGTGGTTATACTTTCAGTTGCGCTTTTGGTTACTAAAGAGGTTGAGACCATGGCTCGTCGAGAGATCTATCCCAACGCACCATTGCGGCTCGTGGTCGCCGAGCTGCGCTATCCATACGCTCCTCGTTTGTCGTCTCCGGACGCGATTGAGCATCTCACCGATCTGTTCCGTCCCACCTTCCCCTTACCGGAACCCACGGGCATGCAAGTTGTGATGGCCATGGCGGGTGGATCCCAAGCCCAGAGCTCAACGAGTTCGGTCAATCGCTTCCTGGCGAGGGACCGATCAGCATCTGTAAGCGTCAGCCCACAAAACATCGTGATCGAAACGACCGTCTACTCAGAATACGAACAGTTTCGCCCAATGCTCGAGAAATGCCTGCGAGGCCTCGAGGAAATTCGTGGAGCGGTGATCGGCCTCGAAAGAGTCGGACTTCGCTACATCAATGAGATTCGAGTGCCAGCGCTGCGGCGACCGGAAGAATGGCGCCACTACCTACAGGCGCCCTTAGTCGCTGGGTTGGACCTCGTCTCAGGGCACGACGTCGCGCTGACGCAGTCCGTTGTCCAAACCGAGCCTCGTGACAACGTTACGACCCTCGTGCGTTACGGCGCCCTCCGCGGGCAGGTGGTCAGCTCAGTCGGGCCGCTGCACGTGGAGGCTGTTCCGCCGACCATGCCGTTCTTTCTGCTCGACATTGATAACTCATGGTCGAGTCATCAGTCATTCGACGATTACTCGGTTGATGGGGCATTGAACATCTGTGACCGCCTGCATGGGCCGATTGACAGCCTATTCGAGAGTGCCCTCAGAGATGAGTTGAGGGAAGTCTTCAGGAGCGTCGAGTGATATCTCCTACTTCAGCGGAACCCGAGGACGTCGACGCGACCTCGACCTCCTCTGTCAAAGAAGTCATCGTCCCAATACCGCAGACGATGACCTCTCTTGTCAAGGAGGTCAAAGTCCTTAGGGACCAGGTTCAGGCCACAAACCAGGACGTTGCCGACCTACACCGCAGAGTCAATGCGCATGATCTTGACCGGCGCACTCATTTCAAGGTCCGCACCGAGATGCGAGATCTACTCGACCTTGTGGCCGTCCACTACGGCATGTCGTGGAACCAAATTGCGCAATTGGTGGGCGTGTCGGCTCAAGCAGTCCGCAAGTGGCGAAAAGGTGAACTAGCGACTGGCGAAAACCGGTTCGCCGTAGCTCGCCTGGTGGCCCTCCTCGATTTGCTCGTCGAGCTTCGTATCGCGAATCCGGTGCAGTGGCTTGAAGTGCCTCTAGTTGCCGGATATTCCGTTACTGCATTCGACATCCTGGCAGCCCGGAAATTGGACCTGGTCCTTGAATGGGCTGACATGAGGATCGATAGCCCAGAACGGCTACTTGACCTCTTTGAGCTCAAATGGCGAGAGAGATATAAGACTGAGTACGAGACGTTTATCGCAGGCGACAACAACCTCTCGCTAAGGCGGAGATGACCAAGGGAACGTCTTGCCAAATCTGGAGGTTCCGCCGAGTGTCACGTCCATGTACCTCGCCCGCGGCGAGGAGGTGGATCGCCTCCGGCCAGTAATGCAGGGCGACGTTTTCGCCGAGGTCCAGATTCCAGGAATCGACTTCGGACTTGGACTCGCCATGGTTCTTACACACCCATGCACAATGCGCGGCGCGGGTGGCTTGCTACGCCCGAAGCTCTCGATGGCCCGGATTGTGACCTACCAACCCTTGCCCCTTCAACGCTGGCCTGCCGGCCATTACGGCGTGATGCCACTGCCCGAACTTCGCCAACGTGATGGGGAGAGTCTCGCTGTGGCCTTTGAGGAGGCTGGCACGGTGAGGGCCGAAAGCCTGCAAACTACTGGCCGAATCGCATATCTAACTGACTACGGCGTAACTGTTTTGCAACAGCGATTTCTGCATCACCACTCGCGGATCGTGGTGCCCCTGCCAGATCTGCACGCGCAAGCAGCTCCTAACTTCGAGGAGGCCGATCTTTTGCATGAATGGCTAGAGGAGCTCGTCCGGGATCCGGAATCAAGTGAAGAAGTTGCGCGGAGGACACGGGACTTTGACGCGTACCTCAATGGCAATGGCGGAGAGTTGAGAGACATGCTCAAGAGCGAGACCACTCGATCCACTGTTCGCAAGCGCGTACGCGTCGAAATGCGCCAGCGTCGCGACTAAGTCAAGCCGCGTCCTCTGGCCCCGCGGGCCCCATCGCCAGAAGTGGGAATACTGCGCTAACTGAGGCCGATGATCTCGCCGTTTTCGTCGATGTCGACCATGGTTGCGTTCGGCGTCGTCGGCAGGCCGGGCATGGTCCTCATCTCGCCGCAGATCGGGTAGATGAACCCCGCGCCGACCGACGCCCGCACCTCGCGCACGGGCAACACCCAGCCTGTGGGCGCTCCTTTCAGCTTCGGGTCGGAAGAGATCGACAGGTGTGTCTTGGCGATGCACACCGGCAGCCTGCCGAAGCCGTTGGACTCGAAAGCGTCGAGCTGTCGCGCCGCCACCGGGTCGTACTCGACCCCGCGCGCGCCGTAGATGCGCAGCGCGATCGCCTCGATCTTCTCGCGCAGCGTCGCGGCGTCCTGGTACAGGAACTGGAAGGTGCTGGGCTCGTCGGCGGCCGCGGCCACCATCTCCGCCAGCTCGGTCGCGCCGGCGCCGCCGTCCACGAAGTTGTGGCACACGGCGGAGCGGACACCGAGGTGCTCGGCCAGCTCCCGGATGGCGCGGTGCTCGGACGGGTGGTCGTCAGGAAACGCGTTGATCGCCACCACGGGCGTGACGCCATGGATCTGGATGTTCTCGACCTGCTTGCGCAGGTTCGCCGCGCCGGCCATGACGTCGTCGGGGTTTTCTTTCAACAGATCCTCGGGCAGCGGCCTTCCCGCGACGACGCGGTACTTGCCCGAGTGGACCTTCAGCGCGCGCACCGTGGCGACGACGACTGCGGCGTCGGGCGCGAGGCCCGACGTGCGGCACTTGATGTTGAAGAACCGCTCGGCGCCCATGTCGGCGCCGAAGCCGGCCTCGGTGACGAGAAAGTCGCCGCCGCGTATTCCGATCATGTCCGCGAGCACCGACGACGCGCCGTTGGCGATGTTGCCGAATGGCCCGGCGTGCACGAGCACCGGCGTGTTCTCGAGCGTCTGGAGCAGGTTGGGCTTGATCGCGTCGCGCATGATCACCGTCATCGCGCCGCCGGCACGCAGGTCGTCGGCGGTGATCGGCTTGCCGTCTCGCGCCAGCCCGATGACCATCCGCCCGAGGCGCTTGCGCATGTCCTGCAGCGAGGTCGACAGCGCGAGCACGGCCATCACCTCAGAGGCGGCGGTGATGTCGAAGCCGGTCTGCCTGGTCACGCCGTCCTCCGGCGCACCCAGGCCGACGACCACGCTGCGCAGCACCCGGTCGCTGACGTCGAGCACCCGGCGCCACGTGATGCTGTGGAGGTCGATCGGGAACTCGCGCAGGCTGTGATGGATGTAGTTGTCGATCATCGCCGCGAGGAGGTTGTGGGCCGCGGTGACCGCGTGGAAGTCTCCGGTCAGGTGCAGGTTCAGCCGCTCCATCGGCACGACCTGGCTGTAACCGCCGCCCGCGGCGCCGCCCTTGATGCCAAACGTGGGACCCATCGACGGCTGGCGGATCGCGACCGTCGCGCGCTTGCCGATCTTGCCGAGCGCGTCACCGAGGCCGACCGTGGTCGTGGTCTTGCCCTCGCCGAGCGTGGTGGGCGTGATCGCGGAGACGACGACGTACCGCGCCTTCGGCCGGCCGCTCAGCTCGTCGATCGCATCGAGCTTGATCTTCGCCAGGTCATGGCCATATGGCTCGAGCAGGTGAGGGCCGATGCCCATCTTCGCCGCGACGTCGGGCATCGGGATCAGGCGCGCTTTGCGCGCGATCTCGAGGTCGGTCGGAAACTCCACCTTCATCACACCACCTCGCGAGAAACGACGATCAGGAGATTGCGGCGATCCAGTGAGCGGCGAGATACGTCCGCGCGTCGGCCATCTGACTCGTGGACATCAGCATCGGAGGAGCGTCGAGATTCGGCATGGTCAGGTCAGTCGGGGCAGGCCGCAGCAGCCGGATGAGAACAGGCGAGGCGCCTCCGTCCATCAGGAGCTGCTGCCCTTCACTGGAGTAGAGATACTCCTCCCACAATCGAGCCGACGCCGGGTGAGGCGCGTCCTTGTTGATGGCCTGCGCAAAGTAGTAGCCGAGCGTCGGATAGGTCGGGATGAACGTGCGCCACGCCGGGTTGATCCGCAGGTACTGCGACGCTTCGAAGTCCCAGTCGAACACGACGGGTGTCGTGCCGTTCTTGACCGTGGCGAGCGTGGCCAGAGAGAAGTTGAGCTTGCCGGCCAGCCGTAGCGAGTGGAAGTAGTCGACTCCGTTGCTGACGTCGCCCAACGGCCCCGTCTGCGCGAGGTTCGCCATCATCACGGCGTACAGGCCCGCGTCGCTCTTGCTCGGTTCGCCCTTGAGTGCGACCTTGGCCGGGAATGCGGGGTTCAGCAGGTCCTGCATCGACGTGATCGCCGGGACCTTGCTGGAGTCGTAACCGATCGACATGTAGCCGCCGTAATCCTGGGTCCACCGGCCGGTCGGGTCCTTCTGGTTGATGTAGACCTGGTCCCACGTCGCGACCTCGTAGGGCGCGAACCTGTCAGGGTTGGCGGCCGCGACCTCGGTCCGCAGGTCGAAGACGTCCGGCGCGTCGCCGCTCCGGCCCATCCGTTTGGCCGTGTCCAGCTCTTGCTGGCTTCCGGCCGTCGGATCGGCCGACACGACCGAGATTCCATACCGTGCGTGGAACCCGTCGATCAGGGCCCCGTAGTTGGCCCACTCGCGCGGCAGCCCGATGACGTCAAGCCTGCCCTCCGCCCGGGCCCTCGCGACCAGCGCGCTCATGCCGCCGCAGGCTTTTGCGGTCTGGGCCGAGGCGGCGTTGGAGCACGGCGTGGCCTGCTGGTTGCCTGTGCTGCAAGCGGCCAGGCTCAGACATACGGCTCCGGCGATGGCGAATCGGATCATTCGATCGTCGGTAGCCTAGACGCCGGAACGCGGCCCGGAGCCCCGTTACATCTAATTCCCGGCGGTGAGATATATGGAGACGGTCCTGTCCTCGCGCACGCGCGAGGTAGCGATCTCGAACGAGCGACCCTTCGCGATCATCGGCGAACGCATCAATCCCACGGGACGCAGGGTCCTCGAGGCGGAGATGAAGGCGGGCGTCATGGACCGCGTGCGGGCCGACGCCGCCGCCCAGGCGCGGGCGGGCGCCGTGGTGCTCGACGTCAACGCCGGCATTCCCGGAGTCGACGAGCCGGCGCTTCTCGCGGCCACGATTCGCGCGGTGATGGAGGTAAGCGACGCCCCGCTGTGCATCGACTCGTCGAGCATCGAGGCGCTCGCGGCGGGGCTGGCGGTCTACGAAGGCAAGCCGCTGGTGAACTCTGTGAACGCCGAGGAGGACCGGATGGAACGCATCTTTCCCCTGGTCAAGAAGTACGGCGCTGCAGTCGTCGGTATGACCAGCGACGAAACCGGGATCTCGATGATGCCGTCCGAGCGCCTGGAGCTCGCCCGGCGAATCGTCAACCGGGCGATGGACCACGGCATCGAGCCAGAGGACGTGATCATCGACCCCATCGCGCTGAGCACCGCGGCGGGCCGGAGCTACAGCGCGGTCACGCTCGAGACGATCCGCCTCGTCCGCGACGAGCTCGGCTGCAACATCACATGCGGACTTTCCAACGTGTCGTTCGGGATGAGCGGCAGGGCCGCTGTGAACGCGGCATTCCTCCCCAAGGCGATGGAGGCCGGCCTTACATGCGCCATCGCCAACCCGCTGGAGCCGGAGGTGTGGAACGCCGTTTTCGCCGGGGATCTAGTGTTGGGGCGGGAACGCCGCGATACCAAATGAACGAATTCATCCTCGATGACCTGATGAACAGCCAGCAGATCGTGATCGCGATGCTGCGCATATCGGCCGAGGACCCGTCGGCGCGTGTTGGTGCGTGGGACCTGCGCGACATCGCCGCTCACCTGGCGGCGAGCGAGCGCGACTGCTATGTGCCCCGGATCCGCGCCATCGCCGCGGGCGAGGATCCGTCGTTCGGGGTGTTCACGAATGACGACACCGACTTCAGCGGGATCCACCTCGACGACGCGCTGGAGGAGTGGATCGCGACTCGGACGATGTTGATCGGGTACGTGAGGACTCTCGACGAGGATCAGCGGACGGAGCTGACGGGCCACCACGAGAAGCACGGTCATGTGACGGTGGACGGCTATCTCGAGATCGCCCTGAAGCACGACCGGGACCACCTTTCAGGTCTGGAGCGCCTAGCCGGCGAACTGACTCACTAGCGTCGCGCATCATCTGCAGCGCCTCGCCGAGGCGCGCGTCGGCGATGGTGGCACCGAGATTGACCTGGACCATCATCGCGGTGGCCGAGATCGCGGCGTGGGCAAGGATGGCGGCCGTGGTGGCGTCCGGGCGCAGGTTCTGATTCCCGGCGGCGGCGAGCTCGTGCGCGAGCTCGACCACGTCCACCGCGGCACGCTCGATCCGGAGCGGCACGTCGACGGTCAGCGACCACGCCTCCTCGACGCCCACTTTGTCGCGACGGGCCTTGATGTAGCCGAGGTATGCGTGCGCGTCGTGCTCGATCAGGTCCTCGGCGCGAACGCGGAGATTGTGCGCGCGCTCTTGCGCGCTCGCCGCTCCATCCCACCGCTGGGCGGACAGCCTCGCGGTCTTCTCCAGCAACGCCGCGGCGAGCGCAACCGTGGCCGCCGCCGCGGAGCCGCCCGCGGGTGCAGGCTCGCCCGAAGCCAGGGCCTCGAGCAGGCCGTCAAGCCTCGACTCACTCCCCACCGACCTCTACTTTGCGCCTTACCCCGAACTCGTGCGCCTCGAGGTTTGATCGTGAGGACGGTGTGGTAACGTAGTCGTTGCCCATTGGGGTGCTAGGTCCTCGCCAGAGGACCCCACTTAACTTGACTTGATCCTAATCGCACGTCTCGCCCGTACCACTGCCAAGGCTCACCCGGCATGAGCACGCCCATGCTCGGTGACGTCCTTCCGCTCTGGAACCCCGAGATCCCGGGGGAGGAGATCCAGACCGGCCGGCTTGGCATCCGTGTCCGCCCAGGAACGCCCGCCGCGGCAAAGGTGACGGCCCTCGAGGCTCACGGAGGGGCGGAGCTGCTGCGCCAGGTGCTCCAGGAGCAGAAGCTCATCGACGGCACCTACACGATCGTCAAGCCGGAAAAGCCGCTCGAGTTCATCGGCCAGGTGAGCTCGACGCTCCTGACCGGGAAGCTCGGACGGACGCCCATGGGCCTGGCCCTCGAGATCACCGACTGGCAGGAGCTGGAAGGCACCTACGAGATGGAGAAGAACCGCCTGCGGCTCCGATTCCAGGAGCTGCACGTGGTCAAGGAGTGGGACGGCGACCTCGAAGGCTTCACGGCCATAGTCCTGCGTGAGCAGGCCAAGTCGCACCCGCTGCTCGACTCGACGATGCGCTTCATCGAGCACCTCCGGGACTACCGGGAGAAGCTCGCCGAGGCGGCCGTCAGGCGCTACGAGGCGACGGAGCAGTGGATCGAGTGCCCGAAATGCGAGACCGAGGTGCCGACCTCCAACGGCATCCACTGCCCCAACTGCGGCGAGGACATGCGGGGCGGCGAATACGTACGGGCGATCCTCCACCTGGTCGACGACGCCGACGGCCGGATCTACCGCGGCATCGATTCCCTGACCGTCCGCTCCGCCGGGTTCCCCGAGTACCGCGGCATGGCCCTCGACAGGATCCAGGGCTCAAACCTGTGGGTCAGCTTCCGCCGCTACGACCCGCTGCCGGACGAGGGCATCGTCCTGCCGACCGCCAGCGTGGAGATGTTCGAGGCGCAGCGGTCCTGCATCCGCCAGCTCCAGATCGGCAGCCCCCGCACCGGGTCTCTTGCCGCGGAGCTCGCGGACACGGGCTGGCTCGGCACCCCGCCGCGGGTCGCCCTGGACGGCAAGCGGGCGCATCACCTGCCCGACCCGAACGAGGAGCAGGCGGAGGCCGTCGCTCGGGTCATGGGCATGCGGCCCGGCCAGCTCTACCTCATCCAGGGCCCGCCGGGCACAGGCAAGACGACCGCCATAGTCGAGTCGATCCGGCGCATCCTCGGCCGCAACCCGAACTCATCGATCCTCCTCTCGTCCCACTCCAACGACGCCGTCGACACCGGCCAGGAGCGCCTGCTCGGCTTCTCGCACGTCCGCCAGGCCCGGATCGCAGAGCCCGGCAAGGTGCCCCGGCGGCTGCGGCCGACGCTGGTCGAAGGCGACGACCTCGAGAGCTACAACCTCGTCGCCGGCACCGTCAACCGCCTGACCATCGACTCGCGGCTGCGCTTCAAGGTGTTCGACTGGTTGATCCTCGACGAGGCCAACAAGGTCCGCGCCAACGAGGCGCTGGCGGTGATGCCGCTGGCGAAGCGCTGGGTGATGATCGGCGACCTCAACCAGCTGCCGCCGGTGATGGAGGAGGCCGCGTCCACGTTCCAGATCTCCAACCCGCTCGACGAGATGGTGCGCGACGACTCCTTCTACGGCTGGATCTGGGACAAGGTTCCACAGGGCTCCCGCATCCTGCTGCCGCGCCAGTACCGCATGCGCGAGCCGATCGGCCGGGTGGTGTCGGACCTGTTCTACGAGGGCAAGCTCATCCACGAATCGCCGCACCCGCGCATGCCGTTGCCCTGGCCGTTCGACCGTGAGCTGGTCTGGGTCGACACCGGCGCGCAGGACGAGTACCGCGACGCGCAGCGGTCGGTCGCCAACGAGTTCGAGGTCGCCCTGAGCAAGGACATCACGTCGATCATCCGGCGGCGGGTGCGCAAGGCCAAGCTCGCGGTGATCGCGATGTACAACTCCCAGGTCAACCGGCTTCAGAGCGCGTTGAAGGGCATCGTTCCCCCAGACGACATCGAGTCCGTCGACGCTTTCGAGGGTCGCGAGTCGGACGGCGTGATCCTGTCCCTCGTGCGCTCCAACGACCGCGCCGCGATCGGATTCTTGAACGACCCCAACCGCGTCAACGTCGCGATCTCGCGCGCCAAGAAGCTGCTGGTCATCGTCGGCGACTCCAAGACTGTGATCGGGGGCGCCCCGGAGCTGTTCGGCCCTCTGTTCGAGCACGCCAAAGAGGAAGGCCTGGTGGCCGGCGTTGGCGCGGTCGTCACGGCATGCCAGCGCGTCGGCATCCGCTCCCAGGTCCAGCGGCTCTCCCGGCCGCATCGAGGCGACCGGCGGGCGCGGAGGCGCCGCCGTGGCCAGCGTCCTGGGGAACCGGGGACCAACGGCGAGGCGGCCATGTCGCACAACGGGACCGAGGCAGCCGAAGCGGCGGCCGGCGACGAACCGGTCTCGAACGGGGCCGGCGAGGCGCCGGCAATCGAATCGCCTAGCGAGGCTGAATAGCCCGGCCTGCGGCCAGCGCTGCGGGCGGATCTTCGCTATTGGGGACCGGTCGGCAGGCCCCGTCGTTAAGCTCTTCGCTTTGTGAGCGACCAGTGCGTGTTCTGCGAGATCGTCGGAGGCACCGCGCCGGCGAGCTTCGTCTACCAGGACGACACCGTCGTGGCGTTCATGGACATCCAGCCGATCACGAAGGGTCACATGCTCGTCATGCCGCGAGAGCACGCCGTGCTGATGACGGATTCGAACGAGACGGTCGCGATGCGGACCTTTCGGGTCGCGCGCCGGCTGGCGACCGTGGCACGCCACACCCTCGGCGCAAGCGGCATCAACATCATCGTCATGGACGGCGAGGCCGCCTATCAGGACGTGCCCCACTTCCACGTCCACGTAATTCCCCGCTACCCGGGCGACGGCTTCGGGCTCACGTTCCCCGACACCTACGAGAACAAGCCGGCGCGTGCGCAGCTGGACGCGATCGCGACGGCGCTGAGCAACGCGGCGTCTCCCGCTCCAACCGCCTGAACCCCGGATAGTCGCGACCAACCGAGCTTTTCCCGGACCGACAACGCGGATGGTCCGGACTGTCCGTGGCCGGGTCAGCGGGTGACGGTCACCTTCAGCGTGTAGAGCGCCACGTACATCGGGCAGGCTGCGTTGGGCGGGCACTTCGGCGCGGCGGTGGCGGTGACCGTGGCCGTTCCGGACCTCAGCGCCTGGAAGGCCGCGAGCGTGACGCCGACCGGCGCCGTCGCCCTTGTGTCGACGACGGGCGCGAGCACGGTGGGGTCACTCGACTTGACGTTCGTCCAGCTGGACATCCCGTTCGAGGAATGGAGCACGAGCTCGAGCCTCTGACCCACGCGCACAGACGCGGTGTGGACCTGCTCGGTAGCGGTGACCTGCGCACTCGCGGAGGGCGATGGCGATGGGTTCGAGCCCAAGCCGGCATAGCGGCCGCAGCCTGCAAGAAGCAGGCAGATCGTGGCGGCAAGGAGAACCTTCCTCACACCAGTGACGGAAACGCGGCTCTCACCGTTCGGGTAACTGGTGAAGGTAGGATTGGCGGCTCGTGTCTAAGCTTGGAGCCCTGGTCGCGGCCGCCCTGGTGGCTGTCGCGTGCAGCGGCACACCCGCGGCCGCCGTGCAGCACTCTCCGACACCGGTCAGCGGCGGCCTCGGCAACGGCCTGATCGCATACGTCGACAGCAGCGCCGGCGTCGGAGTGCTGGACCCGGCGACCGGCAGGACCAGGATCGTGGCGCCGATCGCCCGCGCCCAGTTCCGGGTCCTCGGCCCGGTCTGGGGACCGGCGCCCGGCGTCGACCATCCCGTCATCTACTTCACCCTCCACGACGACCGCACGCCCGAACGCCGCAACACGCCCGGCGTGGTGCCATGGGACTGGCTCTTCCGCGTCGACCCGTTCGCCGGGACGATCCAGCCTGTCGCGGCCTCCCTCGACCAGCTCAGCGAGGGCCCGATCGGGCTGGTCGCGAACACGCACTACCTCGCGATGAGCTACGGCTGCTGCACCTCGTACGAGGTGGACGCGCTGGACCTGACGAAGTCGCGTACGCCTGTCAAGGCCCTCACCCGTCCGCCCGCCGAGCCCGCGCTCTTCACCGAGGGCATCGCGCCGGACGACTCCGGGCTCATCGCCGTGCGCGGCGCCGGAACCGGCGCGTGGTACTGGCTCAACGCCGACGCGGGGGTGCTCGAGCCGTTCCCGATCAGTCCCGGTCCCGACGACGGTCCGATCGCCATCAGCCCTGACGGGACCATGGCGGCGGTGGCGCTGTCCAGCCAGGGCGCGCTGCTGGAGCCGATCAACAGCGGCCTGCCGATCGCATCGCCGACGCCGACAGGCTCGGCCAGCCCGGTCGCAACGACCTCGACGAAACCGACTCCCAAGGGACCGAATAAGGGACCGAAGACCGTCAACTCGCGGCTCCCGCACCCCGACGCGCTGGCGTTCAGCCCCGACGGCGCTCAGCTGGCGATGGCCGTCAATCTCGAGATCGAGCTTTACAAGACGGGGGCACCGGACGGTCCGCCGGCCGGCCACTTTCTGTCGAACGTCACCGGCCTTGCCTGGTCGGCGGCCATGCCCACCGTGACCTTCGCGGACGTCAAGGCAAGCCCCGGCCCGCAAGCGATGGTGGATGCCCTGCTCGCCGCCACCAAGCTTCCGGCCGCCGCGGACACGCCGGCAAACCGGCCGATCACGATGGTCTATCTGTGGCAGTTCGACTCGTCGAAACCCTCGCCAATCGCCACGATCACCGACGCGACGGCGGCGGTGCTGGCCAAGTACCCGCCGCTCGCGGCCGGCGTCGTGTACCACCACTGGGCGCCCGGCGACACGTGGGCCTTCCTCGGCGGGTGCTACCGCTACCGGGTCGTCATCACCGGCAGCATCGCGCCGGTGGCGGCGACGATCGGCCTGGCGGGAAGCGATCTCTGCTCCGCGGCCAAAGCCTCTCCCACTTAGCATCGAACTGGTGGATTTACTTGCCATGCACGCCGAATCGACGCCCGACAAGCTCGCAGTCATCTGCGGCGACCAGGCGCTCGACTTCGCGACTCTCGACCGGCGCGCCAACCAGGTGGCCAACGCCCTGACGTCGATCGGATGCAGAGAAGGCGACCGGCTGGCCTGGATGTCCTACAACTCGCTCGCCGGCGCCGAGCTCGCCAACGGGGTGCGGCGTGCCGGCCTCGTCATCGTCCCGGTCAACTACCGGCTGCGCGGAGCGGAGATCGCATACGTGCTCAACGATTCCGGCGCGAAGGTCGCCGCCGCGGGGCCAGACCACGCGGCCCTGGTGGCGGCGGCGGCGGCCGACGTGAAGGGCGAGCTTCGCTACATCGCTGTAGGCGACCATGTTCCCTCAGGCTGGCTGGCCCACAGCGATTTCCTGAGTGGCGCCCCCGACCAGTTCGACACTCTTTCGGAAGGCCTCGGACCATCGATGATCTACACGTCGGGGACCACGGGCAACCCGAAGGGCGCGTGGCGGCCGAACGGCGTCGACCTTGTGCGCGTGCGCGAGATCATCGCGGTCTTCGAGCTCTCCGGAACAGACATCCACCTGATGTGCGGCCCGGGCTATCACAGCGCGGTGTCGTTCTTCAGCGCGGTGCACCAGGCGCTGGGCGCGACCATCGTGATGCAGCCGAAGTTCGACGCCGAGGATGCGCTCGACCTGATCGAGCTGCACAAGGTCACGACCACCTTCATGGCCCCCACCTTGCTGCAGCGCCTCGTCGACGCCCAGGAGCGGAAGCCGCGCGACGTGTCGTCCCTGCGATCGGTAATCCTCAGCGCCGCGCCGTGTCCGTACGCGTTGAAGCAGCGCGCGGAGGCGGCGCTCGGCCAGGTCCTCTGGGAGGCGTATGGCGCGACGGAGACCGGGTTCAACACGGTGCTCCGGCCCGAAGACCAGCTGCGCAAGCCGGGTTCATGCGGGCAGGCGATGCCCGGACACGAGATCCGGCTCGTGCGTGACGACGGCACCGAGGCCGGCATCGGCGAGCCCGGTGAGTTCATGGTCCGCAACGCCTGGCTGGCCGAGTACTTCAACAAGCGCGAAGCCACCGACAAGAGCCTGCACGACGGCTTTTTCTCGGTCGGCGACGTCGCGTATCGCGACGACGAGGGCTACTACTTCATCTGCGACCGGCGCATCGACATGATCATCTCGGGCGGCGTGAACATCTACCCGGCCGAGGTCGAGGCTGTGCTCTATGCACATCCGGCGGTCCTGGACGTTGCGGTGATCGGGGTTCCCGACGACGAATGGGGCGAGTCGGTGAAGGCCGTCGTCCAGCTTTGTCCGGGCAGCACCGCAGGCGCGGCTGAGCTGATCGCCTTCTGCGCCGAGCGGCTCGCCGGCTACAAGAAGCCGCGCTCGATCGATTTCGTCGAGGAGCTCCCGCGCGACGCCGCCGGCAAGCTGCTCAAGCGCAAGCTGCGCGAACCGTACTGGGCGAGCGCCGGCCGCACCATTTGACCGGGTCGGTCTCCTTCGACCGCGCGGCCGGTTACTACGACCAGACACGCTCGCTCCCCGACGACCTCATGGATGTTCTCGTACCCCGCCTGGTGGCCGAGATCCCGCGCGACCGTCCATGCCTCGAGATCGGCGCCGGCACCGGCCGCATCGCGCTCCCGCTGATGGATCGCGGTGTCGACCTGGTCGGCGTCGACATCTCGGCGGAGATGCTGCATCGCCTGCTGGCCAAGCGAGCCAACGCGAACGTCGCGCTCGCGGACGCGACGCGTCTGCCATTCGGCGACAGGACGTTTGGCTCTGCGGTCGCCTCGCACGTCCTGCACCTGATCCCCGATTGGAAGACAGCCGTCGACGAGCTGACGCGCGTGGTGGTGCCTGGCGGCGTGCTGCTCGCGTCGAAGGGCGCGGAACGCACGACCGAGTGGGAGGTGGGCGTCCGCCGGCACTTCTGTGTTGAAGCGGGTGACCCGCCGTGGCCTCCAGGCATCGGGTCGATGGACGAGCTCGACGGCGAGATGAGCCGGCGCGGCGCGGTCGTCGGCAGAGTCGAGGACGTGGTCAACGAGGGCAGCTACAGCATCTCCGCCCTCCTCGCCACGCTCGAGCAAGGGATATTCGCCGCGTGCTGGTCGCTCGACGAGGAGACCAGGCGCCGCTCCGCCGCGGCGACGAGAGAGTGGGCGTCGCATGAATACGGCGACCTCGACGAACCGCGGGCCACCAGCCACTCTTCGGAGTGGCGCGCCTACCGCTTTCCCGGTTAGTCCGCCCCTCGCCAGGCCTGGCTCAGGCCGACCCTCGACCCGATGCGAAGGACGGAGTTGGTGTAGATCCGCGCGGCAACCGTCAGCAAGCCGCCTATCGCCAGCACGGTGAGGACGACCGACACCGCGATCTGCCAGACCGCCGCATCGCCTGTCGCCATGCGGCCCGGCATGATCACGAGGGCGAACGGAGGAATCACAGACAGCGCCACCGCCAGCGGGCTGTCGGGATTGGCGGTGACCCAGAAGAAGGCCAGGTAGGTGCCGACCACGAGCATGGACAGCGGGCCGGTGACCGAGCCGATCTCCTCCTGCCGAGACACCATCGAGCCCGCCGCGGCGAAGAGCAGGGCGTAGAAGATGAAGCCGAGCACGTACCAGACAAGGCCGCCGAGCACCGCCTCGACGCCCACGTTGGGGATGCTGACGACCTGGTAGCGCGTGATCGTCGCCAGCGCGACCAGGCCCAGCACGGTCAGCTGCACCAGGCCGACAAGGCCGATGCCGATCACTTTGCCGAACAGAAGCTCCCGCGCCCGGACGGTCGAGAGCAGTATCTCGATGATCCGGTTGGCCTTCTCCTCGACCACGCCCTGGGCCACGAACTGTCCGTAGAGGACCAGGGAGACGTACAGAAGCGCCGCTATGAACACTCCGACGACGGCCCGCTGAGTCCTCAGCCCCGCGTCGGGGTCCAGGAGCTTCAGGTTGATGCGGGCGGCGAGCACCTGGCTTTCGATCGCCGCCGGATCGGTCCCGGCGGCGGTGAGCGCCCGGTTGAGCACCGTCAACCTCACGAGCGAGTTCAGCGTCGTCTCGACGGTTGGGTCGATCGTGTCCTTCACCGCCACCTCGGGAGAACCCGCGTCTCCGCTGACCGAGGCGTCGAGCTTTCCATCCTTGACCTGCGACTCGCCGTCGCTTGCGTCGGTCACCTGGTGGATCTCGACGTTTACCTTCTCCACGGCGGCGGCGGCCTTCAGCGGTTGGGCCAGCACCGCAGCGTCGCCGGAGAAGCCGATCTTCACGTTGGTCGTCGCCTTGCTGATCACCAGCGCCTGGACGACGATGTAACCGGCCAGCAGCGCGGCGAAAAGAATCGTGCCGATGATGAAGAAGCGGCTGCGAACACGCGTGATGAACTCGCGCCGGGCGATCAGGTAGATCAGGTGCAGGTCAGGCAGTTGCCGCAACCGCGCCCTCCGTCATCACGTGCCGGAAGATGTCGAGGAGGCTCGGCACGTTACGGCGAAACTCGCGCACCGGCCCGGTCGCGATCGCCGCCTGAAGGACGGACTGGTCATCAGTCGCGGGGTCCAGCTCGAGCAGGACGCGGGTTCCGTCCGTGCTGACGACCCGCACACCCTGCACGCTCGACGCCCAGCCGGGCCTGGCCGCCGTTGCGTCCACCCACAGCTGCACCGGTCCTTTGCCGCGAAGGTCGTCGATCGTTCCGAGCGCGACAAGGCGGCCGTGCTGGATGATCGCGACGCGGTCGCACAGCCGCTCGACCAGGTCGAGCTGATGACTCGAGAACACGACCGGCGTGCCCGTTGCCGCGCGCTCGTGCAGCACATCGCTCATGCCGTCGACGGCCTCTGGATCCAGGCCCGCGAAGGGCTCGTCGAGAACCAGAAGTAGAGGGTCGAAGACGAGCGCGGCCGCCAGCTGCACGCGCTGCTGATTGCCGTGACTCAGCTTCTGGACCTCGTCGCCGACCCGGTTCGCGAGCCCGAATCGATCGAGCCATCGGTTGGTGGCGCTGACGGCGTCGCCCTCGGTCGAGCCATGCAGCTGAGCCAGGTAGCGCAGCTGCTCACCAACGCGCATCTTCGGGTAGAGGCCTCGCTCCTCGGGCATATAGCCGATGCGGCGGCGGGTCTCGAAGGTGATGGGCTTGCCATCCCACAGGACCCGGCCCGAGTCTGCCAGGAGGACGCCGAGAACGATGCGCATCGTGGTCGTTTTGCCCGCGCCGTTGCTGCCGACGAAGCCAAAGACCTCGCCGGGGCGCACGTCGAACGTGAGGTCGCGGACTGCGACGATGTTGCCGTACCGCTTGCCCAGGCTTTCGAGCTGGAGGCCTTTGCCGTCGGTCACGCGAGGAGCGGCACGACGTGGTCCAGCGAGCGGCTGATCGGGCCAAGTGGGCGGTCGGCGCTGCTCAGCAGCCGGGTCTCCTGCTCGAGGGCGTACCAGCCGTGGTAGCCCGTTGCGCGCAAGGCCGCGATCGCGCGGTCCACCTCCGCGCCCCCCTCGCCGATGGGGCGGTAGAGGTTGCGGTGCACCGCCTCTTTATAGCCGAGCGAGCGATCGCGGACCCGATCGGCCAGGTCGAGGTCGACGTCGTTCAGGTGGACGTGCTGGATGCGGCCGGCCGTGAGCTCGATCACCTCGACCGGGTCAGCGCCGGCGAGCACCAGGTGTGCGAGGTCCAGGCAGACGCCCGCCTCGGAGCCGACGAGCAGCCGCTCGATGTCCTTCGGGTCCTGGATGATGCTGCCGAACCGCGGCTGGACCGCCAGCTTGAGGTGGTGTCTCGCGCACACGTGCTCGACCGAACCGACCAGGTGAAGAAGGTGCGCCCACTCGCCGATCGACAGGCTCGCCCCGTTGTGGTCCGCGCCTGTGTTGCGCTCCGGGATGGCGGCGAGCACGAGCGTCTCCGCGCCCACGGCGGACAGCCAGTGGGCGTGGCCGTCGATGTGGGCCAGCTCGGGACCCCGAATGCCCGAGTGGTGGAGGATCGCGTGGACCTGGCCGGCGACGACCCGAAGGCGGTAGCGCCGCAGGAGCGCACGCGCGTGGTCGCTGCGGTCGGGCAGGAAACCCGGCGGTCCCGCGGTGATCGCGCCTTCGCCGACCGCCGAAGCATCGGAGAGCACGCGCTCGGCGTCGAGCTGGGGGCCCCAGTCAGCCTCCTCGCTGATGCCCCAGGAAGTGGGAGAGAGCGCGAACCGGTGCACGGACCGGATGCGCCGCCCACCGAACGGTCCCAACGCAGCCAGTGGGCGAGACACCCGGGAAGATTAACCTTCTAGTCAACGGATGCCGGACATGACTTTCCGCCTCCAGATGCGTCCGTCGACCCTCGACGACGCCGCGATGGTGGCCGAGCTGCAAGAGCGTCGCGACCCGGACGACATGAGCGACCCGGTTCTTCTCCGCTACTGGTGGCAGATGGCGGACGAGCTGCATTCGACCATGCGCCAGGTCGCGACGCAGGACGGCGAGGCGGCAGCGTTCGTTGCCGCGCAGCATGAAAAGTGGGAGCCGGATGACAAGCGATTCGGCATCGTCCGCGCGCTGCTTCGCGGCGACATCTGGAACGAAGCGGAGTACGTCCGGCTCGTGGGCATCGGCGAGGAATGGCTGCGTCGCGAAGGCGCAGACACATGCGTGGTCCGCATCCGCGCCGACTTCGAGCGCGACGTCAGGGCGCTGGAGAGCGCCGGCTATCACGAAGACCGGCGCATGCGAACGTCCGAGCTCGACCTCGTGGCAAAACGCGACGAGATCATGCGCACGCGCGAGGAGTGCCGCACGGCGATGCGTCGCGAAGGCGTCACCATGTGCCCGCTGAACAGGGACAGGGACCCGGAGCGGTTCCAGAAGCTGTACGAGCTGATCATCGAGTCCGAGCAGGATGTCCCTCGCTCCGTGCCGTGGCGAATCCTCTCGTTTCCCGAGTGGAAGCGGTTCTGGCTCGACAACCCGGGCATCAAGGAGAGCCGTTTCTGGATCGCCCGCGAGGGCGATGAGATCGTCGGCACCTCGGTGCTGGACTGTCCGGTGACGAAGGGCATCCCGTGGACGGCGTACACGGGCACAAGACGCAGCGTCCGCGGTCGCGGCATCGCGCGCGCGCTCAAGTACGAGTCGATGGCGCAGGCGATCGACGCGGGCTACACGCGCGTGCGGACGAACAACGACGCCGACAATCCGTCGATCCTGAAGATCAACAACCAGATGGGCTACGAGCTCGTCACCCCGATCATCGAGCTGCACCGGTCGCTGGATTGACAGAACAGACAAAGCAGGCCCCTTTCGGGGTCGCCGCGCTTCCCGAGCTCTATAAGGAGTGGGCGACGAACGGCATGATCGCCAACATCGGCGCGCGCATGGTCGAAGCGGCCGCGGGCACGCTCGTCCTCGAAGCCGACATGACCGCGGATGCGCACGGTTTTCCGACGTCGCGCGGTCCGATCGTCCACGGGGGCGCGATCGCCACGCTCGCCGACGAATGTCTTGCGACGGTCGCGTTCACGCTCGCCAACGAAGGCGAGACGACCGTGACGGCGGACCTGAAGGTCGACTACCTACGGCCCGCGGCGCCGGGACGCCTGGTCGCGCGCGGGACCGTGCGACACCGTACGAAGCGGCTGGCGTTCTGCGAGGCCACCGTCGAGCAGGACGGCGGTCAGATCGTCGCCGAGGCGCGGGCGGTGATCGCCTACGTGAAGGCTTAGCCGCCCAGCGTCGGCGAGTCCGCGAGCGGCGGCAGGGGCACAAGCGTCCAGTGGCGGCCGCCGTCGGCCGTCATCTCCAGGCCCGGCCGCGAGCCTGACTGACCGGCGAAAAGCGCGTGGTTGCGGTCGAGGACTTCGAGCGACCCCGGAACCGGCTCGAGCGCGCTGATGTTGCGGGGGTTGGTCCAGCTCGCGCCACCGTCGGAGCTGCCGGCGAAAGTGCCCGCGCCGACCCACCACCAGTGACTGGCGTCCGAGTAGCCGATGGATCCCGTGACGCCCGGCACCGTGATCGCCGCCCACGTCTTGCCCGCGTCCATCGTTCCCAGCTCGGATTGGTTGGGTGGCGGCTCCGATGCGAACGGACTGGCCGACACCTCGTCCAGGACGGTCGAATACAGGTAGGTGTGCGGCCGGCCGCCGTCGTACGCGTGCACCGTCAGCGGCGGGTAAGCCCTGACGATGCCGCCGTACCCGGACCGTCCGCGGGGCGGGGGAAAGTAGACGACCGTGGCCAGCGCGCCCAGGTCTTCAGTCGGCCGGACGGCGACGAAGTACTGGCCGGGCGAGGAGTCCGCGGCGCCGGTCAACAGCGGAACCCGCGTCCACGTCACGCCGAAATCCTGCGTGCGATAGGCGTAAGGGCCGGCGCTCACGGTGCTGAGCCAGCCGGTCGTGAAGTGAGAGAACTGGACCTGGAAGGCCTCGTCAGGCGGGGCGACAGGATTGCCGAGGTCGAGCCAGCTGAATCCGCCGTCCTCGGTCCTGAAAAGCCTCGGCGTCGCTCCCGCAGTCTCGCGCGCGAGCATCCAGCCGTACATTGAGTCGACGAACGACCAGGAGAGGACGATGGCGCTCGGGGTCAGCGCGGGAATCGAGTCCCAAGACATGCCCGCGTCGTTGGTTCGGCTGACGACCGGGCGACCGCCGACCAGCGCCACGACTCCTGTCTGGTCGTCGAAGAAACGCGAGTAGACCTCGTGGCTGTCCCGCGGCTGCGTCAGCTCGCGCGTCCACGTCGTTCCGGCGTCGTTGGTGCGAATCACCGCGAAGTCGCCCGAGGGAAAGTCGACGACGAGATAGCCGGAGGTCGGGGTGATGAAGTCCACCGACTCGACGCTGTAATCACCGTGCAGCTGCGGCCCCAAAGACGCGAGGCGGCTTGTCCCGAAGCTGATCGTCGGAAGGATGTACACCGTCCCGGCGACGACGATCGCGACGACCGAGAACGCGATCAGCGCGAGGGCGCGACCCGCCCGCGCGCGCGGATTGCCCGGATCGAGTTCGCTTTCGAGCTCGGCCGCCTGCATGCTCGACTCGCCGTCAGCTTACGCGGGCTCAGGTACGGCGGCGTAAATCCAGTGGAGCCCGCCGTCTGACGTCATCGCGAGACCGCTGCCCTCGTGCTTGGCGGTAGATTTTGAATCCATGGTCGGCCTGGTCAGGCCCGCCGTCGTCGAGGACGCCGCGGCGATCGCGGATGTGCACGTCGCGTCGTGGCGGACCACGTACAGCGGTCTGCTGCCGGAGGATTTCCTCGGCTCGCTCGACGAGGCTGGTTACGAGGGACGCTGGCGGCGCATCCTCGAGGACGGCTCGAGCCGCGTTTACGTCGCCGCCGACGGTCCTGACATCGTCGGCTTTGCCTCGGGCGGACGAGAGCGCGCGGGCGAGAGCGGCTACGAAGGCGAGCTCTACGCCATCTACATCCTGCGTGACTCGCAGGGCCGCGGCCACGGTCGTCGCCTTGTCCAGGCGGTGGTCGGCGGACTGCGCGAGCTCGCGCTGCGCGACATGGTCGTGTGGGTGCTGCGCGAGAACGCCGGCGCGCGAAAGTTCTACGAGCGACTGGGCGGCGTGTACATACGCACCCAGCCGATCACGATCGGGTCGTCGTCACTGCAGGAAGCCTCGTACGGCTGGCGTTCACTCGACGACGTGCGCTACTGAGGTGGACCCAGCGGCTTCTGTGCGAAGTCGAAACAGTCCTCCATCCCGTCTGACGCCTTCGTGCGTGCGTTCAAGGACGGGAGGCCGAAGTTGGTCTCACAGAACTTGATCAAGCTCACGTGTGAGTGCTGCGCCTTGGAGACGTAGCCCGGTCGCGCGTAGGGGCTCAGGACAAGGCACCCGACCCGCCCGCCGTATCGAAACTGCGTCCCGTCGGTCCACTTCTCGACCTCCGGCGGCGTGACGTGGTCCCACCAGCCGCCCCAGTCGTCCCATGTGACGAAGATCGCGACCTCCGGCCACAGGCCGGCGGCCACGACGGCCTGCACCTGGCTCTGCGTCCACTGGCTTCCCTTGCTCACGTCGCCGGCGCCTGCCGCGCGCTGGGCGGCGGTGTCGGCGGGGTGCTCGCTGAGGGCGTCGTCCGAGTAAAGCCACGACACCGCGGGCAGCCTGCCCGCCGACGCGTCCGCCGTGAAGTCCTGCCACTTCTTCTTCTTGCCGGCGGTGTACTTGATGAACTCGAACGCATATCCGCCGTAGTTGCCCCAGGAAAGCCCGGCGGCGTCGAGCTGCGAGGGGAGCGAGGGTTGGTCGTAAATCGGAGGACCCGGCTTGGCGCGGTAGTTCGTAGCCGGGTTGTCGATGAGCGCCGAGTCGGCCATGATCAGCATCAGGTGGTTCGGGGTCGAGGGCCCCGCCACGTCGGTGAAGTAGTTGTCGCAGAGCGCGAACTTCTGCGCGTAGTCCCAGTAGATCGGGATGTCCTTCGCCGGAAACTCGACCCGCGGCGCGGTGGTGTCGCGGGTCAGCCAGGCCGCATGCCGGTGGTCGGGGTCCTTCGGCGGAGGGTTGGGGCTGTCGGGCATCGTGACGCCGTCGCCTCCGGGAAACGCGCCGAAGTAATTGTCGTAGCCGTGGTTCTCTTTGACGATGATCACGACGTGCTTGATCGGGCTCGAGCTCGTGCTCATACGCAAGCGCCCTGGCTGTTGGACCATTCGAGCTGCACCGTGTAGCCGTCGAGCTGCTTTGTCTGCCACGCGCAGATGTCGCCGATCTCTCCATTCGTGTCGTCGTACCAACCCTGGCCCGGAACCGGGTCGGTCACCGCCTCGCAAAGCTCGTGCGAGCTCGTCGAAGTGAGGGCATCCACCACCGCCAGCCCTCCCTCGCACCCCGGGCAGCCCGGGTACGGCATGACCGCGTAGTAGACGTCGAAGTCGGCGTCGTGGTAGCCGCAGAAGTTGACGCAGGACTCCGAGCCGCTGAGATCCGACGTCACACCGGGTGGCAGGTAGACGAAGTACAGCGTGGTCGGGCCAGGCTGAATGACGGTGGAATTGGCCGCCACCTGGTCGCGGATGAACTGGTGGATTTCGGTGTCGGCGACCGTCGGCGGTGGGGTGCCCGCCACGTTCAGCGAGCCGGCGTGGGTGCCGTGGCCGATGGTGAAGTTCGGCACGTCGTACTCGGCGAGCTGATCCATCAGCGCGCTCGTCAGCACGAAGTCGAAGAAATCGTTCATCTGCCGCATCAAGGTCGCCTGCGGCTCCTGGGTCCAGGCGTCGCCCCAAAAGAGGAGAAACACCTGCGGCGAAGCCAGCAGCGGCCCGCCGCGATACGTGAGCTGGGGCGTCGCGGCCGGAGCCAGCGCTTCGGTCCGCAGCGGAACGATCTGGATCGGGCTAGGTGCTTTCACTGGCGGTCACCGCCTTGATGGGGATCGGCACGAATGCCGTCGCAGCTCCCAACAAACATATCGCGGTGATGGAAAGAAACGCGTAGGGGGCGCCCACCGTGAACAGGGTCCCGCCGAGCAACGCGCCGGCGATCTGCACCGCCGTCTGCACCGTCTGGTAGACGCCTTGCGTGCGCGCGTACTGACCCGGCTCGGAGAGGCGGCTGACCTCGGCCATGATGCTGGGAAGGCCTGAGATGGTGAAGATCCCCTCCACCAGCCCAAGGCCGATCAGCAGCGGAACAGACGGGATGAACGGGTAGAGGCCGGCGAACACGCCCGTGCTGACCAGGCCGGCGACGATGAACCTTCTTGGGCCGAAGCGGTCGCCCAGCGATCCCGCGAGACCGCTCAGGAACAGCGCCGGCAGGGCGAAGGCGACGAACGAGAGGCCGACGGCAAAGGTCGACCCGCCACGCGACGTGAGGTAGAGCGACCAGATGGTGTCGTACGCGCCGATCATGTACGAGGTCCCGGCGCCCAGGACGATCAGCGGCAGCAGGCGCAGCACGACGCGCTTCACGTGTGTGGGTAGCTCGACATCTTCGTGAACGCGCGCATCCGGAAGCGTCGCGAGCGCGGCGACCGCGACGGCCGAAAGCGCGGCCGCGATGACGAAGGCGGTGCCGATGTTCAACAGGGCGATGAAGCCGCCGATCGCCGGACCGATGAGCATTCCGGCCATGTTCGTCGCCTGCATGTTCCCGAAGGCCCGCCCGCGCTGGCCCGCCGGGGTCTCTTCGGCGATCAGGCCGTTGGCCGCCGGGAAGTAGCCACCCTGCGCCGCGCCGTGGAGGAAACGGACGGCGATGAACGCCGCGACCGGCAAAGGCAATAGGTAGGCGAGGAACAGCGCCGCGGTGGCGAGCATCGAGACCACCAGGACGGCCCTGGTGCCATACCTGTCGGCCGCCCAGCCCGCGGGATACCGCGCGGCGGCGTTGGCAAGAAGCCCTGCGGCAAACACGACGCCCACAAGTGCCGCGGACCCGCCTTTGCGGCCGAGAAAGATCGGCAGCAGCGGCAGGAAAAACCATTGCCCCGTGGCGTTCAGGAAGTTCACCGCGTAGAGCGTCCACAACGTTCGCCGTTGGCCCATCTGCTTTCAGGAATACTGGCAGAGCTTTGATCGACCGCCGCTGGGACGTGATCGGGCCCGGCTCGTTTCCCGCTCACATGCACATGGCGCTCGACGAGGTGCTTCTCAACGAGGTCATCTCGGGGACGCGACCACCGACGATGCGAATCTGGCGGTGGGTCGAGCGCGCGTTGGTCATCGGATCGCATCAGTCGGTGCGCAACGAGGTCGACCTCGACGTGGCGCGCGGGGAGGGCTTTGTCGTCACGCGCCGCATGAGCGGCGGCGGCACGATGCTGTGCGAGCCAGGCCGCACGATCACCTACTCGCTGTATCTGCCCGAGACGATGGTCGCGGGCGTCAGCTTCCGGAAGTCTTATGCGCTGCTCGATGCCTGGGCCGTCGCGGCATTCAACGCGCTTGGCGTGCCGGCCTCATATCGCGAGATCAACGACATCATCTCGCCGCGCGGCAAGATCGCCGGAGCCGCTCAGGCCCGCCGGCGCGGCCACGTGCTGCATCACACGACGATCGCCCACGCGATGGACGTCGAGCTCTTGCCGCGAATCATCCGCATCGGGCGAGCGAGCCTCGTCGACCGCGGCGTCCGCAGCGCGGAAAAGGCCGTCTCACCGCTGTCCTGGTTCACTTCCCTGTCGTGCGACGAGGTCGCGGCGCGCTTGCTGTCGCACTTCCTCGGCGAGTTTCCTTCCCGCGAAAGTGGGCTCACAGAAGACGAGACCGGGGCCGCGCGGAGCCTCGTCGCCTCCAAGTACGCGACCCCGGAATGGATCGACCGGCTTAGCTGAAGTAGTTGTGCTGCTGGAGGAAGGACCTGGCGGCGGCGTCGGCATCCTGGTGCTGGATCTCGACCTGCGCGTTGAGCTGCACCAGCTCAGCTGTCGTCAGGCCGGCGCTTACCGCGTTCAGGACCTTGGTGACGTCGCTCGAGGCAGCGGCGGTGCGGATGATCGGCACCACGTTGTCGGCGTTCTCGAGGTGCTTGTCGTCCTGCAGCACGACCAGGCCGAGCGAGTCGAGGTCCGCGTCGCTGCTGAACACAAGACCCACCTGGATGGTGTTGTTCTTGAACGCGGCCCGGGTCAGGGGACCGTCCGTGTCAAGGGCCTTGAAGTCCTTGAAGTGGATGCCGTATGTCTTCACCAGTCCGGGCTGGCAGAACGGCCGGGTCGGGCACTCAGGCCCCGCGCCCAGCACGAGCTGACCGCCGATGGGAGCCAGGTCGGAGAGCTTGGTGGCGTTGTACTTCTGGGCGTTGTCCTTGGTCATCGCGAACGCGTTCTGGTCGACCGCCGCCGAAGGGGTCAGGGCTTCCAGCTTGAGCGGCTGCAGGTGCTCGTTGAGCTTCGAGGTGGTCGCGCTGACGTCGCCGGACGCCTCGCCGGCGGCGCTGTTGTAGTACTCGAGGTCGGTCGCGGCGTAGCCGATGTAGAGGTCGATCTGGCCCGACTTGATGGCGGGTGCGACCACCTCGCGGGAGCCGAGGTTCAGCTTGAAGTTCACCGTGTAGCCGGCGTGCTGAAGGGCCTCGCCGTAGAGCTCGGCGAGCACGCTGCCTTCCGAGAACTTGAAGCCTCCGATCGTGATCGTGCCTTTGTTGCTGCTCGTTGAAGGCGAGCTGCCACAGGCCACAAGCGTCAGGGCGGCGACGACGACGGCGGCCACCGTCGCCATGGGGGATTTCCAGTTCATGAGATCTCTCCTTATCCCGGGCGGGTCAGGTAATGCAAACCCCACCTGAACATGCATTCTTCCATCCTCAGGCGGCTTTGAACGCCACCCGTTTCGTGGCCGGGACGCTCATGAGCCTGATTCCTCGCGGCACGAGCACACGCTCCAGGGCCGCCAGGCCGAGCTCCGTCGCCAGGGCGAGCACCGCGACCAGGATCGCGCCGGCCATCAGCTTTGTGTAATCGAACTGGGCCAGGCCGTCGATGATGTACCGCCCGAATCCGCCCCCCGCGATCAGCGCGGCCAGGGTCGCCGTGGCGACCACCTGCACCGCCGAGGTGCGAATGCCAGCCATCAAAAGCGGCACCGCGAGCGGTATCTCGATCCGCAGGATCTGGGCCAGCTCGCGGTAGCCCATCCCCCGGGCCGCGTCCTTGATGTCGGGATCCACCTCGCGCATCGCCACGTAGCTGTTCGTGACCATCGGCGGGATCGCGAGCGCCGTGAGGGAGATGATGATCGGCGCGTCTCCCAGCCCGAAAACCTGGAACGACAGCACCAGCAGCGCAAAGGACGGTATGGCGCGGCCGACGTTGGAGATGTTGATCGCGACGTTTCCGAACCGTCCGTAGTGGCCCAGGACGATGCCGATCGGCAGGGCGATCACCATTCCGATCAGGACCGATTCGGCCGACAGGCGCAGGTGCTCGGCAAGCCGGGTCGGGACGCCGTCCGAGCCGGCCCAGTGCGCCGGGTCGGTGAACCACTGGACGACCTTGGCGAGTATGTCCATTTGCGCCTACCTCGCCCAGGGCACCGCGAATCGCTGGCCAAACGCAAGCGCGAGGTCGGCTACGAAGGCGAGCAGGATCGAGAGCGCTGTGCCGACCACCAGCGGCGTGTGGAAGTTTTCGGTCAGGCCCGTCAGGATCAGCTGGCCAAGGCTGTCCTGCCCGATGACGGCCGTGATCGTGATCAGGCCGATGGTCGTGACCGTCGCTATGCGGACCCCGGCGAAGATGGTCGGCAGCGCAAGCGGGAGCTCAACGCGCAGGAGGCGCGCGAACGGCCGGTAGCCCATTCCGTTGGCGGCGTCGATCACATCGCGCGGAACGGCGTCCAGGCCGACGATGACGTTCCGGGTGAGGATCAGCATCGCGTAGCCGACCAGGCCGATCTCGGACGTGAGCGTGCCAAGGCCCGTGTAAGGGATCAGCAGGGCGAAGAGTGCGATCGACGGGATGGTGTAGAAGATGCCGAAGAGCGTGAGCACGGGGCCGCGCCACGTTCTGCGGCGCTGGGCGACGATCCCGATCGGCAGTGAGATGGCGAGGGCCACGCCGACGGCGATGGCGGTCAGCTCGACGTGCGCGCCGAGGTAGCCGAGGACCAGCGGGACGTGGTTGGAGAGCCAGTCCCAGTTGATCCACGGGTCGACGTAGTCCAGGAATACCGGCGCAGCCATTCCGATACGGTAAACGAGCCGTGATTCGACTGGAAAACGTCACCAAGCAGTTCCCGGGCGGCTCGAACGCGGTGTTGAACCTCTCGCTCGAAATCCGCAACGGCGAGACGGTCGTCCTGATCGGGCCCTCGGGGTGCGGCAAGACGACGACCCTGCGCATGATCAACCGCCTGATCGACCCGGACGCGGGTCGCATCCTCGTCGACGGTGCCGATACGCGTGGGGTCGACCCGGCCACGCTGCGCCTGAAGATGGGCTACGTCATTCAGCAGACCGGTCTCTTCCCGCACATGACCGTCGGCGAGAACGTCGCCACCGTCCCGCGGCTGTGGAAGTGGGATCACCGCCGGATCGCAAAACGCGTCGACGAGCTCCTCACACTCGTCGGCCTCGACCCCGCCGAGTATCGAGACCGGTACCCGCATCAGCTCTCGGGCGGGCAGCGCCAGCGAGTCGGCTTTGCGCGGGCCCTCGCCGCGGATCCGCCGATCCTGTTGATGGACGAGCCTTTCGGCGCCGTCGACCGGATCACGCGTGAACGGCTGCAGCAGGAGTTCGTCGGCATCCAGCGCTCGATGCGCAAGACGGTCATCTTCGTCACGCACGACATCGAGGAGGCAGTGCTCGTCGGCGACCGGCTCTGCATCCTGAAGATGCAGGCACAGATCGCCCAGTACGACACGCCTGAGCGCATCCTCCAGCAGCCCGCCAGCGAGTACGTCCTCCAGTTTCTCGGCCGGAACCGCCTTGGCTGGCTCGAGTCGTTGCGACGCTCCGGCGTCGAAGGAGCTGACAGCGTTGCCGCAGGAATTTGACGTCGTCTGCCTCGGAGCCGGTGTTGCGGGCGAGGCGATAGGCCATCAGCTGAAGGGCAGCGGGATCTCGTTCGTCGTGATCGAGCGCGAGCTCGTCGGCGGCGAGTGCCCGTACTGGGGATGCGTACCGTCGAAGACGTTCCTGCGCTCGGCGGAGACTCTGGCCGAGGCGGGTCGGGCGCGAACGCTCGCCGCTTCGCGCGTGGACTGGGAGGTCGACTTCCCGAAGGTTTCGAAGCGCGTGCTGTGGATGGCCCGCGACCTCGACGACTCGCGGCCGTCGGCGGCGCTGGAGGAAGCCGGCGCCACGCTCGTGCGCGGTGCTGGAACGCTCGTCGACCTGCGCACCGTCGAGGTCGGCGGAGAGCAGTACGTGGCGAAGAAAGCCGTGGTCATCGCCAACGGTGGAACGGCGGCGATACCCCCGATCGAGGGCCTCGACAAAGTCGACTTCTGGACGAACCGGCAGGCGGCCGTCCCCCGCGAGCTGCCTGAGCGACTGGTCATCCTCGGCGGCGGGGCGATCGGCGTCGAGCTGGCGCAGGGATACGCCAGGCTTGGCTCGCGGGTCACCGTCCTCGAGGCCGGCCCGCGGTTGCTTGCCGCGGAGGAGCCCGAGGCCGGCGAGGCGATGACCGCCCACCTCAAATCCGAAGGCATCGAGATCATCGTCAACGATCCGTGCATCGCGGTCGAGAGGCAGGCCGATGCATTCGTGCTGCACATGAAGTCGGGCGCGATCGCGTCGGGCGACCGGCTGCTGGTCGCGACGGGCCGGCGACCGAACTTCGAAGCTTGGAAACCCGCGGGCCTGGCGCAGACCGAGAGGGGCTGGCTCAAGGTCGATCCGGAGACCTTGATGGCGCGCGACGGCATCTACGGCGCGGGCGATGTAACCGGAATCGCCGGCTTCACGCACGTCGCCTACTACCACGGCACGATCATCGCCCGGCGATTGAAGGGCGAGGATGCGCGAGCCGACCACCTCGCCGTGCCCCGCGTCACCTACACCGATCCGGAGGTGGCCTCGGTCGGGCTCTCCGAGCACGTCGCTCGTGAACGCGGCATCGACGTCAAGGTCGTGCAGACCGACCCTGGAGAAGCGGCGCGCGGGTACATCGCCGATTTTCACGGCGGCGTGCTGAAGCTGATCGCGGACCGCTCGAGGGGCGTTCTGGTCGGCGCGACGCTGGTGACCCCCCGAGCCGGTGAGATCCTCGGCGAGCTCGTACTGGCCCTCAAGGTCGGCACCCCGCTCAAGACGATGGCCGACGTGATCCACCCCTACCCCGCCTTCAACCGCGTTCTGGGAGGCGCCCTCAGCGAACTTGCGTTTTAGGTGACGCAGGCCCCTTCGGCGTTTATTCAGTGCTCCGGATCTACGTTTGTAAAGGGGGCCTCAGTAACGAAATGGTCATCTCTGTCAACGGTTCGCCAGTGACCCTGGACCTGGACCAGATCTTGCTCTGGGCGTTGGTCGGCCTGGTGGCCGGATTTCTCGCGAGCCACCTTGCGCTCGGCCATGGACTCGGGCTCTTCTGGGACATCATCGTCGGTATCGTCGGAGCCCTTTTCGGCGGCATCGTGCTCGCCGGCTTCCTCCACTTCGCGATCACGATCGCGGGGCACCCGATCATCAGCGCGATGATCATGGCCTTCATCGGAGCGGCCATCCTCTTGATCATCGTCAGGCTGTTTTCCGGTCGGGGTATCAGGCGTAGGGCCTTTTAGTCAGCAAGCGCTTGGGAGCCGTTCGCTCCCAGGCGTTTTCTATCGCAAGGGGAACCTTCCTGTGACCCTTACGCCGCGACGCTCAACGGCGCAAATGCGGTCCCAAGAATCCTGGTTCGCTGTACGCGCCGGATTCGCGTCGCTAAACCCTTCCGGCGCGGAAGATCTAACGAATTCCTTCTCGGCGCAACGTACGAGTTGCCAGGTACGCCACTAGTTGGGGCCGGAGTGAATCCGGCCGCCGGCGCTGCGCTCGTCTTTGACAAGTCTTTTCGGCGCGGTTCGCTCCCAGGCGTTCTCTATCAACCTCACTCCTAGGTCGCGGCGCAACCGGTAGAGCTTCACGTTGACCCAACCAAACCGCCCGGTGTAGGCAGCGACCGCGAACGTCTTCGGGTCCATCTCAACAAGGCCTGCCTGGTCGTCGAGCGAAGCCTTCAGCGACACGGTCGTGCCCTCAGGGGCGCCCATCGCGAAGATGCGCCCGCGGACGCGGAAGGTCCGCTCGCCCCACGTCTCGATCTCCTCCGCCTCGGGCATCGACAGGCACAGGGTCCGAAACTCGGCGTACCGCACGGCGCTAGCATCGGGCTGAGACATGCCCAGCGCAATCCCGCCCGTCGACGTGCAGGCCATGGAGAGCGCACGCGCGCGCCAGGCGGTGCTGACCAAACCGGCCGGGAGCCTCGGCCGGCTCGAGGACCTCTCGATCCGGCTTGCCGGCATGACCGGACGTCTCGATCCGCCCCTTGGCGACGCCGTCGTCTTCACCCTGGCGGCGGACCATGGCGTGGCCGCCGAAGGGGTGAGCGCCTATCCGGCCGAGGTCACCCCCCAGATGGTGCTCAACTTCCTTCGCGGCGGCGCGGCGATCAACGTCCTGGCGCGCGAGGTCGGCGCGCGGGTGGTGGTCGCGGACATGGGCGTGGACGCCGACCTGCCGGCCGATCCCGGCTTGCGCGCGGTCAAGATCCGCCGCGGCACCGGCAACATCGCGCTCGGGCCGGCGATGACCGTCGACGAGGCCTCCAGGGCGATCGCGGCCGGGCGCGAGCTCGTCCGGACCGAGCTCGAGGCAGGACTCGACGTGGTCCTCACCGGCGACATGGGCATCGCCAACACCACGGCCTCGGCCGCGATCGTTTGCGCGTTCACCGGACTCTCACCCGCCGTCGTGGTCGGCCGCGGCACCGGGGTCGATGATGAGGGTTTGATGCGGAAGCGCGACGCGGTGGGTCGAGCCCTGGCCGTCAATGCTGCGGCGATCGGGGCGGGCGCGCTCGAGACGCTTGCAGCGGTCGGCGGACTCGAGATCGCGGGACTGGTGGGCGTCATCCTCGAGGCCGCTTCGCACCGCAAGCCGGTCATCGTCGACGGCTTCATCTCCGGGGCGGCGGCCCTGACCGCCACCGCGATGGAGCCGGCGGTGACGGGATACCTCATCGCTTCACACCGCTCGCAGGAGCTGGGCCACGGCGCCGTCCTCGAGCGTCTCGGCCTGGCTCCACTACTCGACCTCGACCTGCGGCTCGGCGAAGGCACCGGCGCGGCGCTGGCGCTTCCGCTGGTAAGGGCCTCGGTCCGGCTGCTCAACGACATGGCGACCTTCGGCGAGGCCGGCGTTTCCGAGCGCGCGATAATGGTTCCCACAACCGAATAGCTCACTCGACGCAGGGAAGACGGTGCAAACCCGTCGCTGTCGCGCAACTGTGAGTGGGGAGCGTCGGGCCAGCGGCCACTGAGGCGAGAGCCTCGGGAAGGCGGCCCGGAGCCGGGATCCACAAGCCAGGAGACCTCGCCGTGGGCACGGACTCTTCCCACCCGCGCGGATCGGTGGGGATGCCTTCAGCGGCGAGGCTTCCCCTGCGTCGGTGGGTTGGTCGCCGCCGGAGGAACGCCGGATGCGCAAGCATCATCCGCGGGCCAGCGCGAAACTGGCCTGTCTCGCAGCGCTGCTCGTCGCCCTGTCGTGTGGTGGCTCTTCGCCCACGGCGTCGTCATCCCCCGCGGCCCACTTTCCTGTCACGGTGACCGCGCCTGACGGGACGAGCGTCACGGTTGAGCACCAACCGCACCGCATCGTCTCCCTGTCCGCAACCGGCACCGAGATGCTGTTCGCCATCGGCGCGGGCGCGCAGGTGGTGGCGGTCGACGACACCTCGAACTACCCCGCGAACGCGCCCATCACCAAGCTCTCCGCCTTTCAGCCCAACCTAGAGGCGATTGCCGGCTACACGCCCGACCTCGTCGTGGCGTCGGACGACATCGGCGGCCTGGTCCACGGCATGCAGGCGATCAACGTGCCGATCCTGATCGAGCCGGCCGCCAAGACGGTGGACGACTCCTACTCGCAGATCAAGCAGCTCGGAACCGTGACCGGACACCAGACCGAGGCGGACGCGCTGGTGGCGAAGATGCGCTCGCAGATCAAAGCGTTCGTCGCGCTGGTGGGCCACCCGTCGCGCCAGCTCAAGGTCTATCACGAGCTGGACAACACCTACTACTCGGCGACGTCGGCGACCTTCATCGGCCAGATGTACGCGCTGCTCGGAGTGAGCAACATCGCGGACAGCGCAACCGGTGGGGCGCCCGACTACCCACAGCTTTCGGCGGAGTTCATCGTCAGCTCCAATCCCGACCTCATCGTCCTTGCCGATACGAAATGCTGCAACCAGAACCTGACCACCGTCGCCTCGCGACCGGGGTGGGGCGTGATCAGCGCGGTGAAGTCCGGGCAGGTGGTGAACGTCGACGACGACATCGCGTCGCGCTGGGGTCCGCGCCTCATCGATTTTCTCCAGGCGATCGCGCCGCACGTTCAGCAGCTCGAGAAGCAGGCGGCCTGAGCATGCTCGGGGTCAGGGCGCGCGCGGCTCCGCTCGCGTTGGCCGGCCTGCCCAGGCTGCCCTGGTTATGGGCCGCCGGCGGGGTGGTGGCGCTGCTGGCGAGCGCGGCGGTCGGCGTGCTGGTCGGACCCGTCCACATCTCGCCCGGGACCGTGCTCCAGGCGCTGATCGGCGGCTCGGTCGATCCGGGACAGGCCAACATCCTCTGGTCCCTGCGGTTCCCCCGCGTGGTGCTGGGTGCGATCGTGGGCGGCACGCTCGCCATCGCCGGAGCGGCCTACCAGGGCGTGTTTCGCAACCCGCTGGCCGACCCGTACCTGCTCGGCGCGGCTGCGGGGGCGAACCTCGGCGCCACCTTCGCGGTGACCTTTGCTCCAGGCGCGTCACTCATCGGCGTCAACGTGGTGCCGATGGCCGCGTTCGTCGGCGCCGGGGCGGCCGTTGCGGGGGCTTACGCGCTTGGCCGCACTGTCAGCGGCCTGCGCTCGACAACCGGGCTCATCCTAGCCGGCGTCGCGATCGCGGCTTTCTTCAACTCGATCGAGACGTACATCCAGCAGACGCACCCCGCATCGATCCGTGAGTCCTATTCCTGGATCCTCGGCCGGCTGGTGACGGCGGGCTGGGACGGCGTCGTCCTCGTTCTGCCGTACGTCGTCCTCAGCGCCGCCGTGATCTTCCTGCACCGGCGGCTGCTCGACGCGCTGATGGTCGGTGAGGACGAGGTCACGAGCCTGGGCATCTCGGTGCGTCGCGTGCGCCTCATCGTCGTGATCGCGGCGACCCTCGGCACGGCGGCGGTGGTCGCGATCGGCGGCACGATCGCGTTCGTCGGGATCATCATCCCGCACACGATCCGCTTGCTCGTGAACCGCAGCTATCGCGTGGTGATCCCGCTTTCCCTGCTGTTCGGCGCGTCGTTTCTCATCCTGGCGGACACCGCTGCGCGGACGGTTGTCGCGCCGGCCGAGCTGCCGATCGGAGTCATCACGGCGTTCGTCGGAGCGCCGTTCTTCATCGCCGTGCTGCGTTCTACGCGGGCAGCCGCGCTGTGAGCCACGTCGTTCTCAGCGGTGTGTGCGTCGCGTACGACGGTGTGACCGTCGTCTCCGGTCTCGACCTGGACGTCGCCTCCGGCGAGTGGCTTTCGCTGATCGGCCCCAACGGCGCGGGCAAGACGAGCCTGCTGCGTGCGATCGCCCGCCTGGTGCCGTTCGACGGCGAGGTTCGCATCGGCGAAGATCCCTCGAGCGCCCTGGGGGCACGCGAGCTGGCGCGTCGCGTCGCCGTGCTGCACCAGGAGCCGCAGATCCCGCCGGGCATGACGGTCTCGCAATACGTGCTCCTGGGTCGCAGCCCCCACCTCGGCTACTTCGGGCGCGAGACCGGACGCGACCGGCGCGTCGTGTCCGAGGTGTTGCGAAGGCTTTCACTCGAAGGGCTGGCGTCCCGTCCGGTCGAGCATCTGAGCGGCGGCGAGCGGCAGCGCGCGGCAATCGCGCGAGCGCTGGCACAGCAGGCACCGGTGCTGCTGATCGACGAGCCGACGACTTCGCTGGACGTCGGCCGCCAGCAGGAGGTGCTCGAGCTCATCGACGCGATCCGGCTCGAACAGGGCCTGACCGTCATCGCCGCGATGCACGAGCTGACGCTGGCCGGCCAGTACTCGAGCAGGCTGGCGCTGCTGGTCGCGGGCAGGCTCGTTGCGGTCGGGCCGCCCAAGGAGATCCTGCGCGAACCGGTGATCTCGCAGCACTATGGCGCGCAGGTCAAGGTGATCGACCTCAACGGATCCGGCACGGCCGTGGTCCCGGTGCGCGCATGAAAGGCGACGAGGTTCCGGTGACGGCGCCGCCGCGCGCGACCAGGAAGGTGCCTTCCGTCGTCATCGTCAACACCGGCGACGGCAAGGGCAAGTCGACGGCCGCGTTCGGCACCGCGCTGCGTGCGGTCGCCCGCGGCTGGAAGGTGTGCGTCGTGCAGTTCATCAAGTCCGACCGGTGGAAGGTCGGCGAGCGCGATGTGGCGACGCGGCTCGGCATCGAATGGTGGACGGTGGGTGACGGATTCACGTGGGACTCGGACAACATGGAGCGGACGGAAGCGATCGCGCGCGAGGCGTGGCGCGTCGCAAAGGACAAGATCGCGTCCGGCGACTATGGGCTTGTCGTCCTGGACGAGGTGACCTACCCGATGACGTGGGGCTGGATCCCCGTCGACCAGGTCGTCGAGGCAATCCGTTTGCGACCTCCGACCGTGAACGTCATCGCCACCGGCCGCGATGCGCCGCCCGAGCTTGTCGAGCTGGCCGACACCGTCAGCGAGGTGCGCAGCGTCAAGCACGCGTTCGACAACGGCGTGCGAGCGATCCGCGGCATCGACTTCTGATGGGTTTCGTGCTCCTGCTGGGCGGCGCGCGGAGCGGAAAGTCGGACCTGGCGCGACGGATGGCGGTCGACTCGGGCGGTCACGTGACCTTCATCGCCACGGCCACGCCGGGCGACGAGGAGATGGCCGATCGGATCGCCCGCCATCGGGCCGAGCGTCCGGAGGGATGGTCGACTGTGGAAGAGCCGATCGAGCTGCTGCGCGCGGTGTGCTCCGCGCCGGCCGAAGATTTCCTCGTCGTGGACTGCCTCACGTTGTGGGTGTCCAACCTCCTGGGCGCGGGCAGGGGCGGTGGTGACGTCCGCCCGCTCGGCGAGGCGGTCGCCCGCGAGCTGAAGGGGCGGCGCGGCGTCGTCGTGAGCAACGAGGTCGGGCTCGGCATCGTGCCGGCGAACGCCCTCGCGCGCGAGTTTCGGGACACGCTTGGGGCCATGAACAGCGTGTTCGCCGCGCGCGCGGAGCGGGCGGTCCTGCTCGTCGCCGGCCGGACCCTCGAGCTGACCTGATGGTCCGCTCGCTCCGAGCGGCGGTGTCGTTCCTGACCGTGATCCCGGGCGGCAACGCCGACGGTAGCGCGGGTGAACGGCTGGGTCGCGCCTACTTCCCGGCGATCGGCGCCGCCGTCGGCCTGGTGGCGGGCCTGGTGTTCGTCGTCGTCGCGGCCATCGCGACACCGTTGCTTGCGGCGGCGGCCGCGGTTGCCACGCTGACCTTGCTCACCGGCGCCCTCCACCTCGACGGGCTGGCCGACTCGGCCGACGGTCTGCTGGGGCGCGGCGACGCCGAGCGACGGCTCGCCATCATGCGCGATCCGCGCCTCGGGACCTACGGCGTCGTGGCGGTGGTGATCGTCCTCGCGCTCGAGTTCGCGGCGATCGCGTCGATGTCGCCCACGCGGGCCCTTGCCGGCCTGATCGTGGCCGGCGCGCTATCGCGGCTGGCCACGCTGGCCGTTCTCGCCGCGGTGCCATACGTGCGCGAGACCGGCCTCGGCAACATCGCGTTCGACCGCCGGCGTCGGGGGGCCGACCTGCTGGCCGGCGTGGCCATCACGGCGGTGGTGTGCGCGATCGACTGGCGGCGCGCCGCCGTCGCGGTGTTGCTGGTGACCATCTCCACGCTCGCGGTGGTCGCACTCGCCCGCAGACGCCTGGGCGGCGCCACCGGGGACGTCTGCGGTGCGACCGCCGAGATCGGTCAGGTCGCCGCGCTTCTCGTGTTCGCCGCCACCACGCTGAGGTAGGCAGGCTCGCGCCTGACCGGCATCGCGAAGTCGAACCGATCGGCGTCGAGGGCAAGCTCGACGTCGGTCGGTGGAAAGCCGGGCCAGGCGCCGCTCATCAGCCTCGCGTAGCGGTCGCTGGCGCGCAGCGGCGCAAGAAGCTCCTCGAGGTCCGGCCTCGTGTCTTCGAGCAACGAGGCCATGTAGCGCGCGCACGCGTGGTCCTCGGGGTGGTCCGCGCTCGCCACGAGCGTGAGCGTCGAAGGACCCCTTAACAGGCAGGCTTGCACCGTCGCCCTGGCGACGACCAGACTCGCGGCGAAGATGTCATCTCCACTGACCGCCGCCGCGACCTGCGTCCCCGCGGTCGAACGCTGGACCAGGACCTTCCCCTTCATGTCCATCGCGGCGATCGCCGTCGGCGAGTTGCTGATCGGAATGCCTGCGACCGGTAGCGCGCCCTCCTCGGCACACAGCACCGCCCCAGGCGTTGCTGCAGCGATGCGGCGCGCCTCGGCCATGGTCTTGACCAGGCGGCACTCGCGCGCGCCGCCCGCGAGCGCGTAGGCGCTGACCGTGAACGAGCGCAGCACGTCGATCACGACGACGGTGCCGCGAGCCTTTTTCGCCCCGTCGATGCCGGTGGCGTAGATGATGTTCACGTGTCAGAGCCGAACGCCGGCGATCAAGGCGGGCAGGGCGGGCAAGGCGGGCAAGGCGGGCAGCCGCGTGCCTTCGGCTTCGAGCAGCTCGCGGATTGCGGTTCGATGCGAGTGGTCGGTTTGCGCCTCGAGCCCGGTCAGCACGTGCCCGAGCATCGGAACGCGATCCCTGTGGCGATGATCGTCACCGGCGGCCGTCTGCATTTCGACGACGGTACGCACTCGGGCGACGTGGGCGCCGGCGAGATGCTGCTGATCAACCCCGGCGAGAGGCACACGTATCGCGCGGACGTCGAGACGTCCGCTTATCTCGTGTTCGCGGGTCTGCCCGGCGTGCGCAGCAGGACGTGGACGCTGCGTCGCCGTTAGGCCGAGTTCCACAAAACAACCAGGCGTCCCCGGTCGGCGTCGTCGCGCAGCACGTTGATCGATGCGACGTCGAGCGCGAAGCGGGCCGCCAGCTCGATGTCCGCCGCGATCCATGCAACCGCGACGGCACGCAGGATGTGACCATGCGCGAAGGCGAGCACACGGCCTTCGTTCTGACTCTCAGCTACCTCGATGAACGCGCGCGCACGCGCGTACATCTGTGCCGGCGTCTCGCCGCCCGGACAGCCGTCTTTGTACAGCTCCCAACCTGGGTCCTGGCTGTGGATCTGCTTTGAGGTCAGCCCTTCGTAGCTGCCGTAGTTCACCTCTTTCAGAAGGTCGGTGACCCCGGGATGCGCGAAGCCCGCGAGGTCGGCGGTACGAAGGGCACGCTGCATGGGGCTCGAGTAGACGGTGTCGAAGCTGGTGCCCTTCAGCCTGTCGCCCAGCTGCCGTGCCTTCTCCTCACCTCGCGCGGTGAGGGGAAGGTCCGTGCTGCCTGTGTGACGGCCGTTGAGGCTCCACTCGGTCTCGCCGTGGCGGGCGAGGTAGAGCTCGATCGTCAGGCGGGCTTGCCCATCATCTCCGGCCGGCCGGAGCGTAGAGAACGGCTGGCACTCTCGATGACCGCGCCCGCGCGCACGCGCTGACCCGGCCGAACGCAGACCAGGCCGACCGCCGCCTGCCCGCCCTGAGGCTTCAGCGCATCATTCACCGCCGCAAGGACCCGGTTAGCGGCATGCGCCGTACCGGCCACGTCGGTGTCCGGCAGGATCGCAAGCAGCTGCGGCGGTGTGCGGCCGAGCACGCCCGGCGTGTCGACGTCGCGCACCGTGCCGGCGAGCGCCGCGGCCATCGTCTTCAGCGCTTCGTCGGTCGCGACCGAGCCGTTGGCCTCGATGAGCAGGACGCCGAGGTTGCGCTGGTAGCGGTGCGCGCGCGCGAGCTCGTCCTCGAGCACCGGGCGAACGAAGCGGTCGTTGAACAGGCCAGTCGTCCGGTCGACGATGTGCAGCGGCTCTGCCTGGGGGTCGTCGGCCCTGACTCCACACGAGGGGCAGAAGACGGCGCCGTGCGGCAAAGCAGAGCCGCAGGCCTGGCAGGTTTGCGTCTCGGGCCGGCGGCGGAGGAAGTCGCCAATCGGCATTCGGTAAAGCCTATCAGTCGTGTTCGCCATTCCCTTTTTGGTTCCTTGAGTGCGTTCTTAACAGGCTGGGTTGTGCTCGGCTCTAGCGAATCCTAAGCTCGATCGTGGCGTGCCGGAAGGGGGAGGGACCGGCCGGGCGGAGGAAGGGAGGGCCCGGCGACGGGTCTGGGAAAAGGCGGCGGCGGCCTCAGCCGACCGCGGCGGCGGGCGCCGACAGCCACGCCTCAGCCCACTGCGACACGGCACTCAGCACGGGCTCCAACGCGCGCCCGCGCGCGGTCAATCGATAGCTGACGCGCACCGGTGGTCCCGGGTCGACGAGGCGCTCGACGATGCCTTCGGTCTCGAGCTCGCGCAGTCGCTCGGTCAGCACGCGGTCGCTGATCCCTGGTATGCCTGCGAGCAATTGATTGAAGCGGGCCGGCGCGGGGACGAGGGCTTTCACCACGGCCCCGGTCCAGCGCTTCCCAATCAGCTCGATTGCGCGCTGAAAGGGCGCGCTGTAGTCAAGGCCCCCTCCGACCATGGGGAGTGATTCTATGCGCTATCGAGACTCCGGGAAAGGACCCCATCGAGCTTTTCCACAAGAATTTTTTTCGCGCGACAATCAGGGTCCAAAGACCACGAAGACTTGAGGGCGGAGGGCTTGGAATCGTGCAGGCGGATGAGGTCATGAGTTTGCGATGCAGCTGACCGGTCGGGTCATCGTCGTCACCGGCGGGGCAAGCGGAATCGGTCGTGCACTAGCGACCAGGTTCGTCTCCGAGGGCGCGCAGGCCGTGGTCATCGCCGACATCAACGGCGATGGAGCGAGGTCGGTCGCGCAGGAGGTCGGTGCGATCGCGATTCAATGCAACGTCGCGGACGAAGGTGATGTGGCGCGACTCATCGAACAGGTCGAGGCCGAGCAAGGACCCATCGACCTCTTCTGCTCGAACGCCGGCATTGCCGTCGCCGGCGGACCCGAAGCCGCCAACGACGATTGGCAGCGGATATGGGACGTCAATGTGATGGCGCACGTCTTCGTCGCGCGCCACGTGCTTCCAAGCATGCTCGCGCGCAAGCAGGGATACATCCTCGGCACCGTCTCGGCGGCAGGCCTCCTCAATCACGTCTTCGCCGCGCCTTACGGCGTGACAAAGGCTGCTGCGCTGTCCTTCTTCGAGTGGCTGGCGATCGCCCACGGCGATGACGGGATCATCGTCTCGTGCCTGTGTCCCCAAGGAGTCAAGACGGCGATGCTCGCCGCGGAGCGCGAGGAGCTCGGCACGAACTTTCTGACCGACAGCGCGCTCGAGCCTGACGCGGTAGCCGATGCGGTCGTCAAAGGCATCCAGGACGAGCCGTTCCTGATCCTCCCCCACCCGGAGGTCGCCGAGTACTTTCGGCGCAAGGCCGGCGACTATGACCGCTGGCTGCGCGGCATGCGCCGGCTCCGCGCCAGCCTGCTCTCCTCGGCGCGCTGAGTTGCGCGGAGTCGCAGTCTTCGCCGGGCTGGCGCTGCTCGTTCTCGGCATCGCGGCCGCCAGCCAGGTCTCGGACAGCAGGGCCGGCCAGATAGCGGAGGTGATCGCCCTGCTCGCCGGGCTTGTCGGGATCGGCTTGCTGGGATTCGCATTCGGCTTCAGGCCCACGACCGGTATGCAAGCGTCGGTGCGCCAGCCGGCGCCCGCCAAGCCACGATCCAGCCGCGACCTGCTCCTGGGCGCCGGGGGCGTCGCGCTGGCGATCCTGCTCTTGATCGGACTTGCCATCAGCGGCGGCTTCTTGTGGGCGGGCTTCGGCCTCGCGCTGATGCTGCCGATGATCGGCGGCAGCGTCTACCTGTGCGTGCGCTTCATCAGGGCGAGCCCTTGAGCGACAGGATCTCGCCGACCAGGTAGATCGAGCCGCACACGAGCACATTGCCGCCTGGACCGGCCAGCTCACATGCGCGATGGAGCGCCGCGCTCGCCGGACGGATCGCATAGGCGCCCGGGCCATAGAGCTCCTTCAGCCTGTCCGCGTCGATGGCGTGGCCCTGCGCGCTCGCCGGCTCGGTAAACACCACCGTGTCCGGACGTACCGTGCGCAGCGCGGCCAGGAGCTCCACCGGGTCGCGCTCGCTGAGCATCGCGAAGACCGCGACCAGCTTCTCCGAGCCGATCAGGCGGCGCAGCGCAGCGCCGGCCTTGATCATCGCGGCCGGATTGTGGCCGCCGTCGAGGATGACTCGCGGCTCGTGCGCGATCACCTGCAGGCGTCCCGGCCACCGGGCGCTTGCAAGCCCCGACCGGACCGCCTCATCCGAGCCCGCGTCGAGCGCGTGCGCCGCGGCGACCGCGAGGGCCGCGTTGGCCGGCTGATAGTCGCCTACGAGGGAGATGCGGAGATCGCGGTGCTGGAAGCCCGGTCCGGTCACTGTCAGCGCCGAGCCCTCCCACCCCAGCGACCGCGACTCGATACCGAGCTCGTATCCCAGCCGCCACACGGTCCCCATCACGCGCGCGGTGAAGTCCTCCACCACCGCCAGCGCTTCACCCTCGCACCCGGTGACCACGAGGTCGCCCGCCTTGATGATCGCCGCCTTCTCGCGCGCGATCTCGCCGATGGTGTTGCCCAGGTACTTCTGGTGGTCGAGATCGACGTTGGTGATCATCGCCACGCCGAGGTCGAGCGCGTTGGTGGCATCGAGCCGTCCTCCCAGTCCGACCTCGCAGACGAGCACGTCGACCCGCGGTGCGAGGTAGGCGATCGCCATCGCCGTCAACATCTCGAACTCGGTCGCGGCGCCCATCTCCGAGGCAATCTCTTCGAACACCGGGCGCAGGTCTTCCAGCGTCTTGACGAAGTCGTCTTCGCTGATCGGCACGCCATCGACCTCGATCCGCTCGGTGTATGAGATCAGGTGCGGTTTCGGCATGAAGCCCACACGGTGTCCGCCGGCGCGCAGGATCGAGGCCAGGCAGGCGCCGGTCGACCCCTTGCCGTTGGTGCCCGCGATCAGAGCGCCGCGCAACTCACGGTCAGGCGCGCCGATCCGGTCGAGGATGGCGCGCGTGCGCTCGGTGCCGAGCTTCATCGCGAAGCGACCCTGCCTCGAGATGAAGTCCAGGGCCTCCTGGTAGGTCAAACCGGACGCGCTTCGACGACGTGGAAGTCCGACTGCATCTCGATGTCGCGGGCCAGCTCCAGACCCACGCTCCCGAACAGGGCGGCCAGCTCGGAGTTCGTGCGCTCGCGGCCGCCGAGCACGACCATCATGTGCAGGTCGCTCATCACGGTCCCTACGTCGCGGCCATCCGGATTCACGGGCTCGGGGACGACCCGGTCGACGACGAGAAGCCGCGACGACGCGCCCATCGCCGTCCTGCAGGTGGCCAGTATCTTCGTCGCCGGCTCGTCGTCCCAGTCGTGGACGATCGACTTGAGCAGGTAGAGGTCGTGGCCCGCGGGGATCGATTCGAAGAAGCTGCCCTCCACGACCTCCACCCGGTCGCCAACCCCGGCCTCTCTCATGGTCTCCCCGGCGCCGTCGAGGCCGGCGGGCAGGTCGACGAGCACGCCTCGGAGATGCGGGTTGGCGCGCAGTATCCCGGCGAGCAGGGCCCCGTTGCCGCCACCGACGTCGACGACCGAGCGCGCCCAGCTGAAGTCGTAGGCCTCGACCACGTTCTTGGCGACGCGAGTCGAGGTCTCGACCATCGCGGCGTTGAACTGCGCCGCCTCGGCCGGATCTTCGGACATCGCCTCCCAGCGGCCCTTGCCGTACACGTGCTCGAAGGCGGGCTTGCCCGTCTCGAGTGTGTACGTGAACGAGCTCCAGAGCGAATAGCCCTCATCGCTGAGCATCATCGTCATATTGCGCAGGCCCGGACGGTCGGAGCGAAATGCATCCGATATCGCGGTCGGCGAGTAGCGTCCCGACGAATCCTCGGCGAAGAATCCCCAAGCGACGAGGCCCCGGAGCATGCGGCGCATCGCGTCTGGGTTCATTCCGGTGCGGCTCGCGATCTCGGCGGCATCGAGAGGACCGGACGCCACAAGGTCTGGCAGCTCGAGCCTGCACGCGGCGACCACGAGCTGGTATCCGCGAAAACCGTTCATCAGCCGGATCGCCTCTTGCGGAATCGAGCTCATGGCCTGCGTCGCACCTCCGCCTCGTACGTGTTCTTGATCAGCATCGCGCGGGTCATCGGCCCGACGCCGCCGGGATTCGGGGTCAACCATCCCGCAACTTCCTCGACACCTGGTCCGAGGTCGCCCACCTGGTGGCCGCCCTCCCAGTTCGTGCTCACGTCGACGACCGCCGCGCCAGGCTTCACCATTTCCTTGCCGATCAGGTTGGCGCGCCCCGCCGCGGCGACGAGGATGTCGGCACGTTGCGTGTGCTCGGCCAGGTCGCGTGTGCGTGTGTGGCACAGCGTCACGGTCGCGTTGCGCCTCAGGAGGAGCAGCGCGGTCGGCTTGCCGACCAGGTTGCTTCGCCCCACCACGACCGCGTTGGCGCCTTCGATCGCCACGCCGCAGCGCTCCAGCAGCTCGACGATGCCCGCCGGCGTGTTCGGCTCCACGCCGTCCGGCATGCCGAGCGCAACGAGGCCGGCGTTGACGGGGTGAAAGCCGTCGACGTCCTTCACCGGGTCGAGGGCGAAGATGACACGCCGCATGTCGATCTGTTTCGGAGCGGGCTGCTGGATGAGGATGCCGCTGACCGAGTCGTCTTCGTTCAGTCGTTCGGTCAGCTCCAGCAGCTCGTCTGTGGTCGTGGTCGCGGGAAGACGGTGGTCTTCCGATTCGATGCCGACAGCGCGTGCGTTCCGCTGCTTCAGCTCGACGTAGGTGATCGAGGCCTGATCTTCGCCGACGATCACGGTCGCCAGCTTGGGCCGGCTGCCTCCCCGCGCGAGCCTCTCGCTCACGGCCTTTCCCACCTCTTCGTAGATTTGCCGAGCAACGGCCCTGCCGTCCAGAACGCGGGCGGTCACTCGAGCTCCAGGTGGGCGCGGGCTGCCGCGGTGACCACCCGCATCACGTCGCGCAGGTCCAGGTGACGCTCGCCCGCGATACGCCGGCAGTCCTCGTACTCTGGCGCGACGTCGACCGCCCGGCCGCCGAGCTCCTTGACCTTGACTCGCACCGCTCCGAACGGCGTCTGCACGTCGATCATCCGGCGCCCGGCGATCACGCGGTCTGTTCGAGTCAGCCTCACGCCCAGCGTGGTGCTGTGTCGGAGCAGGTGATCGCTGAGCGCCGCAACCATCTCGGGCGGCGACATCACCGTCACGACATGGCCGGGGCGGCCCTTCTTCATCAGCGCGGGCACGACCGTCACGTCGAGCGCCCCGGCTGCCATCAGGTCCTCGACGAGGGCGGCGAGAAGGTTGGGTGCCATGTCGTCGAGGTTGGTCTCGATGAGGGTGACGCCTGTCTCGGCCGCGACCTCGTCGCCGATCCACACCGCAAGCGCATTGCCAGGCGCCTCGTCGGTCCCGATGCCGTACCCGGTGCGGCGCAGCGAGATCGCGGGACGCGCGAACGTCGCGGCGGTCGCCAGGATGGTGGCGCCCGTGGGGGTCACGAGCTCGCGACCCCGATCTTCAGCGATCAAGGTGGCCCCGGTCCCCGCCAGCACCCCGAGCGTGGCCGGTCCCGGCCGCGACGCCGGAAGTGCCGAGGCATAAACCCGCTCGACCTCGAGAGAGTGCAGGAGCCAGAAGGCGCCGACCACGTCCACGAGCGTGTCCGCGCCGCCGAGCTCGTGCAGGTGCAGGTCCGCCTCTGGCACGCCGTGGATCCGCGCCTCTACGCGCGCCAGGAGGTTTATCGCGTCCACCGATCTCGCCTTCACGGGCGGGGGCGAGTCGGAGTCCTCGACCACCGCGCGCAGGGCGGGAACCGTGCGCTCAACCCGGTCTTCCACGCCGACCAGCACGCGCGTCCCCGCCGTATGCCCGCGGCTCTCGCGCCTGACCTCCAGCGTCACCTCGTCGCCGAGTCCCAGCGCCTCCACGGCCGCATCGAGGACCGCACGCTCCCCGCCGGCGTCGATCAACGCACCGAGCGTCATGTCCCCTGAGATGCCGGAGAAGCAGTCGAAGTACGCGACGACGGTCATGCGCGCGTCCTCTTAATGTGCACCGCCGCCGCATCGATCGGCTGCATGCTCGCGGGCCGCTTGGCGACACGCACCGAAACCGCCTGAACGTGCGGCAGCTTGAGAACTCTCTCCGCGACCATGCCGGCGAGGGTCTCGAGCAGCTGCTGCGGCGGGCCGTCGATCACCTCGCGCACGGCATCGCGGACCTTTGTGTAGTCGACGGTGTCCGCGAGGCGATCGCTTCGCCCCGCAGGCGCCAGGTCGGCCTCGACTTCGATGTCGACCTTGAACTCCTGGGCGGCGGCGCGCTCGGCGTCGCGGACGCCGTGACGTCCCTGGAACACCATCCCTCGGAGCTCGATCCTGTCCACCTCGGTGCCAATTCTTCGCCAAATAGACTGGTCGGCGTGATCCGGCCCGCGACCGAGGACGACCTGGAGGCGATCAACGACCTCTACAACCACTACGTGCTCGAGTCGCACTACACGTTCGACGACCAGCCCCTGACCATGGACGCGCGCCGCGAGTGGTTCAGCCACTACGCACCGACCGGAAGGCACCGCATCTTCGTCGCCACCGAGGACGACAGGCTCGCGGGCTACGCGACGAGCAGCCGCTACCGGCCCAAGCCGGGCTACCTCACCACGGTCGAGACGAGCGTCTACCTGGCGCCAGACGCCACCGGCAAGGGCACCGGCACGAAGCTCTACGAGACTCTCTTCAAGTCACTCGAAGGCGAGGATCTCCACCGCGCCCTCGCCGGCATCGCGCTTCCGAACCCCCAATCGATCGGCCTGCACGAGAAGTTCGGCTTCAAGCGCGTCGCGCTCTACACCGAGCAGGGCCGCAAGTTCGGCCGCTACTGGGACGTGGCCTGGTTCGAGAAGCCTCTGGGAGCTTAACCACCGCCCCCAGGGCTTGCCTGGGTTCCGCCTGGGCCGCCGAAACCTCCCGTACCGCCGATCTGGATCGTCGTCGCCTTGATGCTGCCATCGGCCTGGCGCGTCCCGACGATCGTCACCGTGATGTTGTTCTTCAGGTCCGATGTGTTTCCGGCGACGGTCTTGGAGACCTGCACGGTGTTGCCGAAGACAATCTTCAAGTCGCACTGAGCGCTGGTGATTGTCAGCGAGCCGTTCGCGAGGTCGGTGACCGTGCCTCGCGCGACCGCGTTGGCGCCAGGCGAAGGTGACGGCGCGCCGGGGCTCGGACACAGAGTGCCGAAGCCACCACGACCTGCGCCGGTGCCGCCGCCGAATGTTCCGCCGCCGGTGCGTGTGGCTACGGGATTGTTGTTAGTGCCGGAGCTTGCGCTGACGTTGTTCTGGCCGATCTTGTAGCCGCCGTAGAACCCACCGAGGATCCCGACGACGAGCAGCAGCACGACGACGTACGACTTCAACTTCTCTTTACTCCTTCACTCGTACCTGAGCGCTTCGATTGGATGCAGGCGGGCGGCCCGGTTGGCCGGATAGATGCCGAAGAACAGACCGATCGCGACGGACACGCAGAACGCGAGGACGACGCTCGGCGCCGAGACGACGGGTGTCGGGAAGCTCGAGCTGGCGATCGCCGGAACGTTTGGCGCCACGCGCGCCAGCACGGCGCCGACCGTGATGCCAAGCGCGCCTCCCAGGCCGCTGAGCACCATCGCCTCGATGAGGAACTGGACGAGGATGTCTCGCCGCCGCGCGCCGATGGCCTTGCGGATGCCGATCTCGCGCGTCCGCTCGGTGACGGTGACGAGCATGATGTTCATGATTCCGATCCCGCCGACCACCAGCGATATGCCGGCGATGGCGCCGAGCACCAGCGTCAGCACGGCCGCGATCGAGGTCGCCTGGTTGAGGATGTCCTGCTGGCTCTGGAGCTGAAAGTCTGCCTGTGAGGCGTCAGAGATGCCATGGCGGTTCATGAGGATGGCGGTGATCTCGGTCTCCGCGGCGGACACGGTCGACGCCGATGACGCCGACGCGACGATCTGGCTGATTACCTTGCCGCGCGCACCCGTCAGATAGGCCCACACGGTCGTGATCGGCGCGACCACCACGTTGTCCTGCGAACCGAAGCCGGTGCCGCCCTTCGAGGCGAACACGCCGATGACGCGAAAGCTCTGGCGGCTGATCTTGATCGTCTGCCCGATCGGATCGGTGGAGCCGAACAGGTTGGTGACGACGGTCTGACCGAGCACGACGACCCGATGGTCGGAAGTCACGTCGTCGTCGGTGAACATCGAGCCCTCGGCGATCTGGTAGTCGCGCACCTGGGGGAATGCGGCGGTGGTCCCGGTCGTGGGGGCGAAGTAGTTCTGGTTGCCGTACGTGATCTGCCCGCCCGTCTGGGTGATCGGGATCGCCGCCACCACGTCGGGGGCGTCCTGCTGCGAATTGATGGCGTCGACGTCGGCCTGAGTGAGCGACGAGCCCGTGCCGAACCCCTGCGAGACGCCGCCGGCGCCCTTCGCGTTGGACGGGTAGACGTAGATGACGTTCGCGCCGAGCGACTGGATCTGGGCGTTGATCTGCACGCTCGCGCCGTTGCCGACCGCGACGAGAAGGATCACCGCGGTGACGCCGATCAGGATGCCGAGCATGGTCAGCGAGCTGCGCATACGGTTGGCGAGCAGCCCGTTGCCGGCCATGCGCAGGGCTTCGAAGAGGTTCATGCGGCGCGCTCGTCGCGGACGATCACGCCGTCCCGGAGCTCGACGACGCGCTTCGCGAAGCGCGCGATGTCCTGCTCGTGGGTGATCAGCACCACGGTCCGGCTTTCCTCGGTGTTGAGCCGGGTCAGCAGCCGCATGATCTCCACGCTCGACGCGGTGTCCAGGTTGCCGGTCGGCTCGTCGGCGAGCAGGATCGCCGGGTTGGTCACGAGCGCCCGCGCAATCGCCGCGCGCTGCTGCTGGCCGCCGGAGAGCTCGGTGGGCTGGTGATTCATTCGGTCGGCGAGGCCTACCGCGCCGAGCGCCACCCTGGCCCGCTCGGTGCGCCCGCGCTCGCCCGCGTAGATCAGCGGCATCTCGACGTTGTGGAGCGCGCTCGTGCGCGGGATAAGGTTGAAGCTCTGGAAGACGAATCCGATCTTGCGGTTGCGTATGCGCGCAAGCTCGTCGTCGCTGAGCTTTTCGACGTCGACGCCGTCGAGCATGTAGCGGCCGCTGGTCGGCACGTCTAGGCAGCCGATGATGTTCATCAGGGTCGACTTGCCCGAGCCACTCGCGCCCATGATCGCGATGAACTCGCCCGCGGCGACCTGCAGGTCGATGCCCCGCACCGCCGGCACCTCGACCTTGCCCATGCGGTAGGTCTTGGTGATCTTCTCGAGCGTGATCATCCGCCGCCTCCGACGCGGATGCCACCGCCGCCGCCGAATCCGCCGCCGCCGCGTGTGGTGCCGCTGCCGGTTGCGGCCCTGACCGTCGGCAGCACGATCTGCTCGCCGTCGTTCAGCCCGCCGGTGACCTCGGTGAACTGGTCGCCGACAACCCCGGTGTCGACGGCCGTGCGGACCTGCTGCCCGGCCGCGTAGACCATCACGTACGCCTGACCCGCGCTGTGCGTGATGGCGAGGTTGGGCACCGTGATGGCGTTGGTCGCCTTGCTCACCGTCACCGTCGCGTTGGCGGTCATGCCCTGCTTGAGCGCCTTGTCGGTCTGGTTGAGCGCGATGGTGGCGTAGTAGTTGACGACGCCGCTCGAGACCGTGGCCGAGCTGGCGACCGCGATCACGTGGCCACTGATGGTGAGGTTGGGAACAGCGTCGAAAGTCACCTGAGCGTCCTGGTTGTTGCCGATGCGCGCCGCGTCAGCTTCCGCGAAGGGAATCACGACCTCCATCGTGCTGACGTTGCCAACCTGCATGAACGCGGTGGATGGCGTGCTGGTCGGCAGCGGCGCCTGACCTCCGGGCGCTTCGGCGGTGGTGCCGCCGCCGGTCCCGACGAACTCGCCGACGACGCCGTTGATGCTGTTCACGTCGCCGTCCATCGGCGCGTAGAGGACGGTGTTGTTCAGGTTCTGCTGCGCGGTCAGCACCGCGGCTTGAGCGCTCGCCAGCTGAGCCTGCGCCGCGGCGATCTGGTTCGGTCGCGCCTGCGTCTGGGTGGCCAGGTTGTCCCTCGCGCTCGTGAGCGCGGCCGCCGCCTGGTTGATGCTGCGCTGGCCGTTCACCTTGTCGGTCTGCTGCCGCGCGGCGTCGACGCTGAGTCTCGTTTGATCCGCGCTGACGGCCGACCGGTCCAGGCTCAGCTTGCCCTGGTCGGTCGTGATGGCCGACTGGTCGTTGAGCACGTTGGTGAAGTCGGTCATGCACGGGTTGGTCGAGAACGGCGCGTTGGCCAGCACGCATCCGTCCGTCGTGAACTTCGCCTTGTCGGTGGAGAGCTGCGCCTGGTCGGCCGTGAGCTTGGCCTGGTCCTGCTGGTAGGCGAAGCTGGCGTTGAGCGAAGCCTGGTCCGCCGCGAGCTGAGCCTGGTCGCCGGAGACGGTGGTCGCATCCTGCGAGTTGGTCAGGTTGACCTGGGCGACCGTGTCGTCGTAGGCCTGCTGCGAGGTCGCGACGTTGTCCTGCAGCTGCTGGACCTGCGAGGGCGTGAGTGGCGTCTCGACCGACTGCAGGTTGGCCTGCGCCGTCTCGAGGTTGGCCTGGGCCTGGGCAAGCGCAGCCTGCTGCGACGAATTGTCGATCGCCGCCAGCTTCTGGCCGGCGCTCACCGGATCGCCGACCTTGACGTCGACCTCGGTCAGGACGCCCGCGACCTTGAAGTTCAGGTTCGCCTGGGTGGCGGGCACCAGGTTGCCGGACCCGGTGATGCTCGCCGTCACGGTGCGCCGCGTCACCGTGTACAGGTTCAGGGAGCTGCCCGTGTTCTTGGCGGGCACGAAGACGTCGCGATAGATGAGCGTGCCGAGCACGAGGGCGATGATCGCCAGCCCGGCCACGATCAGTCGAGTCCTGTTGAGCAAGCCGATCACCGTTGTGCCTCCCTCCGGTCAGATTTCAGAAATTCAGATCGCCGAACGTCCAGCCACCGCTGGATCCGAATCGCGTCACGACGGCAAGACCGAGCCCCGCCATCGCCACCGCTGCGAGCGCGAAAACCCCGGCGTAAGGGATCACGGCGAGGTCGAAGACGACCAGGGCGCCCGCAAACGCGACCACGAGCGGGTGCACCGCGGGCAGCTTGAACCGGCGGTGAACCAGGCGCCCGATCGCGAGCGAGATGCATGCGATGCCGAAGAGCGCTGCCACCAGCGCGATGACCAGCACCAAAGGCACGGCGGCGAGAAACAGCAGGGTGAAGCGGAGCAGGGTCGCGGCGGCGAGCGTGAGCAGGACCATCACCAGGCCCGCGCCAAGCGCGATCTCGACGCCGTGCCTGGCCTCGAGGCGCTCCACCGCGCTGCGAGCGCGGGTTGGAAACGCGACGAGGGCGGCCAGCGCCAGCAGCACCAGGCCCGCGCCGTTGGTCAGGAACGCGCGCAGCGCGAGATATGGGACGAGCGAGCCGATGCCCCTGGGGGACGCGAAGATGAGCCTCTCCGAAACGCCGCTTCGATCGAAGCGCATCGGAACGGCCTGCACCGTGCCGTACTTCGGTCCGACCAGCGCGTCGGAGAAAGGTGTCGGCCACCTGGCCGCGATCGAGATGTCCGCGACCGCCAGCACGACGCCCAGCACCGCCAGGCCCGCGATCAGGAGCGGCCAGGCCCAGCGCTCATTCATGTACGGGGCGCGGCGGAGTGAGCCGGACCAGGCGCGACGCGCGGCGTCAGCCGCACAAGGATCGACAGGTGGTAGGCCGCGACCACCATCAGTGCGATGAGCGCGACCAGCAGGACGATGTCGACCTCGGGCAACCGCGGCAGAGAACCGGAGCCGAGGCTTGCCAGGTCGCCGAAGATCCCTGACGCGATCGACCCGAGGCCGTCCAGGCCGGAGAGGTACCAGAGGATGAAGCCCGCGAGCAGCGCCTCCGGGACCAGCAGCGTCCAGGAGCGGCGATAGCCGTCACGCTCCTCGCCGATCGCGCGCATGACGTCGGGCACGAGCGACGCGCGCGGCGCCGGCGCCCCGAGAGCCTTCACCCGGAACGGCAGCGAGACCGCCTGGTCGTGCTGGCGGCGGCAGTCCTGGCAGGTGGCAAGGTGCGCTCGAACCTGGGCGGCCTCCGCCGCGGACACCTCGCCGTCGAGGTAAGGCTCGAGCAGGACGCGCACGCGCGCGCAGGCGATCACAGCGCTTCGCGCTCCTCCGCCTCGGCGAGCGAGTTGCGCAGCAAGGCGCGGGCGCGGTGGAGTCGTGACTTGACCGCCGGGATCGTCATCCCCAGCGCGTCCGCCACCTGCTCCAGCGAGAGATCGGAGTAGTAGTGGAGAAGGACCGGCACGCGGTAGCCGGGGTCGAGCTGGGCCAGAGCCTGCAGCAGCGCGGGGTCGTGCATTTGCGGTGTGGAGTCGGGGTCGGCGGTCTCCTCCCCCGGCTCGCTCGGCAGCGGCACGCGCTTGCGCCGGTAGTTGATCGTCGTGTTGGTCGCGAGCTTCCAGAACCATGGCTCGAACGGGCGCTCGGCGTCGTAGCGGCCCAGGTTGCGGTAGAGCTTGACGAAGATCTCCTGTGTGAGGTCGTGAGCCTCATGGGCGTCGCGGAGGTGCTGGAATGCGAAACCGTAGACGCGGCGCTGCAGCCGGCGGACGAGCTCCTCGAACGCGTCGAGGTCGCCCTGAGTCGCACCCCGGACCAGCTCACCGCTGGCGTTGGTGTGGACGTTCGAGGCTTCGGTCACGGGAACTGGTTGGACCGCCGCGCCGGCATTCATCACAGCCTTGCTACCCCGGCTTGGAGTTTGGGGTTGCGACGCTGGGAATTTGCTGAGAAAACGCCCAGCTTCACGGATGGAATACTTGCGCCGGGGTACTTGGTTCTGTATATTCCGGATGGGATATAGCCAGGTGAACGAAGTCAGCATCGAGATCTCGCCGCTCGCCCTGTCCGTGCTCGAGCTGCTCAACGAGCGGCCGATGCATCCCTACGAGCTCGCCGCCACGATGCGCGCCCGCCACCACGACGAGTTCATCCGATTGAACTTCGGGTCGCTTTACCACACGGTCGATTCGCTCGAGCGCGACGGCTGGATCGTTCCGGTCGAGAAGGAGAAAGAAGGCCGCCGGCCCGAGCGGACGATCTACCGGCTGACCGACGCCGGTCGTAACGTGCTCCTGCAGGTCGTCGGCCAGATCGTGTCCCAGCCGCGGCGCGAGTATCCGCACTTCGCCGCAGGCCTCATGTTCATGCACCACCTGCCGGCCGAAGAGGCGGCGCGCCTGCTGGAGCAGCGCGCACAGGCTCTCCGTGCGATCAACACGAAACTTTCACAGATCCTCGATGAGCTGTTGTCGAGCGGCCACGCGCGGCTCCACGTCATCGAGCTCGAGCACAAGATCGCGATGCACGAAGCCGAGCGGACATGGGTGCTGAAGATCGCGAAAGAGATCACCGACGGGAAGCTGGAATGGACGGCCGGAATGCGCTCCGGCGATGAAGGGTTGAGGAGGAGACATGGCTCAGGCACGCACTAATCCGTGGCTTGTTCTGCTGGTTCTGACCACGGGGTTTTTCATGATCATGCTCGACACGACGATCGTCAACGTGGCGATCCCCGCGATGAGCGCCGGTCTGAACACGACCCTGGACCAGGTCCTCTGGGTGCTCAACGCGTACGTCCTCGTCTATGCGGTGCTGCTCATCACCGCGGGGCGGCTGGGTGACAAGTACGGGCAGCGGACGCTGTTCGCGATCGGCTTGTTCGTCTTCACAGTGGCCTCGGCGCTGTGCGGCATCTCCCAAACGCCGGAGCAGCTGATCGCCGCCCGCATCGTCCAGGGCGTCGGTGGCGCACTGCTGACGCCGCAGACGCTGGCGATCATCGCCTCGATCTTTCCTCCCGACCGCCGCGGCGCAGCGTTCGGCGTGTGGGGCGGCGTCGCCGGCCTGGCGACTCTCGCGGGGCCAACCGTTGGCGGCGCGATCATCACGTACATCGACTGGCGGTGGATCTTCTTCATCAACGTGCCGATCGGCATCCTCGCCTTGATCAGCACCTTCCTCGTCATCCCCGACCTGCGGCCGGGACGCGCGCATGGATGGGACGTCGTCGGCATCATCGTCGCCACCGCCGGCCTGTTCGGGATCGTCTTCGGCCTGATCGAGGGCCAGCGCTACGCGTGGGGCGGATACGCGACGTACTCCGGCTACACGCTCACCATCCCCGAGATCATCGGCGGAGGCGTTGCGCTGCTGATCCTGTTCATCATCTGGGAGCAATTCCAGAAGGAGCCGCTGGTTCCGCTGTCGCTCTTCCGCGACCGCAACTTCGCCGTCGCGAACTGGCTCGCAGCCGCGATCAGCTTCGGGATGCTCAGCATCTTCTTGCCGTTCACCATCTACCTCCAGTCCGCGCGCGGATTCTCAGCACTGGTCGCGGGCTTGACGCTGGCACCGATGTCGCTGACGTCGATGTTCACCGCGCCATTCGCGGGCCGGATGGCCGATCGCTTCGGCGGCAAGTACATCCTGATGACAGGCGTGTTCCTCTTCACCATCGGCTTCGGCAGCATCGCGCTCGTCGCTGGACCGGACTCGACGTGGATCAACTTCCTCGCGCCGGCCATCGTCGCCGGACTAGGGATCGGCATGACCTTCGCGCCCATGACCACGGTCGCGATGCGCAACATCGAGCCGCGCATCGCGGGTTCCGCCTCCGCGGTGCTGAACACGATCCGGCAGCTGGGCGCGGCGATCGGCAGCGCCGTTGTCGGTGCCTTGCTCCAGAACCGGCTCGCGACGACGCTGCACGACCAGGCGGTCGCGCACTCGGCCTCCTTGCCCGAGCAGTTCCGCGACCAGTTCGTGGCCGCGTTCACGGGCATCGCGTCCAAGGGCTTCCAGATCGGGACCGGCCAGACCGGAGCCCAGCTTCCCCCTGGCCTTCCCCCGCAGGTGGCGGCGCAGCTGACGGCACTCGCGCATGAGGTCTTCGTGAGCGGCTACATCGACGCGATGAAGCAGACATTCGTGCTGCCGGTTGCGTTCCTGTTCTTCACCGCCTTGACCACGATGCTCATCAAGCGCCGGCCGAAGGCGGCCGCCGCCGTGCCGCAGCAACCGAAGGAGGAAGAGGCCCGGGCGGTCGCCGGCTAGAGGCTGCCTCCGGCTAGAGGCGGCCTCCGGAGACCAGTTTCAGCACGGCCAGCAGGACCACCGCGCCGATGAAGGCGACGATGATGCTGCCCCAGAAGCCCACGTTTCCGGAGGCGCCGAAGACCGCGCTGAGAAGAAAGCCGCCGATGATGGCGCCTGCGATGCCGACGACCACGTCGGCGATGCAGCCGAAACCGCGGCCCGCCACCACGCGGGCCGCGACCGCGCCCGCGATCAGTCCGACGATGATCCAGGCAAGCCACGAGCCGGGGTTCACGTTCAGGTTCGACGCCAGAACCGCGGTGACGATCACTTGCTCAGCCACTCCGCAATTGTGGCGAAAACCTCGTCGCTGCCATGGTCGTTGAAAGGCTCGTGGAAACGAGCCTCGAAGAGGGTCAGCGTGCTCATCGACTCGGAGCGGCGATGGAGCTCTTCGCTGCCCGCGGGGTCGATCAAGGCGTCGGCGGTGCCGGCGATGATCAGGAACGGCAAGGTGATGTCGCCGGCGTACTCGATGTCCTCTTTGGCGGCGCGCTGCCACTCGGCGTAGAGCCGGCTCGACATCTTGCTGTGGACCAGCGGGTCGCCGCGGTATGCGTCCACCACCGCCTGGTCACGCGACACGACCTTTGGATCGAGGCCGGTGCCCTGGCTGAGGCGCGGCAGTATCCGCGAGGTCACGCCGGCCAGCGATGTCTTCCACGCCGGGACGGCGACCTTGACCTTGAGCGCCGGGCTCGAGACGACGAAACGCCGCGCGTTCGGAAGCCTGTGCGCGCGCATCGCGCTGAGCATCACCACGCCGCCCATCGAATGGCCCAGGGGCACGACCTCGCCTTCGACCTGTCGTTCGACGTAGTCGACCAACGCGACAGCGTCGTCGACCCACTGCGTCCACGAGTCGACGTGGCCGCGCTGGCCGGGGCTCTCACCGTGGCCTCTCAGGTCGACCGCGTAAGTGGCCATCTGATAGGCGGCCATGCCCTGCGCGAAGCGCTCGTAGCGACCGCTGTGCTCGCCGTGACCGTGGACGACCGCGAATGTCAGGCGGGCTTTGTCTTGCGGCCACGCGCGGAACGCGAGCTTTGTGCCGTCGGACGAAGTGATGGATCCCTTGCTCACCACCGCGCCTTCAGGCGCCAAGGTGACCGAATCCTTTCAGGATCTTGAGCGCTTCCTGCTCGGCCTCCAGGAGCGTGGGCGCGTAGGCGCGTATGCCGTACAGCGCGTAAGCCCACTCCGCACTCGGTGGGCTCATCGAGTGGAGGCGGAACGCCGGCGGATAGAAGAGGATGCGCTCGCCCTCGACCTTCTTGATCACCGGCCGTTTGGCGAGCACGTCCTCGAGGGAGTGACCGCTCGGCAGGCGGCCGAACCGAAAGTCGAGGTGGCGGAGCTTTGCGATCGGATGGTCCTCGTCGAGGATCGAGGTGCTGGTCCCGTACTCCTCGCTCAGGTCGCGCATGAAGATCGTGATGATCAGCGCGTCGGTCTCGTCGCCGGCCATCTTCACGAAGCCGGCGGCGCTCAGCCGCGGGCCGATCTCGTTCTTGAGGTGGCGGAAGTACTCCATCTCGAAGAGCCCGCGCGACTGCGAGCTTGCGATCCATGGCTGCGCGCATCGCCACGCGCGCACGCCGGCGAGCGCGTCGAACTGTTCGTGGACCTGTTCCAGCCGGTGCTCGGGCAGTCCGTAAAGACGGTAGTGGAGGACCCGAGCCATTGTGCCGACTAAGCCTACGCGACTAAGCGTGAGACTAAGCCTGAGACTAAGCCTGAGAGTCAGAGGCGTCGCGGCCAGGCGCCCGCGCGGCGCGCATCACCTCCTCCTGCCATGGCGGCGCCTTGATCTCGAGGGTGAGGCGATCGGCGCCCGCGGCGAGGAGGAAGTCGCCGCGGTGAGCGGTCTCGAGGAAGCCGCGCTGCCGCGGGCTGAGACGAAAGGCGTGCTCGAGCTTGGCCGCCTCGCTCGGACGCTGGGCGCCGAAGAAGACCATGGCCGGGTTGGTGGCGACGACGGCGCCCTGGTCCGAGGTCAGGAGGTCGCCGGGGTTCTGGGTCGCGAAGACGAGCGAGCCGTGGTACTTACGGATCCGGCGGGCGAGGCTCACGACGAAACGCCGGATTGTCGCGTCCTCGAAGAGCAGTCCGAGCTCGTCGATGACGAGCATGCGCCGGCGATCCTTGCGCTTGATCCGCGTCCAGAGCGCCTCTGCCAGGAGGAAGTGGACGGGCGCGACCATCTCGTCGCGCAGCTCGCGCATGCCGAAGACGACGATCGGCGCCTCCAGGTCGACGTTCGTCGGGGAGCTGAACATCTGGCCAAGACTGCCGTTGACCCAGCGGTGGAGGATCACGGCAACGCGCGAGCCACGTGGAAGTCGCTCCGCGACGTCTTTCAGCACGGGTTCCGCGACCTCGTCGAACGCCTGGCGAGCCGCACCCTCGACCACGGCGCGTTCGGACTCGTCGAGCCCGCCGCAAACGCACGCGCACAGGTCGACCGCGTCGGCGGCGGCGGGGCCGAGCCAGGCTTCGTCGGCACGGTGCCGGGGGCTGATGTCGAGGACGTTGAGGGCATGGCCGGAGCCGAGGGCGAGCTCGACGTCAATGCCTCCAAGCCGGCGGGCGAGGCCGCCGTACTCGTGCTCGGGGTCGACGATGAAGACCTGGGTGCCGCAGCCCAGCGCGCCCATCGCGAGCGTCGAGAGGAGGTAGGTCTTGCCCGCGCCAGAATGGCCGAAGACCGCGATGTTGGCGTTGGCGTATCGGCGCTGGTCGAAGGGATCGATCAGGACTGGCGCGCCGGTTGCGCGGTTGCGGCCGACCAACAGGCCGCCATCTTGCTGCAGGTCGGGCTCGTTCCAGGGAAAGAAGGTCACGAGCGCCGTCGAGTCGAGGACACGCTTGCGCTGGAGCCGGTCCGGACCGCCGGCCCGCGTGGCGAGGAAGCCATCGAGCATTCGCAAAGTGCATGGCTGGATCTCGCAAAGCACGGCGCGGGCGGCGGACTCGATCTGCGCCGATCCCGCCTCCAGGTCCTCGCGCGTGGCGGACGTCAGGGTGAGGTACAGGGAGACGTGGAAAGCCTTGTCCTGGCTGGAGGCCAGGCGGCGCTGGAGGTCTTCCGCGTTGGGCAGCGCGCCGGCGAGCGCGGGGTCGGAGGTCGCCGATGCGACGTCGACGAGCCGCGTCGCGCGCATGTTTATCAGCTGGCGCTGGAGGTAGCCGACGATCCATGCCGCGGGGAGTGGCGTGACGTGCCAGGCAAGCCGGATCTGGAGGCCTGGAGGCAGCAGGCGGAAGCACCAGCCGGGGTCGAGCTCGGTGCCAGGCAGCCGATCGACGTACCAGGTGCGACTGAGGCCTTCAACGTGAAGGAACTCGCCTGCGCGTTCGCGACCGAACACTCTCGGAGGTTCTGACAGTCCGCTGCGCGCATGGATGCCCATGTCGGCAAGAGCGCGGAGGAGGCGCTCCGCATGCGGCCTCGCGATGACCAGAGAGGTATTGACCTGGTGCGCAAAGCGCGATCGCTTGACCGCGCTCGCAAAAGCGAGGTCTGCGCCGCGCATGTCGTCGAAATCGGCCGGGTCGTTCGGATGCTCGACGATCTCGCGTTGCTCGCCGGGGACGACGTCGACGATGACCTGGAGGGGTGAGTCGAGACCGTCGAGCATGCGTCGAAATCCGGTGAGCCACTTGTGACGCTCGTCTTCTGCCGCGCCGGCGAAGCCGATCGGATCGGTCTCGATGATCGCGACAGAAGGGACGTGTGGTCGCCAGCAATCGGCCGGGCCTGTGCGCTCGATGCGGATCATCGGCGCCGCCACCGGATGCGATACGTCGCGCGCAGGAACAGAACGAGGTCGATGGCCCAGCGATCGACTGGCCGTCCGCGCCACCTCCCCCATGCCGCGCCCGCACCGACTGCGGCCACCGCCGCTGCGGCCGCACCGCGGGCGGGGGCGAAGGCCCAGTGACCCGACCACAGGGTGAACGCAGCGAGCAACGAGAGGACGAGGTAAACGAGCCGCGTCGGAGTCAGGCCGTAGAGGAGCTTGTCCTCGAGGTCGACGTCGAGAGGGACGCGGGCAGACATGTGGGCCAACGGTAGAGGCGACTCGGGCGCGCGGGAACCCAGGCTGTTAACGGGCTACCTTAGAATCGATTTGCTCCTCTCTTACGCGCTCGCGTAGCTCAACTGGCAGAGCAGGGGACTCTTAATCCCAAGGTTCAGGGTTCGACTCCCTGCGCGAGCACTTTCACCAATTTCAAGTTCACGAACCCACGTCCAAGGTCCCTGGGCGCCATGACGCAGTGCATTAGATGGGAGAAATCCGCACGTCCATTCAGGTAGTCGGTGCGAGACCCGGTCGAGGCAGCGGCGGATTGAGAAGGCGCAGATTGCCAACTCGATGCTGACCAGCGCGGATGGCTTCATTGGTCGGAGCGACTGCCCAGCCGCACGCGAGATCTAAGGCCGGCGAGCCTGCGAGGGGTTGCCTGACGAACACAGGTCGACACCGTGTTCCTGCGTGATTCAGGAAGGACGAAGGAGCCCGGCCGGAGCCGGGCTCCCTTGGATACGGACCAAATTCAACTGGCCAGTGCCGCAACCCGAGACTCGTCATCAACTCGGGCAACTGTGGACCGATCGCGGAAAAGTGTCTCTATGGCAGACGGCCTGAATCCCTTCACGGTCAGGTAAACGCCCAGCGAAAACTCCCAGAGCGCAATCGGAATGGTGGTGAGGGCCGGAACGGTGGAGGTCTGTCCCCAAAGGCCGACCATGACTCCGACGTCGGACATGACGATGAGCGCCGCTCCAATGAGTCCAAGGGCGGGGAGAGCCCGAGGGACCAGCCGCGATTGGTAGAGGAGCGTTCCGAGGAAGAGGGCGTTTATCGCCGGCATGAAGCCCTGGCTGACCAGAAAGATGCTGTTGTACAGACCAACAATGGCGCGAGCGGTCGGCAACGCAGCGGCTCCGGCTCCGCTCTGACGAAGTGTCACGACTGAGAGCAGAACCGCGACGCCGGCGAAGATGCAGGTGCATTCCACCGTGCGCGAGGCAATGAAGCCAAGTGCCCTACTTTCGCCCTGCCTCTTGAGCACCGGGAACAGCGCAATGGCTGTGCCAACGCATGCAAGGCCCACGATCATCTCCAGAATGGCCCCGAATCCGGTGCCGCTATCTGGCACAGAACCAACGACGTAATTTGCGCTCTTCACTCCGCTGTAGAAGATGAACGACGGTATCGATACGAAGGTGATCAGGTAGAGGATCCCGCCGGCGAGCGAGTTCTTCCTGTAAGTACTCATCTTCAGAACTCCTATGGCTACTTGGCAGCGTTGATCGTTCCGATCAACACCGAATTTGTGTCCAGCAACTGCAGAAATCCGGCATTCGCCTTCGCTTCTACTGCCTCCACCGTGGTCAGCTTCTGGCCGTCTACCGTTTGCGCCAGCGGCATTGCTCCTTGTTCAGGGACGCAGGCACCAGTGAAGGATCCTTGAGCGCTGCAGAAGACGAGATAGCCATGCAGGTGAACGGCGTAGTTGCCACCGTTCTGAGCGGGGATGTCGGCTACGACGTGGTCGTGGAGGAAAGGAACAGTTCCTTGTGGAACGCTTGTCTGTGGCGCGACGACGTAAAAGTTGCCAGTTGGCGCACTCGTTCCCAGCGGGAAGTTGAGGTTGGCAAACGTCATGTAATGCGGGCTGCCACCGGCCCAGACCGTTTCAAAACAGGGCGCCGCGCCGCTCTGGTTGCAGTTTGGAAGGCCGGCCGTGCCGGCTGCTGGCCCTGACGTGGACGCTGACGCTGACGCCGAGAAGAGGGTGAGTGTGGTCGCAAACAAGCCAGCGGCTGCCGCGAATCGTGCGATGGGGGTATTCTTCATCAGAGGACTCCTGCCGTTTCGGCGAGCTGCGGCCCGATCTGGGCGACTTCCGGCTCTGAGGCCATCGAACGGCCCTCTGACCAGACCGAATAACCGAGCCAAGCGAGCGCGATCGCCGTGGGAATCGCCCCGTACCGGCCGATCCAGTGCGGCACGAACGCGACAGCGGGCGTAAGCGCGGCAGCAATCACAAGGAGACCGGCCGCGTAGCGGGACAGGATTCGGGCGCGCAGCGTCGCGATGCCGAATACCAGACCGCCGAGTATGTACGTGAGGCCGACGAGCGAGTAGAGAGTGGTGAGGACGCCGAGGACGGATGCGTTCGCGTCCCCTCTGGCAAGCCCCAGATAGTCGTTCACGAATTGCGGAGATACTGGAGCGAGCCGGGGCATGATGAACGTCTCAGCGAAGACGAACGAAGTCTGGAGCCACCATGAGACGCTCAGGAGGAGAAAGCCGGCCAGCCCTAGCCAACCCGCCTTACCGACCTGCCGTGCGTAAATTGCGGTAATTCCGACCAGGAAGAGAAAGCACATCGCCGTCTTCAAGGACGTGATAACAGTCCACGTAGTGGTAGTGACCGATGACACTGTGTCCGGCGGATGTATCGGCTGAATGCCGGCGAAGATCACTCCGGCACCAAGAGCTGCCAAACCAGCCCAGCGGATCACTTTCGGCGTGAACGGTGCTTTGGTGACCGTTGTCATACGCATTTCGACTCTCCTTTTGATGATGATGATTGGTGACGAGGTTGGAGGGGACTGACGCGTGGTCTGTACGAGGTCAACGTGATCGCATCAACCACCTCCAAACGGACCGCGGTGCGGCGTCGAGGTCAGGCTTATGACCTCGTACCCGCGCAACGCGTCGAGAAATGGTTGAAAGCTGCCGAGGACCAGGCAGCTCAGGACACTGCCCCGCACCTTGACTTCCGCGACGCCTGACGCGCGCGCGATTTGTCGGTCCGGCGGCCGGCCAACGAAGGTCACCTCGACTCGGTGACGCGGTAGCTCTTGAAGCATGCGGTCAGCCTGCGCGAGCTACCGGGGCGGGCGAATCTACAGGATTATGGATTCGGTGCTTAGACGTCCTCAGGGCCCAGGTCGGTAAGTTCGATACAGACCATGGCAAGGCCTCGCCGGCGTTCGGGCAACCTACCGGCAGAACTCACGAGCTTCATCGGCCGGCGCCGCGAGTTGGCCGAGATCCGAAAGAGGCTCACAACCGGCCGGCTTGTGAGCCTGGTAGGGCCTGGTGGCGTGGGTAAGACTCGGCTCGCGATTCGGACCGCTGCTGAGCTGGGTCGTGGCTTCTCCGACGGTGCCTATCTGGTCGAGCTGGCCGAAGTCCGTGATCCTGCCCTCGTAGCCAACGCTGTGTTGGACGCTCTCGACCTTCGCAACGAGGCGGCGAAGAAGCCTCATGAAATCCTGGCCGCGAGCCTCAAAGAAAAGCGGCTGTTGCTCGTCCTCGATAACTGCGAGCACCTCCTCCAGGCCGCCGGTCAACTCGGCACTGAAGTCCTTCGTGCTGCGCCCGACGTGAAGGTGATCGCTACCAGCCGCGAGCCCCTTCAGGTGGGCGGCGAGCAGGTGGTACCTATCGCGCCGCTCGAGCTCCCAGAGACGGGGGAATCGCTCGCGGCGTTGAAGCGGAACGACGCCGCGATGTTGTTTGAGGAGAGAGCCGATGCGGCGTCCGGCTCGTTCGAGCTATCAGCGTCGAACCAAATCGCGGTCGCGAGCTTGTGCCGCCGACTCGACGGCCTGCCGTTGGCGATTGAGCTCGCAGCGGTGAGAACCCGGGTGCTCACCGTTGAAGAGATCCTTGCCCGGCTGGACGATCGGTTCGACCTCCTGACCGGAGGTAGTCGGGCCGCTCTGCCGAGACATCAAACGCTGCAGACGACCATCGACTGGAGCCATGACCTCCTGACTGAGCCTGAAAGGATCTTGTTGCGACGACTCTGCGTGTTTGCCGGCCGATTCCCTCGCGAGGACGTCCAAGCGGTTTGTGCATCCAAAGGACTCCCCGCTGCATCCGTCGTTCATCTGCTGTCCTCATTGATCGAAAAGTCCCTTGTGATGAAAGAGGAGTTCAAGGGCCAAGTTTGCTATCGGCTGCACGAGACGATGCGTGAATACGCGAGTCTCAAGCTGGATGACGCTCGTGAGAAGGATGAGATCGAGAATCGCCTGGTCGAGCATTACCGGACGACCTGTCTCGGGCTAATCGACCAGCAGCGCCACGGCCTCGTCCAGTGGCTTGGGTGGGTCGACCTGGAAATCGACAACATCCGCTCAGTCCTTCAGCGCTGCCTGGAGCGCAGGCAATTCGCCGCTGGGATCGACATTGCAGCTTCACTCGCCTACTACTGGGTCACGCACGGGACGACCGAGAGCATTCGGTGGCTGGACAGACTGTTGGAACCCGGTGAGGGATCTATGCCGACCCTTACGCGAGCGTATGCGCTGCGGGGCTGGTTGAGTCTGCTGCAGGGCGATCCAACGGCGGCCACTCCGTGGACAGTTCGAGCCGTGGCGATGGCTCGCAAGACAGAGGACCTGTCGTTGCTGTCGCAATCGCTGTCAATCGCGGCTACTGCAGCCGATGTTGGCGGCGACGCCTCGGGAGCGACGCGCTTTCTGGAAGAAGCCGAGACGATTAACGCTGGTCTCGAGGACTACGCGGCGAGGATCGAACTGTTACAGGCATACGGAGTCCACGCGTTTTTCGTGGGCGATGCCGATACCGCCAGGACGGTCTCACTTGAGGGAGCACGTCTTAGCCGCGAAGCCGGCGACCTGTTTCTTCTTGAGTCGATGCTTCGGAATCTCGCGATGAATGCGATGGGCACCGGCGACCTTGTGTCGGCCAAGAGATGGATGCTTGATGCGTTGCGGGTGGTGCGCCAGATCGACCACCGGATCTCGCAGTACTACCTGCTAACCGTTCTTGCATGGCACGCTGACAGCTCCGCCAATCCGAGACTTGCGGCGCAACTGCTCGGGGCTGCCGCAAGCGTGGGGACCGAGGCCGGCGCAGGCATTGTCGGTCCTCAGGCTTCGGTGACCGCCCAGACGACGGAGTCAATCATTCGCACTGTAGGAGAGGCAAAGTTCGAATCCGATTACAACGCCGGCAAGCGTATGGGTCGCGAACGCGCGATGCGGCTCGCGTTGGGCGAACCGGATCCGGAAGATGCCGGGGTCGCAACGGAGACAGCTTCGGGAACACTCGCAAGGCGCGAGGTGGAGGTAGCCCACCTTGTGGCCGAAGGGCTCAGCAACAAGCAGATCGGAGCGCGCCTCTACATTTCAGAGGGCACTGTCGCGACTCACGTTCGAAACATAATGAACAAGCTCGGCGTGAACTCGCGGGCTCAGATCGCGAGCTGGATGGCATCGTCCGCGCGGTAGAACGTCCGTTGCTGGTCTTATCGCACGCGCCGCACAGGCAGGATGGCGACGGCGCCGAGCACGGCACTGGCGCCTGCCACCGCATAAAGAAAGGCGTAACTGCCGGAACCGATCGCGAGGATAACGGGACCGAGCGCCGGCGCCACGGAGAAAGCACCGGCACTGGCTATGTTGAACACTCCGAGATCCTTGGCGGCGGTGGCTTTGGCCGGTAGTACATCCACTACAAGAGCGAGGTCGACTGCATAGTAGGCACCGAACCCGAGTCCGCTGATCGCCATGCCCACGAGGAAGCCGTTGAAGTGGCTCGAGATGGCTAAGACGATCAACGCCAATGCATATACCAGCGAAGCCCCGAAGACGAAGACCTTTCGCCGGCCCGACCAGTCTGAGAGCCGGCCACCGATAAGAGAAGCCGGGATCAGAAGCGCGGATTGGGCGAACGTGCCGAGGAATATCTGATGGGGCACTTCGGCCGTGGTGCTGCCGATCTTTTCCAGCAGGTAGTAGGCCAGGTAGGTTGCCAGGAAGGCATAGGCAAGCGTGAACAGGAAACGACTGGCAAAAGCCCAACCGAAGTCCGGGCTTTTCCGGGGATTGAAGTAGAAGGTACTGGCGAACTCGCGCAGCGACCAGGCTGGCCTGTTCGCTCTTGCAAGCCTGTGGTCGTTGAGATTGACCACGAACACAAGGATGAAGAAGCCGCCGACCACGCACGGCAGCAGGAACATCGCGAGCTGGTGTCCGTTGAAGAGGTTGACCAAGAAGGTCCCACAGACTGTCGCGATCGGCATGCAGACACCGAGTACGCCAGATATCAAGCCGCGTTGTGCGGTCGGTATCTGGTCCGGAATCACGGCCGCCATGGCGGCGAGCAGGGCATTGAATGACAGCTGCGCGACGCACCAGCCCACGAGAACGACAGCGACGCTCGGAGCCAAAGCGACTATGAGGATTCCGATCGAACCGGCCGTCAGGCCGATGACCATCCACGGCCGGCGCTTGCCGAATCGCGACGTTGTGCGGTCGCTCATCCTGCCGAAGAACGGATTGGCGAATATGGCCAACAGGGCGCCGGTGCCGGCGACAAGCGCCAAGCTGCTGGGTGCTTGCTTGATGCCGACGAGTGCGCTCACCTTCAACGCAAGGGTGACCAGTAAGGGGGCCACGAAGAGCAGGCTCGTGCTCGCGAAAGCCAACGCGTAGAGCAGCACGAACCAGAATCCGACCCGGGGTTGGACTTGTGGTTCTGGTTCAGTTACTACAGGAGCGTCTGGCGCAACCGGCGTGAGCGCCACGTCTTATCAACGCACGCCCTGGCCGGGGGAGACCGTGTCCCGCTGGGGTGACATTGGCGGACGCTCGAGGGATGTTGCCGTGGCCTGACGTTCCAGGCGATCTCATCGGATCCGCGCCTGAATTCCGCCGGGGCTGGATCCACAGGAGTTAGCTGGAGTGAGCGGCAAAGAGCGCGAGGCTGCTCGAGGCGGCGGGAAAGCGCTCGGTGCTGCTGGAGAATGCTGGAAGACGCTCGCGAGACTTTTACAGTCCGCCCATCTGAGTTATTCGCCTAGTCGGACGTTTGGTCAGCCGCGCGTTGACACCCTAACTGACGCCTTCACGCAGACACTCGCTGACACTCCCTGACAACTCTGTGACACTGGTGCGTCATAAGCCCGAGCGCATTTGGCACTCCCCGACCCTCCGTGACACTCCCTGACACTGTGTGCCCGCAGCCTCTTAATCCCAAGTCTCAGGGTTCGACTCCCTGCGCGAGCACCACCGGACTCCTGGCCGAATCATCGACCTCGAGACGAAACAGGTCCGGCCGCGCGTAATGACCGATGACATCAAAGTCGTACTTCGCTCGAGAGACGTCGTTTATGTCGATGTCCGCATAAAGAATCGTCTCGCCACTGAAATCAGGACCTGCCAGCACGTTGCCCAGCGGTCCCACGATGCAGCTCCCTCCCAGACAGACCACGTCGTCAGGTTTTGAAGCGAGCTCGTTCTTGATGTCGGACGGATAGTCGGAGAGCCTGGCGAACTGGTTGGCCGAAAGAACGAAGCACCGTCCTTCGAGCGCGATGTGGCGGACGGTCGACAGCCACGTCTCGCGGCCGTCGGCCGTTGGGATGCAGTAGATCTGTATTCCCTTCGAATACATCGCCATTCGCAGTAGAGGCATGTAGTTCTCCCAGCAGATCACCGCACCGATGCGCCCCATTGGCGTGTCGAAGACTGGAAGAGTCGAGGCGTCTCCGAATCCCCACACGAGTCTCTCCGCCGCGGTAGGCATGACTTTGCGGTGCTTCCCCATATAGCCCCGTGGCGAGAAGAACAATGCCGTGCAGTAGAGAGTGCCGGCCTCCCGCTCCACAACCCCGATGACCATGTGCACGCTCAGGTCGGCGGCCAACGTGGCCAGCTCGTCGACCACCGGCCCCGGAACATCAACGGAGCTTTCCCAGTACCTGCGAAATTGATCACGCCCCTCGCGTGTTCGTTCGCCAATGACGGTGCCGAAAGAGATTCCGCGCGGATAACCGGACACGAACGCCTCGGGGAACATGACGAGGCCGGCGCCGCCGGCGGCGGCTTCCGCAGCCAACCTCCGAACCTTTTCGAGCGTCCCGGGGCAGTCAAACACGACCGACGCCGCCTGCACGACGGCGACACGTCCGCCGTGGCTCATGGCTCCTCTCGTGCGGCCGTCGACGGTGCCCAGGTCAAGAGACCGCTCGAGCGCTCGCGGACGGCGAGCAACGCTTCATTTGCGAGGGCCAGATCCGCCAAGTCGTGGCAATGATATGCCCAGGTTTGTACCCCGGTTGACACCTCCGCCCTGACGCTACCTGCCCGCCGCCTCTTAATCCCAAGGTTCACCTTCGGCTGATATGTCCCATCGACTCCGGTTGATTCGTCGAGCCGCGGCCGGCGTGCCGTGACAAAGCAGCTCTATGAACCGCTGAGCGGCTGAGGTGTTTCGGAGGCACCGGGCACATTGCGCCAGGCGCCTCCGATGGAAATGTCTTCTTATGCGCGCGCGGGGACGACCGTGGTCGACCGCTTGGGGTCGACCTGCTCGACCGCCATCCACCCTGCATCCGTGGTGAGCAGCACACGCAAACCAATCGCAGCGAGCGCTGTGACAAAGATCGCGTCGCTGATCACGCTGATGATCATGTCGGGCAGCCCGACCGTGCCCCCGACGATGTCGAGCACGATGCCAAGCCCAAGGGCCGGCCCGGCCCAGCGGTAACCAAAGCCCGACCGCCAGACCGCGATGCCGAAGAGGATGAGTCCGATCGCGAAGAGGTCGTGGCCCAGGACGAGCGGGAGACCCGCCGGATTCTGCTGTACCTGGTCGATGAAAGCTCCCATCGCCTGGCGGTCGACGCCGGGACCGGCCATCGCCCACAGCATCAGCTGCAATCCGTAAAGGGCCAGGCCGGCGAGCCCAATGCCGGCCAGGGAGAGCACCGCCGCCACGTGCCCAAGCACGACGCCTCGTCGCTGGGTGATGTGAAGGAGCGTCATCACCGCGGGGATGAAAAGAATCGCGGACGCGATGCCGATGTAGATGTCGACCAGCATCAGGTCGTGGCTCTTCGCCGCCGCGGCCAGCTGGTCCGCCCCGCTACCGCTTAAGTCCGGAAAGGTGATTTCGTTGATGGCGAAGAGAACCGGCGCGAGAATCAAACACAGACCACCCAGCGTTCGCCTGAAATTCGTGGAATCCCAAATCTTGAGCACTGTTCGTCGCCTCCTGAAGGATTGGATTCGAGCTGGTCAGCCCGCTGCGGCGAAGGTATGTCGAGGCAGCGGCCCAAACCCATCCCGCGGACCTCAAAATTCGGGACGGCTGTGATTGCGGAAAACCGCCACAGGTTTTGCGGCCCGCCTCCACGACAAGGCACGCGGATACGTCCCAAGATTTGCGCGTGACGGCCAAGCAGGCCAACGCGTGGTGGCTCTTGCCGGGCGCGGCGGCGCTCGTCGCCGTCGCGGTCCTGGACCTGCGCAACGACCAGCTCTCTTCCGCCGCTGTCGATGTCGCTACCGGTTTGGTCTTTTACCTTGCCGGCGCGATCGCGTTCCTGGCCCGCCCGGCCAACCGCGCGGCCTGGTTGTTGCTGCTCACCGGCACCGTGCTGGCCGTGGGCAAGGCCATCGGCAGCGCCCTGTCTCCGCTGTCCGCGACGCATGGTTCGTCAAACGTGCTTTGGGCCGGAATCGTGGTCGCCAACGCCGCGGCATGGGGAGTGTCGACCGCGGGCGTCTCGGTGTTTGCCACGTTCCCGGACGGAAAGTTTCAGCGCCGCTACGAGCAGCGGGTGGTCGTGGGCCTGGTCCTGGCGTTCATCCCGGTCCAGCTGTGCGCGTTGCTCGGCGCGGCCCACGTCAGCTCCGGCCAGTTCGGATCGGGGCCGATTGCGGCGGCAAGCCCCATCTATATCCACGGCCTTGACCCTGTCGGGGCTTTTGGCCAGGCGGTCCTCGACGTCAGCAACGTCGCGGTCGCGCTCGGCCTCGCCTTGCTCATCGCGCGCTACCGGCGATTCGGCCAGGAGCAGCGGCGCCAGATCCGCTGGCCCCTCTACGCGGTCGTGCTGTCGGGGCTCAGCTTGATGTTCGTGTTCTTCGGCCCGGGGCCACCCTCGATCCCGTTCTGGGTGGCGGCCTTGCAGTACCTCGCGACCGTGTCGCTGTTGCCGATCGGGCTCGCCCTGGGGATCGTGGTCCATCGCGGCGTCGACATCGACGACGTCATCCGCCGTTCGGTTGTCTATGGAGCGCTCTGGGCGCTCATCGCCGCGGCGTACGTGCTGCTGGCGGCGGGGCTCGGCATCGCCGTCGGCCAACGAGTCCCGCTCGCGCTTGCCATCGCTCTCACGATCCTGGCGACGCTGGTGTTCCAGCCGGCCCGTCGCGAGCTCGAGAAGGTGGCCGATCGGCTCGTCTTCGGTCCGCGGCTCAGCGGCTACGAGCTGATCAGCCGGCTCGGCGCGCGCCTCGAATCCTCACCCGGGGCGGAAGACGTCGCCGGAACCGTCGCGACCGCGGTCAAGACCGGACTTGGAGCGCAGTGGGTGCGATTGGTGCTCGATCGCCCCGAGCCAACGGTCGTCGCTTCCGTTGGTGACCGGCGATCGGACGCGGCGGCACCAGAGCTCAGGGTGCCTCTCAGCCACGGCGCCGAGATGATCGGCGTGATCGAGTGCGGACCGAAGGAAGAAGGTCGATACACCAGGTCGGACGAGGACCTTTTGATGAGCCTAGGCCGCCAGGCGGCGCTGGCGATACGCAACTCCGATCTCACGTCCGAGCTGTCCGCCCGCCTTTCTGAGCTGGAGGCATCCCGTGCACGGTTGGTCGAGGCGGAGGAGGCCGGGCGCCGGCGCCTCGAGCGCGACCTACACGACGGGGTTCAGCAGGAGCTGGTTGGGTTGCTAGCTCGCCTCGGCCTGGCGCGCAGTCAGCTCGCCAGAGGCAGCGACCGCACCGAGACCACCGTCCACGAGGCGCTGGATGATGCGCGACGCGCCCTCGAAAGCCTGCAGGAGCTGGCACGCGGGATCCATCCCACGCTGCTTACCGACCATGGGCTGATCGAGGCCGTGGAAGAACGCGCCTCGCGCATGCCGATTCCTGTCCAGGTCAGCTCGGATGGAGTACCACGCGACACGCGCTTTGCCGCTCCCATCGAAGGAGCCGGCTACTTCTTCATCTCTGAGGCTCTCACGAACGCGATCAAGCACGCCAACGCCTCGCGTGTGGACATCGGGCTTCGCCGTGACGATGCCGGTCGCCTGCTGATCGAGGTGTCCGACGACGGCGGAGGATTCAATCCGGCCACCGCGCAGCTATCGGGCCTGCGCGGCCTGGAGGATCGGATCGAGGCGCTCGGGGGGTGCATGGAGGTCACGAGCGGCGACGGTGGTGGCACCCGCCTGGTCGCCTGGCTGCCGCTCGGTGAGACGGCGCATGCCTGACACCATCCGAATCGTCATCGCCGAGGACAATTACCTCGTCCGCGAAGGAACCAGGCGGCTGCTCGAAGAGTCGGGCGAGGTCGAGGTGCTGGCATCCGTCGGCACCGCCGAGGACCTCATCGGCGCGGTCGACCGTCTGAAGCCGCATGCGGTGATCACCGACATCCGAATGCCACCGGGCCATCACGTCGAAGGCATCGAGGCGGCGCATGCGATCCGGGAGCGGCATCCACACGTCGGGATCGTCGTCCTCTCGCAGCATTCGGACGCCGCTTACGCCGTCCAGCTCCTCAAGAACGGAACCGACGGGCTGGCGTACCTGCTCAAGTCTCGCGTGGGGGACCTCGATGAGGTCATGCACGCCTTGCGTGAAGTCGTCGCCGGCCGCTCCGTCGTTGACGCCGGCGTGGTCCAGAAGCTCGTGGAATCCCGGAGCCGGCAGCTGGAGTCACCGGTTCGCCTGCTGAGTGAACGCGAGCTCGATGTCCTCCGAGAGATGGCGGAGGGTAAGTCGAACGCGTCGATCGCCGAGAGCCTTCATGTTTCGGACTCCTCGGTCGAGAAGTACGTCAACTCGATCTTTTCGAAGCTCGGCCTCGGTGAGGAGCGCGCGATGAGCCGTCGCGTCGCCGCGGTTCTTACGTATCTGCGCAACTCCGGCAGTGGATCGGAAGCTTTGTCTTAGAACCGACCGGCGGAGATGCGCTCCTGGTCGGTCACGGATATGGCGCCTCGGGCGTGGTCACTTGATCAAGGGCAGTGCTTGCCAGCGAGTTACTGCGCGGCCATATTCACGATCGCGTTACTGGTCTAAGGGCCGGAGAGATCAGCCTAGTTAACTCGCACCTTGACTGGGGCAGGCAGCGGAATCCGACTCCCATCTTCGAAAGTGGTGGCCCAGTACACACCAGGTGGCAGGGGTGGCATGACATCGCCTGGTGGCAGGCACGCTGGGACTCCACCCATGGCGCCCGTCTGACCACATTCGTAATAGCTGGCACGCACAGGTACGGGATAGCTTGATTGGCCAGTTGGAACCCTAATCCGTTGCAGACACAGTTGCCACCCCGGTTCAGGGGTATATGTGCTGCTCCTCAAGAGGACCTGGAAGATGCTGTGGCACCCGGTCAAGTTGATGTCACGTCCGGTGAGGTTCTCAACCACGACCCTTCCCGAGATCTCCGTTCCTGTCCTGACTGTGCTTGTGGAAAGAACAAGCGTGGCTGAGAGCGAAGGCCTGACCGCCACCATGATTACTGCGGTGGCGAGCGCCACGATTCCGACGAGCGTTCCAACTGCGATGGCGAGCAGCCGAGCGCGACTCACCCCGGCAATGGTAGCCCTACGAATTCAGGTGTCCTTGTCAGTCTCCTCTCCGTCGGCGGGGCGGCGCACTCGACATTTTGATACAGGGCAGTGAGTTCCAGTGATACAGGGCAGCGAGTTCCAGCCCCAAGCTTCCCGAGATCGTCTTTAGTGATCCGGCGCCGCAATGGCGCGAGCCTTGCGAATTGCCGCCCGAACCGATGGGTTCACGAGCTCGAGGTACTGATCAAGAACATCCGGATCGATCTCGACCGGTCCGCCGCCGGCCCAATGTCGGTCCCGACCATCCTTCTTGACCCCTGAGACCCAGAACTCTTCACGCGTTTTGAGGTCGACGTAGTTGCCGGCTAAACCCTGGTGGCGCTGCAGCTGGCGTCCCCTGTAGTACAGGGTTCGGCCCGTTTTCGACGTTCGCACGCGACCGATCCACGCCGGACCGTGGTCACCCTGATCCGACTTGAGCTCGACGTACATGATCCGTTCCGTGTGAGCCATCCTCAGCACCAATCCTCCAGAGCGGTATCAGGCCAGGCTGCGCTGCACCTTGCCCAGTAGTGCGAGCAGATCGGCCCGTTCCCGCTCGCTCAGCGGGCCCATCCAATCCGCCTCGGCCCGGTGGACCACGCGACGCACGCGGTCCGCGGCGCGAACACCGGCCGGAGTGAGATGGACCAGCACCATGCGCCTGTCGGCGGGGTTGGTGGTGCGCCGGATAAGTCCTTTCCCGGCCAACGTGTCGAGGATGCCGGTGACGGTCGCCCGCGTCACTATCAACCTTTCGCTGATGTAGCCCGGCGCGCATGGTTCGCCCGCGTCCCGCAGCAGACCCAGCACCAGCCCACCGGCCGGGCTTACCGCGATGGGCTGAAGCGCTTCTGCCACTCGTGACAGGACCATGTCTCCCGCCCGCACCAGGTTCATCGCACACTCGGTCGCCGACGCGCTCCCGTAGGGGTACTTCGCGGCGAAGTCGGCGGCAACGCGAACTGGAGTATCCAATGCTGAGGCCCCTAAGCATAAGTCTTGACACTTGGTTAGGTTACGAATAGTATGGTGCCTAAGCAATTTACGAGGAGGATGTCTCATGTCGATCTCAACCGGGCGGTATACGGTGTTGGCGGCGGATGAAGGCCTGCGCCTGACTTCGGGACCTGGCCGGGATCTCGTCTTCAAGGTCACCGGCGAGCAAACGGGTGGAGCCTTCGACTATTTCACCGTTGACGTGACCCCCAAGGGTGGACCCCCGCTCCACATGCACCACAAGCAGGAGGAGACCATCCACGTGCTGAAAGGCCGTTTCAAGGTGCGGATCGGCGAGGAGACGTTCCACTGCGACCCAGGAGGGTTCGCCTACCTGCCGTCCAACGTGCCCCACGCCTTTCTGAACATCACCGACGAGCCGGGCCAGATCATCGTCATCTACACGCCCGGAGGCGGGCACAGGTTCTATGAGGAGTTCGGGCCCACCGCGCGGAGCGGCGCCGACCGACAGATGATCGCCGCGCTCTTCACCAAGTACGACATGACCCTGCTGGGAGGTCCGCTGGACCCGGACTGAGCGGTGGAGCGACACCTCCAGGTGAGGCCGCAGCCGGCGGCCTCACCACCTATCCTGTTCCGCCGTCAGAGGAGCCCTGCGCAAGGCTTGTTACAGCGCCGGCTGGTATCGACCCGCAAAGCTACCGGGCCTCCCCCGGCCATAAGGAGGTAACCACACCGTGATCGGAGCCAGGCTGGTGAGGACCAGCGGAATCCTGCTGTTGGTGGGCGGTGTCGTGTTCGCAGTGATGAACACTTTTACCGCGGTTTCCTTTCCAGGTGACACGGCGGCGCAGGCCAAGGAAGCGCTCTGGACCCCTGCTTTCGCTCTCGTCGCGCTGGGCACCATGATGCTGCTGTTCGGGGCGCCGGTGCTCTACTCGCGAATCGCGGGACCCGGCGGCTGGATGGCCCAGGCAGGCTTGATCCTGGTCGCTGTCGTCGGCATGGCGCTGGGAATCTACGGCAATTTGCAGCAGGCTCTGGTACTGCCCTGGATCGCCTCCCAAGCCCCATCGATGCTGAGTGCCGCAGCACCGACGCCGGCCGCCTTTACGGTCTTCTACATCGTCGCCGGAGTGCTCGAAGCGCTCGGCCTCGTGGCCCTGGCGGTTCCCCTGCTGCGCGGGCGGCTCGCCCCGCGCTGGGCGGGAGGGGCGCTGGTACTGGCTGCCGTCCTGGGAATCCTGAGTTTCGTCGTGCCCGGCTCCAGCATGTCCGGCAACGTGGGGCTCAGCCTCCTGGCTGCGGCACCCTCGGTGCTCCTCGCGATCTTTTTTATCGAGATGGGCCGGCGGATACTCGCTGGACAACAGTCGGGTTTGTCCGCACGCTGACACCCTGACCTGGGCGATGCCGCCTACAGAAGCTTCGGATATTGAGCGGCGCCACCAACAATTATCCCAGTCGCCTGGGCCTTGCAACAAGCCAGCGGCCTCATGCGAGACTGCGCGACATCGCCCCACCGTTGGCCGATTACTACTTCGTTCTTGGCGTCCCGCCCGACGCAACCGAGGCGGAGCTGCATGCCGCCTGGCGACGTCAGCTCAAGTACTGGCACCCCGACCGCGGCAACCATCCTGACGCCCTGGAGCACGCCAAGCTGATCAACCTCGCGCACGACGTCTTGACGAACAGCACCAAGCGCGCGGCGTACGATCGGCAGAGGGCGGCCGCCGGATGGCGTCCATCAGCCTCGGCCCCAACCTACAGCCGCCCGGTTCAGTGGAGGACCGTTGCCCGGGAGGGCGCCCCGCGCTCCCCGGAAGGATTCGACAGGCACGGTTTTGTCGCGCGCCTCGAGGAGATGATGCACCGAGGCCGGCTGATGATCGAGAAACGCAAAGACCTGGCGTCGGCTTCGAAGTGGGAGGCCCAGAGTCAGGCATTGCTGCGAGATGAGCTGGGCGACCATCCCTACACCAGGCGCTTCGAAGATGCGCTCAAGCAACCCCGGCCCGAAAGCCTGGTGACGGCGTACGGCATCTTGTGGGCCGCGTACGAGGACGCGCTGAAAGGCGATCTCAAGCCCGCGGTCAAACGACCAGGATGACGTTGCCGCGCTTGTGCCCCTGGTCGACGTATGCGTGTGCCTCGGCGATCTGGTCGAGGGGATAGGTCCGGTCGATCACAGGCTTCAACGAGCCGTCGGCGCCAAGGCGGGCCAGCTCCTCGAGGTCCGCCTGGGTGAAGCGCGGCATCGCCTCGTCCACCGACACGTAGACGCCTCCCGGCGCAAGAACCTTCGCGACCCTCGCCCGCGACGGCGGATGCTTCAGCCCACCAACCGCGTCGACGACGACGTCGTACGCGACGTTGGCTTCGGTGAAGTCCTCGGTCGTGTAGTCGACGCACGCTGCCGCTCCGAGCGCGTGCACCAGCTCACAGTTCCGGGCGCTGCAAATCGCGGTGACAGCGGCGCCGGCACGCGTCGCCAGCTGCACCATCGACGTCCCGTTCGCCCCGGAGGCGCCGAAGATCGCCACGCGCTGCCCATGCCTCACCCCCGCCCGGCGCAGGAAGAACATCGCCATCAGCCCGCCGTACGGGATCGCCGCCGCTTCCTCGTGGCTCAACTCCGCCGGCTTTCGAGCCAGCAGATCGCTGGCCGGCCAGCAGGCATACTCGGCCTGCGCGCCGAACTTGAACCGGTTGTCGAAGCCGAAGACATCATCCCCAGGCTTGAACGCGGTGACGTCCGTTCCAACCGATTCACCCTCCCCTGACAGCACCAGGCCCATGACCCTTCGTGGGGCGCGCAGGCCGACGACGACGCGGAGTGACAGTTGCAATCGCGGTGGATACTGCAGTCCGCGGATCCGTGTGTCGCTCGTGGTGAGTGCCGCCGCGCGGACACGGATGAGCACGTCTTTGCGTCCAGGGCTTGGCTTGCGGACCTCTCGGACCTTTACAACCTCCGGAGGCCCGTAAGCCGTGCAGACGACCGCCTTCATGGCAACAAGAGGATGACAGCCAGCGACGCGAACACCATTCGCAAGCTCGACCGGTTGACTGCCGGGAGGGCGTGAACCCTCCCGGCGAACGCGGATCGCTAACCGACCGGGTTTCCGGCCTGATAGGAGTTCTCGGAGACGACAGCACAGAGGAAAACGATCCCGGTGTCGACCTCTTTCAGCCCGCCTGAGGACTTGGTCGAATTGAGGTCGCCCAGCAGCGTGATGTGATGCACGGCTGCGGTCGATGTGAACAGCTCGACGTAGACGTGCCAGGCGACGTTGAAGTCACCGCCGGTCTTGGCCACGCCGACAAGGTGGTCGTGACCAGGCACGGCTGACGCAACCGGATAGACCGACGGCATCTGCGCCGCGGCCAGGCCGGCGATCGCGCCGGCGTGGTCCGGGCAGTTGCCCGGGACGCCCATGCAGTTGAAAGTGCCGGCCGTCCCGGCGGGATAGACGATCAGGTACAGCGGTGCGACGGCGTGGGGGTTCACCTGCTGGGTCGTGTTGGTCGGTCCCAGCGGCGCGTGGTGGTTGGGAGTCTGCAGGTAGACGATGCCCCCTGTCATGTCGTCGTACGCCGGCTCTATGGTCACGTTGCCATGCGACCTTTCGCCGGTCGGCAGCGTGTCGGCGAGGGCGTTGAACGGAAACGTGCAAATGGCGACGAACGCGAGCGCGAAGAGCACCCTCTTGACGGTCAACAGACTTCGCATGTGTCCTTTCCTTCCTCTCAGCGGTAGAAATACGGGTCGAGGACGCTGACCTCGGTTATCCGGTCGACGGGCAGCGAGTTCTTGCCGGCGGTCTTGCGAATCGCCTCCGGGCTCGGTCCGTCGTAGATGCAGAAGGTCTTCCGCTTGTCGTCGGTGACGTACGAGTGGATCCACGTGACGCCCTCATCGGCGTTGCGGCCCACGACCGTCAGGCACGTGGCCGAGCCTTCCGCCGTCATCGGGATCAGCAAGCCGTCCGGAAAGGTCCTTTCGACGAGATACCTGGGCAACTTGAGCCTCCTTTCGTTTTTGGTTCGAATGCGCGCGGAGCTCAAGCTAGGGGTCAGGAGAAAGCCGGGCATCGGGACAACCACCCAGATTGCGAGGGGCGGCCACCCATCTTTTGTCCCTTGATCGGAACGCCCGCCCGGAGCACCATTTCTCCCCATATGGCCACCCTTCAGGCAGCTCCGCTCCTCGAGCGCTCGGCGGAGCTTGGGACGCTTGCCGAGCACCTCGATCAGGTGGTGGCGACGCAGGCCGGCCGTCTCTTCTTGATCGGCGGCGAGGCGGGCGTCGGCAAGACCGCGCTGGTCCGGAGCTTCTGCGCCGCCAGTCCGCGCACGACGGTGTTCTGGGGAACCTGTGATCCACTCTTCACGGCCCGCCCGCTGGCGCCGTTCGCCGACATCGGCGCAGCGGCCGGCGGCGAGCTCGACCGGCTGGTCAACGGCAACGCGCGTCCATATGAGGTGGCCGCCGCCCTGCTCAACCTGCTGCGAAGCAGCTCACCGTCGATCGCCGTCCTCGAGGACCTGCACTGGTCCGACGAAGCGACGCTTGACGTGCTCCAGCTGCTCGGCGGGCGCGTGGATTCGGCCCCCGGTCTTGTCATCGCGACGTACCGCGACGATCAGCTGGGGCGCGACCATCCGCTGCGAAGGCTGCTGGGCGAGATGCCGCGCCACGACTCGGTCATACGGATCACGCTGCAACCGCTATCGCCGGCGGCGGTCGCCAGGCTGGCAGCGTCTCGCCACCTCGACGCCGACGAGCTCTATCGCAAGACCGCCGGCAATCCTTTCTTCGTAACCGAGGTCCTCGCGTCCGACGACGACTCGATCCCAAGCACCGTGCGCGACGCGGTGCTCGCCCGGGCTGCTCGACTGTCGGGGCGCGCGCGTTCCCTGCTCGATGCCGTGGCGGTGGAACCTCATCAGGCCGAGCTCTGGCTGCTGGAGGCGGTCGCGCCCTCGAGCTTTGGCAGCCTGGGCGAATGCCTCGACGCCGGGATGCTCGCCCGGAACAACGGATCCGTCGGGTTCAGGCACCAGCTGGCTCGCGTCGCAATAGAACAGTCGATTGCTCCAGACGAGACGCTCCATCTCCATCGCCTGACGCTCAACGCACTGGAGACCTCAACCCGGGGACCGCTGGACCCGGCGCGGCTGGCCCATCACGCGGCCCTGGCCGATGCATCCGCGGCGCTGCTTCGCTATGGACGCGAGGCCGGCCGGCGAGCGTCAGCGGTTGGTGCTCACCGCGAAGCCGCGGCGCAGTTCGAACGCGCCTTGACGGTCGCGGACGGCGCGCCGCCGATTGACCGCGCTCAGCTCCTCGAGGAGTTCGCCCACGAGAGCCTCCACATCGCAAGAGTCGACCGCTCCATCGAGGCCGAAGAGAAAGCCGTCGCCCTGTATAACGCGGCCGGCGACTCCAGGCACGAAGCGATTGCCCTTCGCCGGCTTTCGCGGTTCTACTCGTGCGGCGTTCGCGGATCGGAGGCCCGGCAACCTATCGACCGCGCGGTCGAGATTCTCAAGGACCTGCCGCCGAGCGGCGAGCTGGCTATCGCTCGAGCAATGCTTGCTTCGTTCGACATGGACGCGGGTGACGCCGAGTCCGGACTCGCCGAAGCACGCGCCGCGGTTCAAATCGCCGAGCAGTCGAACGACGAAGTGGCCATCGTCTACACCTTGAACAGCCTCGGCAGCTTCGAGCTCTGGCTCGGACACGAAGCCGGCCGGGAGAAGCTGCTCCGAAGCCTGGATATGGCAGATGAGCTGGGAATGGACGAGGACGTCGGCCGGGCGTTCCTGAACATAGCGTCCATCTCGGTCGGCTCCCGCCTGTACGAAGGACTGCTTCCGCTCATCGGCCGGGGCGCCGAGTACTGCTCGCAGCGAGGCCTCGAGCTGTGGCGCCTGTGGCTGCTCACATCGGAAGCGAAGGTGCACCTCGACCGCGGCGATCTCTCCCGGGCGGCCGAGGTGGCCGAGGAAGTGCTGCGTGGCGAGCGGGGCGAGCTGCCTCGGATCGTCGCGCTGCCGGTGCTCGGGCTTGTGCGCGCCCGGCGTGGTGACCCACACGTGTGGCCCCTTATGGACGAGGCGAAGGCGATGTCCGACGTCGATGGTTCACCTGGTTACCAGGTGCCAGTCGCGGTCGCACGAGCCGAGGCGGCGTGGCTCGACGGCAGGCCTGAAGCCATTCGCGACGAAACCGAGTTCGTCTACCGCCGGGCCGTATCGGTTGGGGCATGGTGGGACCTTGGTGAGATCAGCTGCTGGCGGCGGCGAGCCGGCATCGAGGACGTCGACATCCATCCCAGGCTTGCGGACCGCTACGCGGCGGAGCTCAGAGGCGATTTTGCGGAGGCAGCCGGCCTGTGGACGACGCTGGGCTGCGACTACGACGCGGCGATGGCGCTCGCGGCGTCAGACGACGAAGACCTGCTCAAGCACGCGCTCGTGAAGCTGCAGCAGCTCGGCACCCGCGCGGCAGCGGCAGCGGTTGCCCGCAAGCTGCGCGCCCGCGGCGCGACCGGCATCTCCCGAGGCCCCAGGGCCTCGACCCAACGCAATCCGGCGCTGCTCACCGACCGCGAGATCGAGGTGCTCGAGCTCATCAACGAGGGCATGCGCAACGCTGAGATCGCAAAGCGACTCTTCGTCACGCCGAAGACGGTCGACCACCACGTGTCGGCGATCCTGCGCAAGCTGGCCGTCGACACCCGCTCGCAGGCCGCGCGCGAGGCCACCCGACTCGGACTCGTCAGCTAAACGGACCCGGATGGAAATCCGGGTGCCCGGCCCGCGCTCGCGGGACGCTTGTCCCATCGACGACGACTGCGCGCGGACGACATGCTGGAGGTGGAGGAGATCAGCCGATGTTGATACCCGACATTAGCGACCAGTCGCCGCCTCCCCTTCGGGTGGCGATCCGGCCCCCGTTCACGCCTCCGGCGAACATTCCTGACAACCTCCCCGCGATCGCGACGTGGTACAGGCAGGGCGCCCCGGAGCTGATCTTCGGCGCGCCCGATGGCTGGTCTCAAGCACCGGGCAACCCGACCTCCTTTCCCGTCGAGGTCGCCAATATCGACCGCGCGGCCCAAATCGTGGTTGCGACCCAGATCAAGGTCTCGATCCAGAGAGGCGGCGACGGCGCCATTCCATGGACGATCCAGCTCCGCCGCTACGCAGGCCCGCTCGCGCCCGTCGTGATCCAGGACCCGACCACCTGGGCGAAGGCCAAGTCGCGGTGGGCAGAGTTCATCGGACCTCCCATCGAACGGACCGCCGCCGGCGGATCCGCGGTCATCCTCAGGTACGCCTACGAGCAAAGCGACGTGCTCTACGTGATGTATGAAACCTGGCTCGCCTACGACGGCGGCGGCTACCACTTCATGGCGACTGGTCCGGCGGAGAGCGAAGAGAGGATGTGGCCTGACTGGGAGGCGATCCTGGGATCTGCGCGTGCTGACGCATCGGTCGCCGCCCAACCCACAACCGCTCCGGCCGCACCGACCATGCGGTACAGGTGCGGCGTCGCCATGCAGGTCCCGGTCACCCTGGAGAACGTGGCGAATCAGCAACGCTCCATGGTCATCGTCGGAACTCCGTCTACGGTCGCATGGGCAGCGTTCGCGGCCCTTGGAATGAGGCTCTACGGCAACGCCAAGGCGAGAGGGTTGGAAGGAAAGACGGTTTCGGTTCCCGCTCAGGGTGAGGCGATCCTGATGGACGACCGGGTCGTGATCCGCGCCGTCATCGACCAGCGCGCCGGCGGCGTCGCACTGCGCGGCGACCCCTCCGGGCGAGCCGTCGATCTCGAGATTCCCTTTCGCATCGTGCGCTCTTGTGGCACCGACTCGCACGGCGTCTGGTTGGACGTCGTCGGCCAGGGCGCGGTGTGGCTCCAACCGCAGGACAAGGGCGAGCTGGCCCAGTGGCTCGCTCATCTGTCGTACAACCGGACCTGGCGGCAGCCCGACGCGCTGACGGTGGCGCCTGGTCCGATAGCCGGCTGGTGCCAGCAGGACCCGCGCTACACGTTCGGCACCCCCGCGGGTTGGGCCGCTCCGCCCGCGGCCGCGCTGGCCGACTATGCCCGGCTTTTTCAGCCGAGCGTCATCCGATGCGCGGTGGCCCTCGACGCAGGGCAGCTGGAGGCGCAGGTCTTCGTCATCGAGGACGGGCCCTGGGACGGGCCGGTTGACGGCGACTCCCTCGCTGCGACGATCCTTTCAGCGACCAACATATCCCCGGTCGGAAACGCACAGGTCATCAACCTGGGCTCGGACACGGCCGCACTGGTCCGAGGCACATCGTGGAGCTCCGCGGGGCCGGAAGAGCGCTGCTACGGCGCGGTGGTGCACGGCGGCGTTCGGTTCATGCTCTGGTACGCAACCGTCGGCGGCACGATCGGCGATGGCGGCTACGAGCGGTACCTCGCCGACTTCCACACCATGCTCGCGACCTGGCACTGGTATCGCTAGCACACGGCGTACGTCGGGCCCCCGCCGATAATGTGCCCGGTGCGCGTCCTCGAGACTGACTACCTGGTCCTCGGGGCGGGCGCCTCGGGGATGGCATTCACCGACACGCTCGTCTCCCGGGCGTCCGCCGACGTGGTCATGGTGGACCGCTTACCCGCCCCGGGCGGCCACTGGCTGGACGCCTATCCCTTCGTGCGACTGCACCAGCCGTCCGCGTGTTACGGCGTTCCTTCCACACAGCTCGGAAATGACCGCATCGACGACGCCGGCCCCAACGCGGGCTTCTACGAGCGGGCCAGGGGTGACGAGATCCGCGACTACTTCGCGAAGGTCATGGAGCAGCGCCTGCTCACTACCGGCAAGGTGACCTTCCTCCCACTCACCGAGTACAGGGGCGAGGATGTCGACGGCCACCACCTGGTGTCGCGACTCACCGGACAGGACACCGTCGTCAAAGTCCGTTCGCGGTTCGTCGACGCCACGCCGCTCCAGGCCGAGATTCCGGCCCGCCACACGCTACCGTTCCCCGTCCACGACGGCATTCGGGTCTTGCCCCCGAACGACCTCGGCGACCTCGATGACATCGGCGGCTCATTCACCGTGATCGGCGCGGGCAAGACGTCGATGGACACGTGCGGCTGGCTCCTCGAGATGGGCGTCGAGCCCGACCGAATCCGCTGGATCCGAAGCAGGGAGTCATGGCTCTTCGACCGGGCAGTCTTTCAACCCCTCGACCTGGTGGCCGCTTACATGCGCCTGCAGGCCGATTGGGTGGAGGCGGCCGCGGCCGCGGACGACGCCTCGGCATTCGCGCACGACCTCGAGGAACGCCGGGCCTTCGTTCGCATCGACCCGAACGTCGAGCCTGGGATCTGGCGCGGAGCGACCATCAGCCGCGCCGAGGTTGACGCCCTACGGAGCATCGAGAGGGTCGTCCGCCGGCGGCGTGTCAAAGCCATCTCCGCGGCTGGGGTCACCCTCGACGACGGCGACCAGCTTGCCGCGACGGCGGGCGAGATCTACGTCGACTGCACCGCGGCCGGGACGCCCGCCACCGCGACGGCGCCGGCGTTCGAGCCCGGACGGATCGCCCTCCGCTACGTAACGGTCGGCCTGACGACCTGGAGCGCCGCGATCTTCGGCGCCGTCGAGGCGCTGCCCGAGGACGATGCGACCAAGAACAAGCTGTGCCTGCCCGTCCCCTTCACGGGTGAAGCCGCGGGCTTGCTGGACGTGGTCCAGGCCGCTCTTCGTGGCGAGGTTGCCCGCAGCAAGAACACCGAGCTCCTGACGTGGAACCAGGCCTGCCGCCTGAACCCGGCGCGAGGTGCGGCCGAGCGTATGGCCGACGACCCCGACCTGGTGGCTGCGTTCTCCGCCGTGCTCGCCGGCGTCGGGCCGGCGCTGCGCCACCTCGCCGCCCGGCCTGCCGTTGCCGCCTCGACAACCTAGACAGGCTGACGCAGTGGCGGACGATCAGCCCGAATCCGGGCTCGGGCGCATCACGGCCTTCAGCGACGGCATCTTCGCCGTCGCGATGACGCTCCTGGTGCTGTCGATCGCCGTGCCCGACCTCGGCAGCGCGCAGACGGACGCCAACCTCCAGGCCCGCCTGGTGGACACGATCCCGAGCATCCTCGGTTTCGTCATCAGCTTTGTGGTCGTCGGCGTCTACTGGCTCAGCCACCGCCGCCTTTTCCAGTCGGCGCACGACTACGACCGAGCCACCCTCTATACGAACTTGCTGTTCCTGATGACGATCTGCTTCGTGCCATTCCCAACCGGTGTGCTGGCGCACTATCCCGAACTCACCACCGCCGTCGTCTTCTATGCGGCCAGCATGGCCTTCGCCGGAGTCACGCTCGCGCTGCTGTGGTGGGTCGCTGACGTCAGGCCGGCCCACGCGATAGAGCGGCGTCGGGTGGGCCGGTACTACGTCGTGCGGGCGCTCGGCACGTCTCTTGTCTTCGTGACCTCTATCCCGGTCGCGCTTGTCAGTGTCTCGGCGGCCCGCTACTCGTGGCTCGCGATCCCGGTCTTTTTTGTGATCATCTCTCGGATCTTCGGCCGCGACGTGTTGCGCGAAGTCACCTGACCCTGGTCGCCTGCTCCTGGTACCCAGGAAGCAGGACGTCCCAGCGAGGTTCGGTGTCGCCGACCTCCCGGCCCGCCACGTGGGTGGCGAGATTCTCGGCGTGGATCTGGTTTCCGACCGCGAAGTAGTCGATCTTGTCCAGCGGCAGGCCACGCATCTCCGCCACCAGGATGGTGTGGTCGCCAGCGCCCGTCAGGGTGATCTCGGTCACCTCGTCGAAGGGAGCCGCGCCGCTGCCCTTTCCGGCGGACTCGTCCGTTTCGCGCGCTGCGATCACAAGTCGCCGCGGAGGCTCGCACGCCTCGACGCTACCGTTTCCCCGCCAGTCGTCTCTCTTGATGTAGGTGGTGAACCTTCCACCGGGCCGCAGGTCGCCTTCCACCTCGCCGTACCAGCGGGCCAGGCGCGCGGGATCGGTGAGGGCCGACCACAGATCGTCGATGTCGGTGTCGTACCGAGCCTCGATGCGCAAGACGCCGATTCCGTCTGCCGAACGTATGGTGCCAACGATTCTTTCGCCATCCATTGCTCGACTAACTTACCGAACGCCGGTGGGGTGCCTGGCTAAGTGAGGTCCTTGGCCATGAGGATCTTGGTGGGGTAGTACCCGCTCAAAGCTTCCGGACGGTGTCTCCGAGCCGGATGGTGCCCGACTGCACGACCCGCGTATTGATTCCGCGCATGTTGACCGCCGTTCCCTCAGGCGAGTTGGCGAACTCTCGTGCCGCCTCCCCGAACCTCGCAGAGAACTTCTCGCACCCGAGGTGAGGCTGGTCGCTGACCTCGATCACCGCCGATCCAATCGCGAGCCGTGTGCCGGCGGGAATGTTGTCAGGGCTCAGGTCGAAGTCGGCGAAAAGCTGATCACCCGCGAGCGCCCACCGCGACCGGTCGCCGGCCACGAGGTCCACTGCGCGAGCGTTCATCACGGTGAGCATCGACTTCGGGTTCGGCCTGCTGCCCCGGCTCCACCTGTCGCCGACCAGCCCGCCTTCGGTTTGAAGCTCGGCCGAATCGAGAACTGCGCGTTCGTCGACTGCCGGTCGGGCGACGATCATCTCGAGCGATCCGACCTCCCGGGGCGATTCGCGCACGCGCTCGAGGCCCGCTCGCAGCTCGTCCGCGTTCCGAGCCGTTGTCAGCATGTTCAGCGAATCAGCCATTGCGCCGCCAGATTATCGCCCAGTGGCGCGGTCAGACTTGGGCTGGATGACCTACGTCGCATTTCTCAGAGGCGTCAACGTCGGCGGCAAGGGGATGGTTTCCATGGCGGCGATCAAGGAGGCGCTCGTCGCCATCGGGCTGTCTGACGTGCGCACCTACATCAATTCGGGCAACGTCCTCTTCTCGACCAGAGCCCCATCGGTCGCTCGCCTCACCACGAAGATCGAGAAGGCGTTCGAGCAGCACACCGGCATGGAGATCAAGGTCCTGGTCATGGACCATGCAGCCCTCAAGAAGCTGGTCGATGCGATCCCGCGGACCTGGGTCGACGACAAGACTATGCGGACCTACGTCCTCATGTTGTGGAAGGAGATCGACGATCGCGGCATCCTCGACCGGCTTCCAACGATGCCGGGCATAGATGAGCTGAAGTACGTGCCCGGAGCTGTGATCTGGCGCGTCGATCGCGAGGACGTGTCCCGGAGCCACATGAACAAGATCGTGGGCACGCCGCTCTACAAGAAGATCACGATCCGCAGCGCGAACACGATGCGAAAGCTCGACGAGCTGACCTCGCGTGATGCGTAAGGACGACCAGGGCTGGTAAACCTGAAGGCAGGTGCCGGCGACCCGTGGAGCACAGGAGGTCTAAGCGATGCAAACGAGTGAAGTCCTGACGCAAGCACGAGAGGCGATGACGGTCAAGCGGGTTTTCAGCGATCCGTGTGAGAAGAACGGCGTCACCGTGATCACCGCGGCCGGTATCTCGGGCGGCGCGGGCGCCGGCGGTGGAGAGGCGCCCCAGGGCCAGGGTCAGGGGTCGGGCGGCGGCTTTGGGTTGAACGCACGTCCGGTCGGCGCCTTCGTGATCAAGGGTGACCAGGTCTCCTGGCAGCCGGCCGTCGACGTCAATCGCGCGATCATCGGCGGACAGATCGTCGCCGTCATCGCGCTGCTTACCGCGCGGGCGGTGATCCGGATCCTCGCGAAGCGCTAGAGCTCAGGCCTCGGTTCGCATGAGTCCGGCGAACCGAGGCCACTCTTTGAAATCACACCCGGTCTATTCGGCAACGGCCACTGCACCGCTCGGAATCGCCCGAGCTTCGCGCCTCGGCATTCGCCACGCGAAGACGATGAGGTAGGCGCCGGCGAGGACCGGGATGGCCTGCGAGGCGTAGCTCGGGATGGCGCCCTCCGCGGCAAATCCCGCTTCGCCCAGGATCCAGCCGACGGCCAGGTTGCCGGCGCCGGCGATGGCAAGCAGAACCCCGATCGGCCGGGAAACGCGGCCCGTCCACAGGATCAGGCCCGCAAGCACGACCATCGACAGCCCGATCATGTAGTTCTGGTAGCTGCCGCTCGCTTCCTCCATCCATCGCACCGTCTCAGCGTTCGCGAACCGCGCTGCCGCTTCCGACGCCGGCGCGGTCACCCACGCGTTGACCGCTCGTTCGAGGACGACGCCGTCGATGAACATTCGCACGGCGCTGAGCGCGATGGCCACGACCGCCGACACGGTCGCGAGCCGAACCACCAGTCGTGAGATCTCGCCGTGCACATCGAGCGCCTCGATGAGAACAAGGAGCGCCACGATCGAGATGAAGAACGACACGAAGAACAACAGGTGGTCCGGCGTCCAGCCGGGCCAGTGCGAGTACTGGGTGAACGACGCGACGTGATTGTTGGGATCGATTCCGTTCGGATGAAAGCGATTGGCGACTATCAAGACGACGTAACCGAGGACCATGAGCACGCCCGAAACGATCACCGACGTCCGCTGAACCGAATTGGTGCCTTGCATTTCTCCTCCTCGTGAATGCCGCGTCTGGGCGGCTCGAGGGCAACGCTAGGAGCCGGCCCGACACCGGCCATCGGAAGAAACACGTAGCCGGCTACGTGTTTTGCCGGATTGCCGCGCTGGGGGTGAGACCTAGCTTCTGCTCATCGAAAGCGGCGCACATCGCCGCCGCAAGTCAAAGGAGGAATCGGAGATGAAACTCCAACGTCTGGCCGGTTTCGGACCCGCGGCGGCCTTCGTCAGCGCCGCGTCCGTCGTCGTTTTCGCGGCCATCCAGCAGGTTGGCGCCGCCGTCCCGCCGAGCTACCTCGTCCCGGTGATCGTCGCGTTTCTCGCGTCCATGGCCGTTTTCGTTCTCGCGCTGGCTGTGACGCTGTTCGACCTCGAATGGCTCGACCACCCGGCAACAAGCAAGCCGTGGATCCGATTGGCGCTCGTGGCCACACTGGTCGCAGCGGCGATGCCGACCGTCCTTGGCCTGATCCAGTTCGCCGCCGTTCCCTTGGACTTTGCGATCCCCTACACGATCTATTTCCTCGGCATCGGTGTCGGCCTGCTGGTCCACGGCATTGAGGGCCGGCGCGCTGGAATCGTCCGAGGACCGCTGGCCTGGCTCGGAATCGTCCTCGGCGCATTGTTCATCGTCCAGAGCGTTCTTCAGTTCCTGGTGTTGTTCACGTTCGCCCTCGTGATGGGCGCCTACTACGGACTTCCGATCATCTACATCACGTACGTCGTCTGGGCGATCTGGATGGGCGTGCACCTGTTGCGATCGCGGTCGAAGTCCCCTGCTCCGGTCAGAGCTGCAGCCGCTGCCAGCTGATCCACCATCGCGGTCAGATGAGAGGGCCCGGCCGTCGGGCCCTCTTTTAGTTTTCCAGGTCGACCGCGAGCTCCAGGACGTCCATCGGCGCCTGCGCGATCTCGGCGACGCTGCGCACGACCTCGACGCTGCCGGCGAGAAAGTAGCTGAGCAGGCGATCTCGGCCGGGCAAGAACGTCGACCGCAGATACCGGACATGGTTCCCCCGAGCGGTCACCCGCGCGCAGGCTTCGACCAGCGCGGAACGCAGGAGCTCCAACTCGACGTCGGTGATGCGCGGCAGCCGGTGCTCGGCAAGAAAGAGTCGCTCGTGGTCCGATTCCATCAGCGTGCACGCTAGGTGTGGCCCTCGCGCGCGGCATCGTCGTAAACCCGTAGGCCGCTACGTAATCTCCGTCAACCCACCCAGCGCGCCAGCTGCGTCCTGGAATTCAGTCCGAGCTTGTTCATCATGTTGGTCACGTGGGTCTCCACCGTCCGGCTGGAGATGAAGAGCCGGGCCGCCACCTCGCGGTTGGTCAATCCCTCCGCGATGAGCCGCGCGATCTCCATCTCCCGCTTGCTGAGCGTCGTGGCCGAGGGCGCGGTCGTAGCCGCGACGGGCTTCGATACAACCTTACGCAGCGCGTAATCGGCCGCCTCCGCGACCGACATCGCCAGGCCTGTCGCATACGACTTCGCGAACGCCGAGTCGCCGAGACGATCTTTCGTCCGCGCGTGGCATTCCTCGTGCTGGGTCACGAATGGGGCGAGCACCGGAATCGACATGGTCTGACGTAGCGTTTCGGCGGCGCCGAAGAGCGTGGCCGAGCGCGCATAGTCGTGGCGGTCCGCCGTGATCCACGCCAGGGTTTCGATCAGGATGGCGAGGCCACGACGGTCGTCGAGCGCCTGCTTGCATTCGATGCCTTCGCGAACGTAGACCTCCGCCTGGTCGAGCTCGCCTCGACGACGCCTGGCTTCAGCCACGGTGTTGGCGAGGGTGCCTCGCACGTAGACGTTGCCGAGCTTGCGCAGCGCGGCGAGCGCATCGTCCCCGAGCGCGACGACGTCGTCCACCTTGCCCTGCCCCAGCCAGTTGAGGCACTGGTAGTGCTGCGAGATCGCGACCAAACCGGGGTGGGCACTGGAGACTCCCGCCTCATGCATCTGTTCCACGAGTGCGTCGACGCCCTCGCGCTTGCCCTGGATGAAGTCGGTGAAGAGCAGTGAGCCGCACGCCCATCCCGCCAGGTTGGCGTCACCCAGGGCGGTGGCGAGCTCCAGGGCTTCCTTTCCCGCCGTTTCGCCGGTCGCGGCGTCGTCCATCGCGTCGGCGAACAGCGCGATCCCGATCAGGCAGCGCACACGGCTCGTCGTATTCGGCTGGGTGAGAGCAAGCGCCGTTTCGAGGTATCTGCGAACGTCCCGCAGCGGACCTCGGGACAGCCAGTAATTCGTGAGCGTGGCGACGATCGCAACTCCGGCATCGGACTCGCCTGCCTGGCGCTGGCAAAAGTCGAGGGCGGTCCACACGTTGTCGCGCTCGCGGCTGACACGGACGAATGCCAGCGCCTCGTCGGCTCCGAACACGTCGGTGCCGGACAGAAGATGGGTGACCCAGTCCCGGTGTTTGGTCTGGACCACAAGCTCCTCGCCCAGCTCGCGGAGCTTGCGCCGTCCGTACTGGCGGACGGTCTCGAGCATCGAGTAGCGGGGCGGGCTCGAGGTCGCGTCGCGCTGCAGGATCGACGCCTCGACCAGGCCCGCCAGCACGTGAGAGAACCCATCGCCATCGGCGCAAACCGCCGTCGCCGCCTCTTCTTCGAAGCCTCCCGCGAAGACCGACACCCTGGCCCACGCCCTGCGCTGCTCGTCGGTCAGGAGCGAATAGCTCCAGTCGAGCGTCGCCTCCAGGGTTCGCTGCCTTTGCTCGCCTCCGCGCAGCGCGGACGAGGGCGCGGACAGCTCACTGTCCAGGCCGGCGAGCAGCTGCTCCGTCGAAAGGCCCTCCAGGCGCACCGCCGCGAGCTCGAGGGCGAGGGGCATGCCGTCGAGTCGTGCACACAGCTGCATCACTGCGGGCGCGTTGGCTTCGTTCACGCCGAACTCCGGCTGCACCGCCCGCGCCCGTTCGACCAGAAGGGCGACCGCGTCGAAGGCGGCGAGGCGACCCGGCGTCAAGCCGTCCGCGGCGTCCGGAAGGGAGAGCGGCGGAACCCGCAGCCTCACCTCGGCCGCCATGCCCAGGGCCTGCCTGCTGGTCGCCAGGATCCGGAGCTCCGGACACGCCTTGAGCAGAGTCCCCGCGAGCACGGCCGCGCTGTCCAGCAAGTGCTCGCAGTTGTCGAGCAAGAGAAGCATGCGCCGGTCCCGCAGGTGGTCGATGAGCGAGGACATCGACCAGCGGGAGGACACGTCCTGGAGCCCGAGCGCGCTGAAGACCGCCTGGGTCACGAGGAGGGGGTCGTCGATCGGGGCCAGCGCCACAAGGCAAGTGCCGTCCTTGAAGTTGCGCGCCATCTCGGACGCCGCACGAATGGCCAGCCGCGTCTTCCCCGCTCCGCCGCTTCCGGTCAGGGTCAGGAGGCGCGTCGTGCCGAGGAGCCGTTTGATCTCCGCGAGCTCACGGCGCCGGCCGACGAACGACGACAGCTCGGCCGGCAGGCTGGGCCTGTAGGGGGCCGTTCGAGCCGCCATTTGGTCGGCAGATTACACGGCGGCCACGGACTCGAGCGAAGCGGCCCGCTGGCTCACCCCGTACCGAGACAGCAGCACGGCGGGAAGCAGGGCGCCCGGGATGATGACGTAGGCGAAGTAGCCGATGTAGCCGGCATTCGCCGTGGCCGCGAACAGCGGTCCGATGATCAGTGGCGAGATCATCGCGCCGATGTGCCCGAAGCCGTCGGTCCAGCCCGTCCCGACGGCCCGGATCCGCGTCGGGTAGGCAACGGCCGTGTACGTGTACATGTTGAAGAGCCACAGGTACAGGCCGGCGGTGACCACGCTGGACGAGATCGCAAGCGCGGGCAGGCTGTGCAGGTACGAGCCGGTGATGAACGTAAGGACGAGCCCGATCGAAGCCACCACGGCCCCGGCCAGGATCACGTCCTTGCGCTCGAAACGCTCGTTCAGCCGACCGGCGATGAAAAGGCCGGCGCCCGCGCCGAAGATGCTGGCGATAAGCCCGGCGGTAAAGATGGCCTGGGCGGAGAAGCCCACCTTCACGAAATAAAGGTTGATGAACCCGAGCGGGCCGTATACCAGTCCGCTGTAGCCAAGTATCCAGCAGACGAGGAGCAGCACGGTCCGGCCGCGAAAGCGCGGACCGAACAGGTCACGTACGCCTGCCTTGGGTTCCGCGACTACCTCGCCGATGGCCGGGTCGCGCAGAGTGCCGGCCCGGGTTTGCGACTCACGTTCGAGCCGGCTGGTGACCGCGTCCGCCTCCCCGCCACGCCCATGCGCGTCGAGCCAGCGCGGCGATTCCGGCAGCAAAAGTGCAACCAGCGGCACCACGACGAAGAGCGGGCCGGCGGCGATCAGGACCACGAGGAGCTGGTAGTGCTGCGGCATCAGGATCAGGGCGGAGAGGTTGCCGAGCACGTTCAGCAGCATCGGCGCGACGGCCTGCGTGGTCTGAGTCATCCGGCCGCGCACCTCTTTCGGCGCGACCTCGGCCATGTAGACGATGTTTGTTGCCAGCACGCCACCGATCCCGGCGGCGCCCAGCCCGAGGCCGGCGGCGAGCACGTAGAAGTTGCTGGTGAAAGCTGCGACCACCGTGCCGAGGCCGCACGTCACCGCCGCGGCGATCAGAATGCTGCGCCGTCCCAGCTGGTCGGACAGCACCGCGAAGGCGTATTCGCCGAGGACGATCCCGGCTCCGGTCGAAATGACCAGCAGCCACGAGAAGTGGGCCAGGTCGAAGGCGTTTTGCGGGCCCCAGACGAACGGGTAGATCCGCGCCGCGATGCCGTCGGACAGCAGCGCGAACGCCCACGCGACCTGGGTCACGAGGCCGAGGCGCCACAGCGTCCAGGTCAGCGGCAGGCGGTCGAGCCGCTGGCCGATCGTCGCCTGGGGGGCGGCAGCGACCGTGGCCACGGCGCGAACGGTAATCCCTCACGGCCGCCCTGTCACAGGGCCCGAAATACGTAGGCGGCTACGGGTAGACCCGGATTGCAGCCGCGCCGCCGCCACTTAGCCTCATGGTCGTGATCAGGTCGGCAAGGGTTGCATGGGCGCTCGGGCTCTCTGGGGCCGCCGGGTGCACGGTCGCGACCGGCCTGAGCATCGGTCTCGGAACCGCGGACCAGCTTCTCACCTCGGCTTTCGGGTTGGCCTTCGGCGTTCTGATGGGAGTGCTGGGCGCGTTGATCGCATCGCGCCAACCGCGTAACAGCATCGGCTGGCTGATGTGCGGTACTTCGCTCGCGACGAGCCTCGTCAGCTTGCCTACCAACTACGCATACGCCGCGTTGGTGACAACCCGAGGTGCGCTGCCGCTGGGCACCCAGATGCTGTGGTTTGCGACCTGGGCGTCCATTCCCGTCTTCGGAGTGTTCTTGCCCTTCATCCTCGCGCGCTTCCCAGATGGACGGGTGCGGGCTCGGTGGAGGTTTGCCGGTTGGCTCGCCGTCCTCGGTACGGGATCGTGGATCCTCAGCATCGCGTTGTCGCCGAACGATGTGCCGCTCGCGCCGCCGCGGGTCGAAGCCGCGCTGCTGCCCTTCGCGAGAAATCCGTTTGGGTTTTCGCCCCCGATGGTGGTGCTCTCGTACCTCTACATGGGTGGCCTCGCCACGATCGTCGCCGCGTATGTCGCCGCGGCAGGGGCTTTGGTGGCTCGTTTCCGCGTCGCTTCGCACGAGGACGCCATCCGTCTCAAGTGGTTCGCCTACGCGGGAGCTCTTGTCGCGCTCACCGTCGTCTACGCGGGCGTTGCCTGGGATCGAGGCGTCTACCTTGGCGACGCGCTGGTCCCGTTCGAGCTGACGGCGGTCGCCCTGCCGGTCGCGATCGGGATCGCGATCCTCCGCTACCAGCTGTTCGACATCGACCTGATCATCAACCGGACGCTTGTATACGTCGGCGTCACAGCGATCCTCAGTGCGCTCTACACGGCGGTGCTCACCTTCATGAACCGCTACTTCATCGCCGCGACCGGTCAGAAGTCGGATGCCGCTTACGTGATCACCGCGTTCGCGGTGGTCGCGGCATTCGGTCCGTTGAAAGACTGGCTGCAGCGGCGCGTCGACCGGCGACTAGGCGGTGCGACGGCCTCGGCCGCGCTCGATCGTTTCGCGGTCGAGGTGGAGACGGTGGTAGCAGTAATGGACGTCCAGCGGGTCGCGTGCATGCTGGTCGACACGGCGGTCACCGCGTTCGACGCCAGGAGCGCCGCGGTGTACGTGCAGTCGGAGGAGATCTACTGCCGCGGCCACATGAACGGCGATCCGGTGCTCGAGATCATGCTCCGGCACGACGGCCGGTCTGTCGGCCGTCTGGTGCTCGGCACTCGGCGGGGCGACGCGGCCTACAGCCGGCGCGATCGCGAGGCGCTCCAGCGCTCGGCCGATTCGGTGGGCGAGGCGCTTGCGCTGGCCACGCGCTTCGGCCACCGGCCGCAGGTCGCGCCCGCCAGGTAAACATATGGCGTGCGAATCGAATCGCCTTCTCGGCGCAGTGGGCTGCGGCTATTCAAGGCGTGGTTCTGGACGCCCCCGCGTCCGCACGGCGAGACGATCGTCGATCGCCGGGTCAACCCGCTCGAGCTTCTCTACGACCTCGTGTACGGAGCCGTAATCGCCCGGGCGGGAGACCAGCTGGCGGGGCATGTCACGGCGGCCGGAGTTGTCGAATTCGCGCTGGTCTTCTCTCTCACATGGATCGCGTGGACCAACGGCACCCTTTACCTCGAGCTGCACGGTCGCAACAACGGCCGCACGCGGGCGTACGTCTTCCTTCAGATCGGGATCTTGACGATCCTCACCGTCTTCACCGCCGATCCCGCCGGCGCTAGCGGCTCGGCATTCGCCGTTGCATACACCGCCTTCCTGCTGGTGATGACGTGGCTCTGGTACGAGGTCCGCCGGCAGGACATCCGCGAACACCGGACCGAGTTCGCGAGCGACACGGCGCGCTACCTGGTGGCCATGTCGGTGTCGGTCGTGGCGATCCTTACCAGCGCCTTCCTGCCTGGCCAGGGCCGGCTCGGCGTGTGGGCGGTCTACACGATCGGATGGACGGTCCTGCTTCTGGTCATGGCCCGTGCGGAAGTGGGGCTTGGCCGTGGAATGGCGCCGACCGATTCGCTGGTCGACCGTTTCGGGACGTTCACCCTCATCGTCCTCGGCGCGGTGGTGTTCGGCGTCGTGGACGGACTGTCCCGGTCGCGGCACGACTTCACGACGATCGCGACCGGGATGGTCGCGTTAGTGGTGGGCTTCGGTTTCTGGTGGATCTACTTCGACGTCGTCGGCGGCAGGCGACCCAACCGGGACGGCCGCGCGATGGCGAACTGGATCATCAGCCACTTCCCGATCACGCTGGCGATCGCGGCATCCGGCGCGGGGATGGTGAGCCTGCTCGAGCACGCGCACGATGCGGGCACGCCGGAAGCCACGTCGTGGTTGCTGTCGGGGGCTGTCGCCCTTGGTCTGCTGTTCCTGATCCCGACGTCGCGGGCGCTCGCGGACGCAAGCAGGCTGGCCGCTGCGTTTCGCCCGACGTGGGCCGCGATGGCTGCAGGCGCGGCTATAAGCCTGGTCATCGGTTGGACGCGACCGTCGCCGTGGTTTCTCGCGCTGCTGCTGGATGCGGTCCTTGGACTCGTCTGGGCCGTCGCCGTCAGGGGATTCGTCCTGACGGACGCGTGGACGGTCGAAGAACGGCCCGCGCAGGGCGACACCTAAGCGACGTTCAGCCTGTCCAGCTGGACAGCGGCTCTGCGCCGCGTGGGTAGGTCGTCGAAGGCAGGAAAACCAGGGCGTCGAACTCGCTGAAACTGTCCGGCGAAAGCACGAAGTACGTCGGGTTGAGGCTGCCGCCTGTACGCAACGGCGCCGGCGCGGGCGCCTGACTCGGCATCGGCATGAAGGTCGCCTGCCCGCTCTTCAAGAGGTCCGCCTCCAGCGTTCCCGGCTCAGGCTCGCCGACGCCATTGGCTTCGGAGGTGCCGAGCGCCATGCCGATCACCCTGTAGCCCTCGCCCAGCCGGAGCGCCACCTGCACGCCCGCCGCCCACCACACCGAGTCGGCTTGAAATGGAAATCGCGTCCTTCTCGATCCACTCGTCGACGGTGCCGGTCAGGCGCCGTACTCCTCGTCGGTGACGTGATCGAGCCACGTCGCGTTGTTGCCCTGCTCGTCGACCTCGAGCATCGCGATATGGCTCATGAACCGAGTCCGCGCCGCGCCATGCCAGTGCTCTTCCCCAGGCTCGAAGAAGACGCGATCGCCGGGCCGGATGATTTCGACCGGACCGCCGCGTCGTTGGGCACGACCCTCGCCCTCCGTGACGAAGATCGTCTGACCGTTCGGGTGCGTGTGCCACGCAGTGCGAGCGCCGGGCGTAAAACGCACGCTGCTGGCGCTGATCCGCGCACCGCCCGACGGGGCAGCGACCGAGTCGACGAAGACCGCTCCGGTGAACCATTCCGCCCGACCTGGCGTCGTGTTGACGCCGTTTCTCGTGATCTCCATGCGTCCTTTCTACGCGACCACGGCCTGACCGGTGCGTGCCTGGAGGTCCATCACCACCTTCCGGGTCACAGGCACCGGCACGTTGTGCTTCACCGCTCGTCGCAGCAGGGCGCCGCCGAGGGCATCCAGCTCGAGCGGCCGGCCAGCGGCCTGGTCGCGCTGCATAGAGGTCTCCATCACTTCCGGGATCGAGTCGAGCCGCCGCAGCTGCGCGCTCGCGTCGATGGTCACGCCCTCCGCGGCGGCGACGGCGGACACCTCGTTGATCATCGCCACCGCGTCGTCCCGTCGCGCCGTGCGGATGACGCCTATCGGGGCGCGCTCGTCGGTGGTCAGCAGCGCCACCGGCGCGAGGAAAGCGAACTTGTCCCAGAGCATCGCGAGCTCGTCTTCCCGAATCCGGACGTCGAACCCTGCCGCCTTGAGCTGCTCGGCCAGCGGACCCACGCGGGCGCCCGCCAGCTCGATCGAGGCGAACGGGCTCGTATGCCGGATGACGCCCGGCCGTACTCGAGCCGTTTCGATGGCGATGGTCGCGGCGACAACATGCTCTGGCGGGTAGACGCGACGCAGGTGATCGACATGATCCAGGCCGTTGAGAAACGGGACCACGAGCCCGTCGCCAAGAGCGCTCGCGGGAACGCGCCTGACGGCCTCCTCGAGGTGGGTCGCCTTGACCGTGACCAGAACCGCGTCGACCGGCTCGGCCAGAGTCTCCGCGGCGCGCACCGCAACGTCGAAGTCGCCGAACCGTCCGCTCTCGACGCGGAGGCCGTCGCGGCGCAGGACGCCGGCCGTCTCGTCATTCGCCAGCACGATCACCTCGTCGCCGGAGCGGGCCAGGAGCGCGGCGAGCAGACCGCCGACGCCCCCCGGCCCCAGAACAGCGAACTTCACGCGACGGCCGCGCGCATGGCGCCTGCGCCCGCCAGGACCGGTGAAGGCTTGAATCCCTTGACGATCATCCACACGGCAAGACTCATCTCCCATGAGAACACGGGGAGAGCGGTCAGCGCGCCCCAGACCGAGGTCTGCGAGTACAGGCCGAACAGCTCCGCGGTGCCCGACAGGAAGATTAGCGGCCCTCCAATGAAGCCGAGGATCGGGATGATCCGAGGCACGAGGCCTGATCGATACATGAGGTAGGCGAGAAGCGAGGTGTTGACGCCGAGCGCGAGGTTCGGCCCGAAGAGAAATGTCCAGTCATGGATGGCGACCAGCGCCCGCGCGACCGCCTCAGTGGCCGCGACGTCGCCCGCGTAGCTCTGCCGCAATGTCACGATCGAGATGAGGCTCAGGATTCCGACCGCGATCAGCATGCCTTCGACCGTCCGGCCGGCAACGTAGCCGATGGCCGCGCCTTCGTTCTGACGTCTGACGACCGGGAACAGCGTCACCGCTGTGCCAATCACAGAGATGACGACGATCACCTCGCACAACGCCCCGAGCAGAACCTGCCAGTCCGCGGCAGACCTGCTGACCACGTAGCCCTGGTCGTGCAGCACCGGCTGGTACATGGCCAGCGCCACCATCGCCGGGAATGCGGCGGCCAGGAAGAACACCCCCGCCACCAACGCGCTTCTGCGATACGTCGAGCTCACGTTCTCTCCTCCCAAATTGACCAGGTGTACGGCGTACACCATGGGTGACAGCCTAGAGTGTACGGCGTACACTTGTCAAGACGTTCGATGGCCCAGCAGGTAGAAACACCACGCCGAGCACACCTGTCACGGGAGCGCGTATTGAGCGCGGCCGTGGCGCTCGCCGACGAATCCGGGATCGACGCGCTGAGCATGCGCAGGCTGGCCGACGCGCTGGACGTGGTCCCGATGGCGCTCTACAAGCACGTCGCCAACAAGGACCAGCTGCTGGACGGGATGATCGACACGGTCATCTCCGAGATCGACCCGGCGATTGCGGGCGCCGGCTGGAGGACCGCGATCCGCTCGCGCATCCTGTCCGCCCGCCAGGTTTTGAAGCGCCACCCCTGGGCGTCGCGAGTCCTCGAGACGCGATCGAACGCCTCGCCGGTGGTGCTCGACTACATGAACTCGATGATCGGGATCTTCATCGAGGGCGGCTTCTCGATCGACCTGACCCACCACGTGATGCACGCGATGGGCAGCCGCCTCCTGGGCTTCAGCCAGGAGCTCTTCGACGACTCGGCGAGCATGGACCCCGAGATGCGGGACGCCGTCGTCCGGCAGATGGAAGGTCGTTTTCCGCACATCGCCGCCGTGGTCAAGACCGTCTACCACGACGCCGGGTCGGTGGTCGGAGCCGGCTGCGACGACCAGTTCGAGTTCGAGTTCGCGCTGGACCTCCTCCTCGACGGGCTGGAGAGCCTGCGCGCGAAAGGGTGGTCGTCCAGGCGCGGTTGACCTCAGCCACTTCTCTGACTAAAGTCAGAGAATGGACGATGCGGCCGTCCGGCAGGTTCGCATCTTCAATCGCACGGTCGCCGAGCGCATCGGTGCGCTGACCGATACCTTCCTCGGCCGGGCTCGACCGATGGGCGAGTCGCGCACGCTCTGGGAGATCGGACCGGATGGGATCGAAGTGCGCACGCTGCGCGCCAGGCTCGGCCTGGATTCGGGCTACTTCAGCCGGGTGCTGCGCTCGCTCGAAGCTCACGGCCTGGTCACGGTGGCCCCAAGCCGCAATGACGCGCGGGTAAGGTTCATTCGCCTCACGCGGGCGGGCCGCGCGGAGCGCGCCGAGCTCGACCGCCGGGCGGACGATGTGGCGTGGAGCTTTCTCGAACCCCTCGACCAGGGCCGCCGCACCGCGCTGGTGGACGCGGTGGCGAAGGTCGAAGCGCTGCTGCGCGCTTCGATGGTGACGATCGCGGTGGAGGATCCGACGACTCGCGATGCGCGCTGGTGCATCGGTCAGTACTTCGCCGAGCTGGATCGCCGGTTCGAGAGCGGCTTCGATCCCTCGCAGTCCATCCCGGCCGACGCCGATGAGCTGGTCATGCCGAGAGGCGCCCTACTGATCGCGCGGCTGCGCGCCGAGCCGGTCGGCTGCGGCGCGATCAAGTTTCACCATCGGGCGCCGGCCGAGCTGAAGCGGATGTGGGTCGCGCCCGAGATGCGGGGCTCAGGCCTCGGGCGGAGGCTGCTGCGCGAGCTCGAGCGCCACGCGGAGGCGGGGGGAGCGCGGGCCGTCCGGCTCGAGACGAACCGCGCGCTCCAGGAAGCAATCTCGCTTTACCGCCAGAGCGGCTATCGCGAGGTGCCGGCGTTCAACGACGAGCCTTACGCCCACCACTGGTTCGAAAAGCGCCTCAGCGGCCCCCTGACGAAGCGACCTTCCACAGGTATCCGTCCGGGTCGGCGAACCACCCGGCCTTCCCCCACTTCGCCTCCGACGCCGCCTTGACGATCTTCCCGCCCGCGCTCTCGGCCTGGGCCAGCACCTCGTCGACGCGCTCGAAGTTCGGCACGACGTAGTGCAGCGTCATGCCGCTGAACCCACCGCCCTCCGGCGAAACGCCCGCGTCGGCGGCCAGCGTCGCCCTCGGATACAGCCCGAATGTCGAAGACCCGTCGCCGAGCTTGAACATCACGAACTGGGGGTAGTCGTTCACGATCGAGCAACCCAGGCCCTCGGCGTAGAACTTCTTCGATCGGGCGATGTCCTCCACTCCGACCAGCACTGACGTGATCTCGAGACTCATTTGCGTATCACTCCTTTGTCACATTGATTGCGCGGCAGCCGTCACCCAGGTAGACGGATCAAGAACAGGAAACGTGACCGCATGACTGAGAAAGACTGGTTGGGCGAGCGATTCGAACAGAACAGAAGCCGGCTGACGGCGATCGCCGTACGCATGCTCGGCTCGCGGTCGGAGGCGGACGACGCGGTTCAGGAAGCCTGGCTGCGGCTCAGCCGGTCCGACGCCTCGGCCATAGAGAACCTCGGAGGGTGGCTGACGACCGTGGTCGGCCGCGTGTGCCTGGACATGCTGCGGTCGCGCAAGTCGCGGCGGGAGGAGCCGCTCGATATCCAGGCGCCCGAGGCGAGCGCCGACCCGGAGCGGGAGGTGATGCTCGCCGAGGGCATCGGCCTTGCCCTCGTTGTCGTCCTCGAGACTCTGACCCCCGCCGAACGGGTGGCATTCGTCCTCCACGACATGTTCGCGATGCCCTTTGAAGAGATCGCGCCTATCGTCGGCCGGACGGCGACCGCCACTCGCCAGCTGGCAAGTCGGGCTCGCCGGCGCGTCCAGGGCTCGGACGAGCCCCGCGCCGGAATCGCGCGCAATCGGAGCATCGTCGAAGCCTTCCTGGCCGCGTCGCGGGGCGGGGACTTCGGCGCCCTGATCTCGATGCTGGACCCGGACGTGGTCCTTCGTTCAGACGAGGCCGCGGTGCAGATCGGCTCGGACCGCGAACTGGTCGGAGCCGAGCCCGTCGCCACGACGTTCGCGGGACGGGCGCGCGCAGCGAGGGCGGCGCTCATCGACGGCGAGCCCGGCCTGGTCTGGGCGCCTGGCGGCTCGCCGCGCGTCGTCTTCGCGTTCAAGTTCGAGCGGGACCGGATCGTCGAGATCGACACGATCGCCGACCCGGAGCGCCTGAGCGCGATGGAGATAGAGATCCTTTAGTTCGCCGTCTTATGCGGAGAGCGCGAGCGTGAGAAGCTCCAAGCCCAGATGCGCATGTACGACGCGCTCTACGAGTGGTGCACGTCGGCCTGACATGGAGCTGCGGACCGAGCGCTTGATCCTGCGGCGGTGGCGCGACTCCGACCGAGAGCCGTTCGCCAGCATGAACGCCGACCCCAAGGTCATGCGCCACTTCCCGCACGCGCTCACGCGCGAGGAGTCCGACGCGTTCGTCGACCGCATCGAGGCGCACTTCGACGAGAAGGGGTTCGGGCTGTGGGCCGTCGAGGTTGCCGGTGGCGCCCCGTTCATCGGCTTTGTCGGCCTGTCGACCCATTCGGTCATTCCCGGAGTCGAGATCGGCTGGCGGCTCGACGAACCGTACTGGGGACGCGGTTACGCGACCGAAGCGGCGCGCGCGACGCTCGAGGATGGGTTCGACCGCGCAGGGCTCGAGGAGATCATCTCCTTCACGTCAACGCTCAACCTTCCGTCGATCGCGGTCATGGAGCGCCTCGGTATGACGCACGACCCGGCCGACGACTTCGATCACCCGAACGTGCCGGAGGGACATCCCCTCCGACGCCACGTGCTTTACCGGATCAGCTCAAAGACCGGCCGTTTGCGCGCCGCTGCGTCCGGGTCGTCGAGCACCTCACGCGCGCCGAGCACCGCGAGCAGCAAGCCACCCACACGGAGGCGGCGGACGTAAGGGGCCAGGACGTCGCGGAAGAAGGCCGCACCCTCCTCCACCGTCAGCTCCCGCGCCGCCACCTCTTCACGAGTCTTGCCCACTGCCAGCGTCGCGTGGCGCGCGGCGCGCAGGTTGCGAACCCAGTTCGTCTCGCCGAACGTGCCGATGACCCAGCGCCCACCGCCGATCTCGACCAGGGCGACCGGGTTCGTGCGCGGCACGCCGCTCTTGCGCCCACGGATGGTGATCAGCGCGTTTGGACCGAGCAGCGGCCCCACCCTGAGAACACGCTGCGCGAGCGGATTGAAGAAACCGACGAAACCTGGTGCCTTGGCCGGGGTTGTTGCGGTGCTCATACCGTAACAAACTAATCAATCAGTTGCTTGATTCCCTCTTTGGCGAAGAATCCGATCCGAGCCATCGTTCGAGCTGCCGCAGCGCCTGGTCGCCACGGTTTGCGTCCTGCATCACCGGCAATGTCATCGCGGTCAGGGTGGCGATGATCAGCGCGGCCACGCCATCGCCGTCCACCTCGCGCCTGAGACCGCCCTCCTTCACGGTCCGGCGAAGAAGCCCGCGCATGGTCGTGTGCCACCCGTCGTAGACGTCGTCGAGGATCGTCCTTATGGACTCGTCGCGGACCGACCGGAGCGCAAGCTCGGCCATCACCGAACCCAGCTCGGGTTCCTCGAGCATCAGATTGCGCACGGCCCGGAGGTGGTTGCGGAGCTGCGACGACGGCGAGCCATGCGGCTCGAGCGTGGTGAGGAACCTGCCCATGGCGTGGTCGAGCACGGCGCGGATCAGGGACTCCTTCGTCGGGAAGTAGTAGTGGAGGGTCGCGATGTTGACGCCTACTTCGCCGGCCACGTCACGAGTACGGAGCCCCTCGAAACCCCGCTCCGCGATCTGGCGGTAGGCGGCGAGGACGAGCTCCTCGCGGCGTTTCTCGCTGACAGCCCGCCTGGCCGGTGGCACGGGGCAATTAAACGCGACCCGGCCTTAACGGGCAGGGTTGCCTTGTCAACGGTGGCCATCCATCCTCGCCGACATGTCTCGCAGGGCGCTTGTACCGGCGAGCCTGACGCACGGTCCGTTCACGGTCGCCGACGCCAGGAAGGCAGGCCTCGATTCCTGGCATCTCAAAGGTTCGAGTTGGCGTCGTGTCGGTGTGGCGACCTATGTCTGGTGCGGCCTTCGAGAAGATCCCATGCAGCACCTTATCGCCGCGCGCCTGCGACTCCCGGCCGGCGCCGCGTTCTCCGGTCTCACCGCTGCGTGGCTCCATGGACTCGACGTCAGGCCATGCGATCCCATCGAAGCCACCGTGCCGATCGCAGCGAGAGTGTCTGCTCGCTCCGGCATCGCCCTACGTCGCTCAACAATTGAGCCGGCGGATGTTGTCGTGGTGCGCGGACTTCCGGCGACGACGCCCATCCGCACGATTTCCGAGCTGTGTTGCCGGTTAGACGTCACCGAGGCTGTGGTCATTGCCGACGCTGCCCTGCATCAGCGCCTTGTTCAACTCGAACCGCTCTCGAATTGGGTGGAATCCCACGCCGGCCATCGAGGCATTCGCAAGTTAAGGCGCGTGCTTGGCCTCGTGGAGCCCGGCGCGGAATCGCCAATGGAGTCTCGACTACGAATGTTGTTGTTGCTTGCCGGCCTCCCACGGCCTCGAGTCCAGGTCTCGATCCATGACGGCGCGGGCCGATTCGCCGGCCGTCCCGATCTCTACTACGAGCGGCAACGGCTGGGTCTCGAATACGACGGAGGCCACCATCGATCCGCTTTGACCGAGGACAATCGCCGCCAGAACAGGCTGCTTGACGCGGGTGTCCGTCTGCTGCGTTTCACAGCGGCGGACGTGCTTGGTAATCCGGGGTCGGTCGTCATGCGGGTTCGGGCCCAACTGACTGATGCGCCCCATTTCGCCCGACCGCCGGCAATGGGGCGATTGGCGTCAGATCAAAACGCCCGACCGCCGGCAATGGGGCGATTAGCGTCAGATCAAAACGCCCGAATGCCGGCAGTCGGATGAATTAACCGCGCTTGGCCGGCTCTGACCTCTTCGCGAACGCCACCGTCTCGCCGGCCAGCAGCTCGACCACCTTGTGCACGTCCCCGGTCTCGCGGAAGACGCGGAGCTGCCGGTCGGCGCTTGTGCCCTCCTCCAGGATAGTGTGCACGTACTCGACCGCCTTGCGCGAGCCGAGGTCGTCGACCACGTCGTCGACGAAGTCGACCAGCTCCAGCGCCAGGTCCCGCATCGGGACCTCGGCCTGCTTGCCGAAGTCGATCAGATTGCCGTCGATGCCGTAGCGGATCGCCCGCCACTTGTTCTCGGCGATCAGCGCAGGCATGTATTTGCGGAAACCGAGGTTGCGCGCCCGAAGCTTCAGCAGCTTGGCGCAGATGGCCTGCATCAGCGCGGCGAGGCAGATCGTCTCCTCCAGGCGCGTGGTCATGTCGCACACCCGGAACTCGAGCGTCGGGAACTGCGGGTGCGCCCGCATGTCCCACCAGATCTTCTTTCCGTTGTCTATCGACCCGGTCTTGACCAGCAGCTCCACGTAGTTCTCGTATTCGTCGTACGAGGTGAGTTCGGGCGGGATGCCGGTGCGCGGGAAGTTGGACCAGATCACGCTCCGGTACGACTTCAAGCCCGTGTTGCGGCCCATCCAGAACGGGCTCGACGTGCTCAACGCGAGCAGGTGGGGCAGAAAGTAGCGCGCCTCGTTGAGGACTCCGATCCGAAGCTCGGAATCGGGGATGGCGACATGCACGTGCAGCCCGAAGATCACCAGCGCGCGGACGACGTCCTGCAGCTCCTCTTCGAGCATCTTGTAGCGGTCGTAGTCGGTGATCTTCTGGTCGCTCCAGCGCGACGTCGGATGGGTGCCCGCGCACGCCAGGCGAAGGCCCTCGGGCTCGAGCAGGTCGGAGAGCGTCTGCCGCATCTCGCCCAGCTGGTCGCGCGCCTCGTCGACGTCGGCGCAGATCGTCGTGCCGACCTCGACCACGGACTGCATCATCTCCCGCTTCACGCGCTCGCCCAGCTTCGGCGCGGCGGCGCGCAGGAGCGTGTCGATGTGCGAGTGGAGCTCCCCAGTCTCGTCGATGATCTGGTACTCCTCCTCGACTCCGATCGTCAGCAGGCCATCCGTTTTCATGCCATTCCCTCGACCACGAATGTTGGCACGACGCTGCCCGCTCCGGCCGTGACATTGAGCAGCGCGGCCGCCGAGACGCGGGTCATGAATCCGCCGGCACGGCCATCGAAGAGGTAGGGGTCGAGGTCGACCGCCAGGTCGATGTAGTGCAGCCCGTCCAGCACCACCGGGAACGGGACACGCGGGATCTCGACCGCCTCCTGGACGACGTAGCTCTGGGTGACCGCGACCTTGATCGCCGCCTCCCACTCGGATTGCCCGACCGTCCATCCGAGGACGACACCCTTGCCGCCGTACTCGTCGTTCGGCTTGAGGACAAGCGAGTCACGCCGCCTGGCGATCTCCTCGGCCAGCTCGGGACGCACACGCCGGGTCCAGGGAATGTGGCGGCGGATGGCCGCGCGCTGGGCCGGCGTGTAGAGGTGGGCGTAGCGGTCGTCGGACAGGAGGGCAAGGCTCATCTTCTTGTGCAGGAGCTTGGCCCGGAAGCTGTTGACCACGCATGCGGCCCCCGCGAGGTAGGCGTCGCGCAGGGCGCGGGTCTCGTCGCCCCGGTGCAGCAGCTCGCTCGTCAGCACTCGCCGGTAGACGAGGTTGACGTGCTTGCCCTGGGCGTAGAGCTTGCCCGATCGGAACTCGAGGGCACGCGGATCGCAGATCTCGGTCTGGACTCCGGCAGCTTCAAAGAACGTCTTGAACATCTCGAACTCGGGCGCGGTCGGCAGGCCCTCCCAGTCGACGATCGCCATCGACGGCTTCGCGCCCCGGTCCCACTGGGTGAAGGCGTGCAGCATCGCGCGGAGCTGGCTGCGCCGCGTCTGCAGAAATCGGCCGCGGTACTTCTTGCGGAAAGCCTTCATCGCCGGGAGGCCGGCGAAGATCGCCGCGAGGTTGTCGCTGTAGGCCATGCCCGCGGGCGACTCCGCGTTGTACTCGACGAAGCGCACCTCGTCGGCGAAGAAGCTGTCCAGCCGCGCGGACGGCGAGGAAGAGCGGAAGCCAGGGTCGGCCATCGCGAGGCGCTCCTCCTCGGGCTCGAGCCCAAGCTCGGCGCGAAGGTCCTCGTCCTTGAGCACCGCCCGCTCGAGCGCCGTGACTGCGCTGTAGATGCCTTCGGCAGCCTTCTTGGCCTGGTCGTAGCGCCGCCGGGTCAGCAGCTGCGGTCGCACGCACACGCACAACGGTCGCTCGCCGAACGTCAGCCGGCGCGCGCGCTGGCCGGCGGCGAGCATCTCCGCGCTTGTCGCCGCCAGCTCCTCATCCTCGAGAAGCGCGTGGTATCCGGCGACGGGGTCCTTCACGCCTGGATCGGATCGGGTGCGGCGGTCTTGTCGACGTGCTTCCACCAGCGGTACTCGTTGCGCCACGGCGGTTTGGTGTCGCCCCGCGCGTAGCTGAGCACGAGGTCGCACATCTTGTCGAGCACCCAGCCGAAGTTCTCTTCCTTGATCGAGAAGTTGTCGAAATCGGGTGCCGGGTTCAGGAAGTCGATGGCGTACAGCACGTCGTCGCGGACCGCGAACTCGACGGTGTCCATGTCATAGCCGAGCGCGTCGACGAGCGTCCGCGCGTCCTTGATCGCCTGGTCGCGCAGCCTGCCGACCGGCGGGTTGTGGATCTGGTACCGCTCGTGAAAGGGCGCGCGCGGGTTGTAGCGAATGGGCAGGACATGCTCGCGGCCGACGCAGATGCACCTGACGTAGTCGTCCCAGTCGATGAACTCCTGCAGGATCATCGTCTTCAAGCCGGTCTGGTCATAGGCGGTGATCAGCTCCTCGATCGAGTTGACGATGAACACGTCCTTCCAGCCGCCTCCGGTGTTCGGCTTGAGCACGGCGGGGAGGCCCGTGTAGCCGGCGATCGCCTCCCAGTCGAGCGGATAGCGGAGGTTGCGCAGCGAGTACTGCTGGTCGATGTCGGGGATGTACTGCTTGTTGGGGAGCACGACGGTCCTGGGCACCGCGACGCCGAGCTTGCGCGCCAGCGTGCACTCGAAGAACTTCTCGTCGGCCTCCCACCAGAAGGGGTCGTTGATCACGGTCGTGCCCTGCAGCGCCGCGCTCTTCAGGTGCGCCCGGTAATACGGCACCTCGTGCGAGATCCGGTCGACGAGGACGGCGTGGCTCGGCTCTGACAGCTCCGGCGTCCCGCCCAGGACGGCGAGCTCGGCGGTGATGCCGTCGGAGGCGCCGCGGTGGTTGACGATGTCGAGGAACGGGCCCGGGAAAGTGTTCTCGCGTCCGATCAAGAGACCGACGATCTTCTTCTGGGCCATCGTTCCCCTCCCCTGGTGTCAGCTCAGCTGAGGTACTTCCGCATCATGTCCTTCCAGTAGGGCCAATCGTGCGCCCATCCGGACCAGATATCGAGCCCCACCTGCACTCCCTTGTCCTGCAGGAGCCGGCCGACCTTCACGGAGTCCTCGACGTTGGCGTCTTGCTCGCCGGTCGCAATCACCTTCGGATTCTGGGCGCGCAGCGGCCCGAGGTAGGACTCATCCGTCAGTCCCGGCAGGAACTCGACGAGGTTGGTGTAGTAGACGCTGTCGTCGTGGTAGCCGTCGAGCCAGCGCGAAGTGTCATAGGCGCCGCTAAGGCCGATGAAGCCGCCAACCCGAGTCGGGTGCCGGACGGCGAGCAGCACAGCGTGCAGGGCGCCGAAGGAGGCGCCGCATGCCACGGGCACGCCCCCGGGCATGCGCGGCAGAACCTCGTTGAGGAGGTACGCCTCGTACTGAAGATGCCGCTTGACACGGTCGGCGGGGTGCTTTTCCTTCGCGTACCAGGACTCGCCGTCGACGCTGTCCACGCAGACGAGCTGAACCCGACCGGCATCGATGAAGTCGGCGAGAGCGCCGACCAGGCCGAAGTCCTCCCACTGGTAGAAGCGGCCCTGCGAGGTCGGGAATACGAGAAGCGGCCTGCCCGAGTGGCCGAAATGAAGCAGCTCCATGTCGCGACCGAGGCTTGGGCTGTATTCCTTGATGTAGTCGCGCTGCATCTCAGTCGGGCTGCTGGTGGTCATGGTGATGGTGAACCATCGCATGTTCCAGGCCCCGCTCGCTTCGCATCCGCGGGCGGAGCGACTCTCCGTTACCAACTAGCGCTCGGCCCATCCGAGGCTTTATACATTCCCCCGCAATGTGGTGGAGGGTGCTGGTGGTCTCCTTGCTGGTCTTCGCCGCGGCGTTCGGCGCCCACGAGGTCATGCATCTGCTGCTCATCTACGCGGTCGGAAGCTCGGGATCGATCATCGTCCGGCCCTGGCAGATGGGCTTCCTGCCGTTCTCGATCTACGCGCTGCACGCCCAGCCTGCCCAGCAGCTCGACGTGGTGCGGCAGTCGATAGTCAACTTCTTCGGCCCCTTCCTCGCCGCCGTGCCCCTGTACGCCTTGATCTGGTACGTCCGCGAGCCGATTCCACTCGCGGCGCTGGTCGCGAACGCGGTGATCCTGGTCTTCTACGCCGTGATCGAGCTCGGCGACCTGCTGCTGGAGCAGGTGTGGAACACCGACGTTTCCCTGCTGACCACGCCAGAGTTCAACTACGGCGTGCCCGTGCTCGTGATCGTCTTCACGGTCCTGGGCGCGATGCTCTGGGACCGGCTACGGGGAACGCGGATCCCCGATTGACGTGCACGTCGCGACCGGGTGCAGTCCCGGCGCGACGCCCCCGCCGCAGGCCCAGGCGCGGCCGTTGAACATCGCGAGCTCGAAACCGTGGCGGGGCACGAGCATCGTGCCGGCGCCCACCCAGTTCTCACCGACCAGGTAGACGAACTGGTTCACGATCCTGGTCTCGCTGGCGTCCTGGCCGCCAAGCACGATCGCGGTGCCGTCGTTGAAGGCGATCGAGCCGCCGCCGCTGGTCGGCACCGGCAGGTCGGCGAGCTGACGCTTCCATTCCAGGACGTTGACCTCGAGACAGTCGACGCGCCCCGTGGTGGGGCTGCGGCCGCCGGCCACGCAGGCGACGCCGCCGCCGTCGAAGCCGGCGACGTGGTTGCGGGGGACAGGCAGCGAGGCAAGCACGGTCCAGGAGTTGGAGGCGGGGTCGTAGGACTCGGCTGGGCCGACGTTCCCGCGCGCGGTGTTGCCGCCGATCGCGTAGAGCTTGCCCCCCGCGGCGATCAGCGCATGGCCGCCGCGCGCGTAATGCATCGGGGCCAGCTGGGTCCAGCTGCTGCCGTCAAGTCGGTAGAGACGCGCGCTGTCGGCGCCGAAGCTGTGCCCGCCCGCGATGTAAACCTGGTCGTTGAGCGTCGTCGCCGACGCGTGGTCGAGGCCCAGAGGAAGCCGCGTCCCACTCGTCCAGGACGTGCCGTCGAAGACGTACACCGTGCTGAGGCTCGCCCCGGCGGCGTTGAAGCCGCCCATGATGTAGAGCTTTCCGCCCGCGGCGGCGGCGGCCGTCTCCTCGACCGGCGCAGGAAGGCTCGTCTCGGACTGCTGCAGCGGCAGCGGTGTCGGGCTCGGCGAGGGTGAGGGGCTGGGCGATGCGAGCGACGGGCTTGGCGACGGCATAGACGCCGCGCCGCCACCCCCGCAGGCGGCCACGGCGAGAACGAGCGAGGCCAGTAGAGCCAGGAGAAGGTTCAGAGGCTCGCCAGGACCTCGCGCGTCTCCTCGACCCCCGCGCGCCAAACGCGCATCGCGTCCTCGTCAGGGCGCTGGTAGTCGCCTCCGAACGAACCGTCGCCGATCTGTTCGCGCACCTCCCGCGGATCGGTCGCGGTGCGCCGCGCCGGTGGCTTGTGGCCCTGCGGCATGGCGACGTCGCGCAGCCGGTTCCACGGATAGTTCTCCATCCAGGACGCATGCGATGCATCGGGGTCGATGCCGCGCACGACGGCCATCGTCTTCGGGCCCTCCCACCAGTGATGGACTTTCACCGTCGGTCCGGCAAGCGTGTCGACGGGCTTGTTGCCGCCGTGGCCGTTGACGATCAAGAAACGCCTGAACCCCTGGCCGCGCAGCGATTCGAGGATCTCGCCCACGAATGCGACATATGTCTCCTCGCGCACGCTCGGGCTCCCGGGGAAGGCGCCGAAGTATGGCGTCAAGCCGTAGGCAAGCACCGGCAGAACCGGCACGCCCAGCGGCTCGGCCGCGTCGACCGCCACCTTCTCGGCGAGGATCGCGTCGGTGGCGAGCGAAAGATAGGCGTGCTGCTCGGTCGATCCGAGCGGCAGGATGATGCGGTCGTCGCCCTCCAGGTAGTGCTCGAGCTGCATCCAGTTGAGGTCGGCGATCCTCACCGTCAAGAGTTTGCGACTTGTCCGCCGGCGAGGTCTCGGCGAACCGGAAATTTGGCTTTCCCCCTTCAGCCGCTTAAGATTTCGGCTTCGCCGCGTCGGTCTATGGGTTCGTGGAGGTAGTGCCCGTGAAGGTTTCCCGCATCGGAATCGCTTTCGTGATCGCCGCGATCACGGTCCTGGCGTTCGCCACATCTCCGTCGGCCGGTTCGACAGAATCCCCCTTCCAGTTCGCGTCGTGGTGGCAGAAGGCGCAGCACCTCATCAACGCCACGTCGCTGCCGCCGTGCGGCACGTCGAGCGGCAACTTCTCGGACGGGACGAACGTGGACATGAGCAACGAGGCGACGCCGCAGAGCGAGACCTCGATCGCCATCAATCCGTCGAACACGAGCCAGATCGTCGGCGGATCGAATGAGATCTTCTGCCTGCCCATGCGCGGCTACTTCTCGAGCCAGGGCGGCAAGAGCGGTTCGTGGGGCGCGGTCGACCTTCCGCTTCCTGGCCCCCAGAGTCCCAACGGGATGCTGTTCGGCTCCGACCCGACCGTCGCGTGGGACACGCTGGGCAACGTCTATTACGGCTACATCATCGTTTTCTGGAACCCCCAGTTCCACAACGTCACCGGCAGCGAGATGGCCGTCGCCCGGTCGAGCAACGGGGGCCAGACCTGGACGGCGACCTTCTTCAACCCCAACGCCGGCAACGGCAAGTTCAACGACAAGCCGATGATCACAGTCGACACCAATCCGGCCAGCCCGCACTTCAACACGGTCTACGCCGCCTGGGACAACGCGAGCCAGAGGAACGGCAAGTCGTCGGCGAACGACGACATCCTGGTCAGCTCGTCGACCGACCACGGCGTTACCTTCTCGAGCCCGGTCCAGGCGAGCCGGATCAGCGGCCCTTCGGGCGTGATCGGCGCCGACCCCTTCGTCGCGCACGACGGGACCCTGTTCGTCGCGTGGCAGGACGGCCAGAACCCGGCGATTCGCGTTTCGTCCTCAACCGACGGCGGCCAGACCTTCGGCGCCGCCCACCTCATCGCCAGCACGCTGGCGGACTTCGAGGTCCTTCCTCCCGCGCAGGCTTCGCGCGGCGCGCTGATCTACCCGGCGTGCGCCGCGGCGCCGGCCGGCACCAGGCTCTACTGCTCGTGGTCCGACGCCACCGCCTCCGACGGCATGCGCGTTTTCGTCTCTCACTCCGACGACGGCGGCGCGACATGGAGCACAGCGGCGCGGGTCAGCAACCCGAGCGGCGTCAGCGACCAGTTCAACCAGTGGCTCACGGTGGACCGGTCGAACGGCCATGTGGTGCTCAGCTGGAACGACTCGCGCAACGACTCGACGCGCAAGTCGACGGACATCTTCTTCGCCGAGTCGACGGATGGCGGGGCCACCTTCGCCACCAGGCAGGTGACCACTTCGCCTACCGACGAGACGGTCACCGGCGCGGACCTCGGCAACCAGTACGGCGACTATGAGGGCATCTCCGCCCTCAACGGAGTAGCGCACCCGATCTGGACCGACCGGCGGGCGAGCATCGCCGCGGTCACCGGCCTGGACGAGGAGATCTTCACCGCCACCATTTCCGAATAGCTCGATGAGCGCCGTCGCATAATCGCCTCGATGGCGACGGCGCTCTCCCTCACCCACCTGGGTTCGCTGATGCGCGGCGTGCGCAGCGTCGACGAGGTGGGCGCCGACGAGCGGGCGGCGTCGCTCGCCAAGCGCTCAATCAAGAAGTCGTCGAAGCTGTGGGCGCTCGACCTGGCGATCCGGTGCATGGACCTGACGACGCTCGAGGGCCAGGACACGCCAGGCAAGGTCGCGGCGATGTGCGCGAAAGCGATCCGTCCCAGGCCTGGCGACGCCACCATCCCATCGGTGGCAGCGGTGTGCGTCTACCCGCTGCGCATCGCGGACTGCGTCGAGCACGTGCGCGGGACGGGTATCCACATCGCTTCGGTCGCGACCGCGTTCCCGAGTGGTCAGAGCTTCACGAACATCAAGGTCGCCGAGACAGAGGAGTGCGTTCGCGCCGGCGCGGACGAGATCGACATGGTGATCGACCGCGGCGCGTTCCTCTCTGGCGACTACCAGCGGGTCTACGACGAGATCGTCGCCGTCAAGGAAGCGTGCGGGAACGCTCATCTGAAGGTGATTCTCGAGACCGGCGAGCTCGGCAACTACGACGCCGTGCGGCGCGCATCGATCCTCGCGATGGCGGCAGGCGCCGACTTCATCAAGACCTCGACCGGCAAGGTGCAGCCCGCGGCGACGCCGGCAATCGCGCTGGTGATGATGGAGGCGATCCGCGATTTCGTCCGCGAGACCGGCCGCCCGGTCGGTTTCAAGGCGGCCGGCGGCATCCGCACCGCCAAGCAGGCCATCACCTATCTCGTCATCACTTACGAGACGTTGGGACCCGATTGGATGACGCCCGACCGCCTGCGCCTCGGCGCCTCGACGCTGCTGAACGACGTACTGATGCAGATCGAGAAGGAGCGCAGCGGCGCGTACCAGTCCATCGATTACTTCACGGTGGACTAGATGGCCATCACGAAAAAGCAAACAGAAGCCCTCGCGAAGCAGGTATTCGAGTACGCGCCCGCGCCGGAGGCGATCGACCACGTCAAAGTCCAGCCTCGCTACGGGCTGTTCATCGGCGGCAAGATGGTCGCCGCGCACAGCAAGAAGCGCTTTCCGACGATCAACCCGGCGACCGAGAAGACGCTCTCCGAGGTCGTCGACGCGGACGAGGTCGACGTCGATCGGGCGGTCAAGGCCGCGAGCAAGGCTTTCGAATCGTGGTCGCACCTTTCCGCGTCGCGGCGCGCGCGTTATCTGTTCCGGATCTCGCGCATCCTGCAGGAGCGCTCGCGCGAGCTGGCGGTCGTGGAGACGATGGACGGCGGCAAGCCGATCAAGGAGTCGCGCGACGTCGACATCCCGCTGAGCGCCGCGCACTTCTTCTACTACGCGGGCTGGGCGGACAAGCTCGAGTGGGCGTTCCCGAACCGCAAGCCGCGGCCGCTGGGCGTGGCTGGACAGGTGATCCCCTGGAACTTCCCGCTCTTGATGCTCGCGTGGAAGATCGCGCCGGCGCTCGCCGCGGGCAACACCGTGGTGCTGAAGCCCGCCGAGACGACGCCGCTGTCAGCGCTGCTGTTCGCCGAGATCTGCATGCAGGCGGACCTGCCGCCCGGAGTCGTAAACATCGTCACCGGCGCCGGCAAGACCGGCTCGCTGGTCGTCTCTCACCCGGACGTCAAGAAGGTCGCGTTCACGGGCTCGACCGAGGTGGGAAAGCTCATCCAGCGCTCCATCGCCGGCACGGGCAAGAAGCTGACCCTGGAGCTCGGCGGCAAGGCCGCGAACATCGTCTTCGAGGACGCGCCGCTCGACCAGGCGGTCGAGGGGATCGTCAACGGGATCTATTTCAATCAGGGGCACGTGTGCTGCGCGGGCTCTCGACTGCTAGTCCAGGAGTCGATCGCTGAGCCGCTGCTCGAGAAGCTCAAGCGCCGGCTGTCGACGCTGCGCCTCGGCGACCCGCTGGACAAGAACACCGACATCGGCGCGATCAACTCGAAGGCGCAGCTGGAAAAGATCCAGGGCCTGGTCGAGTCGGGGATCGAGGAGGGCGCGGAGCTCTACCAGCCCGAGTGCGCGATCCCTGAGCGCGGCTTCTGGTTCCCGCCGACGCTGTTCACGAACGTGTCGCAGTCGTACCGGATCGCGCGCGAGGAGATCTTCGGGCCGGTGCTGTCGGTGCTCACGTTCCGGACGCCGAGCGAGGCGGTTGAAAAGGCCAACAACACTCCCTACGGCCTGTCCGCCGGCGTGTGGACCGACAAGGGCTCGCGAATCCTGTGGATGGCGGAGCGCATGCGCGCGGGCGTGGTGTGGGCGAACACCTTCAACCGGTTCGACCCGACCTCGCCGTTCGGCGGCTACAAGGAGTCGGGCTACGGCCGCGAGGGTGGCATTCACGGCCTCATGCCGTACCTGGACCTCAACTGATGGACGTCCGCAAGACCTACAAGCTCTTCGTGAACGGAGAGTTCGTGCGCTCCGAGTCGGGCCGCGCCTACCGTCCCAACGGCGGCGGGGTCAACGTGCCACGCGGATCGCGCAAGGACCTGCGCGACGCCGTGCGCGCGGCCAGGACGGCGTTTGGCGCCTGGGCCGGCCGGACGGCGATGAATCGCGGTCAGATCCTCTATCGCGCGGCGGAGATGCTGGATGGCCGTTCGGCGCAGTTCGTCGAGCTTCTCGGCGGTGGCGTTCGCGCGCGACGCGAGCTGGACCAATCGGTGGAGACAATCGTCTGGTACGCAGGCTGGACGGACAAGCTCCCGCAGGTCACTGGCACGGTGAACCCCGTTGCCGGGCCTTATTTCAATTTCACCATCCCCGAGCCGACGGGCGTGGTCGGCGTTGTCGCGCCCGAAGACTCGCCGCTGCTCGGCCTGGTTCGGCGCATCGCACCTGCGCTGTGCGGCGGCAACGTCGTGGTCGCCCTCGCGTCGGAGACGAGGCCGCTGCCCGCGCTGACGCTGGCCGAGGTGCTCGCGACCTCTGACGTTCCGGCCGGCGTGGTCAACATCATCAGCGGCCAGCGCAAGGAGCTCGTGCCGTGGCTCGCTTCGCACATGGACGTCAACGCCATCGACGTCGCGGGCTGCACTGACCAGGAGATCAAAGCCGTCGAGGAGTCGGCGGCGAGCAACGTGAAGCGCGTGATCAAGATTCGCGAAGAGGAGATGAGCCCTTACCTCATCGCCGCCTTCATGGAGATGAAGACGGTCTGGCACCCGATCGGAGTCTGAGGCGTGAGTAAAATTCAGCCTGCATGACTGAGGTCCTCACCCAGCCGGCAGCCCCGAGCGAAGCGCAGGGACTCACGCTGGACAGGCCCAGCAAGCCGATGATCTCGGCAGACCGCATCGCGCGGCGCGTGCATCGCCTCGGGCGCGAGGTGTCGAACGTATACGCCGACATCGATACGCCGCTCGTAATGGTTGTCATCCTCAAAGGCGCGACGGTTTTTGCCGCCGACCTTCTGCGCAGCCTTACGATTCCGGCAGAGCTCGAGTTCGTGCGCGCGTCGAGCTACCCGACGGGGACATCGAGCAACGGCAGGCTGAAGCTCGCGCACATGGTCGAGGGCCCGCTCGTGGGAAGGCATGTACTGCTCGTCGAGGACATCATCGACTCGGGCGTGACCGTCAACGCGGTGCGCAAGCGCATCGAGCGCCTCGGCGCCGCGTCCGTTCGGCTCGCGGCCCTGCTCGACCGGCCCGCGAGGCGGCAGGTCGAGGTGAAGATCGACTTCACGGGCTTTGTCATCCCCGACCGTTTCGTGATCGGCTACGGCCTCGACTACGCCGGGCTGTATCGCGAGCTGCCGCACATCTACGCGCTGACATAGCCGACCGCTCGCGGTTCTTCGGCTGGAAGAAGGCCGAGCTGCACTCGCACCTGGATGGCGCGGTTCGCGTCGCCACTGCTCGAGAGCTTTCAGAACGTTCGGACCTAGGCATGGTCGCCCCCGCCGATTGCGCGAGCCAGGCCGAGTACATCAAGTACTTCGACGACGCGATCGCCGTGATGCAGACCGAGCCGGCGCTGGAACGGATCGCCTATGAGCTCTGCGAGGACTCGGCCGCCGAGAACATCGACTACCTCGAGGTGCGTTGGGCGCCGCGGCTGCACCTGCGAGAGGGATTGACCGTCGAGCGGGTGATCGAGGCGGTGCTTGCCGGTCTGGGCGCGGCGCCGATCACGGCGGTGGCGATCGTTTGCGCCATGCGCCAGCACACGCCGGAGGAGAACGTCGGGCTGGCGCGGACCGCGGGAGAGTTTGCCGGCCGAGGCGTGGTCGGGTTCGACCTCGCGGGCGACGAGGTGCGCTATCCGGCGGCCCGCCAGCGGCCGGCGTTCGAGGCGGCGCGGGCGGCCGGGCTGCACCTCACCGCTCATGCAGGCGAAGCAGGCGACCCTTCCAACGTCGAAGACGCGCTGGACCTGGGCGTCGAGCGCATCGCCCACGGAGTCATCGGCGCGCGGGATCCTCGGATCGTTGAGCGTGTGCGCCACGAGGGGATCGTCATGGACATGTGCCCGACGGCGAACTGGAAGACCAAAGCGGTCCAGACCCTCGCCGAGCATCCGCTGCCGCGACTGGTACGCCGAGGAGTGCGGTGCACGATCAGCACCGACTCGCGCACTGTCGCAGACACGACGCTTACGCGAGAGTTCGAGCTGATGTCTGAGGCAGGCATGACGGACGTCGAACTTCAAAGCTGCAACGACACCGCCCACTCCGTGAGGTTCGGGTAGCCTCGTCAAGGTCCCATCCGGACTGAGATTTCGCACTTTTGGGCGGAAAAGTGCGGAAAGAGCGGTCGAATTACGCACGTTTGGGCGGAAACGTGCGGAATCGAGTCGGCTACGTCCCGGTGCCGAAAAGGCGGTCGCCGAAGTCTCCGAGCCCAGGCACGATGTACGCCTTGTCGTTGAGGTGCGAGTCCAGCGCCGCGGTGTACACGTCGACCTCGGGATGCCGGTCCTGCAAAACCTTGACGCCCTCCGGCGCGGCGACGATGCACACCATCCGCGTGTCCTGCCCGCCGGCCTCTTTGATCAGGTCCAGCGCCTGCGCCGCGGAGCCGCCCGTCGCCAGCATCGGGTCGAGCAGCAGCGGCACCTTGCCCTGCAGCCGAGGCAGCTTGTTGTAGTAGATCCGCGCGACCGCGGTCTGCTCGTCGCGCTCGAGGCCGATGTAGCCGACCGAAACCCGCGGCAGCAGCTCCAGCACCGGCGCCAGCAGGCCCAGGCCGGCGCGCAGAACGGGGATCGCGACCACCTCCGACGACAGCTCGATCGCGTCCGCCTCGGCGAGCGGCGTCTGCACCGAGCTATGCCGGACCGGCAGGTCGACCGTCGCCTCGTACAGCAGCATCGTGATCACGTTCCGGGCGTGCGTGCGGAACTCCTCCGGCTCCGTCGTGGCGTCGCGCAGGACACGCAGGCTGTCCGCGACGACCGGGTGCTTACTTACGTGCAGCGTCACGCTTGAGGCGGTCTCTGTCCGCCACGCGCACTGCGTGCGCTCGCGCTACGCGCGGCGGACATCGCGCTTGATCAGCCTGCGGATCGCGTCCACCGAGACGCTGAGCATGCGGTCCATGTAGGACGGGTCCACGTGGTGGATCTCGCCGGCACCCAGCTCGTCGACGCACAGGTTGACGCAGCCCGCGCGCATCTGCCGGATGCGCGAGACGACGAACAGGGTCGAAGCCTCCATGTCGTTGCTGAGAATGCCTGCCTTCGCCCACATGTCGAGCTCGTCGCGCAGGTGCGGACGCGGCATGGTGTCGGGCAGCAGGTCCGAGTAGAGCGCGTCGACCGACCGCGTCACGCCGACGTGGTAGCGAGCCCCGGCGGCCTCCGCCGCCTCGATCAGCGCCTCGACGACGTGCAGCGACGCCACCGCCGGATACTCGAGCGGGACGTAGCCGTTGGGCGTGCCCTCGGAGCGCACCGCCGCCATGCTGATGACGAGGTCGCCCATCTTGATCTCGGGCTGCGCCGCCCCGCATGTGCCCACTCGCAGCAGCGTGTGCACGCCGAGCTCGTGCAGCTCCTCGATCCCGATCGCGACCGAAGGTCCGCCCATGCCCGTCGACATCGTCGAGACCTTCTCGCCGTCGACCGTCCCGGTGAACGTGCGGTACTCGCGACTGAACGCGACCTCTTTCGCGCCGTCGATGAACTTCGCGATGAGAGGTGTGCGAAACGGATCGCCGGGCACGAGGACGTAATCGCCGACGTCCTCGCGCGCGAGACCGATGTGGTATTTCTTCTCAGCCACCGCCATCCGGCGAATACTAATCCGGTCTCGAAACGCCGTCCTTGTCCACCCGGGCGAGCACGTGCGGCGGCCGGCGGACCTCGTGGTCGACGATCCGCCACGCGTTGCGAACACGCGCCGCCACTCGGTCGACCAGCTCGCGCGATTGGGCGTGCACGACCACGAGGGGTTCGCCGCGCGACACGCGCGCACCGACGGGCGCCGTGATGATGAATCCCGCCGCTGGATCGACCCTGTCCTCCTTGCGGATCCGCCCGACGCCGATCTCGGCCGCCGACAGGCCTACCTCCAGGGCGTCGATTCCTTCGACATACCCGTCGCGCTCCGAAGGAATCTCGACCTTCACCGGCGCCACCGGCAGGCCGCGCTCGAGGTGACCGCCCTGGGCCGAAAGCATCTCCTCGAACTTCTCCCGCCCCGCACCCGAGCGCCACACCCTCTCGACATCGGCGGACACCCGAGCGACGTCGCACATCTCGCGGGTCACGCGCAGGCATACGTCAAGCAATTCAGCGTCGCCCTCACCCCCCAGCGCATCGAGCGCCTCCTGCACCTCGAGCGCGTTGCCGACCGAGCGTCCCAGCGGATTGTCCATCGCCGTCACCAGAGCCACTGTGCGACGGCGTGCTCCCTCGCCCAGCACGACCATCTCCCGCGCGAGGTCCTCGGCAGCCGCCACGTCCGGCATGAAAGCTCCGCGGCCGAACTTGACGTCCAGGACGATGGCATCCGCGCCGGCGGCGATCTTCTTGGACATGATGCTGGACGCGATGAGCGGCAGCGACGGCACCGTCGCGGTCACGTCACGCAGCGCGTACATGAGCTTGTCCGCCGGCACCATGCGGGGTGACTGAGCCCCCACGGCGATGCCGACCTCGCGCACCTGCTTGATGAACCGGTCGGGGTCGAGCTCGACGGTCAATCCGGGCACAGACTCGAGCTTGTCAAGCGTCCCGCCCGTGTGAGCAAGCGCGCGGCCGCTGAGCTTCGGCACCTTCACTCCGCACGCCGCGGCGAGCGGCGCCGCGACCAGCGTGACCTTGTCGCCGACGCCGCCGGTCGAGTGCTTGTCGACCTTGATGCCCTCGATCGCGCTGAGGTCCAGGACCTCACCGCTTGCCACCATCGCCTCGGTCAGCGCAAGCGTCTCCGCCGCGGTCATGCCGCGGATGCAGACGGCCATCATCCAGGCCGCCATCTGGTAGTCGGCGACCTCGCCGCGGACGTACGCGCCGACCAGGAAGCCGATCTCTTCGGCGGGGTGTTCGCGGCCGTCACGCTTGCGGGCGATCACCTCGAGGACGTTCATATGGCCCCCATTTTGACTGCGGAATCCCGGTGTACAATCCGCCCGACTAAGGAATGACGCCCGGGCCTTTCCTCCGGGCTTTTTCAGTTGTAAGGGAGCGACGAGGATGGGTCATAAGCACCTCAAATTCTTAGGTGTTGTCGCCGCGGCGATGGTGTTTTCGCTGGCATGTGGCGGCAGTTCCGGTGGTGGAGGTGGGACCCCCGCCAAGACCTACAAGATCGGCCTGGTCACCGACATCGGCGGCCTGAACGACAAGAGCTTCAACCACCTCGCCTACGTCGGTCTCCAGAAGGCGATCACCGACTTCAAGATCAAAGGCGATGTCGTCGAGTCGAAGAGCGGCGACGACTACGTCCCCAACCTGACCAACTTCGCCTCCAAGGGTTACGACCTCGTGATCGGCGTCGGCTTCCTCATGCAGACGGCGGTCGGCACGGTTTCAGGACAGTTTCCGAACGTCCACTTCGCGATCATCGACGGGGCCGGCACGGACGCCAACGGCAATGACCTCAAGCACGCCAACGTCGAGTCGCTCTTCTTCAAGGAGCAGGACGCGGGCGCGATGGTCGGCGTGATCGCCGGCTGGCTCGAGAAGAACGGGCAGGCGAAGAAGAACAAGGGCGTGATCAGCGCCGTGGGTGGCGTCAGCATCCCGCCGGTCAACCACTACATCGCCGGCTACAAGTGGGCGGCGGCCATGGAAGACCCAGGTATCAAGGTCCTCGTCGGTTACTCCAACGACTTCACCGACCCCGCCAAGTGCAAGGGCGTCGCCCAGAGCCAGATCAGCCAGAACTCGGACATCCTGTTCCAGGTCGCGGGTGGCTGCGGACTGGGTGTGCTGCAAGCCGCGGGCCAGGCAAGCCTCTACAGCATCGGCGTCGACGCCGACCAGAAGGACGCCGACCCATCGGTCATCGCCAGCGCGCTCAAGAAGGTGGACGTCGCGACATACACCGCGATCAAGCTCGTCGTCAACGGCCAGTTCACCGGCGGAGCGCAGACCTTCAGCATCGCCAACGGCGGCGCCGGTTACTCGCCCGACAACCTGAACGTCCCCTCTGCCCTCCAGACAGAGTTGGACAAAGTTGAAGGCGAGATCAAGAACGGCACGCTGACCCCGCCGGCGGACATCCCCGCATAGCCACAGCCTCGAGGGCGGGCGCCACAAGCGCCCGTCCTCGACCACCACGCGTACCTGCCGCGGTTCGTCGCATCGCGGGCGGGCTCGCCATGCCCATCGGGTCCGTGATCCTCGCCTTCATCATCGGCGCGCTCATCGTCGCGGTGACGGGCGCCAACCCCTTCGATGCTTACTCGGGGCTGCTGTGCGGTGGCTTCGGCATCGCGTGCTCGCAGGGCGAGAACCCGGCGCTGCAGCTCTCCAACACGGTCGTCTTCATGATTCCCCTCCTCACCACCGGCGTCGCGGTCGCGCTGCCCTTCCGCGCCGGGCTGTTCAACATCGGCGCCGAGGGTCAGCTGCTGGCCGGCTCGGTCGCGTGCACCGCCATCGGCATCAAGTTCGCCGGCCTTCCGGCGCCGGTCCTGATCCCGATGGTCCTGATCGGCGGGATGCTCGCCGGCGCGCTGTGGGCAGGGGTCGCGGGCGTCTTGAAGGCAACGGTCGGCGCGCACGAGGTCGTGACCACGATCATGTTGAACTACGTCGCGCAGTGGCTCGTGCGCTACCTGATCATCGGCGGACCGCTGCAGCTTGCCCCTGGGACCTCGCGCTCATCGCCGATCGGTGTGAATGCGCAGCTCCCGACGCTCCTCCCGGCTGACAACAGCCTGATCATCTTCGGCCTGCCGGCCAGCGTCTTTCGAGTCCATTGGGGGCTTGCGATCGCGCTGGCGGCCGTGGGGGCATTCGCGTTCCTGCTCTGGCGGACATCGCTGGGCTACGAGATCCGTGCGGTCGGGCAGAGCCAGAAGGCTGCGCGATACGCGGGCGTCAGCGTCCGCCGGACCATCATCGTGACGATGCTCATCGCCGGGGCTTTCTCAGGTCTCGCGGGCGCGATCCAGATCTCCGGCGTCGACCACAGCCTCACGGACAAGTACTTCAGCGACACGACCGGGTTCGACGCGATCGCGGTCGCGCTGCTCGGCCTCGGCAGCGCGGTCGGCATCATCCTGGCGGCGGTTCTCTTCGGCGCGCTGCACAGCGGCGGCGCGATCATGCAGAGCGACTCCGGGATCTCGAGCAACCTGGTCCTCGTCCTGCAAGCCTTGATCCTGTTCAGCATCGCGGCCAACTTCGTCGGCCAGATCGCGAGATTGATCCCGGGCATCCGCCGGCCTCAGGCTCTTCCGCCTGAGCTGCCGCCCGCGGCCCCGCTCATGACGGAGGCGGCCGCGCCCCCGCCGGAACCCGCATGACCGCGCTCGGAGACATCCTCCACCTGCTGTTCACCGCCAACCTTTGGCAGGCGGCACTCGCCGCGGCGGTGCTCCTCCTGCTTCCGGCGCTCGGCGGCGTGATCTCCGAGCGAAGCGGCGTCGTCAACATCGCGATGGAGGGCATGATGCTGACGGGCGCCTTCTTCGCGGTCGTGGCGAACCTCGCCTGGCACAACGTCTGGCTCGCGACCGGTGTGGCCATGCTCTCGGGCGCGCTGATGGCCTCGATCCATGCGATCGTCTCGATCCGTTTCCGCGCCGACCAGATCGTCAGCGGGATCGCGATCAACATCTTTGCGGCCGGTCTGACCGTCTTCCTCGTGAACCGCATCTACGGCGTGCAGGACATCGGTCACGTGGGCCAGAGCGAGCTGCTTCCGAACATCAACGTTCCCGGCCTCGACCAGATCCCGTTCTTCGGCAAGGTCCTTTTCCAGCAGAACGTGATCGTCTACGTGGCGCTGATCCTGCTCGTGCTCATGCACCTCCTGCTCTTCCGGACGCGGCTCGGACTCCGCATCCGGTCCGTGGGCGAGCACCCACAGGCTGCCGACACGGCCGGCATCAACGTCTACGCGATCCGCTACGGCGCGGTGATCACCAGTGGCCTGCTGTCAGGGCTGGCAGGCGCGTTCCTCGCCATCGGGGTTTCGAACACCTTCGTGCCGAACATGACCGACGGCCGTGGCTACATCGCCCTCGCGGCCATGATCTTCGGCAAATGGACACCGTTCGGCGCCTTCGTCGCCTGCCTGATCTTCGGACTGGGCCAGGCGATCTATGACAACAACTCGATCATCCACGTGTCGCCTTATCTGCTGAGCATGCTGCCGTACCTGCTCACCCTCGTAGTGCTCGCCGGTCTCGTGGGTCGCAGCACGCCACCGGCCGCCGACGGCCTGCCTTACGTGGCGGGGTCGGAATGAGCGACCAGCTCCTCGCCGTCGACATGCGCAACATCCGGAGGCAGTTCCCCGGCGTGCTCGCCAACAACGACGTCGTCTTCAGCGTGCGGGCGGGAGAGATTCACGCTTTGGTCGGCGAGAACGGCGCCGGCAAGTCGACGCTGATGAACATCCTTTACGGCCTCATTCACCCGGACTCGGGCGAGATCCTGATCAACGGCAAACAGGCACACATCACCGGGCCTAGAGACGCGATCTCGCTGGGCATCGGCATGGTGCACCAGCACTTCATGCTCATCCCGGTTTTCTCGGTCGGCGAGAACATCATGCTCGGCCGCGAGCCCGTCGCCGGACCCGACTTCTACGACCGCGGCCGGGCCCGCAAAGAGATCAACGACCTGACCAAGAAGTACGGCCTGGCCCTTGACCCCGACGCGCGCATGGGCGACATGCCTGTCGGCCTGCAGCAGCGTGCGGAGATCGTCAAGGTCCTGTACCGCGGCGCCAGCATCCTCATCCTCGACGAGCCGACCGGAGTTCTGACACCCCAGGAGACGAAGGAGCTCTTCGTCGTGCTGCGCGACCTCGTCAAGTCAGGCAAGACGATCATCTTCATCAGCCACAAGCTCAAAGAGGTGCTCGACATCTCCGACCGGATCACGGTGATGCGCCGCGGCCGCGTGGTCGGCCACCTGACCACGAAGGAGACCAACGAGGAGGCGATCGCGACGCTGATGGTCGGCCGCGAGGTCCTGCTGCGCGTGGACAAGAAGCCCGCCAAGCCGGGCGCGGTCGTGATGAAGGTCGAGAACGTGACGGCCAACTCCGACCAGGGGGTGCCGGCGCTCAAGGGGGTCTCCTTCGAGCTGCGGCAGGGCGAGATCCTGGGCATCGCCGGGGTCGAGGGCAACGGGCAGAGCGAGCTCATGGAGGTTCTCGCCGGAACGCGCAAGACCACCGGCGGCCACATTCTGCTGGGCGAACGCGACATCACAACCTACGACGCCCGAACCGAGCGGGACGCCGGCGTCGCGTTCATCCCCGAGGACCGGCGCGGCACCGGCCTGGTTCTCAGCTTCTCCATCGCTGAGAACTCGATCCTCGGCCGCGAGCGATCGCCGAAATTCTCCTGGCGCAACGTCGTCCTCAAGCTGGTCGCGATCCGGGATTGGGCGCGCCGCCTCGTGCAGGAGTACGACGTGCGAACGCCGACCATCGAAGTGGCCGCGCGCAACCTGTCCGGCGGCAATCAGCAGAAGGTGATCGTCGCGCGCGAGATGGCCAGCAAGCCGAAGGTGCTGCTGGCGGCGCAGCCGACGCGCGGCGTCGACATCGGCGCGATCGAGTTCATCCACCGCCGCATCGTCGCCGAGCGCGACGAGGGCACCGCGGTGCTGCTCGTGTCGGCCGAGCTCGACGAGGTGCGGTCGCTGTCGGATCGGATCGCCGTGATGTACGAGGGCCGGATCGTGAGCATTGAGGACCCGGACACCCCGGAAGAGAGGCTCGGGCTACTGATGACGGGCGGCGGCACGCGGCGCGAGGGCGCGGCCTAGAGGTCCTTCAGAACTCCCGGCAGCTCGGCAATCCTCTCGATCCGCCGCCAACCTTGCTTCGGGAGCAGATCCTCCGCCACTTCCTCGTGCGCCCACGTCACCTGGTAGGGGATGTGCACGGCACGACCACCGAGGGCGACGACCGGAACGATGTCCGACCGCAGCGAGTTGCCGACCATTACGAACTCACTCGGGTCGATGCCGCGCCGCTTGAAGATGCCGCGATATGTGTCGCCGTTCTTCTCGCTCACGATCTCGACGCCCAGGAAAAGGTCACCCAGGCCTGAGCTCGCGAGCTTGCTCTCCTGGTTGAAGAGGTCGCCCTTGGTGATGAGGTAGACGTCGTGCGCGGCGGCGATCGCACGCAGCGTCTCCTCCACGCCATCTAGAAGTTCGGTGGGCTGGGTCAGCATCTTCTTGCCCCATCCGAGGATCGTGTTCAGGTCGCCGGCCGGGATGCGGCCGCCCGTCAGCTCGATCGCCGTCTCGAGCATCGAGAGCGTGAACGACTTGACGCCGTAGCCGTAGATGCTGAGGTTCTGCATCTCCTTGTCGGCGAGGCGCGCGTCGACGTCGGCGTCGGGCGCGTGGCGCTGAAGCAGGTCGCGGAACTCGGCCTGCGTGAGGTGGAATCGAGTTTCGCTGTGCCACAGCGTATCGTCGCCGTCGAACCCCACCACTCGTATCGGCATGGCGACGATGGATTCTAGGTGCCCGGCGTCTTGATCCTCGTCCAGTGCGCGCCGCCGTCGGCCGTCACCTGGATCCCGCCTCGGACGGTGCCGTAGCCGACGCTTGCATCCGCGAACACGAACGCCGACGCGACGCCGGCCGCGTCGTTGTAGTCGCACGAGAAGGCGTGCCAGGTCTTGCCGGCGTCGGTCGTCTCCTGGCCGTTGCCGTCGTTACCGATCGTCAGCCACCGGGTCGCGGTGACGAAGGTCACCACTTCGTACGCATTGGGCGGGAGCCTGCCCACGAACGACCAGGTCGCCCCACCGCTGCTCGAGGAGAAGACGAACTGGGCGCCGATAGGGGATTCCGCGTCCAGGAGAAGCTCCCCGTGAACGGCCTGCATGGCGACGACCTGCAAAGCATTCACTGCGCCGTCGACGGCATACCCGGGAGGATTGGGCAGCGTCGACTGGGACCAGGTCTTGCCGCCGTCCGCGGTGCGGCTGATGATCGGAGCGCGCGAGGTGTCGTGGCCGGCGACGAAGCCGGCGTGGGCGTCCGCGAAGTAGACGAAGTCCTTGCACTGCTCGAACGTGAGCGACTGCTGTGGCGCGGGCGGCTGGGTCGCGACCGCGACCTGGTGCCAGGTCAAGGCGCCGTCGGACGTTGCCCACAGCTGTGCTCCAGCCTCCAGGCACTGGGTGGAAGGGACGCCTGGCAACAACGCCCAACCGTTGTTCGCATCGGCGAATGCGATCACCGGATTGCCGCCGCCGCCCGTGTGCGGCGGCCAGGTTCGCTCATTCCAGGTGGATCCCTGGTCTTTGGACAGAAAGAGGCGCGAATTGCCGATAAGCGCCCACAGGACATTCGCCGAGGGAGCCGACAGGTCCGCCCACGTCGGCATCGGAATGGGGCTCGGCGCGGGGCTCGGCGTCGGGCTGGGCAGGCCGGCGGCGGGCGCGGACCATGGAGTGACGAGCGGCGTCCAGTCGAGGCCGCCATCCGAGGTGCGGAGCACCGCGCCCCCGGTCGACACGAATCCAACTTCGCCGTCCGGAAACGACGCCTGTACAGGCGTGCCGACCTTGAGGTTGGTCGCCAGCGGCGCAAACGCCTGACCGCCGTTCACGCTCAACGCGATATCAGGCGCGAGCTGCAGCCAGCGCGACTCGGTGACAAGAAAGGTGAACGGTGAGGCGATCTTCTGCTTCCACGTCCAGGTCGCGCCGCCGTCGCGCGACGTGTAGATGAAGTCGCGATCGTGCCAGGTTGCGCTGTCCTGTGAGCCGGATGCCTGCATGTAGATCGTCTGGCCGAACGCCTTGATCCAGTTGACGTGAAGCGTGAACCCGGCCGAGACGGTGACGAAGATCGGGTTGTCCGGCACGACGCTGGTCGCCCAGTGGGCGCCTCCGTCGGAGGTCCGGTAGACGGTCGGCGCGTGATTCGGGTCGGACGCGGTGACGAAGCCATGCGTCGAATCGGCAAACCAGATGCCGTTCTTGCACTGGCCTTTGTCGATTCGGCCGCCAACGCTCTGCCACGATCGGGCGGCATCGGTCGTGTGCCAGATGTCGGCGGCCTGCTCGCCGCACTGCATCGTCGGCGGGCCGGGAGCCAGCATCCAGCCTTCCGACGCGCTGACAAACGAGATCGATGGCCTTACGCCGGGGTCGACCGGCAGCCAGTGCCTCTCCCAGTGGCCACCTCCATCAATCGACAGATAGAGGTCGCCGTAGTCGACGAGCGCCCAGACGACGTCCGCGGACGGTGCGCTGAGCTCGACGTTGTCCGCCTGGGCGAGCGGAATTGGCGAGGCAATCGATCCGGGCGAAGACTTCGGCGCGGGCGAAGAGGTAGAAAGGGAGACCGCCGCCGTCCGCAGATGGCGCGAGGCCGCGAAACCGGCCATCGAAGTGGCCGTGAGCACCGTCACCGTGACGACCGCCGCCACGGCGATCCAGCTCGGGCCGTTGGCGTCGTTGCGCATCGGTGATGCCATTGATACGTAGGCCCACCGTCTTCTGTTACGCCGCATGATTTAGGCCGTGCACCAGGTCAAGCTCGAGTCAGTCCGCCGCAACTCCGGCGGCAGGATCCACCTCACTCCCAAGGTGCCTCGCAGCGGACCCGTGACCACGCTGTGCGGTCAGACGCTCGAGGCGGGCTCCTTCGCCGCCAACGACGCGCCCCCCGACTGCGCCAACTGCATCCGCCGCTCGCGCGACCAGGCGCGGATCTCGGGCGCGTTCTTCGCCCAGGAGGAGGGTTCGGAGCTGCTGCGCCTGTCGCTCGAGCAGGCCAGGGAGCGGACCCAATCGCGCGAGCCAGACCTGCGCGTCCTGCCGCATCCGTCGGAGAAGGACAAGCCGGTGGTCTGGCCGGCGCCCAAGCCGCCGGCGGAGGAGATCCCCGAGCGCCTCGGCGAGCTTGTCACTCGTGGTTTCAAGTCGTCGGGCGAAGGCGTGTGGCGAAGCCCTGTGGGTGTGATCGTCAAGATGCGCAAGCATGGGCGCGACTGGCGTTTTGCCGAGGTCGTGTTCGAGGGCGAGATAGTCGCCACTCGGACGGACCGCGGCCTCCGCTTGAGGGCCGGCGACGTCGAGGTCGCCCCCGACGAGGACGGCTTCGAGGTCCGGCTCCGCAAGAAGACTTAGGGGCGGAACATCCCAGCCAGCACCAGCTCGCCCGCGCCTCCGGCGGTCAGGGTCACCGCCGATCCGTCGACCTCGTAATCGATCCACGCGCAGCACTCGCGTTCGAGATCGATGAGATCCAGCAGCGCTCGGGTCGCGCCCGGCTCCGCGGTGAGCTTCAGGCCGCCGGGCACACGTTCCCGTCGCAGGAGCCCGCTCTTCCACAACTTTCGCCAGGCGGCGCCGCGGTCTTTCAGATCCGCGCCCGACAGCGTGCAGACGATCGGCCGCGATTCGGTCACGGCAAGGGCAAGCGCGCCGATGGCGCGATTATTCCTCCCGTGCAGCGCGTCGCCGACTCGTTCACGTGGCCATTTCGCGCGTCGCCGGCGCGCTGGCTGGTCGGGTGCGCGTGCGTCATCGGCCTTCCGATCCTTTTCATTCCCCTGCTCGGCTACTCCGTCGCCGCCACACGTGCGAGCGAGCCGCCGCCGTGGTCGATCTCCTGGCGGCTGCTGTCCGACGGCTTTTGGACCTCGCTCGTGATTTCACTGACGGCTCTCCCATTCGTGGTCGCGTTCCTGCTGCTGCGACCGCTTCGCGACGGAGCGGTGGGTGTCGTGATCGTCGCCGCCGCGCTTCTGCTCGTCTGGGGTCTGGTCGCGCTGCTTTTCCTGCCGCACGCCGCCGCGGCCTTCGCAGCCAGCGGGCGCCCGGCGGACCTGTTCGACTTCAGCGCTTCGCTGCGCGGCGTGCGTGCGGACGTCGCAACCTGGAACGTGGTCGTCGCCGCGATCGTCTCCGGATGGGCGATCGGCCTTGCGTGCGTTGCCCTGCTGTGCGTCGGGATCGTGCCCGGCGTGTTCTACGCCATTCTTGTGAGCGCACATGCCACCGCAGCGCTCCGCAGTGAAGCTCCGCGTTCACCCACTCGGTGATACGGCGCTCCTCGCCGAGCTGGGCACCCGACTCGACACCGCACTGAACACCCGCGCGATCGCGCTGGCGTCGGCGCTTCAGAAGCGGCGCGACGTGCGCCGTGCGGTCGCCGGACACGGTGCTGTGACCGTGCAGTTCGACCCGGAACAGATCACCCACGAAGCTCTCGAGGCGGCAATCCGCCGCCTCGCGCGCAAACGCGCGCCCGTCGAGGAGCCCGGGCGCCTGCACCGCATCCCGGTCGTTTACGACGGCCCGGATCTGGACGACGTGGCGGAGCGCACCGGCCTGACGCCGCAGCGGGTGATCGAGCTCCACGGCCGGCCCATCTACCGGGTCTTCCTCGTCGGTTTCGTCCCCGGTTGGGCCTACCTCGGCCCGCTGCCCGACGAGCTCGTGCTGCCCCGCCGCGCAACGCCGAGAACGCAAGTGCCGCCGGGCTCAGTGGCGATCGCGGGGCCGGAGACCGGCATCTATCCACTGCCCAGCCCGGGCGGCTGGCACCTCATCGGCCGCACGTCGGTCAGGCTCTTCCTGCCCGACTCGGACCCGCCCAGCCTGTTTCGCACCGGCGACAGGGTGAAGTTCTTCCCGGCCGGCGAATGACGCCCGCCCTGAGGGTTGTCGCGCCGGGATTGCTGACGACCGTCCAGGACCGCGGTCGCCCGCACGCGATCGCATCGGGAGTCACGCCGGGCGGCGCGATGGACCGGTTCGCCCACGCCGCGGCGAACCTCCTCGTCTGGAACGATCAATCCGCGGCTGCGCTCGAATGCACGCTCATCGGACCTCGCCTGGTGGCCGAGCGCGATTGCGTGATCGCGATCACCGGCGCCGATCTAGGTCCGCGCGTCAACGGCGAAGAGGCGCCGCTGTGGACATCGTTCGCCGTGGCCACGGGGGACGAGCTGTCATTTGCAGGGCGCAGGCTCGGCGCCCGCGCCTACATCGCCGTCGCCGGAGGGATAGTCGCCGACCGATGGCTTGGCTCGATGTCGACGAACCTGATGGTCGCGCGTGGAGGCGTGCACGGGCGCGCGCTGGCAGCTGGCGACGTCGTCGCGGCGGGCGAGCCGCCCGCCTCACCGCCCACCGGTCGCACTCTGGACGCGGCGCGGCGTCCCGCCTACGCGGAGCACACGCTGCGGTCGGTCATCGGTCCACAACCGCGTCGCGGCCTGTTCGGTCCAACGTTCACGGTCAGCCCCGACTCGAACCGGATGGGCTACCGCCTTGACGGCGAGCGGCTGGAGGCTGTGCCCGAGGAGATCCTCTCGTTCGCCCTCGTCGCCGGCACCGTCCAGATTCCGGCCGACGGCCGGCCGATCCTCTTGATGGCCGACCACCAGACCGCCGGCGGCTACCCGGTCGCTGCGGCGGTGGTCACCGCGTCGATGCCCATCGCGGCGCAGCTGGCTCCGGGCGACGAGCTGTCATTTGCGGAGGTGTCGATCGAGCAAGCGCTCGAGGCGCGCGCCGCTCAGCGCGCGGCGCTCGATTCCCTGGTCAGCTGAGGGCCTCGATCCAGCCGGCGTGCTCGTCGTAGTGCTCGTAGGTGTTGCCCGCGACCCATTCGACCGCCGGCCTGTCGTCGTTCGGATCGCGGGGATCGTTCGGCTGGTAGTGGTTGTAGGACCGGCGCAGGTCGGCGTCGCTGAGCTCGCCGAGCCGGTGCATCAACGCCTCGTGCGACTTGCGCCAGAAACCAAGCACCTCCTCGGCGCTTTCGTGGCGGTGCCTGAGCCAGATGGCCTCGTTCAGCTCGTCTGTCTCTTCGCCCGCATCCGGCACACCCATCGCCGTCCGCCGGTCCTCACCGTTGAGCAGCGCCAGCAGCGAAAGCTCCCACGCCGCGATGTGGGCGAGGTGATCCTTCACCGCCCAGCGCTCGTTGCCCTTGAACTCGAGCTTCAGCAGGCCCAAGCGGTCGATCAGCGCGGCCAGGTTGGCCCAGCTCTTCTCGATCAGCTCGATCTCCTTGTTCGCGGCGATGCTCACGATTCGTTCGCCACCTTCTTGGCTTCCTCGATCACGGCGTCGTAGTCAGGCTGCGGCTGCTCGCGCGACCCGATCCACGTGTACCGGATCACGCCGTCGTGGTCGACGACGAACACCGACCGGCGCGCCATGCCCGAGTAACCCGCGACGTCGTCCCGGCGCACGCCGTAGTCCGTGACCATCTTCCGCTCGAAGTCGCCGATCAGGTCGAACGGCAGGCCGCCCATCTCCTTGGCGAACGCCTGGTGCGAGAACACCGAGTCGACGCTGATGCCGTAGATGCCCACGCCGTTGGCCACCGCGTCGTCGTTCCTTGACCGAAACTCGGTCAGCTCGGTTCTTCAACCACCTGTGAAGTCGAGGACGTAGAAGAGGAAGACGAGCGCGCGGAACTTCTCGAGCGCGTCCGCGAGCGTCAGCTCCTGACCGCCCGTCGTGGGCAGCTTGAAGTCAGGGGCCTTGTCCCCAACCTGCAGCACGCTTAAAGCTTATTGGCTCGCGGATTCGAGCACGTACCAGCCCGACCGCGTCGCACCCTTCACGCGATAACCGCGACCCATCGCTCCACCGAGCGCATCACGCAGAGCAAGCCGCCAGCGCCGCGCACGCGCGGGGTCGGAGGAGCGCATCGCGACGATGTCCTCCGGCACCTGACATATAAGGACGCGAGCGCGGCTCGTGCCCATTGCCGGCTCGCCGGCGGGGTCGACGGTGAGGATGGCGTCGGTCGCCCACCTGCGCAGCGATTCGGCGTCGACCTCGAATGCGTCGCCTGCGGCCGCGCGCTCCGCCTTCTCCGAGTCCAGGCTCCAGCGGATCAGGAGTCGGTCGGACTCCTCGCCGGCGTTGATGCCGTCGTGCATCTCGCCGTAGAAGTTGACGAGGTATTCGTGTGCCTCTGCGCCCAGCTTGGTCAGATTGAAGTACGCGTTGCGGCGGACGAGCGGATCCGTCGTCCACTCCATGACCTTCACTCCGCGCTCGAGGCACCACCGCCGCTGATGCTGCTTGAGGTCGAAGCCCAACCCTCGTGTCTGGTCGCCGGGCAGCACTCCGAGGATGTGCGAGTGCATCAAGAGCTCGCCGAAGCGCACGCCGAGCCAGCCGACCAGTCCACCGATCATCGCGTCGCCGGCGAACGCGCCCGCGATGTAGGTGCCCGAGTGCGCCATCGCCGTGAGCAGGTCCGGGCTCATCGGCGGCTCGCCGGGCGATCCCCACACCTCGGCGAAGAGCGCGCCCAGCCCGATGAACTCCTCGCGGTGTGTGAGCTCACGGATCTCGGCGCTCACGCCAGGCCAAGCCTTCGCCCCGCGAGCAGCGACGCCGTCTGCACCACCGCCGCCACCGCGATCGCGACCGCGAACGCGAGCGCCACGCTTTCCGGCAGCAGCAGCCCAAGCACGAGGAAGAACGCGGCGAACGCGAAGAGTCCGAGCAGGAGCCCACGCAGCACGCCCACCGCCGCGTCCGGCCCCTGGAACCTGTGCGCAAACACCGCCAGCACGCTCGCATACAGCGGGAAGGGAGCCAGCAGCCCGGCCAACCGTGCGCCGAGCGCCGGTGCCGCGGAGGTGAGCACGAGCACAAAGACTGTCGCGACCAGCATTCGGGCAGGAATATCCCACCGCGGGAACCTGGTTTGCTCGGCGCCGGCGTCCGGTCGTCCAGGCACCAGAAAGAGCCCGACGACCAGGACCACGGCCACCAGGACGAAGGTCTCGCCCGCGGGCGGGCGTATAGGGTTCAGCACCAGCGTGGCGACCGCAAACCCGACGACCGCCGCAAGGAGCGAGACCGCCCAGCCCCGGCGCTGCGCCACCCACGAATAGCCGAGGCAGAACGCCGCCTGCGAGATTGCGCCGGCCATGATTCCGACGGCGGCCTCTGCCGCAAAGCGCGGACCTGGATCGAGGGCGAGGAAGAAAGCGACCGGCGCCGATGTGAACGGTATGCCGACGAGCCATCCGCCGACCGCGGAGCCCCAGCGGCGCCCGGCCAGGCTCGCGGCTCCGACCAGCACCGGGGTGAGGACCAGCTTGAGCGCAAGGGCGGCCGCGGGGCTCAACTCGCGAGCGGCGCCGTCTCGATACCCGCCTCGCGAAGTGACGCCCGCACGGCGGCGGCGATCTGGCCCGCCCCTGGCGTGTCTCCGTGGACGCAGATCGTGTCGTAGCGGCCCGAGCGCGCGAGGGTGACCGCCTGCTGTGCGGCGACAGCCGGGTTCAGAACCGCGCCCGCCTGGCCGCGCGGAGCGAGGCTTCCGTCCGGAAGCATCAAGCGGTCGGCAAAACCCTCGCGGTATCCGGGCACGCCGGCGCGCTCGGCGGCGGCGATGATCCCGAACCCCGGCTGGCCCATCACGCCGATGCCGTGGCTCTTCGCCACACGGACCAGCGCGTCCGCGGCGGCGGGTTCGCGCTGGCAGCGGTGGTAGAGGGCGCCGTGCGGCTTGATGTAAGCGATGGGCGTGACGGCGGCGAGGCCGGCGACCTGAAAGGCGACCAGCGCCTCGATCTCATCAGCGGAAAGCGAGAGGTCGACGCGCCCGAACCCTGCGCGGTCGTCGTAGCCGGGATGGGCGCCGACCTGCACGCCGAGCTTCTGGCACCTTCGCGCCGTCGCGATCGCGAGCGAGATCGACCCGGCGTGCACGCCGCAGGCGACGTTGGCGCTGTCGATCTGACCGAGCACGGCCTCGTCTTCGCCGGCGCCCTCGCCGATGTCGGAGTTGAGATTCAAGCTCAGTCGTGCTTTGTGTTGCCGTGCAGCAGCTGCAGCGCGTGACCGAGCACCGGTATCACGGCCTCGAGGGACTCGGTCGCGCCCTTCATGCTTCCCGGCACGTTGAGGATGAGGGTCTGGCCGCGCACCCCGGCCAGCCCGCGGGACAGCACCGCCATCGGCGTCTTTTCCAAACCTGCCCGGCGCATGAGCTCGCCGAGCCCCGGCACCTCGTAGTCGATGAGCATCGAGGTCGCCTGCGGAGTTACGTCGCGGGGCCCGAGCCCGGTGCCCCCTGTGGTCACGACCAGGTCGGCGCCGGCGACGACGGCGGCGACGATCGCGTCGCAGATCCGCTCCTGCTTGTCGGGCACGACCTCGGGTCCGAGCACCTCGAAGTCGGCGTTGCGCAGGATCGTGTGGAGCGCAGGGCCGCTCACGTCCTCACGCGTGCCGGCCGAGACGCCGTCGCTGACGGTTATGACGTGCGCCCGTCCCGCCATCAGCGCGTCCAGGTCCCGGATCGTCCGCCGGACTTGACGAGGAGCCGCACGTTCTCCAGGTACACGCCCTTCTCGACCCCCTTGACCATGTCGATGAGCGTCAGCCCCGCGACCGCGGCCGCGGTGAGGGCTTCCATCTCGACGCCGGTCTGACCGGTGACGCGCACGCGGGTCTCGATGCGTACCCCGACTTCGACGAGCTCGAAGTCGACGGTAACGCTCGTGATCGGCAGCGGGTGACAGAGCGGAATCAGGTCCGGCGTGCGTTTCGCGGCCATGATCGCGGCGACCCGCGCGACCTGCAGCGCGTCGCCTTTCGCCGTGCCCGCGCGAACGGCTTCGATCGTCTCCGCCGACATACGCACCGTGCATTCCGCGATCGCCTCGCGCGCCGTCGCGGGCTTGTCCGCGACGTCGACCATTCGCGCTGCGCCCTTCTCGTCGAGATGAGTCAGTCGTTTCGCCACGGCCATCAGGATATGACGCATGGCCACCACCAACAGAGGCCCCCGCGAATTCATGCCGAAGGCAGCAGATTCGTTGGGACAAATCGAAGGTGTGGTGTTCGACTACGGCCGCACGCTCGTCACCTTCGCCTACCCCAGGGACGACCTGCTGCGCGTGCTGGACGAATTCCGGCCGCGGATCGAAGCCGCGCTCGGAGTGCCGGCCCCGGAAGCGGACACGATCCTCCACGACGTGCTCCTGCCGCTCGAGGAGTACATCAACAGCATGGGCGAGGACGAGGTCGACTACATGGAGGTGTACCGGGAGACCTGGGAGCGGGCGGGGATGCGGCTGCCCGATGACCTGCTGCACGACATCCTCGATGCCGAGCAGCAGTGCTGGGACCGCGCCGTCACCGTCGACCCGGACGTCCCGCGGATCCTGCAGTGGCTGGGCGAACACGGAATGAAACGCGGCGTGTGCTCGAACGCGCCGTTTCCGCCCGCAATGATGCGGCGGCAGGTGGAAAGCAATGGCATCGCCGCGATGCTCGACGGGATGGTGTTCTCGAGCGAGGTCGGCCGGCGCAAACCTGCGCCGGAGGTTTACCAGGCGGCGCTCGACGCGATCGGCACCGAGGCAGCGCGAACTCTGTTTGCCGGCGACCGGGTGCGCGAGGATTACGAAGGTCCGATGGCGATAGGTATGCAGGCCGTCGTCGTGACAAGGCACGCGGACGAGCAGCACCTGGACGGTGTCAGGACCATCGCATCGCTCGCCGACCTGCCGTCGCTGCTGTGAAGAATCGACCCGGGTTCTGGTGGATGCTGTTCTACGGCCGGCGCCGGCGCGGGTTTCCCTGGCTCATGGCGGGTGTCTTCACCGCGCTCTTGATCCTGGCTGGAGTCTTCTCGATCCCAGGCGGCGCTGACGTATCACGATCCATATTCGTCATCGTGTTCGGATCGTTGATGGCGGGAGCGTTCCTGTTCGCGTTTCTTGCGTTTCTGCTGCCCCGCATCCGGCGCTGAGCGAACAGCACCGCCGCCGTCCCCGCCCCGACGCCGTTGTCGATGTTGACGACGACAAGCCCGGTCGAGCACGACTGCAGCATGGTGTTGAGCGCCGCCTCGCCGGCGCCACCTCGCCCGTAACCCGTCGAGACGGGCAGGCCGATCACCGGCACGTCGACAAGCCCGGCGACGAGCCCGGGCAGCACGCCGTCCATACCCGCCGCGACGATCAGCACATCGGCGCCCCAATCCAGCATCCCCGACAGCGGACCCACGAATCGATGCAGACCCGCGACGCCGAGATCCGCTTCGAGCCGAGCTTCCAGGCCGCACGCTTCCACCACCATCCGGGCCTCGTCCGCGACCGGTACATCGGAAGTGCCGGCGGTGAGGATGCCGACCTTGCCCTCGACCGTCTCCGGCGCGAAACGCTCGCGGAGTACGCGAGCGGCGGAGTGGTACGCGACGACGCGCATGCCGGTGGCTGCATCCGCAAGCGCCGCGCGATGCGCCTCCGACATGCGGCTGACCAGTCCCTGTCCATGCTGCTCGGCCAGCGTCACGACCAGTCGCGCCGCATCCTCCGGCGTCTTGCCTGCGGCGAGCACGACCTCGGGAATGCCGCGGCGCAAGTAGCGGCCCAGGTCGAGACGAGCCCTTCCGCCGAGCTCATCGAGCTGGATCCGCCTCAGCTCCGACAGCGCTTCGTCCTCGGTCAGCTCGCCCGCGACCAGCCGGCGCAGCACGTCTTTCACAGGCCCAGCAGGACCTCGCGCATGCGCTGCCAGTGCGTGCCCGCCCAGTAGATGCGGCCGCATTCCGGGCACTCGGAGTAGCGCGACTGGGTCTGACGCACGTAGGGCGGCACTCGCTCCACGACCGTCGCCGGGACGCGCGACTCGAGCTCCGAGTTGCATTCGATGCAGCGCGTGAGCGCATCCTTCAGCTCGAGGCCGAGCTCCGCGAACACCTGGCGCAGCTGCTTGATCACGTCATCGTCGCGGATGAGGATCGCGCGCACCACGCCCGTCTGGATGACGCGGCGCTTGGTCAGGTCGCGGTCGCGCGTCAGAACCACGCGGTCCTCGGCAGCCGCCTCACGCACCAGCTCGGAGTCGTCGATCCGCGTGTGGTACGACGCGTCGTATCCCAGCGCGCGCAACCATCGGGCGAGTCGCCCGACGTTGCAGTCCGCGAGGAATCGTGGTCGCAATTTGGAGTGTCACGCCAATCTTAGAATCGGCCCGTGGCGACCCACGACGAGCTCATGGCCCGGCTCGAGGCGGAGGCGAGCGGCTGCTATTCGTGGTCGAACGGCCCGAACGATCGCTACGCGCCGCACAGCCACAACTACGAGAAGGTCCTCTACTGCGTCGACGGCTCGATCACCTTCGTGCTCGAGAACGGTGGAAAGCGGCTGGAGCTGAAGTCCGGCGATCGCATGGTGCTGCCCGCCGGAACGGTTCATTCGGCCGTCGTCGGAGCCTCCGGATGCACGTGCATCGAGGGCCATCGATAGGGTTGTGCCCCAAGATCCGGGGCGTAAGATGGACCCCGTCGTGAACATCGTCGACTTCATCCGCGACCGCGCTCGGTTTTACAACTGCCCGGTCTGCGGGAAGAGCCTCAAGGGCTGCGACGTGCAGGTGCTGAGCCACGAGGACGAGCGCTTTCATCTCCAGGTGACGTGCGCGCAGTGCCAGGTTACCTTCATCGTCGTGCTCGCGATCGCGGGCGGAGCCATCGAAGGGAGCGAAGGCGAGATCGAGGCCGCGCTCACGGACAGAGAGGATGAGCCCGTCGCCGCGGCGGAGCCGATCAGCGTCGACGAGATCCTCGACCTGCACCAGTACCTGAAGAACTTCCAGGGCACGCTCACCGAGCTGATCCACCAGCACGATCACACCCGCGGCTAGCACCCGCGTCTACCTGGACGACGCCGGTTCGGCGCCGATCCTGCCTGAGGTCGTCGAAGCGCTCCGCAGCGCGCAGCCCGGCAATCCGTCCAGCCCTCACGCCGAAGGCCGTGCGGCACGCGCCGCCCTCGACCGCGCCCGCGACCTTGCCGCGAACTCGCTTGGCGCGACGCGCCTCGGCGTCACGTTCGTCTCTTCCGGCACCGAGGCGGTCAACCTCGCGCTGTTCGGCACGAAGGGCAAGCTCATCACCTGGGCGGCCGAGCATCAGTCGGTCCTCGCCGCCGCGCGACGGTTGCAGGTTCTCGGCCGCGAAGTGTCGATCGCCGGCGTTGCGCACGATGCGACCGTCGACGTCGATGCGATCACGCCGGGCACGGGGCTTGTGTCCGTCGGTCTCGCCAACAACGAGGTCGGTACCATCCAGCCCGTCGCGGAGGTGATCGAGCGCGCACACGACGTCGGCGCGCTCGTGCACGTGGACGCATGCGCGGGCCCGCGATGGATCCCGTTGCCCGCCGGCGCGGACCTCGTCTCGTTCAGCGGGCACAAGCTCGGCGCGGGTCGGGGCGGCATGCTTCTCGTGGGCGAGGGAGTTCGTGTAGACCCCCTCTTGTACGGCGGCCCGCAGGAGTGGGGGCGGCGCGCCGGTTTCGAAGACGTCGCCGCGGCAACCGCGGTGGCAACAGCGCTCCACGTCACCAGGCGCGAACGCAAGGCTCGCGCAACGGTCGCCGCGCGGCAGAGCGAGGTGCTGCGTGAGGCGCTCGTCGAGCAAGGCGCGACTCTGACAGGCGCGACGAAGCGATTGCCCAACTTCGCCTCTGCCACCTTCGCCGGGCGCAAGGGCGAGGACATGCTGCTCGCGCTCGACCTGGCCGGCCTCGCCGCATCGAGCGGATCCGCATGCGCCTCGGGATCGCTCGATCCGTCACATGTGCTGCTGGCGATGGGCATGGACATGCGGCAGGCGCTCGGGAGCCTTCGCCTGACGACCGGCTACGCCACAACGGATGAAGAGGTCACACGCGCGGTCGCAATCCTCCGCGCAGTGCTGAGCCGGGCGTGGACGCATGCCTAAGGTCGAGGAAGAGCTGGCCCGGCGGCTGGCGCAAGGCGAGGAGGTCGTGCTCGCGACCGTGATCAAGCTCGACGGTGAACCGCCCTCGCAGACCGGAGCCAAGCTCTTGATGTCGCGCGAATTCGCTCTCGCGGGCACGCTCGGCTGCAGCGAGTTCGACACCGCCGCGCTCGAAGAGGCGCCCTGGATCGCCGAGGCCGGTTCGCCGCATACCAGGACCTATCGTCACGACCTCGGCTCGATCGAGGTGTACGTCGAGCCTTACGCCGCGGCGCCCTTGCTGGTCGTGTTCGCGGCCACACCGGTCGCCCGCGCCCTCGTGCGGATGGCCGCGGAAGTCGGCTTCCGGGCGCACCTGGTCGAGCGGGCTGCCGGCTTTCAGCCGGCGACCGGAGAGCTTTACGTCGTCCATACCAATCACGACGCGCCCGACCTGGTCGAGGCGCTGGAGTCGGTCCTCCCGCTCAACCCGCGGTTCATCGGGCTCGTGGGCAGCCGCCGTCACACCGGCCATCACCTCGAGGCGCTGCGTGCAAAGGGCGTCGCAGAGGATGTGATCGCGCGGATCCAGACGCCCGTCGGCCTCGACATCGGCGCCAGGACGGCCGAAGAGATCGCGCTGTCGATCGTGGCCGGCCTGGTGGCGGTCAGACGCGGGGCGGGCGGGGGTTGGAAGTCCTGGAAATCAACGAATGGTTAAGAGGGTCTGAAAGCGAATTAGGGCCCCGCATAATTCGGGGTCCGCGTGTCGATTGGGAGTGGGACCAGGCTGGGGCCGTACGAAGTCCAGGACTTCGTCGGGCAGGGCGCCATGGGCGTCGTCTATCGCGCCTACCATTCGGGCCTCGAACGGACCGGCGCCGTCAAGGTGATGCAGGCGATCACGCCAGACTCTGACACGGTCGCCCGCTTCCGCCACGAGGCGCAGGCCATCGCCAGGCTGCGGCACCCGAACATCGTCGACGTCTACGACTTCGGCGAGTTCCAGGGGACGCCGTACATGATCGTCGAGTACGTCCCCAGGGGCAGCCTCGCGGCGAAGATGACACACGGCCCGCTAGATCGCGGCGCCGCGCTGCGCTACCTCCACGGAATCGCGGCCGGTCTGGACTACGCGCACAGCCACGGCATCGTCCACCGCGACATCAAGCCGGCCAACGTGCTGCTTACCGAGGACGACTCGCCGGTGCTGGCCGACTTCGGGTTGGCCAAGCTGATGCACGGCTCGTCGCTGAAGTCGATGACGGGGGTCACCACCGGCACGCCCGCGTACATGGCCCCGGAACAGGTGACCGGCGGGCAGGTCGGGCCGGCGGCCGACCGCTACTCGTTGACGACGATCGCCTACGAGATGCTCACCGGCGTCATCCCTTTCGACGGGGAGGCGCTGATGGAGCTGCTCTACGCGCAGGTCCACCGGTACCCGTCGGCGCCGAGCGCGCGGGACCAGTCGCTCGGGCCGCAGGTCGACGCCGTGATCATGCGCGGGCTGGCCAAGAACCCGGCCGACCGGTGGGAGTCGTGCGCCGCGTTCGTCGACGCGCTCGAGGCCGCCCTGAACGACCAGCCCGTTTCGGCGGCGGTGGCGCCGACGATGGTCATGGCCGCGCCGGTCGCGAGAACCAGGCCGGTGCCACCCGCGCCCGTCATCGAGAAAAGGCCGGCGACGGGGGCGATGGCCATGCCGGCGCCGGCGGCAATCACCAGGGGCAAGCGGTTCAGCAGGCGCCGGATCCTGATCGGGTTGGCCGCCGTGCTGATCCTGCTGCTGGTCCTGGGCGTTTGCGCCGCGGTGGTCGACGCCACGACTTTGTCCGTGAACCCGACCCGAGTCGCGCCCGGCGGCACCGTGACCGTGAGCGCCACGCACGTCCCCGCGAACAAGGTTGGGGAGATCCAGCTCTGGAGCGTCGTCCAGCGCTACCCGTTCCGCGCCGATCCCAACGGCAACGTCACGCGAGAGATCGTCGTGCCGTTCGACATCGCCCTCGGAAGTCACGTCGTCAAGATCTGCTGGGACGCCTCGTGCCACAAGCAGGCTCCGCTGACGGTTGTGGACGGCGGGGTCGGGGAGATTCTGCCGACACCGGCGGCCGGAACCACGCCTGGTCCGAGCCCGAGCCCGACCCCTGGCACCTCGACCACGCCGCATCCGGGATCCACGCCGGCACCCTCGTCCGGGCCTGGATCGACCCCGCGCCCGACCTCAAATCCCGGCCCGACGCCGAGACCCACCGCTCCGCCGACGGCTCCGCCCACGGCGCCGCCTACCGCCAATCCCTGTCCGGGCGACTCCAGCGCCCTGGCGCTGACTCCCCAGAGCCAGGCCTCAGCACTGGGAAGCCAGGTCAGATTCACCGGCTCGCACTTCACCCCGAACAGCTACGTGACCGTCGGTTATCAGCAGGGAGGCGGATCGCAGACGGTGTTGCCCAGCGTAAGGGCCTCATGCGCGGGCGCGATCTCGGTGTCCGCAACCGTTCCGAACGGCGTCTTGCGGACCGACCACGTCATCGTGTGCGACATCAACAAGGGCTGCGTCGCGGAGACCGTCACCGTAATTCTCTAGAAGACTTCGGCCGCGACCAGGTCTTCCAGCGTTTCGCGCCTGCGCATGACGCGCGCCTCGCCGTCGCGGAGCATCAGCACCTCCGGCCGCGGCATGCCGTTGTAGTTGCTCGCCATCGCCAGGCAGTACGCACCCGCCGCCGGCACCGCGATCACGTCGCCCGCGCTCATGGCCGGCATCTCGATGTCCGTGATCAGGATGTCGGTCGACTCGCAGTATTTGCCGGCGATCGTCACCTTGCCGTCGTGTGCACGCTCCGGGCCTGACGCAAGAAGCGCCTCGTAGCGCGCGCCGTACAGCTTCGGGCGGATGTTGTCGCCCATGCCCCCGTCGACCGCGACGTAGCGGCGGATCCCGGGGATGTCTTTGATCGACCCGACCGTGTAGAGCGCCACGCCGGCGGGCCCCGCGATCGAGCGGCCAGGTTCGACGACCAGCTCCGGCACCTTCAGGTCTCGGGCCTGGCATCCCGCGACCATCGCGCGACGCACCGTGTCGACGAACTCGCGCGGCGTCGGCGGGTCGTCATTCTGGGTGTACGCGATACCAAGCCCGCCGCCCGCGCCGAGCTTGCGCGGTTCGTATTCCAGGTCCCTCTTCAGCCCGGCCAGCAGGTCGAGCATGATCTCCATCGCCTGCTCGTACGCTCCCAGCGCGAAGATCTGCGATCCGATGTGCGAGTGCAAGCCGATCAGCTCGAGGCGCGGATGCGCAAGTGCTTTCTCGACCGCAGCGCGCGCCGCGCCGGACTCGATCGAGAAGCCGAACTTGGAGTCGAGCTGTCCGGTCGAGATGTGGTCATGCGTGTCCGGCTTGACGCCTGGCGAGATCCGAAGCATCACCGGCGCGCGCTCGCCGTCGGGCACGACCTCGCGCAGGAGATCGAACTCGTGGTCCCCGTCGATGACGATCGTCGCGCCCGCTGCGTGCGCGGCGCGCAGGTCTTCAACGCTTTTGTTGTTGCCGAGGAAATGGATGCGCTCGCGCGGAAACCCCGACCGCATCGCGAGGTCCAGCTCGCCGGCCGAGACCACGTCGAGCCCGAGCCCTTCCTCGGCGATCACGCGCAGGAACTGCGGCGACGCGAACGCTTTGGCCGAGTAGAGAACGTGCCCGTTCGAGCCCATCGCGGCGACGTACTCCGACGCGCGCCGGCGGACGGTTGCCTCGTCGTACACGTACAGGGGAGTGCCGTGGCGGCGGGCCAGCTCGACGAGGTCGCAGCCGCCCACCTCCATGTGGCCGGCGGCGTTGACCCGGTACGTGACCGGGAACAGCAAACCAGGCCGCTTAGTTAGGAGATCCGCAGGAGCACGCGCCGCCGCAGCTGCAGCCGCCGCCACCTGTGGACTCGCTCGCGAAGTCCGACATTGACGACTCGCCGCCGCCGCTGCCGAAGGCGAAGCTCGAGACCAGCACGCGCGTCCTGGTCGACTCGCACGCCGGGCAGACCTGCGCCGTGTCGCGCTCAGCGAACCGGGTGAGGACCTCGAACTTCTCGGCGCAGCTCTCGCACCGATACTCGTAGATGGGCATCTCTATGCAGGATTCTAGGCTCGCGGAGTACACGCGGATGATCGAGGCCTGGCCGGGCCTGGTCTCAGGACCGGCGGAGGGCCTGGTCGCGGACTCGCTCGTGCTCCTCGATCACCTGGGCGAAGCGCGGTCGCTCGTCGACGTCGGCTCGGGAGGCGGTCTACCGGGACTGGCGCTGAAGATCGCCCGTCCGGTGCTGGAGGTCACGCTGGTCGAGGCCGACCAGGGCAAGGCGGCCTTCCTGGTCCAGGCCGCGGCGAAGCTCGGGCTCGAGGTGGAGGTGGTTGGGCGGCGCGCTGAAGAGGCCGGCCATGACGGGCGATATCGCGAGCGGTTCGACGTCGCCGTCGCGCGCGCGCTCGCGGCGATGCCGACACTCGTCGAGCTGTGCCTGCCTTTCGTGCGCGTCGGCGGCCGGCTGCTGGCGCAGAAGACGGACAAGGAAGAGGCGGCCCACGCGATCGAGGTCCTCGGGGGACGCCTGGCGTCGGTCAGCGCCGCGCCCTCCGCGGCCCGCGACCGAGGCATCGTCGTCATCGTCGACAAGGTCGCGCCCACGCCCGCCGCCTACCCGCGCCGCCCGGGCGTTCCCCGGCGAAAGCCGCTCTAACCCACCCCGACAAAAGAAAACGGCGAGGGCTCAAACCCTCGCCGTCAGGACCCGAAGGGAATCGTCTTAGCTGAGGACCGCGGTGCCGTTGGCCTTGATCGTCTTCAGGTTCGAGAGCGCCAGCTGCTGCACCGCTTGCGGAAGCGGGGCGTACTGCAGGTCCGTGCTGTCGGACTGTCCGTCGGTGACCAGCCACTTGAAGAGGTTGACCACAGCCTTGCCCTTCTGGGCGTCGGTGTAGTTGCTGTAGAGCATCACCCAGCTGAACCCGGCGATCGGGTAGCAGGCGTCGCAAGCGGCGTTGGTGATCGAGAAGTTGGTCGGGCCGACGTTGTTGTTGGTGCCCGCGGCGGCGGTCGCGCCGTCGACGCTCGCCTTCACGAACTTGCCGTTTGCGTTCTTGAGCGCTGCCTGCTTCATGCCGGTCTGGACGACGTACGCGAGCTCGACGTAGCCGATCGCGCCGTTGGTCGAGGTGATCGCCTGCGCGACTGCCTGGTTGCCGCTCGCGCCGACGCCCGTCGGCCACTTGACGGACTTCGCGTTGCCGACGGTCGACTTCCAGGTGTCCGACACCTTGCTCAGGTAGTCGGTGAAGTGGAAGGTCGTGCCGCTGCCGTCGGAGCGGTGAACCACCGTGATCGCCTTGTTCGGAAACGTAGTGCCCGAGTTCAGGGCCGCGATCGCGGGGTCATTCCAGTTCTTGATCTTGCCGAGGAAGATCCCCGACAGCGTGTCCGCGTCGAGGTTGAGGTCGGAGACTCCCGAGACGTTGAACGCGATCGAAACGACGCCGAGCGTCGTCGGGATCTGCGTCAGCGCGCCGGAGCCACCGGCGGACGTGATGTCGGACGCACCCATCGGCACGTCGCTCGCGCCGAAGTCGACGGTCTTCTTGATGAACTGCTGAATGCCCGCGCCGGATCCGACGGCCTGGTAGTTGACCGTGACCTGCGGGTACTTCGCCGAGTAGTCGGCGAACGCTTTCGTGTAGAACGGGCCGGGGAAAGTCGCGCCGGCGCCGGTGAGCGCGCCCGAGCCGATGTCCGCCGTCGGCGACGTCGACGAGCTCGGCGAGCTGCCACCACATGCGGTGGCGACCATTGCAGCGATCCCGGCGACGACCAGGAACCGCACTGACGACCTTCGAAGCATCTAACCCCTCCTGAATAGCTCCGCGGCGAATTCGATTTCGAGGCTAAGAGGGCACGTTTAAGCGCGGGTTATTCGCAACTTAAAGGTGCGTGCAACTCGGAGTCGCGCATACTCCGGCGCGTGATCTACAGGAGGCGGGCGGACGATTTCGAGGGTCCGCGAGCGGCGGGGCGGGACTCCTTCTCCGAGGCGCTTGAGAACGCGCCCATCGTCGCCCTTCTGCTCGACCCGAACGGCCGCGTCCTGGTCGCGAACCGAAGGGCCCGCGACTTCTTCGCGGTCGACTCCGAGCGGCTGCCCGCGAGCCTGGTCGAGGTCACCCTGGAGTCGACCCTCTTCGAGCTGGTCCGCGGCGAGCGCAGCGACGCGGAGATCTACCTGGTCCACCACAGGCGCACGGTTCACGCGCACCGAGCGGCCGGTCCGCTGCCCGGGCAGACGATCCTCTTCCTCCAGGACATGACCGAGCTGCGCCGGCTGGCCACCGTACGCCAGGAGTTCGTCGCGAACCTCGTTCACGAGCTGAAGACCCCGATCACCTCGCTCCGGCTGACGGCCGAGAGCCTGCTCGGCGATCCCCAGCCCCGAGACCGCAAGCGGTTCGCCGAGCGACTGGTCCGCGAGGCGGACCTGATGAGCAAGATCATCGACAACCTTCGCCAGCTCGGCGACATCGAGACCGGGGCGATGGCGGTGGACCCGTCGACGTTCAAGCTCGACGAGCTCTTCACCGAGAGCCTCGCCCGGCTGAGCATCGACCGCCCGCTCGACGCCTCCATACCCCAGGACCTGACCATCACCACCGACCGGGCCAAGCTCGTCCAGGCCCTCGGCAACCTGCTCGACAACGCGGCCAAGTTCTCGCCGCCCGGCACGGCCATCGAGGTCGAGGCCGAGGTGGTCGGCGACGAGCTGGTGCTGAGCGTCCGCGACCACGGCCCCGGCATCTCGCCAGAGCACTGGAGCAGGGTCTTCGAGCGCTTCTACAAGGTCGACCGCGCCCGGCCCCGCGAGGCGGGAGGCTTCGGCCTGGGGCTTGCCATCACCAAGCACCTCGTCCAGATCCTGGGCGGCCGGATCTGGACGGAAGCCGCACGGGATGGCGGGCAGGTTTTCACCATCGCCCTGCCGCGACAGGTTTTAACGGCCGGATAAAGTTGCCTTAACCTGGCCGCGCCTATCCTGAATCCGGGGTATGGCAGACGTGCGTCCGTGGAGCGACGAGCCGGCCGCGGTTTCGCGGCCTGAGCTGCTGGCCGTGCAGGGCGCCGGCGTCACCAAGCTGAAGGTCGAAGACCTGTCGTTCTTCTACGGCAAGTTCAAGGCCCTGAACGACGTCTCGTTCGAGATCCCCGAAAAGAGGATCACGGCCATCATCGGGCCTTCCGGGTGCGGCAAGAGCACCCTGCTGCGGGTCTTCAACCGCATGTACGACCTGGTCCCAAACTCGCACGCCGAGGGCAAGGTCATGCTCGACAGCGAGAACGTGGTCACCACGCGCAAGCTCCTGGAGCTGCGCCAGCGGGTCGGCATGGTGTTCCAGCGGCCGAGCCCATTCCCGATGTCGATCCGCGACAACATCGCCTTCGCGCCCCGGCTGCTGGGCTGGAAGGACAAGCGAATCAAGACCGCGGTGGAGGAAAGCCTCGAGCGCGCGGCTTTGCTGGACGAGGTCAAGGACCGTCTCGGCGATCCCGCGACGTCGCTGTCCGGAGGCCAGCAGCAGCGCCTTGCGATCGCGCGGTGCATCGCGGTCAGCCCCGAGGTGATCCTGATGGACGAGCCGTGCTCGGCCCTCGACCCCGTGGCGACGCTGAAGATCGAAGACCTGATGGCAACCCTGACCCACGACTTCACGATCGTGATCGTCACCCACAACATGCAGCAGGCCGCGCGCGTGTCCGACTTCACGGCCTTCATGCTCATGAACCCGGGCGGCCGCTACGGCGAGCTCATCGAGTTCGCGGCGACCGCCGACATCTTCAACCAGCCCCAGGACCCGCGGACTGAGGCGTACATCACCGGGCGGTTCGGCTAAAGATGCGGTCCATCGCGGCCAGTCACGCGCCATCTCATCGGCTCGGAGCGCCGATGCGTGCGTCAGGGGGCCCGTCCCGTCGTCGTCACGCATGGTCCAATGCGCTCCTCCTAGGGCCACCCCTTCCTTCGCCTCGGCGCTCAGACCGGCGACCATTTGGTCGCCTGCCGCGATCTGGCGCGTTCCCGGCCACGACGGACCGCTAATGCCCAGACTCACATTTGAAAGAGAGCTCGCGAGCCTCCGCGAGGCGTTGGTCCGGATGGGCACGCTGGTCGAGTCGCAGATCGAAGCCGCGCTCGACGCGCTGCGCCGGCGCGATGGCGCCGCCGCCGAAAAGGTTCGAACCCAGGACCAGTACCTCAACGAGCTGTTCCGGCAGATGCGCGAGCAGGTGTTCATGGTCATCTCCACGCAGCAGCCCGTCGCACGCGACCTCCGCTACCTGATGGGCTTGCAGTACATCGCCACGGAACTCGAGCGAATGGGCGACTACGCGGTGCGCATCGCCCGGATGACCGGCACGCTGGTTGGCCTCCCCGAGCGGCCGCTGCGGGCGGAGTTCGGGCTGATGGGCGAGCTTGCGATCGGCCAGGTGCACGACATCCTCGAGGCGATCATCGACCAGAACGAGCCGCGCGCCCGAGAGGTCGCAGGCCGTGACAACGAGATCGACCGGCTGTACCACCGCGTGTTCGAGGACCTCGTCAAGGAGATGGGCAACGGGCACAGCGACCCCGACGACGCCCTGCGCGACGTCACGCTGCTCCTCGTCGCCCACAACCTCGAGCGCATCTCCGACCGTGTCACGAACGTCGCCGAGGACATCGTGTTCCTCGAATCCGGACAGGTCGTGGAGCTGGGATGACTAGGGCCGGCGGGAACGGCAACGCCGGCCGGGTTCTCGTCGTCGAGGACGACGAGGGCATCCGCGAGATGCTCAAGTACAACCTTGTCACCGCCGGCTTCTCGGTCCACGAGGCGAGCGACGGAGCAACCGGTTTGCGCACCGCGCGCACCGCGCGCCCCGACCTGATCCTGCTCGACCTGATGCTGCCGGGCATGAGCGGCTTCGACTTCTGCCGTGCGCTGCGGCGCTCGAGCCGGGTGCCGATCATCATGATCACGGCCAAGGACGCCGAGATCGACAAGATCGTCGGTCTCGAGCTCGGCGCCGACGACTACATCACCAAGCCCTTCTCGGTCCGCGAGGTGCTCGCGCGGGTCAACGCGGTCCTGCGCCGCGCGTCGCCCGACGCCAACGAACCGAGCTCCGTGCCGGAGCGCGACGCCCTCGGCAACTTCAGCATCGACCGCGCCGCTCGTCGCGTCACGCTCGCGGACAAGGACGTCAAGCTCACGGCTCGCGAGTTCGACCTCATCTCGTACCTGCTCGCGCACCCGGGCCGCGTGCATACGCGCGACGTGCTGCTCGAGAACGTATGGGGCCACGAGTTCACCGGCGACCGCAAGACCGTGGACGTGCACGTGCGGTGGCTGCGCGAGAAGTTCGCCGGCGTCGCGCCGTTCGAGATCGTCACCGTGCGCGGAATCGGCTACCGGTTGGACCGGTCACCGGCCGCCGCGGCCGTCCTCTAGCCGGATGGCTACCGCGGTCGACGCACGCCCGAGCTCCGCCGCCCCCGCGTCCAAACCCCGGGACGGCTTCCGCGTTTTCGTGGCGCTGGTCGCGACGCTCGTTCCGCTCGTCCTCGTCGTCATCGTCCTGACGCTCGTCCAGCAAGCGTGGCCGGCGATAACGCACTTCGGCGTCGGGTTCCTTTGGGCCTCCGACTGGAATCCGGTGACCGACACCTTCGGTGCGTTGCCCGGCATCTTCGGCACGATCGCGACCTCGTTTCTTGCCCTGGCGCTTGCCCTGCCCGTCGGCGTCGCCGTCGCGGTTGTCCTCGCCGAGCCCGGGCACACCAACATTCGCGGCGTCATCGGCACCGGCATCGAGCTGCTCGCCGCGATCCCGAGCGTCGTCTACGGGATCTGGGCGCTTTACGTGCTCGCTCCGTGGACCTACGAGCACATCGGCGTCCCGGTCAACACGCGCCTGCCGACCGTCGGGCTCTTTTCGGACCCCGCCGAGCGTGGGCTGTTCACCGCGGGCCTGGTCCTGGCGGTGATGGTCCTGCCGACCCTGACCGCGATCTCGCGCGACGTTATCCGCGCGGTGCCGCGCGGCTTGAAGGAGAACTCGGTCGCCCTGGGCGCGACCTGGTGGGAGACGACGTGGAAAGTCATCCTGCCGTCGGCGCGGGCAGGCATATTCGGCGCCACCATCCTCGCCCTCGGGCGAGCGCTCGGCGAGACGATCGCCGTGACCATGGTGATCGGCAACGCGTACGTCATCCCTCACTCGGTCTTCCAGCCCGCGTACACGTTGTCGGCGATCATCGCCAACGAGTTCACCGAGGCGACCGGGACGCTCTATCCGGCGGCGCTCGTTTTGCTCGGCCTGGTCCTCATCCTGGTCACCCTGGTGGTCAACATCGTCGCGCTGCTCCTCGTTCGATCGACGTCGCGCGAGGCGCGGCTGACCGCATGAGCCGCAACCTCCGACGGCGCTACGCAAGCTGGACGTCGCTGGTCGTGATGTACGTCCTCACGGTCCTCGCGCTCGTTCCGCTGGGCCTCGTGCTCTGGTTCACCGTCGCCAAAGGGCTGCCGTCGGTGATCCACCCGCAGTTCTTCTTCAACTCGGAGCTGCCGCCATGCGAGCCGAAGTGCCCGGCGGTGTCCAACGCGGGCGTGGGTCACGCCATCGTCGGCACCGGGATCATCGTCGGCATCGCGTCGCTGATCGCGATCCCCATCGGCGTCCTCGGCGGCATCTTCCTCGCCGAGTACCGCATCGCGCGGTGGTCGAACTGGGTCCGCCTCGCGAGCGACGTGCTGGTCGGCACTCCGTCGATCGCGATCGGCCTGTTCGCGTACGCGTTCCTCGTGGTGCCCTTCCACCACTTCTCGGCTTACTCCGGCTCGGTCGCGCTGGCCGTCTTGATGCTGCCGATCGTGGCTCGCACCACCGAAGGGGCGGTGTCGTTGATCCCGAACGGGTTGCGCGAATCCGGCCTCGCGCTGGGCCTGCCGAGGTGGCGTGTCTCGCTGCAGCTGATCCTTCCCGCCGCCGCGCCGGGCGTCATCACGGGCGCCCTGCTCGCGGTCGCGCGCGCCGCCGGCGAGACGGCGCCACTCTTGTTCACCGCGTTCGGCGCTCACATCCTCGAGTGGGATCCCGGGATGCCGATGCAGGCGCTGCCGCTGACCGTCTACAAATACGCGCTGCTGCCGTACAAGTCGCTGCAGGCACAGGCGTGGGGTGCGGCGCTGGTGCTCATAGTCATGGTGCTTGCCATCAACCTCGTCAGCCGGTACGTGCTGCGGCGCCAGATCGCGCTCGCGGGCCAGCTCTAGGCGCGAGCCGAGTGTCTCGCGTCCTGTTTGTGTGTCTGCACAACGCGGGCCGCTCGCAGATGAGCCAGGCATGGTTCGAGCGGATCGCAGGCGAGGCGGGCCGGCACGATGCGCTGTCCGCGGGCACCGAGCCGGCGGAGCACGTGCACGCCAACGTCGTGACCGTGATGCGCGAAGAGGGCATCGACATCGACCATCACAAACCGCAGCTGCTCACCGACGAGCTCGCGCGGTGGGCCGACGTGGTGGTGACGATGGGATGCGGCGACTCGTGTCCGGTGATCCCCGGCAAGCGCTACATCGATTGGGAGCTGCCCGATCCCAGTGGCCTGCCCATCGAAGACGTGCGCGTGATTCGCGACGACATACGCACGCGTGTCGAAGACCTTGTGAAAGACCTCGACCTCGCATCGATTCGCCGTTAAACTGCAAAAGCACGTCAGTAACGCCCGCAGGGACTCCGCCGCCCCAAACGTTTCAGCTGACTAAGGAGCAATGGTGGCAACAAAGATCCTCGAAGTTGCGGATGTGAGTGTGATCAGAGCCGCCGGCGGTGTCGTCGTTCGCAGGTCACGGTCAGGCGAGACCGAGATCGCGGTCATCCATCGCCCCGAGTACGACGACTGGACGCTGCCCAAGGGCAAGGTCGAGCCGGACGAGTCGCCGGAAGACTGCGCGCTGCGTGAGGTGCGTGAGGAGACAGGGCTGCGGTGCGAGCTGGGCCGGCCGCTTGGATGCACCGCGTACGTCGACCGGCGCGGACGCGACAAGGTCGCGTGCTACTGGCTGATGGAGGCGCGCGGCGGAAGGTTCAAGCCCGGGATCGAGGTCGACAAGCTGCTTTGGCTCTCGGTGCCCGACGCGGTGAAGCGACTGACGTACGGCCGGGATAAGACGCTGCTTCTCCAGCAGGACCTCTAGAGCCACGTAAACTCGACCGCGTGGCGAGCACGCTCACGCACGCGGACCCGTTTGTCGTCGCCGGGGCGGAGCTGCGGTCGCGTCTGTTCCTCGGCACCGGTAAGTACCCATCCGAGGACGTGCAGCTTGCCGCGCTGGAGGCTTCAGGCTGCGAGATCGTCACGGTCACGCTTCGCCGAGTCGACCTCGACGCACCCGCGAAGCGGACCATCTTCGACACCATCGACTGGTCTCACTATCGCGTCCTGCCCAACACGGCAGGGTGCAAGACGGCCGACGAAGCGGTGCGCATCGCCCACCTCGCCCGTTCGATGGGCCTGTCGGACTGGATCAAGCTCGAGATCATCCCCGACCCGCGCTACCTGTTTCCGGACCCGGAGGAGACGCTCAAGGCAGCCCGCGTCCTGGTCGGGGACGGTTTCAAAGTCCTGCCGTACATCAACGCCGACCCGGTCCTGGCGCTGAGGCTCCAGGAGATCGGGACGGTCACCGTGATGCCGCTTGGCTCCGCGATCGGCTCCGGCCAGGGTCTCCAGACGCTGGAGCAGATTCGCATCATCGTCGAGCAGGCGACGGTTCCCGTCGTGGTCGACGCCGGGATCGGCGTCCCTTCCGACGCCGCCCTCGCGATGGAGCTCGGCGCGGATGCAGTCCTGGTGAACACCGCCGTCGCCCTGGCGAAGAACCCGCCGCTGATGGCGGAGGCTATCGGCCAGGGCGTCGAGGCAGGGCGGAAGGCATACCTTGCCGGTCGGGTCGCGATGCAGCGAGAAGCCAGGCCGAGCTCACCGACCGAAGGCGTATCGCGGCGGAGCTGACGCTCCCGGTCGCGATGGCGATCGTCGCGAACGCGGACGCAGGGCTGCGAGCCGGGCGGGCAACATCGCGGGCCACGATCATCCAGCTCCGCGCTCCCGAGCTGAGCGCCCGCGAGCTCGAGCACGAGGCCTCGCGACTGGTCACTTCGGCTCCGGTGCCGGTGCTGGTCAGCTCCCGCTGCGACGTTGCGGTGGCGACGGGCGCGGCAGGTGTCAAGCTCCCTGAACGCGACGTCGGCATCGAGTTCGCCCGCGGCCTAATTCGGCGCGGACTCGTCGGCCGCTCGGTCCACTCACTCGAAGCCGCCAGGCTGGCCCAGGACGAAGGAGCCGACTTCGTCATCTACGGACCGGTCTGGGAAAGCGCGAGCCATCCCGGGGTCGCACCGGTCGGCGTCGCGTCCCTCCAGCAAGTGGCCGCCGCGCTCCGGATCCCCGTCCTTGCCATCGGCGGCGTCAACGAGGCAAGAGTCGACGAGGTCCATCGCGCCGGCGCGTCAGGCTATGCCGCGATCGGGATGTTCGCGTGATCACTTTGCAGGTGAACGGCAAGCAGGTGGAGCTCGACGAGGCGATCCCGCTGCTGCGGTATCTCGAGCGTCTCGGCGTGGATCCACGTTCCGTCGCGGTCGAGCACAACGGCGAGATAGTCGAGCGTGCGGGCTTCGCGGACGTCGTGCTGCGCGCGGGCGACCACGTCGAGATCGTCCGGATGGTCGGCGGAGGATGGCGGGCAACCGCCTAGCCGCGCTCCCGGATGGCGGCCTCGGCCTCCGCCCGTTCGTCCCACGGCTCCGATCCGGCGGCGGTGCGCATCGACCGCTCGTGGCCTTTGCCGGCGAGGAGCACCGTGTCGCCGGGTCTCGCGACCTCGATCGCGCGGCGGATCGCCGAGCGGCGATCGATCACGACCTCGAAGTCGCGACCGGGAGACTTCCCGACCGCGCCCGCCTGAACATCGCGTGCAATCTCGACCGGGTCCTCGTTGAGAGGATCGTCGGTGGTGATGATGAAGAAGTCCGAGAACTCCGCCGCGGCACGGCCCATGCCCGGGCGGTCGTGGTCGGAGCGGGCGGTCGATCCGAACACGACGATCAGCCGGCCGCGAGTGAACGGACGCAGCTCGGCGAGCGCGCTCGCCAGCGAGCCGGCCGCGTGCGCGAAGTCGATGTAGACGCGGAAGTCCTGGCCGAGGTCGACGGGCTCGAGGCGGCCGCGCACGCCTTCAAACCCCGCGAGGCCACTGCCGATGTCCTCCACCGCCACACCGAGCGCGACGCAGATCCCTGCGGCGCAAAGCGAGTTGTAGATGTTGAACTTCGCGGGCACGTTGAGCGAGACCTCGGTCTCCCCCACCGGCGTCTTCAAGCGAAACCGCGAGCCGCTGCCGGTGATCGCGAGGTCGAGGGGATGAAAGTCAGAGGCGGTGCTCATCCCGTACGTCCAGCGGCGCGCGATCGGCCGCCGCGCCAGGCGGTCGTAGCTGATGTCGTCGCGGTTCAGGATCGCGGTCTTCTCGATCCCCTTGTCCACCGAGCTCGCGGTCAGGTCGATCAGGCGCGCCTTCGCCTCGAGGTAGTCCTCCCAGGTGGCGTGGTAATCGAGGTGGTCGCGCCCCACGTTGGTGAAAGCCGCGACGTCGAACTCGCATGCGCGAACGCGCTCCTGGACGAGCGCATGCGAGGTGGTCTCGATCACCGCGCAGGCGGCACCACCGTCGACCATGCGCGCGAGCCAGGCCTGCACCTCGGGCGCTTCCGTCGTCGTCTGACCGGTCGTGTTGTCGATCTCGCGCCCGCTGACCTTGAACGCGACCGTGCTCATCGCCCCCGCCACGATTCCGCTCGACTGCAGCACGTGCTCGGCCATGTGCGTGACGGTCGTCTTGCCGTCGGTGCCTGTGATGCCTGCGAGCCTGAGACGGCGCGACGGCCGGCCGCGAAACTCCGCCGCCAGCTCGGCCAGCCCGATGCGCGTCGACGGCATCCGGAGAACCGGGATGCCCTCGCGCACGTCCACGCTTCGCTCGACAGCGATCGCCACCGCGCCCTTCGCGATCGCGTCCGCGAGGTAGTGATGACCGTCCACGTGCAGTCCCTGGACCGCGACGAACAGGTCGCCCGCATCGACGTGCCGGGAGTCGTAAGAGATTCCCGTGACGTCGACATCGCCGTTTCCGTCGAGGACTGCGCCCGCGCCGCGCGCGAGGTCGGCCAACCTCATCAGTGGCCTGGGTCCGTGCGCCGAAGCCTATTTCGCGGCATCGACGGCCGGAGCCGAGGAAACGACGAGCACGCGAGGGAGGCATCGGGCCTGGGCCACTGCAGGCTTGAGGATAATCGCGAGGTGACGGCTGAAATCGGCGGCCAGCGATTCGATTGGGGCTCGCGCACCTACGTGATGGGCATCGTGAACGTCACGCCGGATTCGTTCAGCGGCGACGGGCTGGGGGCAGACGCCGACGCGGCGGTGGCCCAGGGGATGCGGATGGCCGGCGAAGGCGCCGACATGCTCGACGTCGGCGGGGAGTCGACGCGGCCGGGCCACGTCGCAATCAGCGTGGCCGAAGAGATCGCGCGGACGGAAGACGTCGTTCGGCGCCTCGCCCGCGACTCAGGTGTGCCGGTGTCGATCGACACGTACAAGCTGGAGGTCGCGGAGGTCGGCGTCACCGCGGGAGCGACGATCGTCAACGACGTCTGGGGATTGACGCGCTCGCCCGCCATCGCGGAGCTTGCCGCGAAGCATGGCTGCGCGCTCGTGCTGATGCACAACCAGGACGGCACCGAATACGCGGGCGACATGATGGCGGAGATCAAACGGTTTCTCGGTGCGGCGGCCAAACGCGCCGTCGCGGCGGGCATCCCCGCCGACAAGGTCCTGCTCGACCCGGGGATCGGCTTCGGCAAGACGGCGGACCAGAACTGGGAGGTCATGCGCCGCTTTGCCGAGCTGAGGGAGCTGGGCCACCCGATCCTGATCGGAACGTCGCGCAAGTCGTTCATCGGCAAGCTGCTGGACCTGCCTGTCGAGAAGCGTCTCGAGGGCACCATCTCGACCAACGTCACCGCGGTGCTTCGCGGCGCGGACGTCGTGCGCGTGCACGACGTACTGGCGCTGACGCGAGCGGTGCGCGCGGCCGACCGGATGCGTTGACGGTCGTCTACATCGGGCTGGGATCCAACCTCGGGTCGCGCGCGCGCAACCTCAGCGCGGCCCGGCGCCGCCTGCGTCAGAAGAAGGTGCGAATCCTGCGTCAAAGCCGCGTCATGGAGACCGAGCCGTGGGGCGTGACCGATCAGCCCCGCTTCCTCAACCAGGTCGTCGAGGCGGAGTGGGCGGGCACGCCTCGCGGGTTGCTGCGCGTCGCCAAGAGCGTCGAACGCGAGGGCGGCCGAATGCCGGCTCGTCGTTGGGGACCGCGCGTCGTCGACGTCGACATCCTGCTGTTCGGCGACCGGCATGTACGCGAGCCGGACCTGGTCGTCCCGCACCCGCGCATCGCCGAGCGCGAGTTCGTGCTCGAGTCGCTTGCCGAGCTGGGGGTCAGGCCGGCCGGGCGTTCGTGAAGCGGTAGCCGATGCCAGGCACGGCAAGGATGTAGTACGGCCGCGATGGCTGGCTCTCGATCTTTCGTCGCAGGTTGCGGATGTGGACGTCGATCACGCGGGTCTCGATCGGGTACTCGTAGCCCCAGATCGAGTTGAGGATCTTCTCGCGGCTCAACACCTTGCCCGCGTTGCTGGCCAGGAAGGTGAGCAGGTCGAACTCCGTGTGCGTCAGCTCGACCTCATGGCTGTTCTTGTACGTGCGTCGCTCGTTGACGTCGATGACCAGGTCGCGAAACTCGAGCCGGCTGCGCGACGCCTCCGCGTTCTCGAGCCGGGCACGCCGCAGATGCGCCGCCATCCGCGCCACGAGCTCGCGAAGGCGAAGTGGCTTTGTGACGTAGTCGTCCGCGCCGATCTCGAGCGCGACCACGGCGTCGATCTCGTCGGAGCGCGAGCTCATCATGATCACGGGCACGACCGGGTCCACCTTCCTCAGCTCGCGGCAGACGTCAAATCCCGCTGTGTCCGGGAGAGTCACCTCCAGGAGGACGACGCTCGGCCGCGTGCTTTCCACCTGCCGCAGGGCATCTGACCCGCCGTCGGCCTCGACCACCTGGTAGCCATCCTGCTCGCACGCTTGCCTGATCTCGCGGCGAACGGAGGAGTCGGGCTCGACGACGAGAACCCTGCGTGAGGATTCTGACACCGCCATGCTCCCATCCTAACGCTCCTGAAGGATTGTTAGGGAATGTTTCGTTTCAAGCCCCGAACGTAGGCCCTGACCTTCTGCTCGACGCCGAGGAGCCGAGCCCGGCCGGGGGACAGGACGAGCGCCCAGGCCCCCGGATACGCCACCTCCTCCCCACCGAACTCCGACTTGAAAAAGCCCAGGCCATGCCAGGGGTGGTCGCGCCCGGCGGTGGGTGGTGGCACGCCCCAGAGGTCGAAGTCGGTGCAGCCCGCCTCGGCGGCAGAGGAGATGGCCGCCCACCACGCGAGGTCGTTGCCCATCAGCTCGCGATGAGCGCCGCTGCGTCCGGCGAAAAGGCTGTACGCACGGCCGGCGTGGCGAGCGACCAGCACGGTGGCGAGGGCTTCTCGCGTCTCCGGGGCGCGGGCGGTGTAGGTGCGGCACCATGGCAAGAGATCGAGCAGAAGCTGGTAGTAGCGGCGATCGGGAAGGTTGATCGACTCCCGACGCTCTACGGCCGCCGATTGTCGTGCCAGCTCGGCCGCGTCGTGTCCCTCTTCGACCGTGACGCCGCGCTTCTCGCCGGTGCGGATGTTGTAGCGGCGGCCGTGCTTGAACGTCGCGAGGAGCTGCTCCGGTGGTGAGAGCTTGAGGATGCGCGTGTGCTCCGGCTGCGTTGCAGCCACGCGTTTGAAGCTCTTCCCGGTGAGAACCTCGCTTAGCTCCGGGGGCGCCTCGGGCTCGACAACGAGCCGAGCGATGCCCGCGTCGCGCGCCCACGCGACGAGCGCCTGCAGCGCGTCGGTCGTGCATGGAACCGGGCCGCGCGGGACGTAGGCCTCGCGCGCCGGCCCGACCTTGCGAAGCTGCACGCTCGCCATCGGACCCTGCGGGAGTCGGACGCGCTCGACGTCCCATCCAGAGCGTGACTGCACCTCGCCCCATGCCCACGACTGCAGAAGCGGCGCGGGCGATCCGCGTCCCGCGAGGTCCGCATCCCACCGAGCCGCGTCGTCGCTCACGAAGGTCGTGCTCTGGTCACCACCACGGACTCGAGGTGCGCGACGTCGTTGACGCCCGCGATCACCGAGCGACCGTCGCGTCTTTCGACGATGGTGATCGACGCGTTGTGGATGCGGAAGGGAAAGATGCCGCGGCTTGCCCTGGCGACGACGTTGTGGAGCACCACCTGGATGACCCCTCCATGGGTGACGATGAGAACGTCGCCGTCGGAGTGCCGCCGCGTGATGTCCTCGACTGCCGCCGTCACCCGCGCCTCGAACGCCGCTTCGCCCTCGCCGCCGGGGACGACGTCCCAGCTCGGCTCTTCGACCCACCGGCGCCAACCCTGGGGATATCGCTGCGCGATCTCCTCCGTGGTGAGCCCCTCCCACTCGCCGAGGAAGACTTCGCGCAGCGCCGCCATCGGCGCCGGCGCGTACCGAACCGCGGCGCCGACGATCTCGGCGGTCTCGAACGCGCGTTTCAGGTCGCTCGCGTAGAAGGCGGAGAAGCTGCGGCCCGCCAGCCGGGCGGCGAGGAGCGAGGCCTGGCTGCGCCCCGTCTCCGAGAGTGGCGGATCCATCTGGCCCTGGATGCGACGCTCCTGGTTCCACGTCGACTCGCCGTGCCGGATGAGTACGAGGCGCGGTGGGGATGGCCGAGCAGGGAGGGGCAGTTCTGGCGGCTCGGGACGCGCGGCTCTGATACCGATGCCTATACTAACTTTCTCTTAATCCCGATCGGACGACCGCCCGATCCGCAGGAGAAGACCGTTGCAAACGCACGGCACGTTAGCCGAAACCCCGCTGAAATCGCTATTGGAATCCGCTCAGGGTGAGCGGTCCACGGGTACCCTTACGGTCCGCAATGGAAACGGGCAATCGACAGCCCTGTACTTCCTCTTCGGGCATCTCTTCCACGCGCAGGGCGACGGCAAGTCCGGCGACGACGCGGTCGTCAGCGCCCTGCACTGGAGCAAGGGCGAGTTCGATTTCGACGCCAAGGCCAAGCTCCCCGCGGACGAGACCGTCAAGGCCGGGATTCCCGAGCTCGTCACCGCGGCGGGCACGGCGCCGGCTGCTGTCGAGCCGAAGCCCGAGCCCCAGCCAGAGGCTCAGCCCGAGCGCCAGGCGGAGCAGCAGGAACCTCGAAGCGATCGAAAAGAGCATGCTGAGCCGGAAAGAAAGGTGGAAGCGCCGCAGCCACGTCGAGGGGTGAAGCATCGCCCGCAGCCGAAACACGGCCGCGAGCCGATCCCCGTCCCCGCCGGGCAGATCCTCTACGACTCGCTCAAGACCTCTTTCGTCGACTTTCCACGATTGCTCACGACACTGGAGCGCGAGGGTTACACCGGCTACGTGCGCCTGCTGACCGACGACGCTTCGGGATTGATCCTCTTCCGCGAAGGCTCCGCGCTCGAGTGTCTTTACGACGGCGGCGGCGAGACAGGCAGCAGCCTGGTTCTCGGGACGCAGGCGCTGCAGCACTTCAACGACGACGTCACCGCCGGTCACGGCGTGCTCGACGTGGTGGGCCTCTCGCCGGAGCTGATCGACGGGTTGTACGAGCTGACGGTCTCGCGCCCGATGTACACAGAGCTGTACGCGGGGTGGGTCGACATGCGCGCCCTGCTCCAGTTCTTGAGCGACCGCAAGCTCAGCGGCAGCGTGATGATCCGTTCCGGAGGCGGGACCGGCGTCATCATCCTTGCGAAGGGCGAGCTGGCCGGCGCGTACACGAGCGAGTCGCGCGAGATCGCCGACAAGCCTGACCAGGCGCTCGCGCTGTGTGACGACCCGAACGCGATGATCGAGGTCAAGTCGGCGGACACGACCAAGCATCCGCCGCTCGACGTCGAAGAGATCGTCGGCGGGCAGAGGAACAGGCCTGCACCCGCCCCTGCATACGCGCAGACGGCGCCGATGCCCACCGCGCCGCCGGCTCCGGACCCCATCGCGCCGACCAACCCGACCATCCCGGTGATGCCCGCCGAGCCACCGACCGCGCAGATTCCCACGCAGAACTACTCGAGCTACCAGCAGCCGACTCCGCCCCAGATGCCCGTCGCCCCGACCACGCCGCCGCGCAGCGCAGGCCCGCAGCTCGACTGGCCTTCGGTCGTGGCCGAGCTGCAGGCGATGGCAGAGGACGCGCTGGGCAACCGGGCCCGAAAGGTGAAGGACATCCTCGGCGCGGCGGACCAGTCGCTGCCGGGGATCGAGGGCGCGATCGACCAGATCCCGAGCATCTCGCTGCTCTTCGTCGACTCCTCGCGGCTCGAGCAGCTGGCGCAGGAGATGAGGGCCCGGCTCAAGTCGCACCTTTAGCCGCCCGCGCCGTATAAACCCTTAACAGGGTGGGTTGGCATCTCGGCTTTTCGCGATTAGCCTCTTCCCAGGTGTGCGGGCTCGGGGGTGGGAGCCGCACCAACGGAAAGCCTCCTGATGGAGCCGGGCGCGCGCAGGGCGCCCCTCCTGGTGGCGCCGGGCGCGCGCAGGGCGCTCCGCCTGGGAGGAGGGTGGGCCCGCGGAAGCTGCGCAATTTTGCCGCCGCGGTCCTCGGGGTCGCGCTGCTGCCGCTCACGGCGTGCGGCGGAAACCCGCCCCAGATCGTCGACTACTCCCCTCAGCGCAACACCATCGACGTCAGCACGGCGGCACCGATCACCATCACCTTCGACCACGACGTCGACCGCAGCTCCGTCGAATCACGCCTCCACCTCGTGCCCGCGACCGACGGCCAGGTGCTGTGGCGCAACAGCCACGAGCTCGTCTACGACCACGCCACCCTGCGCACGAACACCAGCTACGAGGTCGTCCTCGAGCCGGGGTACCGCGACCCCGCCGGCGACACGTACACCCTCCGCCACCACTGGGCGTTCATCACGGAAGGCCCACCCTCGCTCGCGTCGTCGGCGCCCGGCAACGGAGAGGCGTCCATCGACCCTGCCTCCTACTTGAGCCTGGACTTCAGCCGTGCGATGGACCCCAAGTCCCTGAACAGCGCGATCTCGATCAGCCCGAGCATCCCGTTCGAGGTGCGCCCCGACCCCACCGAGCCTCGGCGCGCGGTCGTCGCTCCACAGCAGCTGCTCGCCGCCAACACCGACTACCAGATCCTCGTCAACACGGCCGCGACCGATGTGGACGGCAACCAGCTCGGCCGCGACGAGCTGATCCATTTCAGCACAGGCCCGCAGCGGACCCTGCGCCACTGGATCGCGTTCGCCACGGACGGGACCGACGGATCCGCCGGTGGGCTGTGGATCGTCGACGAGCGTGGGTTTCCGCGCCAGCTGTTCGACGCGAGCTCGGTGCAGTCCTTCACGTGGTCACCCGCCGGAGACTCGCTTCTCGTCCGCGGTGGCGACGGGTCGTGGTGGCAGGTCACGCCCGGAGCAGCGGAAGCTCCGCTCAACCTCAAGGCCGCCTGGGCGTCTTCGCTCGCGCGCGGAATGGGCCTGGTCTACATCGACTACGCCGGGGTGCTTCACCGCCAGGCACCGGACGGCACCGACGAGGTGATCGCCTCCGACGTGGCCGAGGCCACGGTGGCGCCCAACGGACTCCGGGTCGCATTCGTGCACTCGATCGGCAGCGCCGGCGAGGTATGGGGTTACGACGTCGGGCTGAAGGCAAGCTACCAGCTGGTCACGGACGACGCCCCCGTCAGCTCGGTCGCCTGGTCGCCGGCCGGGAATCGCCTGGCCTACCTCCGCCACGATCCGGGAACCACGACCCTGCGGATGCGCAGCCTCGCCGGGACCGCCGCGACGACGACGCTCGCGACCGGCAACCTCGGCGCGCCGGCGTGGCTCCCGGATTCGAGCCACATCGTCTTTGCCGCCGCGATCACGACGAACGCCGGCGTTGTGCACAAGGCCTACGTCGTGAACGTGGTCTCGCCTCCGAGCTCGCTCACCCTTGCCGCAGGACTTCCCTCAGACCCGGGCATCGACGTGACGTCGCCCGTCTCCTCACCCGACGGACATCAGATCGCGTTCCTCAGCGCCGACCAGGTCTGGCTGATGAACGCGGACGGCACGCGGCCGACCGCGCTGACGAAAGAGGACCCTGCGTCCTTTCCCTATTCGTGCCGCGCGCTGGCCTGGACCCGGAGCTGAGCCCGCTCGACGACTCGGTCGAAGAGCAGCTCCAGCCGGTCCGCGGTCCTGGCCCACGAAAAACGCTGCGCAAGCAGGCGGCCACGCCGGCCCATCTGCTGCGCAAGCTCGGGATCATCGAGCAGGCGGCCGATCCGCTCCGCGTACGCGGCGGGATCATGGCCGTCGACCAGGTAACCGCTCACCTCGTCGCGGATCACTGAACGCAGACCCGTGACGTTGGAGCCGACGACGGGTCGACCGGAGGCCTGTGCCTCCAGGCCCACGAGCCCGAACGACTCGCTGTAGGAAGGCATCACCAGCACGTCCGCGGCGGAGTAGAAGTACGGCAGCTCGTGGTGCGCGACCGAACCGAGAAAGTCGACGCGGTCGCGCACGCCCGCGGCCTCGGCCACCGACTTCAGCCGCGACTTCTCGCTCTCCTCGCCGTCCTTGCTGTCCTCGCCGAGGATCAGAAGCCGGACGTCGTCGTGGGCGCGGTCGCGCAGAAGCGCAAGCGCGCGGATCGCCACCTCGACGCCCTTCAGTCGCTCGAGCCGGCCGACGAACAGCAGCAGCCGTCCGTCGCCGTATCCGATCTTGCTTCGCGCCTCGGCGCGGTCGATCGGCTGGAACATCGCCAGGTCCACGCCAGGGGGAACCACGTAAACGCGCTCCGGCTCAGCGCCGTACAGGTCGACGAGGTCCACGCCCTCTTCTTCGGTGGACGCGATCAGCAGGTCCGCCTGCTGCGCGATCTCGCCCTCGACCTGAATGCGCAGCGCCGGCTCCGGGATTGCGCCGGTGGCAAGCGCACGGTTCTTGACCAGGCCGAGCGTGTGCGCGACATGCGCCCAGGTGCGGGCGATCCGCGGACGGAGCAGACACGCCACCTCGCCCGAGAGCCAGTAGTGCGAGAAGAGCAGGTCGTACCTCAGGCCCTCGCGGCCGGCGAAGTCCGCGACGCGGCGCGCGAACAGAGGGACCTCGTTGTAGAGCGAGTACTTGTCCAGTCCATTGCCCGCCGGCACGTAGATGACCCGAGACAGATCCGCGAGCTGCTCGACCGCCGGATCGTCCGGCGACTGGCGGCGGGTGAAGATGTCGGTGGCTATCCCGCGGTCGCTGAACGCGGTCGCGACCTCGCGCACATAGACATTGAGACCGCCGTTGGCGTTCTGCCCCAATGAGGCGGTCGGGGACGTGTGCATGGAGATGACCGCGATCCGCCGCGCGGCGCGGTCGCCGATTGGCCGGGTCGGGTCAGCCACGGTACGCCGATCTCGCGTCAAGCCAGCGTCTCGAGACGCAGCAGAAGCCGGAACGGGAGACCGGCGAACAGGAACTCACAATGCTTAAAAACCTACGACCGCTGGGGGTATTCCCGCCGGAGCCCGGCGCCCGGGGCGGCGGATATCATTGGGTTCGATGCGGTTCGGCCGAGGGGTTCTGGTGGCGCTCGCGATCCCGGCTTTCGTCGTTCTCACCGCCATCTCGACCCTCGCAAGCGCGTCGCCGACGCAGTCGTCGAGCGACACGGCCAGCGGGACCGTGACGCTACCGGGCGATCCCTCGAAGGGCGCGACGCTCTACGCGCAGAACTGCGCCACCTGCCACGGATCGGGACTCGAGGGGGGCATCGGCGCAACGCTGAACCCGATCGATAAGCTGCCCGGCGTAGCCGATCCGCTCGATCCCGCGTTCCTCATCGACACCATCACCAACGGTCGCCAGCCGCATCCGGGCGACCCGAAGCAGACACCGATGCCGCCGAAGGGTGGCAACGAGAGCCTGACCGACCAGGACATCAAAGACCTCGCGTCTTTCATCATCGTCCAGAACCGGCAGGGCTCCCCTCCGCTGTCGCCGGGTGAGCTCGCCAAGCGCACCATCCTCTGGGTCGGAATCGGGATCATCGCGATGGTGTTCATCACCTACCTGCTGGCCACCTACAACATGCGCTGGATCGCCCGCCGAGCCGCGGCGCGACGCCGGTAACCGAAGCCGTCTCACTCGACCCCACCCCGGTCGGCGGCTCGCCGCGCATCCTCATCCTGTTCAGTGACACCGGCGGTGGACATCGCGCGGCCGCCCGCGCGCTGACCGACGCGCTCAAGCTTCTCGACCCGACGAGCATCGTCGTGGTCGCGGACCCGCTCATCGGCCAGGGTCCCGCCATTGTGCGCCGCCTCGCCTCGCTGTACTCGCCGGTCATCACTCGTTCTCGCACCGCTTGGGGCGCCGTGTATCACACGAGCAACACGCGGGCGACGTTCGCTGCGATCCGCGCCGTCTTCGGTCCGGCGGTGCGCAAGGTGATGGCGCAACTGCTCGAGCGCCACGACCCCGACGTCGTGCTGTCGGTGCATCCGCTGCTGAACCACGTCGCCTATCAGGCCATCCGCAGGAGCGGCCGGCCCCGCGCGCTGATGACGGTGATCACCGATCTCGTCGACTTTCACCGCGGTTGGACCTTCAGCCACGCCGACCTGGTCATCGCTCCGACCGAGGGCGCCCGGAAGGTCGCGCTTCGGCGGCGCGTGCCCGCCGACAGGGTGAAGCTCCTTGGTCTTCCGGTCGACCTCCGCTTCCGGCCGCCCGCCCCAGGCGAGAAGCAGGCGCTGCGCCGGCGGTTTGGGCTCGACCAGAACCGCTTCACCGTCCTTGTCATCGGCGGAGCCGCGGGGGTCGGCCACCTCGCCTCGCAGGTGCGCGAGCTCTCCCTCGAACGTCACCCGTGGCAGCTGGTGATCGTGTGCGGCCGCAACGAGAAGCTCCGGAAGCGGCTTTACGAGATGGAGGCGCTGACGCCGATGCTCATCCTCGGATTCGTCGATTACATGCCAGAGCTGATGCGCGCGTGCGACCTCGTCGTTACGAAGGCAGGCCCGGGCGCGATCGCGGAGGCTCTCGCGACGGGCCTCCCGCTTGTGATCACAGGCTTTCTGCCCGGACAGGAGACGCCCAACGTCGACTTCGTCGTCGAGTCGGGAATCGGCGCCTTTGCACCGAAGGAGTCAGAGCTGCGCGACGAGGTCCGCGTGCTCGCCGAAGGGGGGCCGACGTGGCGCGACATGGCGCGCCGGGCGGAAGAGCTCGCCCATCCTTATGCCTCGTCGGACATCGCCCGCGAGTGCCTGCTGCTGGCGGCGCGCTACAAAGCGTCGGGGCAGGCGAGCCGGTAAGGGCACAGCCGGCAGCGCCGTCGCTCGGGGCGCGACGGGAACGCTCCCGACCTGACGCCCTCCGCAACCTCCGTGCCCTCTGACCTTGCGTCGCGCATCAACGCCGCGACGCCGTCGACACGGACCGACTCCCCGGAAGCGAGGTAGACGACCTCGAGCTCGAGCGGGTCCAGGCCCAAGGCCGATTTCGCGCCGATCGCGTACATCGCCAGCTGCAGGTCGCGACGCCGCCGCGCAACCGGACGTCCGCTCTTGTAATCGACGATCCGCCAACCTTCGCCGGTCCTGTCGATGCGATCGATGACGCCACGCAGCGTCCAGCCCGACCCATTCGACTCGACCGCGACGCTGAACGGCTGCTCGACGTACTCGGGCGGCTGATCGAATCCGCCCCGCGCGCGAAACTCCTCGAGCTCGGCGGCGCCGTTACGCCTGAACGCCGGTGCGCGACGCCCGTCCGGAAACGTGACCTTGCTCCACACCTCGTCGTGAATTTCGCGCAGGCGCGACTCCGTGATGGCCGTTCCCTGCCGGCGCTCGTCGGCCGCCCGGCGCAGAACCTCGTGCAGGATCACGCCGTGGACAGCCTCCGCGCTCTGCGCCGCGGGCAGGTTCTGGACGTGGCGGTACCAGTACTGCCGTGGGCAGTCGCGATACATCGAGATCGCGCTGTAGGAAAGCTCGACGGGCTTTGAGCGCCCGTTGCTCGTCGGGGCTGGCTCGGCAACGACAACGCGCTCGATGACGCGGGTCGTCTCGACGCGGGCTTCTTCGATGAACCTCGATGGACGCCAGCGGCGGCCGCCCTCGTAGTGCTCGGCCCACGTCAGGTAGAGGGTTCGGCGGGCGCGGGTCATCGCGACGTAGAGCAGGCGCCGCTCCTCGGCGATGACGTCCTCGCGGCCGCGCACCAGCGGCTCGAGGACCGCCGGCGGCAGCTCGAAACGCGGCGAGCGACCCGACTGCGGCAGGCGACCTTCCACCAGCGCCGGCACGAAGACCGCCTCGAACTCGAGACCTTTCGATTGGTGGATGGTCATGACACGCACCGCGTCACCGAGCTCGGTCGCCGGCGACTCCTCGTCCTCACCGGAGAGAAGGACGAGGTCAAGGTGGTGCATGAATGCCTCGAGAGAATGGTCCGGGGAGTCCTCGCAGAACTCAGCGATGGTCTCGCCGAAGCGCACCACCCTGGGGTTGGCGGGATAGCGCGAACGCTCCATCAGCTCGAAGAAGAGGTCGCGGACGTCGAGGCGCCTGGCTGCCTGCGCAAGCTCGGCCAGCAGCGGCAGGACCGCGGCGGCGGCCGGCCGCGCGAGGGCGATAGCGTCGCCCGGATCGCGGATCACGCGGAGCATCGCGATCACGTCCTTGATCTCCGGGCGGTCGTGGAATCCGTGGCCGCCGATCACCACGTGCGGGACACCGGCGGCGGTCAGGGCCGCGGCGATCGGACGGGCAAGCGCGTTGGTCCGGCACAGCACCGCGATCGCCGACGGCTCCGTCCCGCCGGCGACGAGCCGCGCCGTCTCATCAGCGATGGCGGACGCCTCGGCCTGCATGTCGCCGCACCGCCACAGCTCGACCGCGGGCCCGGCTTCCTCAGAGCGAAGCTGCTTCGGCAGGCGGTCCGGGTTGTGGGCGATCAGCCTCGCCGCGGCGCCGACGATGCGCCGGGAGCTTCGCCGGTTGCGTCCGAGCGTGATCGTCTGGGCGCCCGCGAAGGTGCCGACGAACCGCTCCAGGCTCGCGCGTGAGGCGCCGCGGAAACGGTAGATCGACTGGTCGTCGTCGCCGACGACGAACGGGTTCGACGAGCCACCGACCAGCTCGACGAGCCGCTCCTGGGAAAGGTTCAGGTCCTGGTACTCGTCGACCAGGACGTGCGGGTAGCGCGCCTGGTAGCGGCGGAGCAGCTCCGGATGCTTTGCCAACATGCGCACTGCCAGCAGCAGCAGGTCGTCGAAGTCCAGGAGCCGCCGCCTGCGGCATTCGAGCTCGTAGGCCTCAAACAACCGCAAGCACGCAGTCATCAGCTGACCGCGCTCGGCGTCTTCTGTCGACTGCGCCCAGCGCTCGAGTCGCTCGAGCGGGACGAGCTCTTGCTTCAGCCGCTCGAGCATCTGGAGCACCGGCCCGACGAGGTCGTCCGGCCGTTCATCGCCCGTCAGCGCGAGATCGCCGATCGACCACATCAGCTCGCGCGCGAGAATCCAGCGGTCGGCGCCGGTCACGATCCTGAAGCCGGCCGGCACCCCCACCGCCTGTCCGTCCTCACGCAACCAGCCCAGCGCGATCGAGTGGAAGGTTCCCACGGCCGGCGCGTCCGCCTCGATCAGCGACTCGATCCGTTCGCGCATCTCGCCGGCGGCACGCTCGGTGAAGGTCATGACGAGGATCGAGCCCGGCGAAGCTCCCGCTTCGACCAGGCGGCGGAATCGTTCGGCGATGACCGCCGTCTTGCCCGTTCCGGCGCCGGCGACGACGCGCACCGGCGACCCCGTGACCGCCGCGGCGGCGAGCTGGTCCCGGCCGAGCTTGAGCTTCATCGAGGTGTCGGTCGCCCGATCCGGACCCTCAGAGCGCGCACCTTGCGTCCGAGCTCGGGTCGGTTCAACCGGACGAGGATCGTCTCAGCGTCGAGCCGGAGCTGGTGCGCCAGCGCCGGGCTGGACGTCGTCACGAGCAGAGTCCCGGAATGGAGCTCGACCTCGTCGCAAAGCACCGCGACGTCTGGGCCGATCAAAGCCTTGAACGCGGCGACCACCTGGCTGCCGAGAAGCCTCGCCCCGCCGGGCTGCCGGCGGAGTATGCGCGGCAGGATATTACCCAGCTTATCCACAGGCCTCGATCGTCCCCGAATCCACCGTCCAGACCATCGCGGTCGCAATCAGATCGGGCGGGAACGGACCCGCCTCGACTGACGTGACGACGACCTGGCCGCCGGCTGAAACTTCCTTCAACAGCGCCGCGCGGCGCTCCCCGTCCAGCTCGGAAAGCACGTCGTCCAGCAAGAGCACGGGACGCTCGCCTGCGCGCCGCTCGATCAGAGCGGCTTCAGCGAGCTTCAGGCTCACGACCGCGGTCCGCTGCTGACCCTGCGAGCCGTACGACCGTGCCTCCTTGCCGTCGAGCAGAATGCTCAGGTCGTCGCGGTGCGGACCGATGCTCGTCGAGCCTCGGCGGAGGTCTTCCGCGAGCGAGTTATTCACAGCTTCGGCCAGGTTTTCCGGAGGGCCCTCGTAGCGGATTTCGAGGCTCTCTCCGGCTGCAATCTGGCTGTGACAACGGGCGGCTTCAGGTTCGAGCTCGAACACGGCTTTGGCGCGCGCGTCAACGATCTCGGTCGCGACCTGCACAAGCTCCTGGTTCCACGCCTCGAGCATGTCCTCGCCGCCTTCACCCGCGGCGATGCGCTTGAGCAGGCTGTTGCGCTGCTCCAGGATCCGGCGCAGTCCGGAGAGGGCGCGGGCGTAGCCAGGCTGGACCTGCACCAGCATCTGGTTGAGGAAGCGCCGTCGCAGCTCTGGACCGCCTTTGACCAACCCCAGGTCGTCGGGCCAGAAAAGGACCACCCGAAAGTGACCTGGCAGGTCGAAGGCGCGACGGCGGGCTCCGTCGACCTCGATCGCGCGGCGGGTACGTTCGCCGTCGACGTCGAGCGCGATGGACAGCTGGCGCACGGTGCCGTCCGTCTCTACCTCGGCCTCCATCCGGGAGCCGGGGCCGACCGGGCCGACGAGCTCGTGCTCCCGCCGGGCGCGGGGCGAGGACGACAGCGCAAGCATTGCCACGGCCTCGAGCAGGTTGGTCTTGCCCTGGCCGTTGGGACCGATGAACACGTTGACGCCCGGCCCTGGCACGAGGTCCAGCTGCGCGTAGTTCCGATGGTTGCGGAGACGTAAGCGACGAAGGCGCGTTTAACCACGCCTCCCGTACCGTTGGGGTCCCCGCGAAATCACAGGCGCAGCCTCCGATTTCGTGGGGCTACGACATTGCCACCCGCACGGGCATGATCACGTAGAGGTAGTGCTCCTTGCCCGGCGGTCGCATCAGCCCCGGGCTGAGAGGTCCGTCGAAGAGCAGCTCGACCTCATCCTCTCCAATCACCCCGAGGGCATCCAGGACGTAGCGGGCGTTGAACGCGATCTGGATGTCTGTTCCATCGACGTTGGCGGTCATCTCCGCCTTGCTGTCCCCCACCTCGTTGGTGGTGGCCGACAGCGTGAGCGCGCCCGAGGCCGCCTTGAGGCGGATCACGTTCGCGCTGTCCCGGGCGAACAGCGACACCGCCCGGACGGTCTGGGTTAGCTCGGAGGTCGAGACCCGGACGGTGGTCGAGCTCTTGCTGGGGATAACTTGTGCGTAGTTTGGATACTTCCCGTCGATAAGCCTCGAGGTCAGCTCGGAGCTGCCGGCGCGGAAGAAGACCTGGTTGCGGGCTTTCGAGATGATCACCTCGACCTTTCCCGGCTCACCCTTGAGCACCCGGGCCAGCTCGGCCAGCGCCCGGGCCGGGACGATCAAGCTAGCCTCGAGGTCGGTAGAGCCGGCCGCGGCCAGCTTGCGCACCGCCAGCCGGTGACCGTCCGTCGCCGCCAGCGTCAGGTTGCCACCCTGCACCTGGACGAGCACACCGGTCAGCACCGGTCGCGCCTCGTCGGTCGATGCCGCCATCTGGGTCTGCTCGACCGCGCGCACCAGGTCGTCGAGAGCCACCTCGAGGCGGTCGCCCTCGTCCGGACGCGGTCCGGGCGGGAACTCTTCCGCCTCGATGCACTTGATGTGCGTGTCGAACCGCGCGCAGCGGAGGTTCAGCGACTGGGTCGCCGGATCGAGAGTCATCTCCAGGTCCTCGTCGGGCAGCGTGCCGACGAAGTCGGTCAGCAGTCGGGCCGGCGCGGTGGTCGAGCCTTCGGATCCGATCTCAGCGGGGACAAGCTTGCGGATCCCGATCTCTAGGTTGGTCGCGGTGAGGGCCAATCCTTCCGACGTGGTCTCGATGAGGATGTTGTTCAGGATGGGCAGAGTCGTCCGGCTCGAGATCGCCCGCGAGACGACCTGGAGAGCCTGGCCCAAAACCGCCGGCCTGCACGTGACCTTCATTTGAGATGTGAGCACTTTGGCATTCAAGACAGTTGTCCCCCGTTCTTCGTGTTTCTCGTGATTGAAAGGATCCGTAACCGATAACAGTAAGCGCTGTGCGGACTGTGGATGTCGAGATCATTTACAGATCGAAACGGCCGGTGGAGAAGCTCTGGGGAACCGGCCCACGATCCGTCGTCGCCTGTTGATTCCATGGGATGGAAGTGGGTGCGGTCCAGTTGCGCACGGTGCGTCCCAAGGCGGTTCTGAAAAGCTGTGGAGACGGCGCGGCTCACTGGACGTAGAGCTTCTCGCGAATCGCCTGGACCTCGTAGCGCAGCCGCTCGTCCTCCTTCAACTCGTTGGCGATCTTCTCGATGGAGTGCAGCGCGGTGGTGTGGTCGCGGCCGCCGAAGGCCTTGCCGATCGCGGGCAGTGACGATGGCGTCTCTTCGCGGACGAGGTACATGGCGACCTGGCGGGGGAACACGATGTGCTTGTCGCGCCGCTTGCCTTTCATGTCTTCGAGCGTGACGTTGTAGTAGTCGGCGACCAGGACCTGGATGCGCTCGACGTTGATCGGCTTGCGCGTGCCGGCGGGGATGATGTCCGACAGAAGCCGCGCCGCCTCTTCCTCGTCGACCTGTCGCTGGTGCACGGCGGCGAAGGCCTGCACCCTTGTCAGCGCGCCTTCGAGCTCGCGGATGTTGCGCTGAACCTTGTGGGCGATGAAGGTCAGCACGTCTTCGGCGATGAGGCTTCCGTTGTCGCCCAGCTTGGAGTGAAGGATCGCCAGGCGAGTCTCGAAATCCGCCGGCTGGATGTCGGCGATCAGCCCCCACTCGAACCGCGAGCGGAGCCGGTCCTCGAGGGTCGGGATCTCTTTGGGCGGACGGTCGGACGAGATGACGATCTGCTTGTTGATCTCGTGCAGCGCGTTGAAGGTGTGGAAGAACTCTTCCTTGGTCCTGTCCTTGCCGGCAAGGAACTGGACGTCGTCGATCAGCAGGACGTCGACGGTTCGGTACTTGTGCCGGAACTCTCCCATCCTTGCGGTGGCGATCGAGCTGATCACCTCGTTGGTGAACTGCTCCGAGGTCAGGTAGACCACGCGCTTGCGGGGGAAGCGGTCGTGGACCTCGTGACCGATGGCGTGCATGAGGTGGGTCTTGCCGAGTCCCACGCCTCCGTAGAGGAAGAGCGGGTTGTAGCTGTCGCCCGGGGCTTCGGCCACCGCCTTCGCAGCAGCGTGCGCGAACTGCGAGTTGTGGCCGACGACGAATGATGAAAACCGAAAGCGCCCATTCAGCTCGGACGGTGCAATCGTGGGTTCGGCCGTCGCGTCGACACCGTTCTCGTGTCCGTTCTCGGACGGATGGTCGTCGTCGTCGAACGCGTGCGCGTGGCGGTGGGTGGACGGCGCGATCACGAAGTCGATGTCGACCTCCGCTCCTGTGACCGCCTGCAGCGTCTCCTGGATCAATCCTGAAAACCGGTCTTCGAGCCAGTCCTTGGCCAGCTTGCTCGGCACGCCGATGCGAAATGTGCCGCCGTCGGCCGACACCACCGACGTGTTCTTGAGCCACATGTCGTAGGTGCGTTTCGCCAGTTGAAAGCGAAGCTCCTCCTGCACCTGTGACCAGATCTGGTCCTGATTCAAGCCACCACCCCCTTTTCCTTTCCCGTCTGGCGTCGTCGCCTGTGGATTGGCGACTCTGGCCCTGTGGACCGCCAGCCTTGCGATCCTGCAAAACTTGTGGACAAGCTGGGGTCAACCAGTCCGCGTTCGGCGCCCGCGGCGCAACCCATGGAGCGACCCCAGGATCGCGCTCCGGGCCCCCGCGGATTCGACCGAAGCTCTTCGAGCATGAGCTCCGCCTCCTTGGTGCCTTGTGGAAAAGAGCGGACGGGATTTCCACAGGCGGGCGGGGCCGGTCTGTCCGAAATCCGCTATCCGGTCGATCCCGAAATATGGAAGCGGCGCTGTGCGACTAAATGTTGCTTACTTGTGAGAATTGGTTAAGAACGCCGTCGCGATTTGTACTGGAAGTTGGCCTAGCGCGTTATCTCTTGGCTTCCGGCCGGGAACTTTAACACCGGCCTGTGGATACCGCAAGGCACATCGCGCACGTGATGAAGTGATAGAGCCGATATCACGGATGGCGATTTGTGGCTCCGGTACACTGGCGCGATCAAAAGGACCTATCAACCAAAGAAACGCTACCGCCGGCGCGTCCATGGATTCCTGCGCCGGATGAGCACGCGCGGCGGCGCCCGCGTGCTTCGCAACCGTCGCCGCAAGGGCCGGGAGCGCCTCGCCTAAACGTCGCGCGCGCGGATGGCGCAGTTCCAATGAAGCGTAGGCTCAGGCTCAGGCGGCGTTCGGAATTTCAGTCGGCGATCAGCGGCAAACGGTTCCACAGCGGCCGCGCCCTGGTCGGTTTCGCCGTTCCCGGCGCCGGGCCGGAGAGTCGAGTTGGGGTGACAGTGAGCCGGGGGATCAAGACTTCGATCGAGCGCAACCGCGCCCGCCGGCGTCTGCGCGAGGTGACCAGGGCGGAAATGCTCGCGCCTGATTCGACCCTGCGTCGCCTGGGAATACGATATGACGTGGTCCTGATCGCCCGCCCTGGGGCGCTCGAGGTGTCGTTCGCCGAGCTCAGGGCGGAGGCTTCGTTGGCTGCGACCAGGCTCGCCAGTTTGACGCCATCCAATTTGACATGACGAAGCTGTTCCTTCTTTTGATCCGCGGATACCAGCTGACCCTTTCCCGCGTCATGCCACCCTCGTGTCGCTACTACCCCTCCTGCTCGCACTACACGTACGAGGCGGTCGAGCGGTATGGATGGCTCAAGGGTGGATGGATGGGCGCTGCGCGCATCGCACGCTGCCATCCGTTCGCGGCGGGCGGGTACGATCCGGTGCCCTGACCCGTGAACCTGCAGCAGCTCTTCAGCGCCTTCCAGCCCATCCACAGCCTGTGGTGGGCGATCTTTGGCGAAAGCCTGACGTGGCTGCTGAACTTTGTTTACGGCCATCTCTCGGCGGTTCCGGTGGTCGCGACCATCGGGGCTTACGGGGTGGCGATCATCGTCATCACCCTCATCATCCGCGCGCTGCTCGCGCCCCTGCTCCAGTTCCAGCTGCGGACGTCCCGGCGCGCGATGGTCGAGCAGCGGAAGCTTGCTCCCCAGGTCGCGGAGCTGCGCAAGAAGTTCAAGAAGGACCCGCAGAAGCTGAACGCCGAGACCATGAAGCTCTACCAGGAGCACGGGATCAACCCGCTCGGCCAGTTCGTGGGCTGCCTGCCGGCGGTGCTGCAGATGCCCGTCCTGATCGCCCTCTACTACGTCTTCACCGGGTTCTCCAAGAGCCAGCACGTGGCGGCGCACTTCCTGTTCGTCCCCAACCTGAACGTGACGCCTGGCTCGCATCCCCTGTTCGCGGGGGTGCCGATCCCCCACGACCCCGTCTACCTCATCTTTCCCGTGCTCGCGGCGTTGACCACGTTCGTGCAGTCGAAGATGATGCAGATGCCGGCTCCGCCGAACCCGACGGAGCAGGAAGCGCAGACGGCGCAGATGCAGCGGTCCTTCCTGATCATCTCCCCGCTGATGATCGGCGTGTTCGCGCTGAACGTTCCCGCCGGCCTGGGCCTTTACTGGTTTGTCGGGAACCTCGTCAGTATCATTCAGCAGAGCTTCGTCGTCGGGTGGGGAAACGTTCTGCCGAAGGGCTGGCTGCCGGGGGCCGCAGCCGAGGTTCCCGTAAAGCCGGCTCCCAAGCCCTCGCCGAACGGGCAGAAGCTGCCCGCGCCGCAGATCCAGAGCAACAGGTCGAAGAAGGCCAGGAACCAGAGGCCGCCAGGTAACAACACACCGCCAGGTAAGGAAGGAGTTCGCAGGTGAGATCGTCAGTGGGCCGTGGCCGCACCCTCGATGAAGCCGTCGACGCCGCGCTGATCGAGCTTCAGGAGAGCCGGCGCAACGTCGACGTCAAGATTGTCAGCGAGACCGCCGATGAAACCGTCGTCGAGGTCACCATCATCGACCAGAACGCCCCCGTCACGGCGGCGACGGCGCCCGTCAACGGCAAGGCCGAGACCGCGCGGGTCCTGGTCGAAGGCCTGCTCAAGCACATGGGAGTGCGCGCGCAGGTCAGCGTTCGCGCGGGAGCCGAGCCGCTGACGCTCGACATCAGCGGGCGCGACCTGGGCGGGCTGATCGGGTGGCGCGGCGAGACGCTGCGCGCGCTGCAGTCGGTCACCAACGTGATGGTCGGCAAGCATCTCGACGAGGGCGAGCGCGTGATCGTCGACGTCGAGCGCTACCGGCAGCGCCGCGAGCACACCGTGCGTGAGATCGCGATGCGGGCCGCGCGGCAGGTGAAGATGACCGGCGATGCGATCACGCTGGACGCGATGCAGCCTTTTGAGCGGCGCGCAATCCACCTCGCGCTCGAGGGCGACCCGGACGTGACCAGCTCGAGCATCGGTGAAGAGCCGGAACGTCGCGTCGTCGTCGGACCGCGCCGGGCGGCTGAGCAGTAACGGCGCCGGCGGCAGCGCCGCCGAGCGCATCCGGCGTGCGATCGCCCTGGTGAACTCCGTCGCGGACGAGGCCGGCGACGAGGAGCTCACGCCGACCGAGATCGCGGAAGCGATTCGCGACTGCCTCGAGTTGAGCGACATCGACGAGATCCCGAACGTGCGCCGGTACCTCGGCGAGGCCCTCGATGCGGTCTCCGACGGGATGCCCGCGGACTTCGTCGCGATGACCCTGTACGCCGCGCTCGGCGCACTGCGCGAAGGGTCCTAGCACCAGCGAATGCCGGCCGCACATCGGGTCCTTCCACTGCCCGGCGGGGCGCGGCTCGTCGCCGAGTCGATGCCCGAGCGCCAGTCGACCAGCATGGTCCTGATGTTTGCCGGCGGCTCACGGCTCGAGGACGACCGGCTCGGCGGCGTCTCGCACTTCATCGAGCACCTCTACTTCAAAGGCACCAAGCGGCGGCCGTCTTCGAAGGAGATCGCCGACGCCATCGAAGGCGTGGGCGGCTTCATCAACGCTTCGACCGACAAGGAGCTGACGGCCTACTGGGCGCGGGTCCCCTCCGAGCACGAAGACCTCGCATTCGACATCTTGTTCGACATAGTTGCCAACTCCCGCGTCGACGAGGCGGACGTCGAGAAGGAGCGGATGGTGATCCTCGACGAGCTCCGCATGTACCAGGACCAGCCGCAGGACCTCGTTCAGAACCTTTTCGAGGAGCTGATCTGGCCCGGGCATCCGCTCGGGCGCGACATCGCGGGCACCGAGCAATCGGTGGCTCGGTTGACACGCGACGACATCATCGAGTACGCCGACGCGCACTACAGGCTGCCGAACGTGGTGGTCGGCGCGGCAGGGTCGCTCGACGTGCCGCACACGGCCGACGTCGTGGCGAGGGGGCTCGCGCTGCGCGCGGACCCGGACGGTGCGCTCGACTCTTCGACACCCGACCCGCTATCGGCCCCCCGAGTTTTGATCCGTCGCCGGCAGACCGCCGAAGCTCACATCTGCCTAGGTGCTCGTGCCCTCAGCTACATGGACCCGGACCGCTACGCGCTCGACCTGCTCAACACCGTGCTCGGCGAGGGCATGAGCTCGCGCCTGTTCCTCAACATTCGCGAGCGGCTTGGGCTCGCCTATGACGTGCACAGCTTCACCCAGAAGCACCGCGACACGGGCTATCTCGGGGTTTACATAGGTGTCGAACCGAAGAAGGCGGTCGACGCGGTGAATGCCGTGCTGGGTGAGCTTCGCGCGCTGGCCGATGATGAGGTCGCCGAGGACGAGCTCACGCGCGCCAAGGAGTTCACCAAGGGCCGGCTTCGGCTCGAGATGGAGACGACCAACGGCGTCGCCTTCTGGCTCACCTACCAGCAGCTGCTCTTCGGTGAGATCAAGACCATCGACGAAGAGCTGGCGCAGGTCGACGCCGTGACCGCGGCCGACCTCAAGCGAGTCGCGATCAAGCTGGTGCGCGAGCCGCTGCAGATGTCGGTGGTCGGACCGTTTGCGCGTGACAGCGCGTTCCGGCTCGCGATAGGAGCTTGAGCGCGGCTTAGGCCGCGACCCTGCGCAGGGGTTGGTCCAACCCCGAAAAAACCGTGCTGCTCTCGAGCGTCGGCATCGACGCGTAGATGTTGCCGAAGTGGTTCAAGGGCCAGATGCGGAACCACGCTTTGCCGTCGATGCGGTCGCGGCTGATCGGGCCGAAGAAACGCGAGTCCTGTGAACGGTTGCGGTTGTCGCCCATGACGAAGTACTGGTCGGGACCCAACAGGTAGCCGGTCGAGCTGTTGTCGGGCCAGTTGGCGTCCACGATCCACGCCTCCGGGAGGTACGGCTCGTCCAGCCTATGGCCGTTGATGTAGACCACGCCGCCGCGGATCAGGACGCGCTCGCCGGGCAGCCCGATGATGCGTTTGATGAAGTCGGTCGAGTTGTTCGTCGGAGGCCGCAGGATTATGATGTCGCCTCGCTGCGGTGCGTGCAGCCTGTAGTCGATCTTGTTTGCGATCAGGTAGTCCTGGTCGTCAAGCGTGGCGAACATCGAGATGCCTTCGACGTGCACGGCCTGGACGGCGAAGCTGATGCCGAAGTAGAGGATCAGCGCAAGGAACAAGACCTCGAGGACCTCGCGAAGGAACGATGAGGCCGCGGAACGTTCTTGGGGGGCGGCGCCAGCCGCTTGCTCTTGTTGGGCCGCCATGCGTGCTACGAGGTGAGCTTAGCGCAGACCCGTTCGAGCTCTTCGCGACTTGAATAGCGCAGCTCGATCTTGCCTCGGTTGAGACTGCCGCTCAACTTGATCGGCAGCCCGAGGCTCGACTCGACGTCCGCCGCGATGGCACGAAGCTCCGCGGTCGAGTCGGTGCGTCGCCTCCTTCGCGGGCTGTAGGTGCGGACCCAGTTCTCGGTCTGGCGCACGGAAAGATGCTTTGCGATCACGACCTTCAATCCGTGCTCCTGCGCCTGCTGGCCCTCGAGCGCGATGAGCGCGCGCGCGTGGCCCGCCGTGATCGCTCCCGAGGCGACCGCGGACTGAACCGCTGCGCATCCGCCGAGCAGGCGCAGAGATTGCGTCACCGACACGCGATGCTTGCCGAGCCGCTGCGCGACCTCGTCGTGGGTCAGGCCGAACTCTTCGATGAGGCGACGCAGGCCGCGTGCCTCTTCGAGCGGATCCAGGTCTGTGCGCTGCAGGTTCTCGATCAGACCGAGAACGAGCTGTCCGTCCGATCCGGCGTCGCCCCGCACCACGGCCGGGACCGTGCGCAGGCCGGCCAGCCGCGCGGCGCGCCACCTGCGCTCGCCCGCGATCAGCTCATAGCCGTCGCCGAGTGGACGTACGAGCAGCGGCTGGAGGACGCCGTGGAGCCGAATCGACTCGGCCAGCTCGCCGAGAGGCTCGGCGTCGAAGCGCGAGCGCACCTGCTGACGCGACGGCTTGATCTGGTCGACGGCGATCATCTGCGGGACGAGCGCCTCGCCTTCCTTCGACATGGGGATCAGCGCCTCCAGCCCGCGACCGAGTCCTCGTGGGCGTGCCTGGGTCATCGTTCTAGCAACTCCTTCGCGAGCGCGCGGTACGCCGCGGCGCCTCGGCATGTGGGATCGAACTCGAGCACCGACTTGCCATGGCTCGGCGCCTCGCTCAAGCGCACGTTGCGCGGGATCAACGTCTCCAGCAGGTGATGGGGATGCGATCTGCGCACCGCGTCGAGGACGTCCCAGGCAAGAGTCGTGCGCGCGTCGAACTGAGTCATCAGGATGCCGGCGATCGCGAGCCTGGGATTCAGTCGTGAGCGGATCAGCTGATGCGTGTACATGAGGTGGCGCAGACCTTCGAGCGCGAAGTACTCGGACTGGGTCGGGATGAGCATGCTCGTCGCCGCCACCAGGGCGTTGAGCGTGAGCAGGCCCAGTGAGGGCGGGCAGTCGATGAGCACCAGCTCGACGCCGGGTGGGGTGGAGGCAAGCGCATGGCGGAGCAGGTGCTCGCGGTCGGGCAGGGCCGCGAGCTCGATCTCCGCGCCGGCGAGATCGATATGCGACGGAATCAGAAAAAGACCCGGCCGGCTGGTGGCCTGGATGACCTGGTCGGTCGTGACCTCGCCTGTCAGCAGGTGATAGACGTTCCGTCTCGCCCTCGCGGGGTCGATGCCCAACCCGGAGCTCGAGTTGGCCTGCGGGTCGAGGTCGACCAGTAGCGTATGGTGGCCGGCCTCGGCCATCGCGGCGGCGAGGTTGATGGCGGTCGTCGTCTTGCCAACGCCGCCCTTCTGATTGACCACTGCCATGATCGGCGCCTCGGTGGTGGCCAACATATGGGGGGTGGCGGTGCTTGCCGATCCTACATCTGGGGTCATCTGGCCGGATTCTAGGCCTGGCAGGGCTCGCTGACCACCCTGCTTGTTAAGCCGGCCCGGCGGCCCGACGCCGCCGCTCGTTGAGGATGGCGTAGCCCGAGATCCCGATCAGGGCGGCCTCCGCCACCACTGCAATGCCGAGAGCCGCGCCGGCGAGATTGATGCCAACCAACAGGTTGTAGCTGATGTGGGAGGCAGCCGAAGTGGTGGTGTTCGTGTACTTGCGGATGAAGCCGAGACCGATGGCGATCACGAACACTGAAAGGGTATCGAATGAAATGCCGTACTCGGTGTGGACGGAGGCGAAGAGCAACGCCGTGAACAGCAGTCCGATCCGCGGCTGAAGCGCGCCCCGGAACAGGAGCTCTTCGCAGATGCCGGGAATGACGGCGATCGCGACGATGCCCCACCACGGAACGCTGAGCTGGCCGAAGACGTGTTGTGAGGTCTGGTCGACGCGGTGGGCGAGGTCTGGCGTCCATATCTGACTCAGCGCGCCGGACGCTTCGCTGAACGCGAAGAAGATGCCCGCGCAGGCAAGGGCGAACGTGATCTGCCACCAGGTGGGGACGACCACGCCGAGCCGCTGGGCGGCCTCGGCAGGCGTTCGGCGGATGAAGATCCCGACGCCGACGATCGCCGTGACCAGGAAAGGCAGCTCGCCCTCCAGCAGGTCGAGAAGGCTCAGCGGAGGTTGGGAGTTGTTGCTCGCCAGCACGTCGGTGAAGGCGATCGACGTGACCTGCAGGCCAAGCAGCGCCACGGCGAAGACCAGGGCTATCAGGTGGACCGGGCTGTCCGGGTCGATGGGGAGGAAGCCGGAAACGTCCTTACGAAGCGGCCGGAAGAGAAAGCCTCCGGCAGCGGCGGCGGTCACCACCAGGCCGGCGTCGAGGGCAAACCGCGACTGGGCACCCAGCGAAGACGACAGAAGTGGCAGGCCCGCCATGTCGGCGAGCCCAAAGAGCGCCAGGAGGCTGACCGCGAAGGCGCCGAATGTCGTCGTGACCGCGAGTCCCCATTCCTTGCCGACGGCCAGGTTGGCGCCGATCACGAACGGAAGCGGCAGCAGCTCGACGACCAGCGTCCCGGCGTCGAGCGGAAGGTGAGCGGTCAGGCGGTCTAGCTGCCCTTCTGGGGGAGTGGCGCGGGATTCGAGCCGTCGGAGGGCTTGACGACGTCGATGAGCGGCCGGATCAGCTCGATCGGCAGCGGCATGATCACGGTCGTGTTCTTCTCCGAGCCGATCTCGACCATCGTCTGCAGGAATCGGAGCTGGAGGGCGCCGGGCTCGGACGAGATCACGCGAGCCGCGTTGGCCAGCGTCTGCGACGCCTGGAACTCACCGTCGGCGTTGATGATCTTGGCCCGCTTCTCGCGCTCTGCCTCCGCCTGCTTGGCCATCGCCCGCTGCATGGTGGACGGCAGCTCGACGTCCTTCAGCTCGACCACCGCGACCTTGATGCCCCAGGGCTCCGTCTGCTCGTCGATGATCTTCTGCAGGTTCTGGTTGATCTTGTCGCGCTCGGCGAGCAACTCGTCCAGCGTCGCCTGGCCCAACACGGCTCGCAGCGTCGTCTGGGCGATCTGAGAGGTGGCGTTGATGAAGTTCAGGACCTGGGTCACGGCCCGGCGGGCGTCCACGACCTGGAAGTAGATGACGGCGTTGACCTTGGCCGTCACGTTGTCGTTCGTGATGACCTCTTGAGGAGGGACCTCGAGCGTGATCACGCGCAGGTCGATCTTGACCAGGCGGTCGACGCCGAACGGGATGATGAAGAAGAGACCAGGACCCTTCAGGGGGATAAGGCGCCCGAGCCGGAACACGACCCCGCGCTCGTACTCGGCCGCGATCCGCAGGCTCGAGAAGATGGCGATCAGCGCGATGACCAGGATCACGATGATGACCACGAGCAGTCCGATGTCCACTTAGCTCTTCTCCTTCATCTCGCCGTTGGCCTGCGCGACCTGCAGATGGAGTCCCTTTCGACCGACGACCCTGACCTCCGCGCCGGCGGGGATCGGCGACTCGGCGCTCGCCTGCCAGAGCGCGCCCTTGACAAAGACTAGCCCCTCGGGGGAGAGCGCTTCGCGCACCTCGCCGGTCGTGCCGACCATGCTGTCGGCGCCCACGAAGGCGGGCTGGCGGCGTGCGGCCACGATGCGTTGGATGAAACCGACGAAGAAGACGAGGGTGACGAGCCCGACCCCCACGGCGACGAATGGATTCACCCCCAGGCCCACCGGTCCCGTGTTGATGAGAAACGCCATTCCCAGGACGAGGGCGAAGACTCCGCCCACGCTGAGGAACCCGTGTGTCGGCGCTTTCAGGTCTGCGACGAACAGGATCAGGGCGAGCAGCATCATCAGCACGCCCGCGATGTTGAGCGGAAGGTTGGCGAGCGAGACGATCGCCAGCACAGCCGCGATGCCGCCGATGACACCCGGCAGGATGAGGCCGGGGTTGGACATCTCGGTGATGATTCCGTAGCCCGCGACGATGATCAGCAGGGCGGCGATGGTCGGGTCGATCAACGCGTTCAGGAAGACCTGCCAGAACGGCATCGACATGTCGCTGACGATCGCGCCGGCGGTGTGAATGGTGAGGGTGCCGCTGGTTCGCGGCACCTCGCGACCGTCCAGCTGACCGAGCAGTGAAGGAATGTCGTTGGCGATCAAGTCGGCGACGTGCAGCTGAACCGCTTGCTCGGCGTTGATGTTGACGCTGTTGCGGACGGCGTCCTCGGCCCAGTCCGCGTTGCGGTTGTGCATGGACGCCAGGTTGCGCACCCGCGTCACGGCGTCGTTGAGGACCTTCGCGCCGAGGTCACCCGTGATGTCGGCGCCGGTCGCATCGATGGGATGGGCGGACCCGATGTTTGTCCCCGGCGCCATCGCCAGGACGTCGGCCGCCTGGGCGACGAAGAGCCCGGCCGAGGCCGCGCGCGCGCCGCTCGGATAGACATAGACGATCACCGGCACCTTCGAGTTCAGGAGGCTGGTGACGATCTCGTCCATCGAAGTCGAGATGCCACCTGGCGTGTTCATGACCACCAGCAGGGCGGAGGCGTTGTCGGACTCGGCCTGGTTGACGGCGCCCTGGATGTAGGCCGACATCACGTTGTTGATGTCGCCGTTGAGGTCCGCCTGCTCGACGTGGGGCGCCGCCGCGACCGCGGCTCCGGGGGCGAGGGCCAGGGCGGCCGCGAAAATGAGCCAGCCGAACCGGAGCGCAATTCGCGCACGCATGCACCGAGTATGGCAACCCGCGGTCAGAACTGCCGATGTAAAACGTGGAACATCCGCTGTCCGGGAGTCCCACAGGGGCGCGCGTAAAATCGTCGAGATGTCTGCGGAACCAGAAGCTGCGGCGATGCGCGAGCTTCGGCAGCGGGCACGGACGACTCCGCCGCTCGCCGATGGGGAGGAGGCTCGGCTGGTCGCCCAATCGGCCCGCGGCGACGGCGACAGCCAGACACGCCTGGTCGCCGCCAATTTGGGGATGGTGATCCGTCTCGCCGAGGCGCGGGCGGACAAAGGGCTCCCGGTCTCCGACCTAGTGCAAGAGGGATCGCTAGGCCTGGTCGAGGCGGTGCGGTCGTTCTCGGCGAGCGGCGAGGCCGACTTCGCCCACTTCGCCGAGCAGAAGGTCGGCGAGCAGATGGACGCCGCGCTGCAGGCGGAGACGGCCGCGGTGCGCGACGGCGAGCAGCTCGTGGCCGCCGCCAACGATTACGAACGCACCGAGATCCTGCTTCGACGCACGCTGCAGCGGACACCGACGGACTCCGAGATCGCGGAGAAGCTCGAGTGGTCCGTCGACCGCACCCGCTACGTCGCCAAGGTGGTCGACGACGCCCGACGACGTCACGACGAGGAGCTGCTGGCGTTTCTCGACCCGGACGCCGTCGATTTCGACGGCACCGTCGACGGCGAGTAGCAGCTGAACCGCACACCGCTTTACGAACGCCATGTAGCCCTGGGCGGGCGGATGGTCGACTTCGGCGGTTGGGAGATGCCGCAGCAGTACACGTCGATCCGCGACGAGCACTTCGCGGTGCGACAGGTCGCCGGGCTCTTCGACGTCTCCCACATGGGGCGATTTCGGATCACCGGGGAGGCGACACCGGACTTCGTCCAGAACCTCGTCACCAACGACACGTCGCCGCTCCAGGTCGGGCAGGCCCAGTACAACCTCATGTGCGACGACCAGGGCGGCATCATCGACGACCTCGTCGTCTATCGCGCCGAAGACGGGTTCATGGCGGTGGTCAATGCGTCGAACCGCGAGAAGGACCTCGAGTGGATGCAGTCCCACGCGCCGAGCGGCGTGACCGTCGAAGACAGGACCTTCGAGCTCGGCCTCATCGCGTTCCAGGGCCCGAGGGCCCAGGAGCTGCTGCCGAGCGCCGGCCTCGACGGCATTCCTTACTTCGGTTTCCGCGTCGGCGAGGTGGCCGGGGTGAGCGCGATCATCTCGCGCACCGGCTACACCGGTGAGGATGGGTTCGAGGTCATGGTTCGGAGCGATCGGATCGGCCAGGTGTGGGACGCGATCCTGGAGAACGGCAGGTCGGCCGGCGTGCTGCCGGCGGGGCTTGGCGCGCGAGACGCCGCGCGTCTCGAAGCGGCGCTGAGGCTCTGGGGCAACGACATGGACGAGACCGTCAACGCGTACGAGGCCGGCCTTGGCTGGACCGTGAAGCTTGGCAAGGGCGACTTCATCGGGCGAGCCGCATTGGAGAAAGCGAAAGCCGAGGGCCCGCGGCGGCAGACGGTCGGGCTGAAGATGCAGGCTGGGGACATCGCGCGCCACGGCGCCGCGGTTTCGACCGAGGGCCGGCAGCTCGGAGTCATCACCAGCGGCACCCATTCCTTCTTCCTCGGGTACCCGATCGCGCTGGCGATGGTGGAAGCGCGATCATTGCAGGTCGGAGACAGGGCCACGGTCGAGGTGAGGGGCAGAGAGGCTCAGGCTGAGGTCGTCAAGCTGCCTTTCTACCGCGGGTCCGCCCATTCACTGAGCGACAAGAAGGAGAGCCGCAATGGCTGAACGGCGCTACACGAAGACGCACGAGTGGGTCACGCTCGACGGCAAGCAGGCGACGATCGGGATCACCGACTTCGCGCAGTCCCAGCTCGGCGACGTCGTCTTCCTCGAGCTGCCGGCGGTCGGGCGCAAGCTCGGCGAGCGTGAGAGCTTCGGCGTGATCGAGTCGGTCAAGGCGGCGAGCGATCTCTACTCGCCGGTCGCGGGCAAGATCGCCGCGGTCAACGAGAAGCTCGCGCAGAAGCCGGAGCTGGTCAACTCGGACCCGTACGGCGACGGATGGATCCTGAGGATCGACCTGGCCGGCGAGCTGCCCTCCGACCTGCTCGACGAGACCGAGTACAAGAAAGTCGCGGAGGCTTCCGCCCACTAACTTGCCCTATCTCGTTCATTCCCCCGAAGAACGGACTGCGATGCTCGAAACCATCGGCGTCCGATCGATCGACGACCTGCTCGTGGACATCCCCCAGTCGTTGCGGCTCGAGTCGCTTCAACTCCCGGATGGCCTGTCGGAGTTCGAGACCATCGCCCAGGTCAAGGCGCTGGCCGACCGCAACCGGGTTTACGCGGATCGGCTGACATTCCGCGGGGGTGGCGTCTACCGGCGATTCATCCCGGCGGCGGTGGCCGCGGTCACGTCCAAGCCGGAGTTCTACACGGCCTACACGCCCTACCAGGCCGAGGCGAGCCAGGGCACGCTCCAGGCGATCTTCGAGTACCAGACGCTGATCGCCGAGCTGACCGCGATGGACATCTCCAACGCCTCGCTCTACGACGGTGCAACGGCGGTCGCCGAAGCCGCGATGATGGCTTACGTCCACACCGGCCGCAACGAGGTCCTCGTCGCGGGCTACGTGCACCCGGAATACGTGCAGGTGCTCCGCGCCTTCGGGGAAGGCCGCGGCATCAAGGTTCGCAGGGGAGACCAGCCCAACAAGAAAACCGCGGCCGTCATCTTCCAACAGCCCGACTTCCTGGGCCTGCTCGTCGACGCCCCCGCCCTCACGCGCGCCGCGCACGACGCGGGAGCTCTGGCCATCGCATGCGTCGACCCGATCAACCTTGCGATCCTCGCCCCGCCGGGCGAGTACGGGGCCGACATCGCGGTCGGTGAGGGACAGCAGCTTGGCCTGGCGCCGAGCCTTGGGGGGCCTCACGTCGGCTTCATCGCCTGCAGGCGCGACCTGGTGCGCAAGCTGCCGGGCCGGCTCGTCGGCACGGCACACGACGCCGAGGGCAGGCGAGGGTTCGTGCTTGCCCTGGCGGCGCGCGAGCAGCACATCCGGCGCGAGAAGGCCACCTCCAACATCTGCACCAACCACTCGTTGTGTGCCCTGGCGGCGGCCGTCTACCTCACTTACATGGGTCCGGAAGGGCTGCGCCACGTCGCCGACGTCGGCTTCAAGCGCGCCCACAACCTGGCCGAGCGACTGGCGGACATGCCTGGCTGGGAGCTCGCGTTCCCCGAGCGGCAGTTCGTGAACGAGTTCGCGGTGCGCGTCCCGAGGTCGTCCTCCGTGGTGAAGAAGCTCGCGCGCAAGGGGATCCTCGGCGGGCTCGACGTTAGCCGTTGGTTCCGCGAGCTCAGAGGCGTTCTCACGTTCACATGCACCGAGGTCAACGACGCCAAGGCCCTCGACCAGCTCGTCGAGGCGCTGGCCTCATGACAGAGCCGCTCAGCTTCGAGCTCAGCCGGCCGGCCGTCACGCCGCCACGGTTGCCGGACGCCGACCTCCCGGGGCCGGCGCCGGCCGACGTGCTTCCGCCGGAGATGCTTCGCTCGCGGCCGCCGGACCTGCCGCGGTTGAGCGAGCCCGAGATCATGCGTCACTACAGCCGGCTCGCATCGCTGAACTACTCGATCAGCGAGAACTTCTACCCGCTCGGCAGCTGCACGATGAAGTACAACCCTGTCCTCAACGAGCAGGCCGCCGCGCTCCCGGGATTCGCCGGCCTGCACCCGTACCAGGACGAGGACACGATCCAGGGAGCGCTCGAGCTGATGTGGCGACTCGAGCGGGCGCTGTGCGCCGTCGTGGGCGTCGAGCGCGTGACCCTCCAGCCCGCGGCCGGCGCGCATGGTGAGTGGACGGCCCTGCGCATGATCGCCGCCTACCACGACTCGCGCCAGGAGAATCGAACCGAGGTCCTGGTGCCCGACTCCGCCCACGGCACCAACCCCGCCAGCGCGGCGCTCAGCGGTTTCAAGGTAGTCGAGGTCAAATCGGGCTCCGACGGCCGGATCAGCCTGGCGGACCTGGAGTCGAAGCTGTCGCGCCAGACCGCCGCCCTCATGCTGACGAACCCCAACACCTTGGGGTTGTTCGAGCGAGAGATACTGGATATAGCCGAGATGGTGCATGCCACCGGCGCAATGCTCTATTACGACGGAGCCAACCTCAACGCCTTCATGGGCATCTGCCGGCCCGGCGACATGGGCTTCGACGCCGTGCACATGAACCTGCACAAGACCTTCACCACGCCGCACGGCGGCGGGGGCCCGGGCGCCGGCCCGGTGGGCGTGAAGGCCGAGCTGGTGCCGTTCTTACCGGCGCCGACGGTCGAGCGCCAGAACGGCCACCTCACACTCGACTACAAGCGACCGCAGTCGATCGGGCGCGTCCGCAGCTTCTACGGCAACTTCGGCATGCTGGTCCGCGCCTACACCTACATCCTGGCCATGGGCGGGGACGGGCTCAGCCAGGCCTCCAGGGATGCGGTCCTTTCCGCGAACTACCTGCGCAATCTCGTCGAGGCGGACCTCGAGATGCCTCACAAGGGCCCGTGCATGCACGAGTTCGTGGCCAGCGCACACAACCTGACGAGCGCCAACGGCGTCCGGGCGCTCGACATCGCCAAGGCGCTGCTCGACCGGCAGTTCTACGCGCCCACCGTGTACTTCCCGCTGGTGGTTCCTGAGGCGATCATGGTCGAGCCGACGGAGACCGAGAGCAAGGCCACGCTTGACTCCTTCGCCGCGGCGATCAAAGAGATCGTGGCCCAGGCGAAGACCGACCCGGAAGTCCTCCACGCCGAGCCGCGCAGCACCCCCGTCGGGCGCCTCGACGAGGTCGCCGCGGCCCGGAAGATCAACGCCTACCTGGTCGGCCAGGCGGAGGACCCCATCCTGCGCTGGAAGGCACCTTCCGACACGGCCTGAAAAGCCCTGTTAAGGCCCGTCCGGACGGCCATTTTCGTATTCAAAATCCGGTAGAATTGGGATCCTGAAGTTCTGCCCAGTAAACCCGCAAATTCCTTCGCGCTGGGAGGGCCGAAAGTCCCGGTAATGGCGGTCAGAAAACCCCTGCCGGAGCCTTCTCGGAAGCCTCAAGCGCTTGGCGCCGACGTGGCGTACACCGCCGAGCAGATCCAGGTCCTCGAGGGCCGGGAGCACGTTCGGCGGCGTCCGAGCATGTACATCGGATCGACGAGCTCGACCGGCCTCCATCACCTGGTCAACGAGGTCGTCGACAACGCCGTCGACGAGGCGCTGGCTGGCTACGCCCACCGCATCGTGGTCACCCTCTTCACCGACGGAAGCGTCCAGGTCGACGACGACGGCCGCGGCATACCGGTCGACGTGCACAAGAAGGAGGGCATCTCCGCCCTGGAGCTGGTGATGACCCGCCTCAACGCCGGGGGGAAGTTTGGCGGCGGCGGTTACAAGGTCTCGTCCGGCCTGCACGGAGTCGGCGTGTCAGCCGTGAATTTCCTGAGCGAGAAGCTGCAGGTCTGGGTGCACCTCGGCGGCAAGGTCTATCACCAGGAGTACGCGCGCGGGGTCCCTAAGGCGGCCGTCAAGTCGGTTGGCAAAACCGACCGCACCGGGACCGTCGTTCGTTTCTGGCCCGACCCTCAGATCTTCCCGGACACGAAGTTCGACCGCGAGATCATCCGCCACCGGCTGCGCGAGATGGCGTATCTCAACAAGCGGCTCGAGATCGCGCTGTCCGACGAGGCGCTCGGAATCACCGAGACCTTCTACTTCGAGGGCGGCATCGTCGCCTTCGTCCGCGCCCTGAACCGCGACAAGCAGGTCGTCAACGTTCCACCGTTCTATGTCGAACGCGAAATAGAAGGGACGCAGGCAGAGATCGCGCTCCAGTACAACGAGACCTTCGTCGAGAACGTGGTCGCGTTCGCGAACACGATCCACACGATCGAGGGCGGGTCGCACGTCACCGGCTTCCGCTCCGCCCTGACCAACGTGCTGAACCGGTACGCGCGGAAAGCCGGAATCCTCAAGGAGTCGGATCCCAACCTGACCGGTGAGGACGTGCGCGAGGGGCTGACCGCGGTCATCAGCGTCAAGGTGCTCGAGCCGCAGTTCGAGGGCCAGACCAAGGGGAAGCTCGGCAACACCGAGGTGCAGGGCCACGTCTCGATCGCCATCACCGAGGGACTGACGCAGTACCTCGAAGAAAATCCGTCCGAGGGCAGGCGGATCATCGAGAAATCGCTGACCGCGGCCCGGGCGCGCGAGGCCGCCCGCAAGGCGCGCGACCTCGTTCAGCGCAAGAGCCTGCTCGAGTCGAGCATGCTTCCCGGCAAGCTCGCCGACTGTTCGGAGCGCGACCCCGCGCTGTCCGAGCTCTACATCGTCGAGGGCGACTCCGCGGGCGGCACCGCCAAGGGCGGGCGCGACCGGCGCACCCAGGCGATCCTGCCCTTGCGCGGAAAGATCCTCAACGTCGAGAAGGCGCGGCTCGACAAAGTGCTCACCTCAGACGAGATCCGCAACCTCATCACCGCGATGGGCGCCGGCGTCGGCGACAACTTCAACATCGACAAGATCCGCTACCACAAGATCGTCACGATGACCGACGCGGACGTGGACGGGAGTCACATTCGCACCCTGCTGCTCACCTTCTTTTTCCGCTACTTCCCGCAGGTGATCGAGAAGGGCTACCTGTACATGGCCCAGCCACCGCTGTTCAAGGTCTCGAGGGGCACCGGCAAGAACATGAAGGTCATCTGGTGCCAGTCCGAGGCCGACCGCGACAAGGCGCTGCGCACGCTGGGCAAGGGCGCCGAGGCCGCGCGAATGAAGGGTCTCGGTGAGATGAACGCCGAGGAGCTCTGGGAGACGACGATGAATCCGGAGTCGCGGGTTCTCCTCCAGGTCACGGTCGAGGACGCCGCCGAGGTCAACGACACCTTCGAGAAGCTGATGGGGCCCGACGTCGAGCCGCGTAAGAAGTTCATCCAGGCGCACGCCAAGAGCGTCCGCAACCTCGACATATAGAGGGCATCCCAGATGCGCATCGCGGTCGACGCCATGGGCGGCGATCACGCCCCGGCCGAGATCGTCAAGGGCGCCGCAGAGGCGGCAGTCGAGCTCGGGATCGACATCTCGCTCGTCGGCATCCCCTCCGACGTGCAGCCGCTGCTCGACAGCCATCCGCGCCTGCAGATCGTGCCCTGCACGCAGGTGATCGCAATGGACGAGCACCCCGCCCAGGCGGTTCGCGCGAAGCCGGACTCGTCCATCGCGGTTTGCGCGCGGATCTGCAAGGAGGGACGCGCGGACGGCTGGGTCTCGGCCGGCAACTCGGGCGCGGTGATGGCGGCGGCACTCTTGATCCAGGGGCGCATTCGCGGAGTGGAGCGACCCGCCCTCGGCTCGATCGTGCCGACGCAGAACGGCTTCGCCTACTTCCTCGACGTCGGCGCCAACGTCGACTCCAAGCCCGAGTACCTCGCTCAGTTCGCGGCGATGGGTGCCGTCTACGCGCGCGAGATGCTCGGCCGCCCACAGCCGCGCGTCGCGCTTCTCAGCAACGGCGAAGAAGAGGGCAAGGGCGACGAGCTGGTGCGTGAGACGACCCGCCGCTTGAAGGGCACGCTGCCGGGATTCGTCGGCAACGTCGAGCCCAAAGACGTCTTCGGCGCCCGCGCAGACGTCGTCGTCGCCGACGGCTTCGTCGGCAACGTCGCGATCAAGATGGCCGAGGCGACGGCGGAGTTTCTGTTCCGCTCGCTGCGGGACGAGATCCCGAAGACACTTCCAGGCAAGGTCGGCGGAGCGTTGATCAGGCCGCGCGTACGGTCGATCCGCGACCGGATCGACTGGCGCGAGTTCGGAGGTGCGCCGCTGCTCGGCATCGACGGCGTAGCCGTGGTCGCGCATGGAAGGTCAGACGCGCGAGCGATGAAGAACGCCGTGCGGGTCGCGCGCGACGCGGTCCAGAGCGGGCTCGTCGGTAAGATTCGAGCGGAGGTGGGCAAGGCATGAAGAACGGCCAAACCCGCGTCGTGGTGACCGGGATGGGCACCGTGAACCCACTCGGCAAGAACGTGGAGGAGTACTGGGACGGCCTGATCGAAGGCCGCAGCGGCGCAAGCCCGATCGAGCGTTTTCCGAACGACAAGCTCACGACCAAGTTCGCCTGCCAGGTCACCAACTGGGACCCGAAGGAGTTCATCGACCCGAAAGCCGCCAAGCGGATGGCGCGGTTCTCGCAGATGGCGGTTGCAGCGTCGGGCATGGCGCTCGCCGACTCCGGGCTCGACCTGACTAAAGAAGAGGACTTCCGCGTCGGCGTGTCCATGGGCACTGGCATCGGCGCCTTCGACGACATGACCGAGGGCGCGTACACGTTCCTGAGCAAGGGTCGCCTCAACCCGCTCTACGCGCCGACGATCATCCCGAACATGGCCGGCGCTTCGGTGGCGATGCAGTTCCACCTTCGCGGCCCCAACACGACGGTCACCACCGCGTGCGCCGCGTCGACGCAGTCACTTGGCGATGCGACGCGCGTGATCCAAAGGGGCGAGGCGGACGTGATGCTTGCGGGCGGTACGGAGGCCTCGCTGTGTGAGGTCGGGATCGCGGCGTTCAACGCGATTCGCGCGCTGTCGACGCGCAACGACGCGCCGGAGAAGGCGAGCCGGCCGTTCGACCGCGACCGCGACGGGTTCGTACCGGGCGAGGGCGCGGGCACGTTGATCCTCGAATCCCTCGAGCACGCCGTCAACCGGGGCGCGCGCATCTACGGCGAGGTCCTCGGCTACGCGACGACGAACGACGCCTTCCACCAGGTCGCGCCGGATGAGACCGGCGAGGCGCCGGCGCGCGCGGTCGTCAACGCGATCAAGGACGCGGGCATCGAGGCCACGGACGTCGATTACGTGAACGCACATGGAACCTCGACGCAGCTCAACGACGCGGGTGAGACCAAGGCGTTGAAGATCGCCCTCGGCGAGCACGCCTACAAGGTCGCGATCAGCAGCACGAAGTCGATGATCGGGCACCTGCTGGGCGCCGCGGGCGCGGTGGAGGCGATCGCGACTTTGCTCACGATCAACCGCGGCATCATCCATCCGACGATCAACTACGAAAATCCAGACCCCGACTGCGACCTCGACTACGTGCCCAACACAGCGCGGCGGAAAGACGTGCGCATCGCCATCTCGAACGGGTTCGGGTTTGGTGGGCACAACGCGGTCGTGGTCCTGGCGAAGTTCCAGGAGTAGATCCACCTGGCCGACGAAACAGTCCTGACCCGAAACCTCCAGGAGGAGATGCAAACCTCCTACATGGAGTACGCGATGTCCGTCATCGTGAGCCGGGCGCTGCCCGACGTGCGCGACGGCCTGAAGCCTGTGCAGCGACGAATCCTGTACACGATGAACCGGGCGGGCGCGACCGCCGGCACGAAGACCAAGAAGTGCGCCGCATTCGTCGGCGACGTGATGAAGCTGTACCACCCGCATGGCGACGCGGCGATCTACGACGCGCTGGTGCGCATGGCGCAGCCGTTCTCGCTGCGCTACCCGCTCATCGAGGGCCAGGGCAACTTCGGCAGCATCGACGGCGATCCGCCCGCGGCGATGCGCTACACCGAGGCCCGACTTTCGGCCATAAGCGGCGAGCTCATGGCGGACATCGAGAAGCAGACCGTCGACATGGAGCCGAACTACGACAACTCGGAGGAGCAGCCGTCGGTGCTGCCCTCGCGCGTGCCCAACCTTCTGATCAACGGCGCATCCGGCATCGCGGTGGGCATGACCACCAACATCCCGCCGCACAACCTGCGCGAGGTCGCGGCGGCGACCAAGCACCTCGTCGACAACCCCGATGCGACGGCCGAAGAGCTGCTCGACTTCGTGAAGGGGCCTGACTTCCCAACCGGTGGCGTCATCGAGGGCACGACCGGGATCAAGGCCGCGTACTCGACCGGCCACGGGCGCATCTTCGTCCGAGCTCGGCACTCGCTCGAGCAGGCGGCCAACGGGCGCGAGCGGATCATCGTGTACGAGCTCCCGTACGCGGTCAACAAGGCCGCCCTGGTGGCGAAGATCGCGGAGCTGGTGTCGGAGCGCAAGCTCGAGGGAATCGCCGACCTGCGCGACGAGTCCGACCGCAACGGCATGCGCATCGTCATCGAGCTGAAGCGCGAGGCGCAGGTCTACACCGTGCTCAACAACCTCTACAAGCACACGCAGCTCCGGACCACGTTCGGCGTGATCATGCTGGCGATCGTCGAAGGCCGGCCGGTCGTGCTGAGCCTCAAGCAGGCGGTGCAGCTCTTCATCGACCACCGCCGCGACGTGATCGTTCGGCGCAGCCGCTACGACCTGGAGCGTGCGCAGGAACGCGCCCACATCCTCGAAGGACTGAAGATCTGCCTCGACCACCTGGACGAGGTGATCAAGACGATCCGCGCCGCCAACGACCAGGACACCGCGTCGACGCAACTGCAGACCAGGTTCGGGTTGAGCGAGCGGCAGGCCAAGGCGGTGCTCGCCCTCACCCTCGGCCGGCTGACCCGTCTCGAGCGGGGCAAGATCGACGAGGAGTACGAGCAGGTGATAAAGACGATCGCCTACCTCGAGAACATCCTCGCCAGCGAGCGGAAGGTCCGCGACTTGATCAAGGAAGAGATGGATGAGGTCGTCAAGAAGTACGGAGACGACCGCAGGACGGAGATCACGGGCGCGGATCCCACCGAGCTGTCCGCGGAGGACCTCGTGCCGAAAGAAGAGGTCGTGGTCACGCTCACGCACCGCGGCTATGTCAAACGCCAGCCGCTTCGCGTGTTCCGCGCGCAGAAGCGCGGCGGCGTTGGGCTGAAGGGCGCCAAGCCGACGGCCGGTTCAGACGCGCCGAGCGGAACCCGCGAAGAGGACTACGCGCTGCACCTCTTGACGACGCATACGCACGCCTCGATGCTCTTCTTCACGCAGAGCGGACGCGTGTTCCAGCTGCGCGTGCACGAGGTGCCGGAGCGTGAGCGCCAGGCCAAGGGCCAGCCGATCAACAACCTGATCGACATCGGCTCCAACGAGCGCATCACGGCGGTGTTCGTGCGCCCCGAGACGGAGAGCGAGGCGCACTACATGCTCATGGTCACGAAGAACGGATACATAAAGAAGACGGCGATGGCCGAGTACGCCAACGTCCGGCGCAACGGGCTGATCGCGATCAACCTGCAGGAGGGCGACGAGCTCGACTGGGTAACCCCGACCAGTGGCAGGGACGAGGTGATCATCGCCACCGAGCTCGGCAAGGCGATCCGATTCAGCGAGACCGAGGTGCGGGCGATGGGTCGCGATACGCAGGGTGTTATCGGGATCAAGCTCGGCAAGGGCGACGCGGTCGCCGGAATGGCGGCGGTCGTCGAGGGCGGAGACCTCCTCGCCATCACCCAGCGCGGTTACGGCAAGCGAACCCCGCTGGCCGAGTACCCGATGCACCACCGCGCCGGCCAGGGCGTATTCACCCTCAAGGTCACTGACCGGGTGGGTAAGCTGACCGCCGTGCGCGTGGTCCGCGACCCGGAGGAGGAGGTCCTGGTCATCAGCGCGAGCGGCATGGTGCTGCGCACCGCCGTCGGCGCGATCTCGAAGATCGGCCGGCAGACTCAGGGCGTCATCGTGATGCGGTTGGCGCCCGACGACCAGGTCGTGGCGATCGCGCCGGTGGCAGGCATCGAAGAGAGCGACGCAAAGGAGTAGCCGTTGAGGCTCGACTACGGCCAGATCGGGATCGCACTCCTGGTGGTCGGCGTGTTGGCGATCTTGATCGAAACGGGCCTGGCGGCAATCTGGGGATTTCGGGTGTCCCGACGGGCGCGGGCGCTGAGCGAGAAGATCGCTTTCGAGCAGGGCAAGCTGCAGGCGGACGCCGAGAGGCTCCGGCTGGCCCTGGCGGAGACCGAGGCGTTGTGGCAGCCTTACGCCAGGTTGCTCCGCTGGCTCAGGCACCCGCTGGTCGTCGCGTTGATCAATTCCTACGCTCGGCGATGGGCGGCGGCGCGATGACCGTGGGCGAGGACACGTTCGCCCAGCAGGCCGTCGACGACGCTGTCTCGCGCGAGCGCGCTCGGATCGCACGCGAGCTCCACGATGGGGTCGCCAGCGAGCTGGCCGGCGCGATCTCCCTCTTCAAGCTCTACCTGGAGAAGGCCAACGGCCACCCCGACGAGGGGCTGTCCGAGGTGTTCGAGATCCTCCAGCGATCGCTGAAGCACGTCAGGGAGGAGCTGGCCGAGCTGCGGCCGGCGGAGGTCGGACCGGGAGGGCTGGTCGGCGAGGTCCGGCAGCAGGCCGAGGAGTTCGCCCGTCTCTATCGGATCCGCGTCGAGCTCTCGAACATCGGCACCGAGGACATGCTCACCCCACACCAGCGGGAGGTGGTCGCTCGCGTCGTCCGCGAGGCGTTGACCAACGTGCGCCGGCACTCCGGTTCGACGATCTGCCGGGTCAAGATGGCGTTTGCCGCACGGCCATTCCTGATCGAGGTTTCGGACGAAGGCCGCGGTTTCGCGAGCGAGGGGTCGGCCGGCTACGGCCTGATGGGAATGCGGGAGCGGGCGGCCGGCATCGGTGGGCGCCTGGAGGTCGTCAGCACGGCGAATCGGGGCACGACCGTCTTTCTCTTCGGACCGAACTAGCCACACCGCTACCAGGTCATCAACGTCTTTGCGTCGACGGCCTGGAGCTTGCGACTGACGCTGTCGACGACCGACCGCGCCTGGCGCTCGTTGGTCTTGATCGCACGGGCGATCTCCTGGGTCGACAGTCCGCTGCTGAGGAGCTGAGCCACCTCGACCTCTCGCTCGTTGAGCCGGCTCAGCGGCCAGCGAAGGGCGGAGACCATCGGGGCCAGCGCATAGCCGAGCGTGTGCGCGTAGGCGACGTCGTCGTCGCTGTACCAGTGGTCGTGACGGCAGCCGATCACCAGCAGCCCCAACGGTCGATGGCCGATCTCGGCAATCGGGGCGTACAGGATCGCCGGCCAGTCGAGCTCCCACTCGTAGCGATCGCTCGGCTCCGTGCGCTCGGACATGGTGTTGACCACGATCGGCTCCATCGCGAACAGCGCCCTGCGCGCGAGCGGCATGAGCGGCCGGCTCTGCAGGAGCCGGCGTGACACCTCGGATGCGGCGATCGGCTGAAGCCAGCCGCCGCGCAGGTACCCAAGCACCCAGCGGTCGTGGCAGAGGGCGTTGAGGGCCAGTCCCAGCCGGCGCCTGGCTTCTTGGAGGTCTGGAAGCTGGCCCATGGGCCGAGGTTAGGCGCGTCCTCTCCTGCCGGCCTCACGGACGGTTCAGGGTTTGCTCAAGAAATCTTGAACCGTGCTACTTTGCGTCCGGGGAGAGGCGTGACCGCCAAGCTGCTGGTGGTTGATGACGAGCCGCGGATGGCGGAGCTGACCGCGGATCTTCTGCGCCGGGCGGGCTACCTGGTCGACGTCGCGGGCTCTGGGAGTGAGGCGCTCGAGCGCATACGATCCGAGTCACCAGACCTGATGGTGCTCGACTACGAGATGCCCGACATGGAGGCGCCGGAGGTGCTCGACTCGCTCAGCGCGGGTGGCCGGATTCCTTTTCCGGTGATCATCCTCACGGGCGCGCGACATTCGTCCGGCGACCAGGTCGTCGGCCTGGAGCGAGGCGCCACAGACTTCGTCGTCAAGGGCACCGACCGCCAGGTCGTGCTCGCGCGGGTGCGGAGCGCGCTCCGCGAGCGGGCATCGGCGCCGGCTGCGGTGACACGAGGCCGGCTGCAGGTCGACGCTTCGCGAGGAGAAGCGCGTCTGGGCGACCGCGTCTTGAAGCTCGAGCGGCGTCCGCTGATGATGCTGCAGCTCCTGGCCAATCGCTCAGGAGAGGTGATCGGCCGGGCCGAGCTCCTGGAGCTCGTGTGGGGCAGCTCGTATCGCGGTTTCGATCACAGCCTGGAACAGGCGGTTCATCAGATCCGGCGCGAGCTGCGCGAGCCGGGCTGGATCGAGACCATCCGAGGCATTGGGTATCGGTTCGTCGTCCAGCCCTGAGCGCGCCGGCGACCTCGCGGCGGCCCTCCACCGCCTGCGATCGACGCTTGCCCGAGTGCGCGCCGAGCTCGAGCTGGCGGAAGTGGACAACGAGGCACCATCCGTAGATCGCCTGCTGTCGGACATGCGCGACGCGCTCGAGGCGCTGAACAGCGTGGAGGCGGCTGCGCTTGGCGTCGTGCGAGTCCTGGTCGTCGACGACGATGCCCGCCTGGGCGAGCTGATCGCGCGCGGACTCCGGCGGCTGGGATTCGACGCCGAGTCGGCAGTTGTCCTGCGCTCTCTGCGGCCCCGAGAGGTGGTGGTGTTCGACCTCGGGCTGTCGGCCTCGCTCAGCGGCCTTGACCGAGAGTCGCTGCGGGCATCACGCCCCGTGGTCCTTACCGGAGCTGTTGACTCGGGCTCACGAGCGCTGGCCGAGGACCTCCAGGCGTCCGACTATCTGGTGAAGCCGGTCGAGCCGGAAGTGCTGGCGGCGGCGATCAAGCGTCGAGACGCTGAGGACTGATTCGTTCGATGCCTGTCGACGCGGTGTACGAAGGGATGCGACGCGTCCAGAACAGGTTGATGGCGCGCCTGCCGACATTGTCCGAAGAGGAGCTGGCGCTGAAGGCGACGGCAGACAGCTGGCCGGTTTGGGCCATCGTCGCGCACATGGCCGTGACGCGGGTGTACTGGCTGTCGGTCGTGTGCGGTGAACAGGGCATGGAAGGCACGCCCTTCGATGACCCGGCGCAGGACGGTTGGGAAGACCATCTCGATACGCCAAGGAGCGCATCGGAACTGATCGAGGCGATCCAGAGCAGCTGGAAGATCGTCGATGCGTGCCTCACCGGTTGGACCCCTGAGATGCTGTCGGTTGCGTTCTCTCGGACCCGCAACGGCGAGGTGCAGCTGCACACGCGCCAGTCGGTGCTGACGCGGATCGTGATGCACGATTCGTTCCACGCCGGAGAGGTTTCGGTGCTGCTCGGCCTCAACGGCCGGCCGTCGCTCGATCCCTGGGAGGTCTGAGGGCCCGAACGTTTTAGCCGGGGTAGGGCGGAAGGCTGACCGTGAAGGCGGCGCCGCGGCCCGAACCGCTATAGGTCAGGTGACCTTGATGCTCGCGGACGATTCCATAGGACATGAACAGCCCCAGGCCGGTGCCGTGCTCCTTGGTCGTGAAGTGCGGCTCGAAGAGGTGGTGGCGATTTTCGTCCGGCACACCGCCGCCGTTGTCCGCGACGGTGAAAAACGGTGACCCGTTCGCTTTGCGGCCTGTCTTCATCTCCACGCGCCCGTTGTCGGGTGCGGCGTCGATGGCGTTGTTGACGAGGTTGGTGACGACTTCGCGCAAGAGCAGCGGGTCGGCTCTGACCCTCACGTCTTCAGGTGACTCGCGCACCGCGATCTCGACATGCTTCGCGCGGGCGCGGGGTCTCGCCATGTCCTGAGCGCGCGTGATGACCTCGTTGAGATCAACGGGCTCGGGCGCGTACGTCACGCGCGGGGTTGCACCCTGGGAGAGGCTCTGGAGGACGGTGACGGCGTCGTTGGCGGCGAGCTTGGCGGTCTGGACGGCGTCGCGATCGACTGGATCAAGGCGGTTGGTGTCGATCTCTTTGAGGTAGCCGACCGCCGTGGCCATGTGGTTACGGAGGTTGTGGACGACGCCTTCGACGGCCCGGCTGTGAAAGAGATGACGGTCGGCATCGGACAACTCGGACTCGAGAACGCGCCTGACGCGACGTCCAGCGATCGTGTCGGTAAGTGCAAACGCTAGGACCCAAACAATCGTCGCTAGGAGGTAGCCGCGAAGCGAACCATCCAGCAGGTAGCTGATCAAAAGAGAACCAAGCGTGAAGTATCCGAACGCTGCATAGAACGCAGGCGTGAAGTTGTGGCGAACGATGCTCTTGATCGACTCCCCGGTATAGATCCAAAATCCAATCACTAGGAGGATCCAACTAAACAACCAGAGGACGACAAGTACGAAGACCCGGGCTGCGAGAGAAAGGTCGGGTCCACCGAACAGATGGAGTGCGATCAAGGCCGCTACGCCCGCGTAAGCACCAGACAGGATGCCGTTCGTTAGGATCCGCCAACTGCCCCGATTGGCCACAGTTAGACCGAGCGCAACGCCTACCAATGTCGCGTCGATCGGGTTGAGAAGCAGTGCCGCAGGCCCGATCGATAAAGCAGATAGCGTTAGTCGGCCGCGATCCAGCGCAACTGAGGCCCTGCCAAGAACCACTTCCGCGGTAATGAGAAACAGGACAAGCACAAGACTGTCGGAATGGCTTTGAGCCTCAGGGATCGACAAGAGGTCCAGAGCCACGATGGAAAGGCCAACGAGCGCAAGGAACGCAGCCGAGAGCGCTATCCGGTCGCCGCGCCGATTGCTAAGCTGCGGGACGTAACGAAGCAAGGAAAGGATCATCAGAGATTCCGGGTACTGGTCGTGGACGACAGCATCGTCCCGCGTACTGCTGCACGGGCAATGCTCGGAGCGGCCGAAGAGCTCCAGTTCGTCGGGGAAGCATCGTCGGGAACTGCCGCGCTAGATGTAGTCGATAAGCTCCGTCCTGACATCGTCTTGATGGACGTGCACATGCCGAGCATGGACGGTCCCACGACAACCAAGACGCTTCTGGCGAAACACCCCGACACACGGGTGATTGCGTGGACGGTGTCCGAATCCTCCGACGACTTGTTGCGAATGCTACAAGCGGGCTGCACGGGCTACGTTCTCAAGGACGTGGGCCCTAGCGAATTGCGGCATGCCTTGTTGGCAGCACTCCGCAGCGAGAATCCGCTACCCCGACGCATGATCCCAGACATGCTGCGTCGCATCGCCCCGTCGACTCCAGCTCCAGGCGCGACCAAAGTATCGCTCACCTCTCGAGAAATGCAAATCCTCCGAGGGGTCGCAAAGGGATACACGACAAAGCGTTTGACTCAGGAACTCGGTCTGAAGGCACCCTCCGTCGAGACTCATCTGCGCAACATCTTCAAGAAACTTTCAGCAAGGAATCGAGGCGAGGCAGTAAGCGCGGCGCTCAAGCTTGGGCTCATCACGCTAGCCGACCTCTAGGCACCACGCGCCGGCCGCCAGAGCTCATGGTTTTCCATGAACCGGCGTCATGGTTTTTGAGGATTCCCACCCCCTTGCGGCAAGCCGACACTGAGCGCCACAGAAAGTGACCTGGAAAACCGAATTGCAATCGTCTGGAATCTAAGGGGAAAGGAGGGTCGGACATGGTGCGCATGTTCAAGAGGCTGCTTCGAGGTGGAAGCCGTCCGCGTGTCGTCGGTAGCTGGATTCTGTAGAAACAGCCCAGACTGCCCTCGCGGGGAGGACCTAAGCTCGGACAGGGGGTCTTACGAGCGTAAGAGATAGACCCCTTACGGGGTCCTAGCTGATTTTCTAAGCCTAGAATTCCTGAGTCTTGCCACCGTTCAGTGCCCTTCGCGGGCCTGCGCGCGCCTACGCGGTCACGGTCATTGCCCTCGGGGCGGCGATGCTCCCGATCGGCTGGTTTCTCTATTCTCCAATCGCTCTCGCAGCGCTGCCAACGCTTCTTTACCTTGGAATCGGCACCCAGATCGCCGCGCTCCGCCCGATTCCATGGAAAACTGGCCATCAGTCCGTCGTCGACCCGCTGCTTATTGCTACCGGACTATTTGCCCCTGGGGCTGGGGTCGGGTTGGTGGCGTGGCTAGCTACATTCGACGGCAGAATCCCCGGCAGGTCAATCCCTTGGTGGGCGTTCCTCTTTAACCGTGCTGCCTACGCCACGACTCACGTCCTGCCATCGATCGCGGTTGCATCCATTGGCGCCGGCCAGTGGTGGTCGATACCAGTCAGAACGATTGTTTACATCATCTCTGCGGTTTCTCTGAACTACCTAATTACCGCTCTCGCGGTCGCGCAGGTTACGCGGAGCTCCTTCTGGACGACGATCTTGGACAATGTCGGGCTTCGTGAAACGATTCCGACGGTCGCCCTCAACTTCGCGGGCGGGATCCTGTACTTGCTGCTCTACGCGAACCCTAGACCGGTCGGCTACCTGGTGGCGCCTGGCCTCTTTGGGTTTGTGCTAGCAGTCCGGAGCACGATCGCCGATGTTCAGCGGCAGACGGTTCTCAAAGACCAGACCCTAGACCTGGCCGCTCAAGCGCTTGACGCGCGCGACCGCTATACGGAGTCGCATTCGATCCGGGTCTCAGAAATGGCAGGGCTTCTCGGCGAGCAGCTTGAACTGGGGGACCGGGAGTGTGAGCTCATTCGGACGGCTGGTGCGCTCCACGACCTTGGCAAGATCGGTGTGCGCGATGACATCTTGAACAAGCCAGGGCCTCTCAGTGAAGAAGAGTGGCTAATCATGCGGAGGCACCCTGACATTGGCGCTGACATGATCGCGCAGCATTCGGCGCTGATGGACGTCGCACCGATCGTGAGACACCATCACGAGCGATGGGATGGCAGCGGTTATCCAGCTGGTCTTAAAGGGGTTGTGATCCCCTTCGGAGCGCGAATCCTTTCGGTGGCCGATTCATTCGACACAATCACCGGAGCGCGCCTCTACCGAGCATCTGCAATGACTCCCATCGAGGCGGTCGAAGACATTAGCCGTAGAGCGAATCACTGGTACGACCCCAATGTGGTCGACGCCCTGAGGGAGATTCACGGCTTACGTCCGTTGGAGGTCCAGGACCGACCCCAGGTACCCCGCCGGATCACAACTCTTCGGGTCATTCGATCCAACCCAGGGTTCAGCAGCTTATTGACGGCTATTGGAATCTCGTCTCTCGGCGACCCACTCACCCAGGTTGCCACCCTGGTTTCTATCTACGTAGCTACGTCGGATCCGCGCCTTGTAGCCCTGGCCTTCATAACGCAAGCGATTGCCACAATAGCTACCAGCACATTTCTCGGCGGCATCACTGACAGGCTTTCGCGTCGTCGGTTGGTCGTTGGGTTGGAGCTCGTCCGTGCAGCTATCCTGATCGCAACTCCCCTTGTCGTCGCCGGAGGATTCTTAGCCCAGGTCACGACGACAGCCCGTTGGGGCTTGATTGTCCCGGTTCTCTTTTGCTTGGCTGCGATTAACGCCATCGTGCAGCCGGCGCGCCAAGCCGCCATACCGAACCTAGTCCCCGCCGGCCAAGTTGGTAAGGCAAACGCAGTCGTTGCTGCAACCACAATGCTTAGCGGCGCGATTGGATTCGGAGTCGCAGGTATCCTGCTGGCCCTGTTTCACTCCCCATACATCTTGTTTGTCGTCGACGCAGCAACGTTCGTGCTAGCCGGGGCGATCGTCGCAGGAATTCCGTCGATGGGCGGCGGAAGGACTGACGCACCTGTTGTGGGCGGCTTCTGGCGCAGCTGGTCAATAGCGCCAGCGAGGCCTCACCTGATAATCGGGGGCCTGGCCTCGTTCTTCCTGGCCATCAGCTTTCCCGCTTTGCTTGCGCTCGCCTACGGCGTCTCGGGTCGCGATGGCGGTCAGACCTACGCAATCCTCGAGGTGATCCTCTCGATTGGGATCTTCGCCGGCTCGGTAGCTGTCTCTCGAGCAAGTTCTATTGGCAGTTTCCGTACGATCGGGTTCGGGCTTTTACTTACAGGCTCATTCTCAATAGCCATTGCGTTCGTATCTCCATTGGCGCTGATAGCTGTTGCCCTGCTCGTCGCCTCCTTTGGCAACCCTATCTATGCGGTGGCGAACCAAACGGCATTGCTTGAGACAGCTGATTCCACAAACCGAGGAAGCGTTATGTCAACTCGGTTTGCCCTGGTCCAAACCGCGAGCGTCGTTGGCACTGCAGTCGGAGGCTTCATAACCCACTCGTGGAACGCCGCGGCGGCATATGGGACTCTAGGCGTCGGGTTGGTTAGCTTGGGGCTGTACGCATTCGCGGCGGGGCGAAGCTCAATAAACCCTCTTCACGGCGAGGCTTATGAGGACGCAACTCATAACCGGCCCAAGCCCGCCGGACCCCAAAACGGCCACGCCATCGACCCCGACGCACCCACTCACCAGGACGCCCCTCCCGAGGTCGCGACCCGAACCTAAGGCCGATTCGGCCATTAGGTCGGCTCGTCATACTGCGCGTTGATTGCATAACGTGCGCCCGAACCCGCACCAAGAAGAGCCCCGCGAGATGGAGGCGGAGAGCCCTACGCCCATCAGCGCGGTCACCGTCACCGCCTTGCCGATGGATCCTCGGCGGCGCCGTCGCTACCTGCAGATCGCCTTCGGCGTCTCGGCGCTGGTCGTCGCAATCGTCGTGCTCGTCCTGCTTCGCGACTTCCTCGGTGCGTTCGTGCTCGGGTCTGCGATCGCATTCCTGATCCAGCCGGCAGTCATGCGCCTGAATGCCGCCGGCGTGCCTCGAGTCCCGGCGATCATCCTGGTCTTTATCGGCATCATCGTCGCGCTGGCCGGCCTCATCCTCCTCATCGTCCCTCTCGCCGTGACCGAGGTCGGTCAGTTGCAGTTCCAGCTGCCCGGCCTCGCGTCGTCGGCTCAGGATCGACTTAACAGCCTGCAGCCTGTTCGTGTTTTCGGAATAGAAGTGGACCTCAAGGGGGTGACGGCGACGGTCAGCTCGCACCTGCGCGAGTACCTTCTCGGCCAGTTTGGTAACGCGGTGACACTTGGGCTCACCGCGCTGACCACTGTCCTACAGCTGTTGCTGATGTTCCTCGTCGCCTTCCTGCTTGCGCTCGAGGCGCCGGCCGTCCGCCGCGACCTTCGCCGCTTCGTGCCCAACGACTACAGGACGGACTTCGACCAGATCTGGCGCCAGGTCCGCAAGATGCTCTACGCGTACGTTCGCGGCCAGCTGATCGTCGCCGGGCTCATCGGCGTCTTCTCCGGCATCGCGTGCGCGGCAATCGGGCTGCCGGACGCGGTGGCGCTGGGCCTCATCGCCGGAATCACCGCGCTGATCCCGTACTTCGGTCCTTTCCTGGGGGCTATCCCCGCGGTCCTGGTTGGCCTCTCGGTTTCGCCGCAGTCCGCACTCGTGATCGCACTGCTTTATGTGCTGATCTCGAACATCATCCTGAACGTCGTCCAGCCCAAGATCGTGGGTGACGCTGTCAAGCTACCCCCGATTCTCGTGATCATCGCCCTCATCGCCGGCTTCAGCTGGGGCGGCATTCTCGGCATGTTCGTCGCGGTGCCGATCGCCGCGACGCTGCGCATCCTCTTCGACCACATCTATCCGCGCCTGTACGAGAGACCCGTTTGAGGATCGCAATCCTCTCCGACATTCACGCCAACTGGCAAGCGCTGGAGGCGGTGCTCCGTGACTGCCCGCCGGTCGACGACACCATCTGTCTCGGCGACGTCGTCGGTTACGGCGGCGATCCGAGGCGCTGCGTCGACGAGGTCATGAGGCGAAAGTGGCCCGCCCTCGTCGGCAACCATGACCGCGCGAGCACCGACCCGGAGATACTCGAGTGGTTCAACGACGACGCGGCTGCGGTCGTCCGGTGGACAATTGAGGTCATAGGAGGCGAGCGGCTGGATTGGTTGCGGGGGCTGCCAGACAGCATGGTGAAGAACGACGTGCTGCTGGTGCATGCCAGCCCGCGGGACCACATCTACGAGTACGTGCTTGACACCGCGGTGGCGCACGCCAACCTCGAGTTGCTCGACGGGAAGATTTGCTTCCACGGTCATACGCACGTGCCCGGCATCTTTGGTCTCGACGGCGGTACCGTCACGCACGAATACCGCGTCGACACCTTTCGCCTTCGCGGACCGGCGCTCGTGAACCCGGGGAGCGTCGGCCAACCGCGCGACGGGCTGCCCACCGCGAGCTACGGCATATGGGATGCCGACGAGAAGACGTTCGAGTTCCGGCGCACTCGCTACGACATCAAGGGCGCCCAGCGTGCGATCAGAAAAGCCAAGCTACCGGAGCGGTTCGCCCTTCGTCTCGAAAGCGGCCGATGAACCAGCGTCGCGCCGCGCGATTACTCAGGCTTGGCTACGCGGCCGCGGCCGGTGCGGGAATCGGATCCTTCCTCTTCTGGACCGTCTACTGGTTCACGTTCGTCCGCGGCAACCTCCGCGGGCCTGACTTCTTCAACTTCTACGCGGCCGCCAAACTCTATGTCGCGAACGGCGGCTCGGCCGTCTACGACGTCGCGATGCAGCGCCAGGTCGAGCTTCAGATAACCGGACAGGATCCATCGCGGTTCATCGTGCTGCCCTACTTCCATCCGCCCTACTACACGCTCCTGATCGCGCCGCTTGCCTTCCTCGACTACCGCCATGCCTATTACGCAATGGCCGCATTCAACGTTGTGCTGGTCGCCGCGTTGATCGCGATCCTCGTCCGCACCAGCCTCCGCGTGCACGGTCTTGGCTGGCTGGTCGCGGCCGCGATGATCGCCGGCTTCTTCCCGCTCTTCGTCACCGTCCTGCAGGGCCAATCGGACCTGGTCGTCCTGGTGCCGCTGGCCGCTGCATACGCGGCTTGGGCTCGCGGGCAGCATGGGTGGGCCGGCGCATTGAGCGCGCTCGCGCTCGCGAAGCCACAGCTGCTGCTTCTCATTCCCGTCCTCTTCATCACGCGCCGGTCCTGGCGCGCGCTGGCCGCGTTCGCGGGCGTGCTCGGGGGTCTTGGACTTGTCTCCATCATCACGTTCGGCCCAGGAGCGGTGGTCACGTACCTCGGATCGGTGGGCACCTGGGCGATAACCGGCCGGCTGCCCAACACCAGCGAGCTCGTCTACACCGACCCCGCGGTTTACTCACTTCGAAACATCCTCGAGGCGGTTCCCGGTGGAGGCAAGGTCGTCGCCTTCGTGATCCTCGTGGTCCTCCTCGCGTTCGTGGCGCTGTCGCTCAGCTGGAGGCCCGACAAGCCGCGCCTCGATTTCGCGCTGGCCATCGCCGCGTCGCTCGTCTTGAGCCCGCATCAGAACGTGCACGACCTGGCGCTGCTGGTCATCCCTGGATTCGCGCTGGCCGACCTTGCCCTCGCTGGCCAGCTGCGCTGGCCTCACGCCGCCGTGGCCGTGCTCTTCTTCGCCTACGCGGCGATCGACCTCACGCTCACGATCAACTTCTGGGCCGCGGCCGCGGGCGCGCTCGCGATCGCCGCCTACCTGACCGTCGAGCGAATGGCGGTCAGGCCCGACCCGATACCGCTGGGTGAGCTGCAGTGGAGCGGTCCGCGCCCGCGTCGCGTCATCGTGCTCCCGGCCTATCGCGCCGCGAAGACGTTGGTCGAGGTCGTCGGCGACATTCCGCAGGGGCATGCGGATCGCATCCTCCTCGTCGATGACGCCAGCGCGGACGCGACCGTCAGCGTGGCCACCGCCCTGAGGCTCGATGTCATCCGTCACCGCCGCAACCTCGGTTACGGCGGCAACCAGAAGACCTGCTACCGCCAGGCGCTCGCGATGGGCGCGGACGTGGTGGTGATGCTGCACCCCGACGGCCAGTACGACCCCGCCATCATTCCGAAGCTTTGCGGTGTCATCGAGAGCGGCGAGGCCGACATCGTTCTCGGTTCGCGGTGGCTCGGTCTCGACCCGGCGAAAGCCGGTATGCCGTGGTGGAAGATGCTCGGCAACCGGTTCTTGACCTCGGTCGAGAACCGCGTCCTGGGGCTGAAGCTCTCCGAGTACCACACCGGCTATCGCGCCTACTCGCGGCGGTTCCTCGAGGCGATTCCGTTTCTCGAAAACAGCAACGATTTCGTGTTCGACACGCAGGTCCTCATCCAGGCGGCCACCTTTGGCTTCAGGATCGGCGAGGTTCCCGCGATCGGTCGGTATCACGCGGACGCGAGCTCGGTCAGCTTCAGGACGTCAACGGTGTACGGCCTGGAGACGCTCGGCGCGCTGATTCGCTACGTGATGCATCGTGCGGGGTTCCGCAGCGAGTGGCTTACGCCCGCGTCAGACGCAGCCACCGATCAGGCCCCACGGGGGGCTACGGTGTCCCTTCCCGGTGCTCCCGATGCTCCCGGAACAGCATCACCCGGCAGTTCGCGTTCTTCAGCACATACGGCACCGTCTTCCCGAGGTTGAACTCGCCGAACCGCCGCTTGTAGGGCAGCCCCATCACGATCAGGTCCGCGCCCCACTCCACGGCCTCATCCACCAGCGCCGGCCCGGTGTCGCGCGCCTGCACAAGCTCCGTCTCGACCGCGAGCTGCGACGCGGCCGCGAGCTTCTCGACCTCGTCGAGGATCTTCTCGCCGCGGTCGACGACGTCGTCGAGCACCGCGCCGAGAGGGAGCGACCTGTTCACCTCGATGATGTGCACCCCGTACAGCCGGCCCTGAGGGTCGGTCATCCGGCAGGCGAGCCGCACAGTCTCCTCGTCGATGTCCTGGCCGCCGACCGCGACCATGACCTTCCGGGAGGTGGTCGGGTGGGTGTGCCGGTCGCGGTCCGCCATCAGTTTGTGGGGCCGCGCCTGACCCGGCGGATCAGCACGTACGCTCCGAATCCGAGGCACACCGCTCCAGTCCCGAGGGCTGCCACACGCGAGCCCGGATCAAGCCCGGGATGCATGGCCAGGTAAACCACGACCCAGAGTCCGATCGCCAGCCCAAGGACGCCCATGAACGTGAAGGGAAATCGCAAGCGCCTGAATGCTATCAACCCCGCGCCGGCGTTCCGAGGGCCTGGCAATGGCCCTCCCTATAATCGACACGCCTTGAGGCTCTTGATCGTCGGGTGTGGGCGCGTCGGTTCGCAGATCGCGGCGAACATGGACCGCGCGGGACACGAGGTCGTGATCGTCGACCGCGACCCCAACTCGTTCTCGCGCGCAGCCACACGCGGCGTTCTGACCAGGGAGTTCCGCGGCGACCAGGTCGTCGGCAACGGCACCGACGTCGACGTCCTCCGGCGAGCGGGCATCGAGAAGGCCGACGGCTTCGTCGCAGTCACGGAGGGCGACAACCGCAACATCATGGCCTCGCAAATCGCCAAGCACGTGTTCAAGGTTCCCCACGTCGTCACGCGCATCTACGACCCCGAGCGAGCCGAGACCTACGAGAAGCTCGGCGTGCACACAATCTGTCCGACCATCGAAGGTGCCAAGCACATCGAACGAGTTTTGCTGGAGCGCACCTAAGCCGCATGTACGTCATCGTTGTGGGAGGAGGCACTGTCGGGTACTACCTTTCGCGCGACCTGGTGGAGCGCGGCCACGAGGTGACTCTCATCGAACGAGACGGGCGCCGCGCGGACTGGCTCGAGACACAGCTCGGCAGCATCGTCATGCGCGGCGACGGATGCGAGGTGCGCTTCCTTGCGCAGACAGGAATCGAACGGGCTGACGCGATCATCGCCGTCACCGCGGACGATGAGGACAACCTCATCGCGCTCCAGGTCGCGAAGCGTCACTTCCGCGTGAAGAAGACGATCGCGCGGGTGAACAATCCGACCAACGTCGAGATCTTCAAGATGCTCGGCGTCGACGAAGCGGTCTCGGCGACCGAGGTGTTGCTCGCGGCGCTCGAGCCGCCGATAACAACCTAGAGAAAAAGAAAAGACCGCTCGCAATGGAGCGGTCCATTCTTCCTCTTGCGTTAAAGGCTTGCGGTTACGCGGTGGCCTTGCCGATCTTGTAGATCTTGGTGCCGCAGTAAGGGCACGTCCCCACTGTTGCCGGCTTACCGTTCTTCATCGTGATCGGCTGAGGGTCTTTCATCTCGACCTTTCTCTTGTCCTTCAAGCAGTAGCCTTCCACTAAGTCACCATCCTTTCTAGAGATTCTGTTGGAGGCCGGCTCCGCCCATTCTAGGTGGGCCTATTTGCCCAATTCAACCCCAATTCAAACTGATCTCAGGAAAGTGACCCCGAATCCCGTGGAAAAACGGACCATTACGCGGTCTCAAAACGAGTTTTTAGCGGCCATGTCAAAAACGACGAACGTCGGGCGAGAGCTGATGGTCACGACTCGCGTCGCAGAGATTCCCAGACCTCGGCAGTTCTTTCATCGAGCAATTTTTTCGTCGCGGTCGCGATGCCGCGCACGCCGATGGCCTCGATGGTGAGCGACGCGCAGGCCACTCCGCACACGAGCGCGTCCTGCAATCCGCCACCATCGCCACCAGTCTGCAGCCAGCGCGCCAGCATGCCGCCCGCCACCGCGTCGCCTGCGCCGGTCGTGTCGAACGCCGGATGCGATGGCAGCGCGGGGACATGGACCTGGGCGTATGGCGTGTACGCAGTCACGCCTCTCTCGCCGGCCTTGACGACCAATCCTTCGAGCCACCATTGACGGCGAAACTCTTCGGGGTCGCTGCCACCGAGCGCCGCGAACTCCTCCTCGTTGCAGAAGTACCAGCTGACGCGCCGCAGAACATCTCTCGCCTCGCTCGTCTGCCCTTTGAGATAAGAGAGCATCGCGTCGGCTGCGAGCAGTCGCGCACCGTGCAAACGTTTGACCACCTCAATCTGCCGGTCGGGACGCATCGAGCCGACGAACGCCCAGCCTTCGTAATCCGTCGGCACGGAGGGCCGCCAACGGTCGTAGATCATGTCCGAGCTCCCGAGGTCGACGTTGTGTCCGTGCTCCTGGCGGGCGGTCCACCGATACGTCGGCACGTCGAGCACATGGATGAGCGCGGTGTCGATGGCCTTGCCGTCGAAAACCTTCGCGACCTTGTCAACGGCGTCGTTGCCGACAGGCGCCGAGACAGTGACCGGGACCACCTGACTCGCCGCGAGCGCGAAGTAAACCGCGGAGCCTCCGAGCTCCTCGCGCACCTTGCCGAAAGGGCCGGCGCGCGTGTCGAGCGCGATGGAGCCGACGACGAGAAGGTCCGACGGGTCAGGCACGCCGCCCCGTGCCGCTCCGCGCGGTCACGACGTGACGCGCTGCGCGCAGCTTCTCCAGGAAGTCTTGCGTGCCCTCGTACTCCTCCATCTCCATCCAGCTCCGACCGAGCTCCTCCGCTGAGTGCGCGTCCGAGCCTGTCGCGGAGACCTTGCCCAGCTCGTCGGCCAGCCGCGCCGCGGCCTTGTTCGCTGCCGGGTCCGCCCATGGGTTGTAGGTCTCGATGATGTCGATGCGGTGCGCGAGCTCGACCACGCGGTGCTCGCGAAAATTCGAGCGGCTGCGATCGAGGGGATGCGGGATGTACGTCAGCCCGCCCATCTCGTGGACCAGGTCCATCGCCTGCTCGGGTCGGAGGAACGGCGGGATGCGGCCGGTGATGAAAAGGCCGATCACCTCACCCTCCGTGGTCTTCGCCTCTTCGCCCGCGATCGCGAGCTCCGGCGCGAGCTCGACGAATTTCAGCGCGCCCTCGGCGGTGTTGTGGTCGGTCAGCGCGAGGCGGTCGAGGCCGCATTCCTTCGCGCGTTCGATCAGCTGCCGAATCGTGGACCGCCCGTCATGCGAGTAATGCGAATGCAGGTGCAGATCGACCCGCAACATCCGGCGCGACGTCAGACCGAGGCCGCTTCTCTAAAGACGCGCCGGCTGCGGCCGAAGAGCGGAATCACGTCGGCGGGCTTGCGGCTGATGCATGCCTGCTCCATCAGCGCCGCCTGTGCGTCGTAGATGATCTCCATCACCTGCTCCGGCCGCCGCTCGCGACCGAGGCGCGCCGGAAAATCGGGACCCGCGTGGCGCAGCACCAGCATCAGGCGTGGGATCAACCAGCCGGGCACGATGCGCACCTGCTGGACGACACATTCCTCCACCCAGAACAGCAGCTCATCGGACTCCTGCAGCAGGCGGCGCGGCGTCACCGCTTTGCGACCTGCTCGATGCCAGCGCTGGTGGCGCTCCTGCTCCTCGATGGTCTGCTGAAGCATGGGCCGAAACCCACTATATCAGCGACCTGCGACGGCGCCTGCCCTCATCGGATAGCAGAGAGTCCGCCATCCTCCATTTGCGGCGACGAGGTGGACCTGGCGGTCGAAGGTCCATTCCTTCCACTGCTGGCGCACGCGATAACGCATGACCAGACGCGCGACGTTCTCGTAGGTGCGGCCGTGGACGTGGTCCGTCCAGTAGTCGAGCATCGTGACGTTCGCCACGTCCATCTCGAGGATCTCCATCCATTGGTCGAGCCGAGGCATCTCCCGGATGAAGTTGTGCAGGCCGCCCCACGCGCGCTGCGCGTCGTCGGCAAGCATCTCCCACATCTCTTCGAAGCGGCCTTCGGAATGCAGCGCCATGAAACGCATCTCGTACCTGCCCGGTCCGGATTCCTGGGTGGGCGCCGGGCCCGGCGCGGGCACGAGATCCTCGTAGCCATCCTCATCCTCGGTCCAGGCGGCGAAGACGGGCCAGCGACCGATTCGGCCAACAACGCTCTTGACCATTGCCGCTAGATGTTGTGTGATGTCCCCAGACTGTATACAGAATGTGGATAAGTGGCAAGTGGTATGCGTTGCGGCCCCGGCCCCAGCGCATCCTTGTCCGGCCCCGGCCGGCTGAGCCCGCGGCGCCGAGCCCACCCGCCGAGCCCGCGGCGGACGAGATTCGAGCCGCGCCACGGACTCCTCAGATAAGAGGACGCGCGACCCCGAGCCGCTAGATTCATCGGGTGCCCGATCTCGACGGCGACTTCGACCTTCTGGTCGTCGGCGCGGGGATCATCGGCAGCCGTGTCGCGCTCGAGGCGGCGCAAGCAGGACTGAAAGTCGCCCTCGTCGATGCGTCCGACTTCGGATCGGGGACCTCGCAGTCGTCATCGAAGCTCATCCACGGCGGCCTGCGTTACCTGCCGATGGGAGACGTCGCGCTCGTCCGTGAGAACCACCTCGAACGTCGTGCGCTTCTCGACCGGGTGGCTCGCAACCTGGTCTGGCCGCTTGACTTCGTCATCCCGATCTACGGAGGCGTAGGCAGGGCGGCCGAGCTGTGGGCCGGGCTGGTCGTGTACTCGGCGCTGTCGGGGTTCCGCCACAGCCGCGCCAACCTCGTCGGAGCCAAACGCGCGCTGCGGCTGGTCCCGGACCTGAACGCTCGCGGGCTGCGCGCGGGCGGCGTGTACGAGGACGCTCAGACAAACGACAGCCGACTGGTCATTGCGACCGTCACCGCGGCCGCAGGCCTGGGCGTCGCTGTCAGGAATTACACGCGCGTGGTTGGGATCGAGAAGGGCGCGGCACACGTCCAGGGGACCGAGGGCACCACGACCGTGCGCTGCAAGCAGATCGTCAACGCCGCCGGGCCGTGGGTGGACGAGGTGAGGCGGCTTGAAGATCCATCGTGCAAGCCCGGGTCACGGTTGTCGAAAGGCGTGCACGTGACGCTGCCGATGCCGCCCGGTTGGAGGGCCGCGATCGCCCGGCAGGTGGGAGGAAGCCGGGTCGCTTTCGCGTTGCCCTGGGAGGATGTGCTGCTGATCGGCACCACCGACGCGCCGTTCGACGGCGATCCCGACGACGTCCGCGTCACAGAGTCAGATCTCGACCAGGTCTTCGCCGAGGCAGCTCTGTCGTTGCCGGCCGAGCTGCTGCGACGCGACCGCCTCCTCTATTCGTTCGCGGGACTGCGGGTGCTCGAGCTGGGCGGTGGCACCACCGCGGAAGCCCCGCGTGAGCACGTGATCACCGAGGGACCGCTCGGGATGGTCTCGGTCGCGGGCGGAAAGCTGACCACCCACCGCCGGATCGCGATGGACGTTCTCGGCCGCCTGAGCGATGAACGCGCGCGTCGCCATCGCCTCGCCGACATCCCCCTACCCGGTTCGGGCGCGCCGCCTCCGTCGCCCGCGGAAGTCGATCCATCCGTCTGGGACAACCTTCTCCGCCACTACGGCACCGAGGCGACGAATTTGCTCACGTACCGCGAGCAGCATCCCGACGCTCTCGAGCGAGTACACGCCGCCGCACCGATCGTGTGGGCGCAGGTCTATCACGCGGTCGCCGCCGAGTGGGCGCGCAGCGTAGAGGACATCGTCCGGCGCAGAACAACACTTGCGGTGCGCGGACTTGCCACGCCTGAAGTCAGGGAGAAGATCAGCCGCGCGGTGGGCGCGCCGCTAATGCGCTGAGGCCGCCGCCTCGTGCTGCTTCTGGAACTCGTCGATGATCGCCTTGGCCAGGTGCGCCGGCATCTCCTCGTAGTGGGAGAACTGCATCGAGAAGCTGCCGCGACCCTGCGTGATCGAGCGCAAGTCCAGCGCGAACCGCAGCATCTCCGACTCGGGCACCAGCGCCTTCACGTCCTGGTAGCCGTCCGTCGGCTCGGTTCCTAGGATCTTGCCGCGGCGCCCGTTGACGTCGGACATGATGTCGCCCAGGTTGCGCTCGGGGACGTGGATCGTGGCTTCGACGAGCGGTTCCAGGAGCACCGGTCCGGCGTCGAGCGCGCCCCTGCGGATCGCCAGCGACCCGGCGATCTGGAACGCCATGTCGTTCGAGTCGACCGTGTGGTACTTGCCATCGAGCAGCGTGACCTTGACGTCGACCATCGGGTAGCCGGCGACGACGCCCTTGGACATCGTGTCGACGATTCCCTTCTGCACCGACGGCCGGAAGTTCTGCGGGATCGAGCCGCCGAAGATCTTGTCCTCCCACACGAAGCCTTCACCGCGGGCGGTGGGCGCCACCTCGATCACGCAGATCCCGTACTGGCCGTGTCCGCCTGACTGCTTCACGTGCCGGCCCTCTGCCCGGGCCGAGCCGTGCACCGTCTCCCGGTAAGGCACGCGCGGCGTCGCGGTCGTGGCCTCGACTCCGTACTTGCGCTTGAGCTTCTCGAGGATCACGTCGAGGTGGACGTCGCCGAGCCCGGCGATCACCAGCTGGTGGGTCTCCTCGTTGCGCTCGACGTGCAGCGTCGGGTCTTCCTCGCTCAACCGCGCAAGACCGCTCGAGATCTTCTCCTCGTCGCCACGCGCCTTCGGCGTGATCGCAAGGCTGAAAGCCCGGCCCGGCAGGTCGATCCCTGGCAGCGGCCCGCCGTCCTTGACTCCCAGGGTGTCGCCGGTGAAGGTGTGCGACAGCTTGGTCGCCGCCGCGATGTCGCCGGAGTGCACCTCGGTCGCGGCGACGTGCTCCTTGCCGCGTGGGAAGAAGATCTGGGCGAGGCGCTCCTCGCCCCCGCGGCTGAGGTTGGGTAGGTGGGCGTCGGCCTTCACCGTGCCGGCGACGACCTTGAAGTAGCTGACCCGGCCGAACTGGTCGCCCCCGGTGCTGAACACGAACGCCTTCACGGGCTTGTCGGGCTCGGCCTCTGGCGGGGGCATCAGCTCGACGATCGTGGAGAGGAGAGTGCGCACACCGAGCAGCTTGGTCGCCGACGCGCACACGACAGGCGCCACCTTGGCTTCGACGATGCCCTGGCGCAGCCCGCGCTGGATCTCGTCCTCGTCGAGCGTCCCCGCGTCGAGGTACTTCTCGAGCAGCGAATCATCACTCTCGGCGGCCGCCTCGATCAGCTGGCCGCGGTACTCCTCGACCCGCTGCTTCATGTCGTCGGGGATCGGGATCTCGCTGCCTTTGCCGTCCTCGGCGGTGACGAAGGCCTTCAGGTGGAGGAGGTCGACGATCCCGCGAAAGTCCTGCTCGGCGCCGATCGGAAGGTGGAGTGGGAACGGCCTCGGGGACAGCGTCTGGCGCATCGCTTCGACCGCGCCGTAGAAGTCGGAGTTTTCCTTGTCGAGCTTGTTGACCACGACGATGCGAGGCTTGCTCGTTCGGTTGCACTGGTCCCAGGCGATCTCGGTCCCGACCGCGAGCTGAGCCGACGGCCCGACCACCACCACTGCGCCCTCGGCGGCGCGCAAACCGCTGGCCACCTGGCCCGCGAAGTCGAAGAAGCCGGGGGCGTCGAGGATGTTGACCTTGTGCCCGTTGTGCTCGGCGAAGGCGACGCCGAGGTTGATGGAGATCTTGCGCTTCTGTTCCTCGGGCTCGAAGTCGGTGGCCGCCGTTCCCTGGTCCGGTGAGCCCATGCGCGCGACCGCTCCGGAGGCGAAGAGCATGGCCTCCGCGAGCATGGTCTTGCCGTCGTGCGAGTGACCCAGCAGGACCACGTTGCGGATCTTGTCCGATGCGTACTCGGCGATCCGTCAAGTCTAAGCGGGCTCGTCGCCCGGCTAGGGCCGCCCCGATTTCGACCCGGTAGAATGGCCTCTCCGATGAAGAAGAAGACGGCGACGATCGAAGAGGTGCTGGCGTCCATCGACGCCGCCCGGGACAAGGTGATGGCGGACGAGGTCAAGTCACTGACCAAGCTCGGCATCCCCAAGGCGATGGCCTACCAGATGATCGCGAGCCGCTTCCACCAGAAGGTCGGAAACCAGGAGGAGGCCGAGCCTGACCCGTTCGAGGGCAACGCGACCTCCTGGGAAGAGATCAGCTAGGGGCTTCCGCCAACCCGCTTTGAACCGCGCCGAGCGGCTCGCCCGTCTGTTGCGAGTGCTCGCCGCAATCATCGCCGAGCCCGGCCTGAATCCACTCGAGCTCGCCGAGCGCGCCGGCGTCTCCGAACGCACGCTTCGCCGCGACCTTGCCCACCTGCGCGACCTCGGCTACGACGTCGCCTTCACGAGCGGGTACGAGGTCCAGGAGAAGCTCAACCTCGAAGGCCGAGCCCGCCGCAAGCCGCGGGGACGCGGCGACGACGCCCTCCTCCAGGCGGTGGCCCACGCGGTCGAGACGGCGGGTCTGTGGCGTGACACGGACGGCGCCGAGACGGCCGCCCCGCGCAAGGGAAGGTCGCGGCGCGCATCGGCGAGCGCGCTGGTGCTGATCCCCGCCGGGGCCGACGACGCGAACTTTCTTTACGGCACCGGCTTCGGGGTCGAGAGCGGCCTCTACATCCGTTTTGGAGAAGGGGACGACGTGCTGTTCGCCACTCCACTGGAGGTCGACCGGGCGCGCGAGCAGTCAACGGTCGCGAAGGTCGTCGAAGACCGCGAGGCGTACGTGCACGGGACCTGGGCCAGGCTGGCCGCGAGGGTCCTCGGCGAGAGGGGGATCACGACGGTCCGCGTGGCGCCGAATCTCCCGGCGGAGCATCTCGAGGACCTGCGAGCGCTGGGGCTCGAAGTCGGGGTCGATCGCAACCTCTTCGTCGCCGAGCGCCGGCGCAAGTCGGGGAAGGAGGCGGCCGGGATCCAGCAGGCGCAGTCCGCCGCGGAATCAGCCGTCGTCGAGGTGGTGCGCGGACTCGCCGAGGCCGAGATCCGCGACGGCGTTCTGTGGTCGAACGGCGGGCCGCTGACTACTGAGCGCCTGTACGCCCGCGCGCAGCAGACGCTCGGAGAGCTCGGCTACACCTGCCCGGACATGATCATCGCCGGCGCGCCCGCGAGCGCCATCCCTCACGACCGCGGCTCGGGTCCGATCAAGGCCAACGCGCCGGTGATCATCGACATCTTTCCGACGAGCCGGGCGACCCACCTGAGCGGCGACCTCACGCGCACGGTGGTGGTCGGCGAGGTGAGTGAAGAGGTGCGAAAGATGCACGCGGCGGTCCTGCAGGCGCTGGACGCGGGGATCGAGTCGATCGCCGCCGGAGTGCCCGGTCAGGATCCTCACCACGCCGTGTGCCAGGTGCTGGTCGACCGCGGCTTCGGCACGACCACCAGGGGATTCGAAGGACCTGATGGGGTCGCCAAAATGAGCCACAGCACCGGCCACGGCGTGGGTCTCGAGATACATGAGCCTCCGCAGCTCAAGGACGCCATCACGACACCCCTCGCGGAGGGCGACGTGGTGACGGTCGAGCCCGGTCTCTACCGGCTCGGCTTCGGCGGCGTGCGGATCGAGGACACCGGCATCGTGACCAGTGGCGGGTTCAAGAACTTCACGACGCTGACGCGAAGCCTTAACCCACAGGACTACCTCTAGGGCAGGTCTTACCCTAGCCACGGTGGAGACCAAGGAGAGCATCGGCCAGCGGATCCGGCGCATCCGCATCCAGCAGGGCTTGAGCCTGGCCAAGGTCGTCGGCGACGACGTCAGCCGCGCCTTTCTAAACCAGGTCGAGATGGGCAAGGCGCGGCCGTCGATCCGGGTCCTGCGCATCCTTGCCGAGAGGCTTGGCACGGAGGTCGAGTACCTCCTCCAGGGCCAGGTCGCGGGGGTTGAGCGAGAGCTGTCGCTGGAGAAAGGAAGGGTGCTGATCGCGCGCGGCGAGCACAAGCGGGCGCTGCTTGCGCTGCGGCCCGCGGTCGCCTCCTACGACTGGCCGCTAGGCACCGACGCGCGCCTCGCGCAGGCCGAGGCCTACATGGCGCTGGGACGCAAGGACGAGGCGAAGGCGATCCTGGAGCGGGAGCGGAACCTGATCGAGCTCCACAACGATCACCACCGCCGCGAGCGCATGCGCACCATCGAGCGCGGGGGCCATTTCCAGTTCGCGGGTGACGCGGTCGACGTCCATCTGCGGATGGCGGACCGCGCCCAGCGCTCGGGCAACAACTTCGACGAGCTGGAGCACTACCGCGCGGCGCGGGTCCTGCTCGAAGCCGGCGCCGAAGATCCGGCGACCGGCCTTTTCGGCCGCGCCTCTAGGTCCCCGAAGGAAACGTAAAGCTCGGAGGCGGGGTCACGTCCGGCGGCGTGATCTCGATGGTGATCACCTCATGCTGCTTGAGGACGATCGCCCGCGGGTCGCCCGTGTACACGGTCGCGCCCTTGCCGTCACCGAGGTCGATGTAGACGACGACCTTGTCGGTCGGGGCCAGCGTGAAGGTGGCGACGTGGGTCGAGTCGAGCTTCATCGCCTCGTAGCCGTTGGCCTTGCTCCACCCGTCGGCGACGTCGAAGAACTGGCCGAGCGTGAACGTCCGCGACGCCGGCGACTCGATGTGGATGACGTTCTTCTCGCCGCCGTGGACGTGCAGCCAGTAGTAGCACTGGACATTGCCGCTCGAATCCCGCTGGATGCCGGTGTTGTCCCGCAGGTCGGTGAGGGTGCCGTGGTAGATGATCTGGAGCGCGGCGTGGTAGTGGACCTGGGTCTGCTCGAGCTGGTCGCAGGGGATGCCCGCGACCGACGGCGCGACGGGGCCGGCCGGCCGGTTGAGGGCGATGATGAACCCGATCATCGCGATCGCAAGCACGCCGAGGATGCTCCCGACCACGATCGGCAGCAGCGGCACGCCCGCGTCCCGCCGGGGACGCGCGACCGCCCTGCGGGCGCCTTTGGACGACTTGGATCGAGCTCGGGAGTCCACGTGGATTGGTAGAATACCGACCTAACCTTTCTGGCCTCGGCAGGGTAACGCGACGCCCATTGCCGGAGGCCTCAAACCCATAGGAAGGAGGTTCCCCATTGCGGGACTACGAGGTTCTGTACATCGTTCGTGCGGACTTTGACGACGACAAAGTCCAGGATGCGGTGAAGCGTGTGAACACGCTGATCCAGCGCTCGGGCGGCACCGCCGACCGGACCAACCTCTGGGGCAAGCGCAAGCTGGCCTACGAGGTCAAGCACCAGAAGGAGGGGTCGTACGTCCTCCAGGACTTCCAGCTCGACCCCGACCGCGTGCCCGAGCTCGAGGCCGGGTTGAAGATCACCGAAGAGGTCTTGCGCCACCTGATCGTGCGCAAGCCCGAAAAGACGGCCGCGACCGCTGTGACGCCGCCTCCGGCGGAGGTCGCGCAGGTGTCCCCCGACGGCGGGGTGCAGGATGAGGCGGCGCGGCGCGCGCGCCGAGCGGACCGTGAGGAGGAGTCCCCTCCGGAGGAAACGAGATAGATGTCTAACCTCAACAAGGCGCTGCTCATCGGTCGTCTGACCAAGGACCCGGAGATGCGCTACACGCCCAGCGGCACGGCCGTGACCAACTTCAGCATCGCCACCAACCGCTGGTCGAGCGGCCCTGACGGCGAGCGCAAGGAGTTCACCGACTACCACAACATCGTGGCCTACAACGCCGGCAGGCGAAACCTTGCCGAGATCGTCGCCCAGTACACCCGCAAGGGCGCTCTCGTCTACGTCGAAGGCCGGATCCAGACCCGCTCGTGGGAAGGGCAGGACGGTCAGAAGCGACGGACGACCGAGATCATCGCCAACGACGTGCAGTTCCTTGACTCGCGCAGCGGCGGCGGTGGCGGCGGCGCGACCGGCGCCGGCGACGGCATGGCCCGCAGCCGCAGCGGCGGCGGAGCCTCAGACGACGTTCCAGCTCCGGATGACGCGCCGCGCGACGTCGACCCGGACGACATTCCTTTCTAGTCAGGAGACACAAATGGCAGTTTCACGACCACCAGCGCGCGAGGAGCGCGAGGACCGGCCCCAGCGATCGGCGGGTCCCGGCGGGCCGCGAGGCCCGAAGCGCCAGCACCGCAAGGTCTGCGCCTTCTGCGCCGAGAAGATCGACTACATCGACTACAAGGAGGTCTCGCGCCTTCGCAGGTTCGTCAGCGATCGGGGCAAGATCCTTCCCCGGCGCGTGACCGGAACATGCGCTCGACACCAGCGGCCGCTGACCACCGCGCTCGAGCGCGCCCGGGCGATCGCCCTGCTTCCGTACACGACGGAGCTGCACTAGTCCGATGACGTTCACGACCCAGCTGCGGATCCCCGGGCCGACTCCGCTGCCGGAGCGGATCGTCCGGGCAATGAACCGGCCGATGATCGACCACCGCGGGCCGGAGTTCGCGGCCATCCTCTCGGAGATCACAGCCGGGGCCAAGCGCGTCTTCAAGACCGGCAACGACCTGCTGCTGCTCACTTCCTCGGGGACCGGAGGCCTCGAGTCGGCCGTCGCCAATCTCGTCTCTCCCGGGGATGAGGTCGTGGTGGCCCTGTGCGGCAACTTCGGCGAGCGTTTCGCGGCGCTCGCCGCGGCCTACGGCGCCGACGTGGCGCGACTCGAGTTCGATTGGGGAAAGCCTGTCGAGGCATCGGAGCTGAGGGGTTTTCTCGATCAGCGTCCGAATGCGCGGGTCGTGTTGCTGACGCACAACGAGACCTCGACCGGGCTGACCAACCCGCTCCGCGAGCTTGCGCGCGTGGCTCGCGATGCGGACCGGATCGTCGTGGTCGACGGCGTCAGCTCGATCAGCTCGATCGACATCGAGACCGACGCGTGGGGCATTGACGTCGCGGTCAGCGGCTCGCAGAAGGGCTGGATGGCGCCGCCCGGGCTCGCGCTGGTCAGCGTCAGCGAAAGGGCCTGGGAGCAGCAGTCGAAGGCACGCTCGCCGCGCTTCTACTTCGACTGGAAGGAGGCGAAGACGTGGGCCGAGAAGGGCATGACCCCGTTCACGCCCGCGGTGCCGGTCGCCTTCGCGCTGCACGAGGGCCTGCGGATGCTCGAGGAGGAAGGCCTCGACCACGTCTACGAACGGCATGCCCGGCTCGCCCGCGCGACGCAAGCCGGCCTCAAGGCGCTCGGCTTCCATCTATTCGCGCAGGACGGATATCGCTCCAACACCGTCACGTCGGCGCTGCCCCCGCATGGCCTCGACATCGCCGCGCTGCGCAAGCTCCTGGACAACAAGTACGGCGTCGTCATCGCCGGCGGCCAGGGCAAGATGACGGGCAAGATGGTGCGCGTCGGCCATCTCGGCGCGGTCGCCGAAGGGGACGTCGTGCAGGTCATCTGGGCGATCGAGCAGGCGCTGGAAGAGCTCGACATCGCGCCGGCGGATGGACGCGGGGTGGCCGCGGTCACCGCGTCGGTGCAAGGCGTACCGGCAACCAGCCGATAGTGCGCTAAGTGGCGAAGATTCTCGTCGCCGATCCTCTCGCGGAGGACGGCCTCGAACGCCTTCGCCGCGCGGGCGAGGTGACGATCGCCTCCAAGCTGGCGGAGGACGAGCTGATCCGCCGCATTCCGGACTTCGACGCGCTCGTTGTCCGCAGCGAGACCCGCGTCACGGCGCCCGTCATCGAGGCGGGCAGCAAGCTGCGAGTGGTGGGTCGGGCCGGCGTCGGCGTGGACAACATCGACGTGCCCGCCGCCACACGGCGCGGGATCCTCGTCGTCAACGCTCCCCGCGGCAACATCATCGCGGCGGCGGAGCACACGATGGCGCTCCTCTTCGCGCTCGCGCGCTGGGTGCCGCAGGCCGATGCGTCCGTGAAGCGTGGCGAGTGGACGCGCCAGAGGTTCATCGGCACCGAGATCAGAGGCAAGACCCTCGGAGTGATCGGGCTCGGCAACGTCGGGTCGGAGGTCGCAAAGCGCGCGCACGGCCTGGAGATGGACGTGATCGCGTTCGACCCGGTCGTGTCGGTCGAGCGTGCGGAGCTGTTCAACGTCGCGCTCGTCGGCCTGGATCAGCTGCTGGAGCAAGCGGACTTCGTCACGGTTCACGTGCCGCTCGTCGACTCGAACCGGAACCTCATCGGCGCCGCCGAGCTGGCGCGCATGAAGCCGACGGCGCGGCTCGTCAACACCGCGCGCGGCGGCATCGTCGACGAGGCGGCGCTGCACGACGCGCTGAAGTCCGGACGTCTCGCCGCAGCGGCCGCTGACGTCTTCGCATCCGAGCCCCCGGGCGAGAACCCACTCCTGGCGCTGCCCAACTTCGTCGCCACGCCGCACATCGCCGCATCGACCGCCGAGGCGCAGGTCTCGGTCGCCTTTGACGTTGCCGAAGAGGTGGCGGCCGTGCTCGCCGGCGACCTGCCCCGTTTCGCGGTGAACGCACCGGCGCTGCCGCCGGAGGAGCTCGCCTACCTGCGGCCCTTCGCGGAGCTGACGGAACGACTGGCCGGGCTGCATGCGCAGCTCTTCGGCGGGCGGGTGTCGGCGATCGAGTTCGACTTCGAGGGCGAGGTCGCGGAGCACGACCTCAACCTGCTCGTGGCGGCGGCGATCAAGGGCGTGCTGCAGCCCTACACCGAGGAGCGGATCAATGCAGTCAACGCGCGCCTGATCGCGGGCAGCCGGGGCATCAAGCTGGTCGAGCGCCGAAGCCGCTCTCACTCGAGCTACGCGAGCCTGGTCACGGTGCGGATGCAGGACCACGAGATCGCGGGCACGCTGCTGATGGGCGAGCCGCGCGCGGTCCGCATCGACTCCTTCCGGGTCGACCTGGTGCCCGACGGTCGCTTCCTGGTCAGCCGGCACGACGACCGGCCGGGCGTGGTTGGCAAGGTAGGCAGCATCCTCGGGGAGCACGACGTGAACATCGCGAGCATGCAGGTCGGGCGCGACGCGCCACGGGGCAACGCGATGATGATCCTGGCGGTCGACGATCGCGTCGAGCCCGAGCTGCTCGACCGGCTCAGAGAGGTGGACGGCATGTCGGATCTTCGGTACGTCGAATTGAGTCACTCCAACGGCTGACGTCCGCGCGCTGCACGGCGTCCGCTATTACATGGCGCGCGCGGGCGACCTGCGCAACCTCGTCGCGCCGCCGTACGACGTCATCCCCGAGGAGGACCTCGACTATTACCGCGGGCTTTCGCCGTACAACGTCGTCCGTCTGACCCGCCCCGGCGCCGACTACCACGGCGCGGCGGAGACGTTCGAACGCTGGCTGGACGACCGCATCCTGGAGCCCGACCCGCCGTCCATGTACGTCCACGAGGTCAGCTTCGAAGGCCATGTCCGCAGGGACCTCGTCGCTTCGTTGCGCCTCCAGCCGTACTCCGACCGCGTCGTGCTTCCGCACGAGCGCACCCACCCCGGGCCGAAGGAGGACCGGCTGGCCCTGATGCGCGCGACGAAGGTCGCGCTCGAGCCGCTCTGGTTCCTGTACGAGGGAGCGAAGACCGACGTTCCGGCGCTGCTGGAGACCGTCGCCGGGCGCGCTGCCGCGGTCAGCTTCACCGGCCCGGAGGGCACTCATCACCGTCTGTGGGTCATCTCCGACCGGGCGATCCACGACTCGGTCCACGCCGCGCTGGAGGACCTGCCGGTGCTCATCGCCGACGGCCACCACCGCTACGAGACCGCCCTCGCATACGCCGAGGAGATTGGCGCGCCACCCGACTCGTCAGCCTCCTTCACGCCGGCCCTCCTGACCGACCTGGCCGACCCTGGGCTGGTCGTTCTCCCGACCCATCGAGTCATGAAGAGCGGCGTCGCCGTCACCGGTGGCGAACCCCGGGAGTCGCTCGAGGAGACGCTCGCCGCGCTGCCCGGGCGGGTGGCGGCGGGCGCCTACCGCGACCATCGATTCCAGGTCTTGCCGCTGGAGGGCGAGGTGGCGGTGGTCGAGCTGCACGACCAGGTGATCGACAACATGCTCGGCAAGCGCAACCCGGAGGACCATCTCCTCTACACCCGCGATGCCGCCCAGGCGGTCAGGTGGGTGGACGAGGGCGTCGGGACGGCCGCCTTCTTCCTGGGCGCGCCTGACCTTGGCGAGGTTTTGAAGCTGGCCCAAGAAGGGAAAACTCTCCCTCAGAAGGCCACCTATTTCCACCCAAAACCACCGTCTGGGATGGTTTTTCATCGGCTTGAAATAGATCGGCGTTTATAGTTTCAGGAACCCAAAAAAGTGCCGATTTACGGATACAGATGCAGCAGCTGCGGACACCAGCTGGAGGTCTTGCAGAAGCTCTCGGACGAACCGTTGAAGGTCTGCCCGCAGTGCCAGGGCAAGCTGACCAAGGTGATTTACCCTGCCGGCGTCATATTCAAGGGCAGCGGGTTCTACAAGACCGACTACTCGAGCTCAAAAGCCGAGTCCAACGGCAACGGGTCGGGCTCGGCGCCCGAGAGCAAGTCGGAATCCAAGGTTGAGTCAAAGCCGGAATCAAAGTCCGATTCCGGTGATTAACGTCAGAAAGAGGGAGTGCACGTGTCGAACATTCAAGAGGTAACGGACAACGACTTCGAGGCGGCGGTGCTCAAGGCCGACAAGCCGGTGCTGGTCGACTTCTGGGCCACCTGGTGCGGTCCGTGCCGCATGATCGCCCCGATCGTGGAGCAGATCCACGGCGAGCTCGGCGACAAGATCAAGGTCATGAAGATGGACATCGACGAGAACCCGTCGGTGCCTATGCAGCTCGGGATCATGTCGATCCCGACGGTGATCATCTTCAAGGACGGCAAGCCCGCGGAGCGAACCGTGGGATATCGCCCGAACATGAAGGGCGACCTCAAGGCCAAGCTCGAAGCGCTGATCGCGTAAGACATAAGCGCAAGGTCCGGCGTCAGCGTCGGCGACGATGGCGTCGCCCGATGCTGGTGGGCGAACTCGTCTGACGAGCTCTATCGCGGCTACCACGACACCGAGTGGGGCCGCCCTGTCTCGAACGACCGGCGCCTGTTCGAAAAGCTCGTGCTCGAAGGCTTCATGTCCGGCCTGAGCTGGTGGACGATTCTGCGCAAACGGGAGAACTTCCGGGCCGCGTTCAAGGACTTCGACCCGGTGGCCGTCGCACGCTTCGGCGCCCGTGACGTATCGCGCTTGATGGCCGACGCGGGGATCGTTCGCAACCGGGCGAAGATCGACGCCACGATCAACAACGCTCGCAAGCATGCCGACCTCGTCGCGGAGTTCGGCAGCTTTCCGGCGTACGTGTGGCGCTTCGAGCCGAAGCAGCGCCCAGAGGGCATGCTGCCGGAGGCCATAGCCATGAGCAATGACCTGCGCAAACGCGGGTGGGCTTTCGTCGGCCCGACCACCGTCCTGTCGTTCATGCAGGCGATGGGGCTTGTGAACGACCACGTTGCCGGATGCGCGGTCGGTGCGGAGTGCGAGCGCCTGCGGGGCGGCTTCGTCCGCCCCAAATGAGCGACCTCTACAACCTCGTCCTCTTCTTGTGGCTCGGCTCGGAGGCGTTGATCTTCGTCACCCACGTTACCCGTGCCGGCGACCCGCGAGACGACCGGTTCTCGGGTATCGCCCTCGTCGGCTCGATCGTGATGGCTATGTTCCTCAGCGCCAGGCTCGCTCGCGCGGCACCGGCGGCCGGGATCCCGGACGGTGGACACGCGGTCTTCCTGTTCGGGATCGCGCTGGCTTTGCTCGGCATCGCGCTGCGGTGGTTCGCCGTCGTCTCTCTCGGCCGGTTCTTCACGATGCGCGTGATGGTCCAGTCGGGCCAGTCGGTGGTCGAACGCGGGCCGTACCGGCTGGTGCGGCACCCCAGCTACACCGGAATGCTTGTCACCGTCCTCGGCATGCTTCTTGCTTCGACGAACTGGCTTTCGCTCACGTGCTTCCTCATCCCTCTGCCGGGCCTGGCGTACCGGATCAAGGTCGAAGAAGGCGCGCTGCTGGGCGCGCTGGGCGATCCCTATCGCGAATACATGCGGCGCACCAAGCGGCTGGTCCCCTTCGTGGTCTGACGGCTCGTCAAGCGCCAAGCCAGAACGAGAGCACCCACTCGACGATCACGGCGGCAACCCAGCCGCCGATGGTTGCAAATGCCGCGGTGATGATGGCCGCGGTCATCGAGCGCAAGAGCCACGCAGCCGCGCCGGCGACCAGGCCGAGGGCGATCACCGCCACCGCACCGAGGTTGACCACCCCGACCATGCGGTACTGACCGCCGGAGAACGCGAACAGGAAGGTGGTGACCAGCCAACCGAGGGCCGCGGGCACGAAAACCAGAACCGCGATGACCAGGATCGCGGCTGCGGCTGGCATGGGTTTCGACACTCGAGCGAAGTTTGGACTAAGCGGGATCTGGGGCCGGTGCAGGAAAACCTGGGCTAGCGCGACAAAATATCTTCTTCCGGGGATGTTCGAGGACTGGTGTCCTCCGCGGTCTTCAAAACCGTTTGCGGGGCGCTGCTGAGGCGTCCTGGGTGGGTTCGATTCCCATCCATCCCCGCCAGACTTGCTTGTCTTGACAGCCAAGATGACAGCCATGGCCTCTGAGTCTTCCGGGTGCGCTGCACCAGGCTATCGGCATGGGTTCTGAGCACTCGGTCGACTTGGGCGACCGTGGAATCCGGTATCTACGGACTGAAGTCGCGTATGAAGGCCTGCTTAACGAGCTGCTGCGGCAACAGCCGCTTGAACGAGGTCGCGTCTTAACCGCGGCGTTCAAGGAGACCGATCTACCCTCCGACTTCGACGAAGATCTCGATGCCCGTGTGTCAAGGCTTCAATGGGACTTTGTAATCGAGCTCGTGGTCAGGTTCTTGAGCCAATCGAAGGACGCTGTCGCCGTATTCCAACATCCACATGCGACCCCTGACGCTAAGTGGCTGTCCGTAAAGCCCGTCCCATACGTCACCGCTGAGCAAGACGTGTTCTTTGTGATCAATTCGTCTTGGGCAGAGCGGGACCGAGTCGAGCAAGCCCTGGTTACGGCCGGTGCCCAGCAAGAAATCGGCGTGTTGAGTCATCACGCCGGCCTTGCCAACCAGGCACACGGTGCCGTTGATCGCTCGGTCCTTCAGCAGGTCGTTCATGACTTGGAAGCGATCATTCTTCGAGCGTTTGACGCCGAGGGATACATGGTCTGGTTGCCGGCGATCCAGGCAGCGGACTCGGACTAGGCGCTTCCGGCGTTGGTATATACGGTCACCTGGTCGTATATACTTGTGGGCAATGAGTAAGCATTTGGTCGACATTGATGACGAGGCGCTCGGCGCTGCCCAGGCCCGGCTTGGCACCGAGACGATCAAAGACACCGTCAATGAGGCACTTCGTCAAGTTAGCCACGGTCGGAAGAAGGAGGTCGCGCGCTCGATCGACGTCCTCATTCGCGCCACACTGCAGGACCGTGAACGGGCGTGGCGCTGACGCACCTCGTCGACACAAGCGTTCTGACCCGTCTTGGTGCGCCGAGCGTGCGATCCGTCGTCGAGCCCCTGGCAGCGGCTGGCCAGCTGGGCCGGGCGGGGATCTCGGACCTGGAGGTCGGTTACTCGGCGCGGAACTTACGCGAATGGGATGGCCTCCAGGGAGCGCTGGCTGCGTTCGGTCTGGTTGAGAGCGAGGCACGCCATTTCAACCGGGCACGCCAGGTCCAACGCCTCCTTGCAAGTCGTAGTCAGTCAGGCCGAAAGATCCCTGACTTGCTGGTGGCTGCCGCCGCTGAGGATGCCGGCTTGGTCGTGTTGCATTACGACGCCGACTTCGACCGCATCTCGGCTGTCACAGGCCAGAGATGTGAATGGGTGGTGCCGGCGGGCAGTATCGACTGAATCGCTTCATGACAGCCAAGTTGACAGCCAACTTCGCGAACTAAAGCGGACAGTCGCGAACGTCAGTGGACTCAGTGGCCGCTGATTTGATCTCGCGTGGACGGTCGCGGACGAAGGCGGATGTCAAATCCGCGGTCTTCAAAACCGTCTGCGGGGCGCTGCTGAGGCGTCCTGGGTGGGTTCGATTCCCATCCATCCCCGCCAACCTTCGCGACGGTAGCCCGCCGATCTTGCCTGCTGCCGGCAGTTTCGGTAATTCCACCGATTCGCGCTCCCGACCTCGTCCTTAGCTTGGTAACGCCATGGCTCAATCCCAACGGCAGAGGTTTCGGCATGTCTGCCTGGACCCGACCGTGACCACGCTCGCGACCCGGCTTTGATGCTTTCGCCACGGGCACGCGCTCGACTGTCTGGCGTTTTTCAGGCGTTGGAGGGCCTGCCGGCAGTGTTCGGACAGACCATCGTGCTCGGGATGCTTGCGGTCAACGGCAGCGCCTCGGCGACTGCGCACAACATCCTCGCCAACGAGACGCTGTATCGGACTGGGTTCGCCATACCGCTGCTCGCTGTCGGCTTTCACATCACATGGGCGCTGCTGATCTACCAGCTGTTCCGAGTCGTGAACCGCACGATCAACCAGCTGGCGTTGCTGGTTATCCTCGTCGGCTGTTCGCTCCAGGCGGCCGCCGCGGTCGTCTACCTGAGCCCGCTGCTCTACTTGCAGGCGGGGTTCACTCAACTCGACACCGTCCCGCTGCTGATCAATCTGAGCCACGTCACGTTCGACGTTTACCTGATCTTCTTCGGGCTGTGGTGCGTCTTGCTCGGCTACTTGATCATGCGATCGACGTTCATGCCTCGGGTCATCGGTGCGCTGCTCGTGGCGGACGGTCTCGGATGGATGACCTACCTGGTTCCGCCGTTTGCGACGTCCATCTTCCCGGCGATCGCCGTAGTGGCAGGCGTGGCGGAGTTTTCGCTGCTGTTGTGGATGCTGATCTTCGGCGTGAGCAATGACCGGTGGTACGAGCAAGCGCGCGCATCGAAGTTGGCTCGAGAACGTGCACTTGAACCTGAACCTTGCGGTTAACAGAAACGGCGCACGCCGGCGTAGAGTCGCTGAACTGTGCCGCTTCTTTCGGCGATCGAGGTCTGGTTCGGCTTGCTCGGGTCCGGCGTTGCAACACTTTTTACGGCAATCTTGGCCGGGCGCAGTCAGAGCATCTGGAAGGTGACCTCGCTGATTGTCCTTGAGCTCGTGCTGTTCGGTGCAGCGCTCGTCTCGTGGTTCTTCGTGGTCTGGTTCGTCGCAAAGACTCTGATGACGATCGGTCTAGCAGCGAGCAGCGCGCTGCTCTTCGGGATCGTTATTGGCATCGCGGCGTTGGCTCTTGCGATCCTGGCGTGTCTGCGTCTCGTGCAAGCGGGCTACACAGTGTTCGGTGCAAAGACTCGCTTTACGTCAGACTTCGGCAATTCCCTCTGGTTCGGTCGGGTGGGTCCGTTCCGGCCGAAGGACTTTCAGCAGTAGCGGCACCGAAAGCCTGGTTCGATTCCCATCCATCCCCGCCATCGTCCACGCACTGCGGTCATCACCTGCGGGACGTCGTAATACTGGAACCATGAGCGACACCCGACACGACCCCATGCAGCTGCCGGCCGACCTCCCCGTCCCGGTTGACGACGGGGCGGCGAACCACCTCCTCGGGTCACGCGTCCCCGAGATCGCCCTGTCTGCCACCGATGGCCGTCGCGTTTCCCTGGGCTCGATTCGCGGGCGGCGCGTCGTCGTCTACGCCTATCCGCGCACGGGCCGGCCGGGCGAGGCGCCTCTTGTCGACGACTGGGACCTGATCCCCGGCGCTCGTGGCTGCACGCCCGAGACATGCGGCTTCCGCGACCATCACGCCGAGCTCAGCGCGGCCGGCGCCGAGGTGTTCGGGTTGTCGACTCAGGACACGGCCTATCAGCAGGAGCTCGTGTCGCGGCTGAAGCTGCCGTACGCGATCCTCTCCGACTCGGATCTTGCGCTGACTCGCGCTTGGGGACTGCCTCACTTCGAGGCGGGCGGCCAGACGTTGCTGCGCCGCCTCACCCTGGTCATAAGGGATGGCGTGGTCGAGCACCTGTGGTACCCGGTGTTTCCTCCGGACAGCCACGCCGACCAGGTCCTGGCATGGCTTCACGCCCAACCGGTTCGTGCGTAATCGGCCGGCACCATGTATCCATTCGAGCGATTCACCGAACGCGCGAAGAAGGTGCTCACGCTTGCCCAACAGGAGGCCGAGCGCTCACACCACAGCTACATCGGAACAGAGCACCTGCTCCTGGGGCTTCTGCGCGAGGGTGACGGCCTGGCGGCCAGGGTTCTCAAGAACCTCGGCGTAGAGATCGGCAAGGTCCGCGAGGTGATCGAGTCGGTCCTCGGTCGCAACGAGCGGATCGTCATCCAGCAGATCATTCCGACCTCGCGTGTGAAGCAGGTGATCGAGATCTCCTTCGAAGAGGCGCGGCGCATGGGCCACAACTACGTCGGCACCGAGCACCTGCTCCTGGGACTTCTGATCGAAGGCGAGGGCATCGCGGCGCACGTGCTCGAGGACCTCAAGGTCACCGTCGAGAAGGCCCGTGACGAGATCGAGCGATTGCTCGCGGCCGGTGCTCCTGCCGACCCCGTGCCTGCGCGCCATATGGACGTGCCGCGAGCTCCACGTACCGGTCCCGGGACGGACCTGGAGAACCTCGAGGCACTGCTCGCTGATGCTCGGATTGCCGAGCTGCTTCGCGAGGCTGGGCTCGACGTCGAGAAGCTCGTGGAGACGCTCAAGACCGCCCCCGAAACGGTGTTGGACATGCGAGAGTCCCTGGCCGCCCTGAACAAGGAGCTGGAACAGGCCGTCAAAGTCGCCGATTACAGGCAGGCGGCGAAGGTCCAAGAAGCTCGCGACGAGATCGCCGCGAGGTTGCACAGCGCCGAGCAGGATTGGCTCGACGCGCTGACTCGCTGAGTAGTCTGCTTCGGAATGGTCACCCTCGCCGAAGTCCGCGCCGTTGCCGGCCGGCTGCCGCGCAGCTACGAAGCGCTCGTCGGAGGACGGGTGAAGTTTCGCGTCGGACGGATCGTGTACCTGGCCTTCTCCGGGGACGAATCGATCATGGGGTTCGCGTTCCCAAAGGAAGAGCGGGAGTTCTTGATCGGCGGGTCTCCGAAGAAGTTCATGCACCCGAGCAAGTCGGACATGCGCTACCACTGGGTGCTGGCTCGCCTGTCCGAGTTGGACCGGCGTGAGATGGTCGAGTTGGTCGAGGACGCGTGGCGGATGGTCGTTCCTCGCTCGGTCGCCGCGACGCTCGATCGAGCGCCGTGATAGAACGGGGGAGCCGGGCTACTTGGTTCGCCCGGCTCCCTTTGAACTCAGCCTACGAAAGTGGGCAGCCTGCGCTGCCGTTGTTGGCGGCGTCGATCTGAGCCGCGAGGTTGACGATCGTGTTGCGGTCTCCACTGGCCAATGCGCCGTTCACGGCCGAGATGATCTGGCCGGCGGTCATTGGGTAGGCAACGCCCGGGTTCGACGCGTTCAGAATCCCGGCGATCGCTGCCCTCAGCAATATCTGGGAAGCACCGTTGAGGTCACTTCCACCCTGGAATGCGAGACCCTGAGCCAACGTCGCGCTCGCGAGCGAGCTGCCGTTGCTTCCGTCAGGGAAGGTGGACGGAACGATGAACACGGAGCCCACCGTCTGTCCCGGCGTGAAGGTCACCCAGAGCGAGAAGTGCTTCGGGTTCTTCCAGAATCCCGGCGTGCATCCCTGCGCGCCGAGCGGCTTGGTGATCACGACTTGCTCGGCTCCACAGCCGCTGGTGGCTGAGTTGTTGTTGGCGTCGCCGCTGTACGTCGCGATCCAGTTGTAGGTCCCGGCGGCGGTCGTCACGAAGCTCGCGGACGAAGCCGAGCCGGAAACCAGAGCCACACCAGCAAAGCCGGCGTGACCGCTGACAAGGTTTGGCCCGCTGCAGGTCGTATCGCCCGGGCCGAAGAGCATGAAGGTGACGGTTCCTGTCGGGTGGAAGCCGCCAGTCACGGTCGCGTTGTCGGAGATGGCAATTCCAACGGTTCCACCGGTCGGGGTGGGAGTGGTCGAGATTGCGGGGGAAGCCTTGCCGATGACGACGGCCTCATCGCCGCAGTTGCTCGAGACAGGGTTGTTGTTGGAGTCGCCGTTGTAGGTCGCGACCCACTCGTAGGTCCCGACGGCGGTGGTGGCAAAGCTCGCGGAGGTCGCCGATGCGCCGCTGAGCGCGACGTTGGCAAAGCCGGACAACGCAGCAACGAGGTTTGGCCCGCTGCAGGTCGTGTCGCCCGGTCCGAAGAGCTGGAAGGTCACGGTGCCGGTCGGGTTGGCGCCTCCGGTCAAGGTCGCGGTGTCGTGAATCGACGCCCCGACGGCCGCGCTGGTAGGAGAAGCCGTGGTCTTGATGCCGGGCGTGGTCGGTGAGATCACGACCGCCTCATCGCCACAGTTGCTGCTGATGGGGAAGTTGTTGACGTCGCCGTTGTACCTGGCGATCCAGTTGTAGGTCCCGGCCTGCGTCGTCGTGAACTGCGGCGATGCAGCCGAGCCGGACACGAGCGTGATGCCCTTGAACGAGGCGTTGCCCGCGACCAGGTCGGTCGAGCAGGTGGTGTCACCGGGGCCGAAGAGCGAGAAGCTCACCGTCCCGGTGGGGCTGATTCCGCCGCTGACGGTGGCGGAGTCTGAGATCTTGTCACCGACAGTGCCGGTGGTCGGCGACGCCGTGGTTGAGATGCTTGGCGTTCCGCATCCCAACACGCGAATCTCCAGGCCGGAGAGGCCCTTCTGGTTCGTGAGGCCCTGCTTGGCTACGTCAACCTGGTAGTACCCACACGCCGTAAGGGTGCGGGTGAAAACCAGCGTCTCGGTCGCGTTGGGACCGATCGAGAACGGGATCAGAGTCGGATTCGGGTCCTGGATTTCCACGGCCAGCTGCTCGTTGAACTGGCCATCGACGATCGCTCCGTTGACCACGCCTGGCTGCCCGTCGGAGACGTCGACGTTCTGGTACATGGTGATGTGGTCGAGAAGGAGCTCCAGTGTCATCGACTGCGTCTCGCCGGTCAGGTTGGTCACGTTCAAGTTGAACGTGAGCGTGTTCTGCCCCTGGGCGAGCGAGTACGGCGTCGGCGATGGGGTGAAGCCGGTCGGCGGCGTGGACGACAGAATGCCCAGGTAGTTCGGGTTCCCTTCGGCTGCCATGGCGCCCGTCCAGGGGATGACGGCCATGGCCGCCGAGACGATCGCTGCGGCGCCCGCCTTGTAAATCCGAGATTTCCATTTGATCGAAGTCACTACGTTCCTCCCTGCTTGCGGACGTCATGTGGCCGTGCCCGCTCGGCTGCGCTCCTGAAGGTCGCCTTAAGAGAGATAAGCTCTCTGCCCGGGTTGGACAAGGTGAAGGTTGGGGACCGACTAGGACTTTCGACCTCGGTGGGCCCAGCCCTAGACGTGACTGGAATCCCGGACCTCGTCCGGAGGCGCCGACACCGGAGCGCGAATCGCCCGCAAGCTTTCGGTAGAAGCCGCCGTTATAGCCACAGTTGACGGCGAAAGGGGCTCCGAGCCGACAGGTCAGCCGGAGATTGCGTCGATTCGAGACGAGCGCAGCCCACCTCGGTCTTGCCCTGCTCGGTCTGATGCTGTTCAGCCTCGCGGCCATGGCCATCCTCCAGAAGCCGGCGGTCGCGGGCACGCTTGCCGCCGGCGGCATCAACGTCGAGCCGTCCGCCCGGCCCTGGCACTACGTCGGGGCCAACCCCGACAGCTGGTGGTGCCCAACGGCGGCGACGTGCACGACCTCGAACCCGCTCGCCCGAATCGACACCGAGATGGCTCTCGCCAAACAGCTCCATGTGGCGAACGTGCGGCTCGAGATCCCGTGGTTCCTGGTCGAGCCGGCCAAAGGGACCTATGACTGGACCCGCGCGGACTACATCTTCAACAGCGCCACCGCCCATGGAATCGTCATCCAGCCGATCCTCGTCTACACGCCTGCGTGGGACGGCGGCTACAACGTCTTCCCCGTGGCTGCCGACTTCCAGTCTTTCGTCGACACCTTCATGCGCAGGTACGGAAGCCGCATCAACGCGGTCGAGATGTGGAACGAGCCCGACGGCGGCCAGTCTCTCGTCTCGAACAACCCGGCGCTCTACGTGCAGGACATCCTGATCCCAGGCTATCGCGCCGTGAAGGCGACGTTCCCGAGCGTGAGCGTGATCGAAGGCGGCAGCATCAATGACTCGGGTGTCTGTTGTCCGTGGCTCACCGGGATCTATAACGCCGGCGGCGGGTCCTACTTCGACATCGCGGCCTTCCACGACTACGGCGGTAACTACGGCCAGATCGCGACGGCATACCACAGCGTGCTCAGCGCGCATGGGCAGGGCGGCAAGCCGGTCTGGATGGGCGAGTACGGCGTGAGCGATGCCACAGGAAGCCAGCAGGCATCGCTGATCCAGGCCGCCTTGACCGCGACCCCAGGCCTGGCGATGGCGCAGTTCTACACGCTGCGCGACGAATCGGTCTACAACTGCTGCCCGCCCACGACCACCGGTGAGCGCAAGCAGTACGGCGTGCTCCTTGCCGACGACGTCACCAAGAAGGTGAGCTTCGGCACCATGCAGTCCCTGCTCGCCGGCGTGCCACCGCCGCCGGCACCGGCCCCGACGACGGCGCCTACCGCGCCACCCACGACAGCGCCCACAGCGCCACCAACCACCGCGCCTACTGCGCCACCCACCGCTCCGCCGGCGCCGGCGCCCCCGCCGCAGGGGACAACTGTGGGTGGCCTGCACGTGGTGGGCAACCACATCGTCGATGCCAACGGCAACGTCGTCACCCTCCACGGGGCGAACATGTCCGGCACGGAGTTCGTCTGCGCGCAGGGCTGGAGCGCGGACCCGTTCGGCGGGCAACCCGAAGACAGCGCCCAGACCTTCGCGGCGATGCACGCCTGGCACATCAATGCCGTGCGAGTTCCACTCAACGAGGACTGCTGGCTCGGGATCAACGGCGCAAAGATCGGCGGCGCCGCCTACCAGACGGCGATCATGAAGCTCGTCCACGACCTGCGCGCGGCCGGGTTCTACGTGATCGTCGACCTGCACTGGTCGGCGCCCGGCTCGCAGCTGGCGCTCAGCCAGAACCCAGTCCCCGACCAGGATCATTCGCCGGCCTTCTGGCAGTCCGTCGCAGCGACGTTCATGCAGGACCAGGGCGTCATCTACGACCTGTTCAACGAACCCTTCCTTTACTGGATCGCCTCCGGTGGCCCCGACCAGTGGGGCTGCCTGATGAACGGCTGCACGCTTACCCAGTACGAGACGGGCGGGACACCATTCACGATCACGGCGAGCTGGCGGTCGGCCGGGATGAACCAGCTGATCGGCGTCGTCCGGGCGACCGGGGCGCAAAACGTGGTCATGGTGAGTGGCGTCAACTGGGCCCGCGATCTGTCAGGGTGGCTTGCCAACCGACCGGCCGGCAGCAACATCGCGGCCGCCTGGCACAGCTACCCCAGCGCGAACCCCAGCCTGGTCACGGAGTGCGCCGCGCAGTCGTGCTGGGACAGCGTGATCGCGCCAGTGGCGGCCCGGGTGCCGGTGGTCGTCGGCGAGACCGGAGACTCGGCGGCGGGGCCGGAGACGTACCTCCCGGGGTTCCTGCCCTGGGCCGCCGGCCACGGTCTGAACGTCATCGCGTGGACCTGGAACGCCTGGAACAACCCGGACGACGTGCTCGTGACCAACATGCAGACCGGCAACCCGACCGCCGGCGAGGGTGTCATCTACAGGGGCTGGCTGACCTCCACACCGGTTCCGAACGCGGCGCCGGCGCAGCCCGTCTACTCGACGCCGCCGGCCACGCAACCCGCGCCGGTCACCAATCCGGTGGCAGCCGCCCCGGGCCGTGGTGGCGCGCCGTCGAAGACCACCTCGCCGGCCCACACCTCGAACCCACCGCACCGGGGCCCGATCACGACCGGACCGCTTCAGGGCGCGGCCGGGACGCGGTCCGTCGCGAGCCCGAAAACACTCCAGGATCGGCTGGGCATGGAGGTCATCTACGTCGGATTCGCGCTGCTCGGACTGGCGGCGCTGATCTGGGGCGTGTCTCATCTCGCGGTGACCGCGGGCGGCCACATCCAACGCACGGTGGGCGCCCGGGCCTGACGGCTCCCGGCCTCCCGATGGTCGGGACGCCAGCCCAGGCCTCTCCGACCTGGCCCATTTTCCGGTGCCGGCCAGTGCGCTCACCATTTCGCCCCAGGGAGCGGTAGCCGCTTTTGGAAGCCGGGTTCCACCGCGAGGCCCTGCAGCTTCGATCGACCTGATCGATCGAAAGGCTGCCGCTCCCGCCATATAGAGAAATCGATTGGTGCGGCCCGGGCGACATGTCAGGGCGCCGTTGAGCAGCAGCCGGCGCCGCGAAGACCTGACGGACTCGCCCAGGGCCGCGTTCGTGAATGGAGGGAGGCGCAGTTGCGAGCGGCGGTCACCGGAGCGGCAGGGTTCATCGGGTCACACCTTTGCGACCGGCTGCTCGCCGACGGCCATCAGGTTGTCGGAATCGACTGCTTCCGGAGCTACTACCCGCGCCGGCTGAAAGAGCAGAACGTCGCGGGCGCTCTTGAGCACGCTAACTTCGAGTTCCACGAGCTGGACCTGACCCAGGCGGAGCTGGCTCCGATCCTGGCCGGGGCCGACGTCGTCTTCCACCTCGCCGGCCAGCCCGGCGTCCGGCCGAGCTGGGGCCGCGACTTCGACCAGTACGTGTGGGACAACGTGATCGCGACGCAGCGTCTGCTCGAGTGCCTCAAGGACACGCCGGTCAAGCGCCTCGTCTACGCGTCGAGCTCGTCCGCCTACGGCAACGCGGAGGCATTTCCGACCAAGGAGTCCGCCCTGCCCCGGCCGATATCGCCCTATGGGCTGACCAAGCTGGCCGGTGAGCAGCTCGCTCTTCTGTACATGCACAACTTCGGGACGCCGGTCGTGGCGCTTCGCTACTTCACCGTGTATGGGCCCAGGCAGCGGCCGGACATGGCCTTCTCGCGCTTCATCGACGCCGTCACCTCGGGTCGGCCGATCGAGATCCTGGGGGACGGCGAGCAGATCCGGGAGTTCACCTACGTGTCGGATGCGGTCGACGGGACGATCAAGGCCGGATCGGCCGACGTCGCCGGCCTGGTCATCAACCTTGGCGGCGGCAGCCACGTCACGGTCAACCGCGCGCTCGACCTCCTGGCCGAGGTCAGCGAGACCCAGATCTCGCGGCAACACCTGGCCAACGCGGCCGGTGACCCCAGGCGCACGAGCGCTTCCATCAGCATCGCGAGGAGCCGTCTCGGCTGGGAGCCGAGAGTCTCGCTCGCGCAGGGACTGCTCCAGCAGTGGAACTGGTTCACGCAGCAGCCGGACCGGTCGACCGGGTTGCGCAGGGGCGTCGCGGTCTAGGAATCTCCGGGCGCCACGGGCCCGGTCGCATATCCTGACCACATGTCCGACCGCCGTCGGTTTCCGCGCGTGGAGGCGGACGTCCTGTGCCGCCCGGCGGGCTCGCGGCTCCTCCATCACAAGCGCAACACTCGCGACCTGAGTCTTGGCGGAGTGCGCGTCTACACCGATGAAGACTTTCCGGTGGGCTCGAGACTCGAGCTGGACGTGATGGCGCGGGAGGGAGAACCGATCCGGTGCTGGGCGGTGGTCGTCTGGCGGCTCGAGCTTTTCGACGGATCTCCCGCGAGGTTTGACACCGGGCTCAGATTCATCGACATGGCGGAGGGCGACATCCAGCGCCTCGCCGCTCATCTCGGACCGACCGACCTGGGCTGACTGGTGTGGCAGTTCCTCGCGGGCCTGTTTGCCGGCGTGACCCTGGGGATCCTGATCATGGCGGCGCTGATCGCGGCCTCGTGCAAGTCGTGACCGTCCCGAACGGGTCTGGGACAGTTGCCTCGGCTCCCTGTGGCCAGGTTAAGCGCAGGTTGGAAATGCCTATTCAAAGCACCTGCTCCCTCGTCTTAGCGTCTCGCAATAGAAACGAAGGTGCTGAGAGCAGAACACGTGGGCTATGGAGACACCCTTCCGCAAGTGCGGCGCTGGCGCGGGCGGCCGGTATATGAGACTTTCCTCAAGAGGTGCCTCGACGTAGCGATCGCCGGTTTCGGGCTGGTCGCCTCGTCTCCGATCTGGCTCGCGATCGTCATCGCCATCAGGATCGACTCGCCCGGTCCCGCGATCTTCGTCCAGGAGCGAGTCGGTCTCCACGGCCGGCGTTTTCGCTTCTACAAGTTCCGCTCGATGCATCGGGACGCGGAGACCCGGCTGCGCGACATCCAGAAGCACAACGAGGTAGACGGCCCGGTCTTCAAGATGCGGAGAGACCCGCGGGTCACGCGCGTGGGCGCATTCCTCCGCCGGACCAGCCTCGACGAGCTGCCCCAGCTGATCAACGTCTTGAAGGGCGACATGAGCATGGTCGGTCCGAGGCCGCCCCTGCCGCGCGAGGTGGCCCAGTACCGGCCGTCGGACATGATCCGGCTGAGCGTCAAGCCCGGTCTGACGTGCCTCTGGCAGGTCAGAGGGAGGTCGACCGTCGATTTCGACACCTGGATGGCCTATGACCGGGAGTACGTGACCGGGCTGTCGGCGTGGATGGACCTCACGATCCTGGTCCGGACCGTCTGGGCCGTCCTCAGCTGTCGCGGAGCGTTTTGACAGGACTGCTCGCGGTACTGCTGGCCGCCGCCGGCACCATCGCAGCTGGATTTTCGGCATACCTTCTCCTGCTGGCCGTTGCCAGCCTTTTCCGCGCCCGTAACACGGTCGAGCGACGTGAGCCGGCAAGCCGGCTTGTCGTGCTGGTGCCGGCGCACGACGAGGAAGCCTCGATCGCCCGAACCGTCTCGTCGCTGCTCGCCCAGGACTATCCGGGAGAGCTCATGTCGGTCGTCGTCGTCGCGGACAACTGCACGGACGGCACGGCGGAGAAGGCCTCGGCGGCGGGCGCCGCCGTGATGGTCCGGTTCGACGACCGCAACCGCGGAAAGGGCCAGGCCCTCCACTGGGCGATCGCCAATCTCGAGGCGGCCGATGACCCGTTCGACGCCGTGGTCGTCGTCGACGCCGACTCGACGGTGGACCCGCGCTTTCTGCGGTCGCTCGAAAGCGAGCTGAGCGCCGGACACGAGGTGGTGCAGGCGGACTACACGCTCCGGACCGAACCCGGCCGGCCTCAGGCGGCGCTCGTGGCGGCAGGTTTCCTCCTGTTCCACCGGGTCAGGTTCGGCGGCCGGCGCCGGCTCGGCATGCCGGCCAACCTCGTCGGGAACGGGATGCTGTTCAGCCGAAGGCTCCTCCAGACGCATGGATGGAGCGCGTTCTCGGGAGTCGAGGATCTCGAGTTCTCGATCGACCTCCGCCTGAGCGGGTTTGCGCCACGCTTCGCGCCCGCCGCACGGGTGGAGGGCTCGGCAGCCGCAAGCCGCCGGGGCGCTTTCCAGCAGCGCCTGCGCTGGGAGGGTGGGCGCTTCAACGTCGTTCGCACGAGGCTCGGGGTCCTTCTCGGCGCGATCGTCAGGCGGCGGGACTTGCGACTCGTGGACGCCGCCATCGACCTGGCGACCCCGCCGCTTGCGCTGCTGACGATGGTCGCCGGCGCGGGGCTGTTCACCTCGGTGGTGCTGACGTTGTTCAGGATCGTGCCGGCCTGGGCCGCGGTGCCCTGGGCTCTTGCTCTTGCCGGAATAGCCGCTTTCGTGGTCGTCGGCCTGACTTCGGCCGGGGCTCCGGCCGGCACGTGGCCGGCGCTGGCGCTGGCGCCGGTCTTCGTCGCCTCCAAGTTCCTGACCTACGCCCGCCTGACGCGAGGCTTCGACCCGAAGCGTTGGGACCGCACGGACCGCACCGGCGAAGCGCAACGCCGGCCGGGCAGGCTCGACATAGCCGGCGTTCCTGTCGATCCGGCGAACATGGATTCAGCGCTCGACCGGATCACCGGCGCGATCGGAGGGCCGAAGGTCTTTCAGGTCGCCACCGTGAACCTCGACTTCGTGGTCCGTGCGCGCACCGATCCCCGCGTCTGGTCGATCCTCCGCCACAGCGACTTGAACCTCGCCGACGGAGCCCCCGTGCTCTGGCTCGGCCGTCTGCTCGGAGCCGACCTTCGGACGCGAGTGGCCGGCGCGGACCTGGTGCCTGCGCTCGCCCACAGACTGGCCGCGAACGGCGGCCGCATCTTCCTGCTGGGCGGCGAGAACGGCACCGCGAAGGTGGCGGCGGAAAGGCTGCAGGAAGCCAACGCCGGACTGGCGGTGGTGGGCACTTACGAGCCGCCCCGGTGCGCGGTCGAAGAGATGCCGATCGGCGACATCGTCCGCCGGATCGAGGAAGCCCGCCCGGACGTCCTCCTGGTCGCCTTCGGCCACCCCAAGCAGGAGAAGTTCATCGACCTCTACCGCGACCGCCTGCCGGTCTCGGTTGCCATCGGCGTCGGTTGCGTCTTCGACCTGCTCGCGGGCCGGAGCCGCCGCGCGCCTCGATGGATGCAGGCGATCGGCATGGAGTGGGCTTTCCGGCTCAGCCGGGAGCCTCGACGCCTCGTCCGCCGCTACGTGATCGACGCCGCGTGGCTGATACCGATCACCGCGCTCGTGCTTCGGCAGCGGTTCATCGGCGGCGTGGACGGTGCCTGAGGCAACGATCACACGCTCTTGCTGGGCCATTTGCCCCGGACCGACGACTGGGAAAACCCATGGCGTGCACTCGGCATGACACCTAGAGTCGGATGAGGCTCGCCACCTGCCGTAGAAGCATGTGTCTGAGAAAACGATGAACGCAACGATCGATCGCCACGAAGAGCTGTTCACGTCCGGGGCGTACGTCGACGCCTTCCAACCGGACGTCCGGACCAACCCCTTCGAGGGAGACTACGCCCGCAAGCGCGACGCCATCATCGCGTCGGTCGCGGGGTTCGACAAGAGGGTCCTGGATGTCGGCGGCGGCATGGGACGGCTGTCCATACCGCTGTCGGAGCGCCACTTCGTGACGCTCACCGACCTCTCGCCGCACATGCTCGACCTCGCTCGTCCCCAGGCGTCCGACCGGCTGGTCCTGCGCGAGGCCAACGCTCGGTCCCTGCCCTTCGCGGACGCGTCTTTCGACTACGTGCTCTGCATCGACGTCCTGCCCCACCTGTTCGACCCGGTGGAGGCGCTTCTCGAAGCCCGCCGTGTCCTGGTGCCTGGAGGGCGGCTGCTGGTGGACGTCACGAACGCCAATCCGCTGTGGACGCTGGGCTACCCGCGCTACGTCGGCCGCCGGCCGGGCCGCTGGGTCGAGGTATTTCGCTCCAAGGGCGTCCTTCCCGAGTGGCGGAGCCGCGTGTGGCACCACCGGCGATCTGAGCTCGTGCGCTTCATCGCCAACGCCGGGCTGCAGCTGGAGTCGATCCGGACCTTTGGGCCGATGGCCTGTCCGAAATGGTTTCTCGCCACGGCGCGAAGGCCGAGCTCTTGATCCGCACGCGCCGGCTCGGCTGGCTTGCTCTCGCGGTGGCGGCAGTCACCGTCTTCACGGCCGGGCGCCTTCTGCTCGGCGGGCCGGCCGCGCTGGCCGGGAGCACGCTCATGAGCGACGACTTCGAGGCCGACGCGGTCGGTGCTCCCGCGTCGGGCTGGTCCCCGGTGTCGGGCCAGTGGGCGATCGCGGTCGACGGGACCCAGGTCCTCAAGCAATCCGACACGAACACGGCGACGGCAAAGTCGATACACGCCGGATCGAGCGCGTGGACCGACTATTCGGTGGTCGCCCAGATCAAACCCGGCTCCGCGGCGACCGGGACCTCCAACGTCCTGGCGGCGCGCTACATCGACGACAACAACGCCTATTCCCTGATCCTCAAGGACGGCAACAGCTGGTACTTCGGGAGGAAGGTCAACGGCGTCTGGACGACCCTCGGGAGTGGCGCGAAGGCATACAACACTTCGACCTGGTACACGTTTGAGATCGACGTCAGCGGCAAAAACCTGACGGCGTTCCTGAACGGGACGAAGCTGGCCGCGGTGACCGATTCGACCTTTTCGGCCGGGGCGATCGCCGTGATGAGCCGGACCACGATCGAGGTCGACAACGTCGTGGTGACCGGGCTCACGCCGCCGCCGCCCCCGCCGAGCCCTTCGCCCGCGCCATCGCCGACACCCAGCCCTTCGGCGTCACCGTCGCCATCTCCGTCACCATCGCCCTCGCCGTCGCCGCCTCCATCACCGTCGCCCAGCGCATCGCCCACGCCGCCCTCCAACAACCCTTCGACAATCCAGGGGACGGTGACGGTTGCCGGAACCTTCACGCCGATCGCCGGCGCGACGGTCACCACGCAGCCGGCGACCACGAGCGCGACCACCGACTCGAATGGCGCCTACTCCCTGAACGTCACGTCGGGCACCTACAACGTGATCTTCCAGGCAGGAGGCTTCAACTCCGAGTTCGATGGCTCGGTGAACGCGCCGGCCAACGGAGTCGCAACCGCCAACAGCGGGCTGAGCGCCATCATCCCCGGCTCGGCCCAGGACCTGTTCAGCCGTCCGGACCAGGCGGGGATCGGAACCGCATCGGACGGGCACTCCTGGGCGGACGACCACAACGTCTACCCCACGGCGACCGTCTCCATCTCGAGCCGGAGCGCCTACGTCCAGTCGGCCGGCGCGAACACCGACTTCGACACCTGGATGGGCATCCCCTACCGGGACCAGGAGATAACGGCCGACCTCTACGTGGTTAGGGCGCTGTCGGATCCGCAGTACCTGCACGGCGCACGCCTGCTGGGCCGGGTGCAGGGCTCGGACAGCTGGATCGTGCTCGCGGTCAACACCGCCAACGACACCATCACCATCTGGGTCGACAACTCCGGGAACTGGACTCAGCTGGGAGTGGGCTCGCAGCCGTACTCGCCGAACGTCTGGTACCACGCCAAGCTGGACATCGTCGGCAGCAGCGTGATGGGCAAGGCCTGGCCGGTCGGCTCGGCCGAGCCTGGGTGGCAGGTGACGGGCCAGCAGACGGCGATCATGTCGCCGGGTGTCGGCGGCCTTCGCTGCGGCGCCGCCGACGTCCTGTTCTCCAACTACCAGGAAGCTCCGTTGACCCAGGTCACGGGCAAGGTCACCGACGCGACGACCGGGGCCGCCATCGCGGGCGCGACCGTTTCGTTGAGCAACGGCGCCACCGGAGTCAGCGACGCAGCCGGTAAGTACGTGTTCAGCGGCCTGACGCCCGGCACGTACACGGTGACGGCCACCGCTACCGGCCACAACACAGCGTCCGCGACGGCCACGGTCAGCCTCGGTCTCAGCGCCACGGGAGTGAACCTGGCGCTCAGCTAGTGGCCTTCCCGGTTAGATTGGTTCGGCCATGAATTCGATCGAAGAGGCCCTCGAACGCCTCATCGAGGTGTCAGCGTCCGACCTGATCCTGAGCTGCGGCAGCCCGCCGCGAGTACGAAGGGATGGCCTGCTCGAGCTCTTCGGCCAGGGCGAGCCTGTCCTGACGCCGCCAGACACGGAACGGTTGATCAAGGAGCTGCTGGCTCCGGTGGACTGGAAGAAGCTCCAGAAGCGCCGTCAGATCGACTTCGCCTTCACATGGCGTGACCGCGCGCGGGTCCGCGCCAACGCGTACTTCCAGCGCGACTCTCTTGCGGCCGCGTTTCGAATCCTGCCGCTCGAGATACCGACGTTCGAGGTGCTGGGCATGCCCGAGGTGGTGCACCAGTTCATGGAGCGGCGGCAGGGGTTGCTCCTGGTGACGGGACCGACCGGCGCGGGTAAGTCGACCACCCTCGCATCCATGATCGATCACCTGAACCGGTCGCGGGCGTACCACATCATCACGTTCGAGGACCCGATCGAGTACGTCCATCAGCACAAGCTGGGCATCGTCGACCAGCGGCAGGTGGGCGAGGACACGCCCTCTTTCGGAGAGGGGCTGCGCAGCGTGTTTCGCGAGGACCCCGACGTCGTGCTCATCGGGGAGATGCGAGACCTGGAGACGATCTCCAGCGCCCTCACGATCGCCGAGACCGGGCATCTTGTCCTCGCAACCCTCCACACGAACGACGCGCCCTCGGCGCTCAACCGGATCGTGGACAGCTACATGGGCGCGCAGCAGCAGCAGGTCCGCATCCAGCTCGCGGGCGCGCTGGCGGGCGTGGTCTATCAGCAGCTCGTCCCCGCGGTCGGAGGCGGGCGTGTGGCCGCGTTCGAGATCCTCGTGGCCAACGTCGCGGTGAGGGCCATGATCAAGGAAGGCAGGATCGACCAGATCCGGAGCGTGCTGCAAACCGGGCTGCGCGAAGGTTCTCAGACCCTCGAGCGTTCCCTCAGCCAGCTGCTTCGGGTCGGGATCATCAGCGAGCGGGACGCCCGGGCGCACTCCGCCTACCCGAACGAGATCCACGTCGTCTCGCCGGCCGGGGCCTAGGTCGTCGCGCGCCTCTCCGTCGCGCGGCGCATCGCGAGACCGGTGAGGACGGCGCCGCCGGCACCAACCAGCGCCAGGCCGACCAGCGCGCCGGGCCACAGGCCGAGCCAGAGGATCGCCGCCAGCATCGAGCCCGCGCACACGGCTTCGACCAGCGGGGAAGCCACTCCGATGGGGGTCGCGCAGGTCGCGCAACGGCCCCCACGGACCAGGTAGCCCAGCACCGGGAGCAGGTCGACCGCGTTGAGGACTCGACCGCAGCTGCGGCAGTGGGACCTCGGCGTGAGGATCGACTCGCCTCGGGGAAGGCGGTCGGCCGCGAGGTTGATGAAGCTGCCCAGCAGCGCAGCGAACAGGACGCAATAGGCGCCGATCAGAAACGCGATGACGGCTAATTCCAAGTCATTTGCTTTCGAAAAGGAAGAGGGCGCCGCGTAGTGCTCACGGCGCCCCCCGGACCTGACTGGCTACTTAGGCTGGCAGCTGCTGTTCTGTGTGCCGCCGGCATCGGTGGCGATCTTGTTGATCTTTCCGAAGCTGTCCCACTGGTAGTAGAACTGCGTGGTTCCGTTCCTCGTGTAGTTCGGCGACGTCCCGCTCGGGGCGGAGTTGAACAGAGGTACCGTGCCGTTGTTGGTGTTGGGCGCCGGCTGGCCGCCGACTCCGCCCGTCATGTCGTTGGTCCAGCTTCCCTCCGCCGCGACGTTCTGCAGGTTGTTGGCGGCCATGTAGGCGTCGAGCGCCGACTGGACCGTCTTGTATTCGGCGTTGCAGGACTGGGCCGTGGCGTTGCTGGTCAGGCCGACCAGGCTCAGGGTCACGATCGCGGCGAGGATGCCCAGGATCGTCACGACGACCAGGAGCTCGATCAGGGTGAATCCCTTCTGACCCTTCTTTCCGCGGAGGTTCTGCTGGAACCATCCGTACAAACCTTGCTGCATACGCACGCTCCTTTCACCCAACCCTGAGGCCATCAGCGGGATAGCTGGTTTTCGATTGACTCAGGTCAGGGTAGGACCGGTTCCGGGAAACCTGAATAGATGGTGTGGACCACTCGAATGGGCGGTGGTCCCGGTTTTCGCCTGGGCGGTCCCGGCCGGCGGCTCTACCGAACTCCGGCCAGGACGGCTCCTCCGGCCACCAGCAGGACGAGGACGAGGACCTGGCCGAACAGTTGTGCGCATCCACGCCGGGAGATGGTGGGGATCGCCGGGACTTTTGGCTTGCGCTCTTCGATCAGGTCGATCTCGGGCATGCTGCGCCGGCGTTCGGCTCGCTGGGGGCGTTTCCGCTTCACGCGTTCCTCCGCATCAACAGCCCGATGCAGGCCAGGTACGTCGCGTAGCGTACGTCCGAGGGTACGCGGCGGGGCGGCGGCAGCTGGGTCACGGGATGGCCGACCGCGTGGTTCAGGGCGAAGGCAGAGGCGGACGGCAGGCTCTGCTCGGCGTTGATCAAGATCGGGGCGGCGGTGTCGAAAGACGCGTCGCGGTGGCGCTTGTAAAAGCGGAGGACCGACTTCAACGGGCCGGTGAGGGCCGTCGCGACGTCCTCGCCGGGCTTTACGGCGAACCTGAACGAGTGCCAGACCTGCGCCAGGTTGCGGTCGATGAGCACGATCTCGGCCGGGTCACTCATGAGGTCGACCACGACGCAGGCGGATTCGGGGGCGGCTCGCGCGACGCACGCCGACTTCAGGTCGACCGCCGCCGGATCCAGGCCGGCGATTCGCGCCGCCTCCGAAACGTTGTTGATCAGCGCGCGGTCCCACGCCACCGCATAGATTCGACGTTCGTCTTCCTCGGTCGGGACGTCGACCCAGCGGATCGACATGCGCTGGGGGTCCAGGGGCAGCTCGCGGGCGACCGCCGCGCTCACGTTCTGCTCGCTCGCCGATTGCGGAAGCCGGATGACCCGGAACGTCGCCAGCGCGTCGCTGGCGGTGATCAGGGCCCGATTCTCGATGATCTCGGTTCGCGCCAGCAGCTGCCGGAGTGCACCGCCCACCGCGGCCGGATCCAGGACGCGACCGTCCACGAGTGCGCCGGTGGGCGTTCCGCCGGAGCCGCACCGCATCGGCCCGCCCAGCGCTCCGTCGACCACACGGATGAGCGGGCTGGACAGATCGACAGCTAGGCGCGGGGCGAGGGAGGGCACGCGTCAGGGGGAATAGTAAGACCAGCCCTGAACGTGAACGGTTTGCGGGCTGCCCGCCACGCCGACCTCGACCTGTGTCCACAGGCGCGGGTTGATCCCCTTGTCGCAGGCAGGAGGCGTGGTGCTGATGCAGCTGTTGAAGACCGCATCCCTCGCGTCCAGGAGGACGAGGAACATCCTGCCAGTGGCCGGAGTGTCGGTCGAACCGAAGTAGATGCAGATCCCGGCGGCGCACGGCACAACATCGGGCGCGCTCGTGATCGCGCCGGACGAGCCGTACTGCACGACCGCGACCATTCCGCCGCCGCCGATTGGTCTCTGAACCTCAGTCAGTGTTCCATCGTTGGCGGCGATGAACCAGTCGCCTCCGGCGTCAGCCTCAGGTGTGCTGACGATCGACGCCGCACCCTTGTAGGACTCATACAGGTTCAGGTTTGTGTCGACGACGTACAGCCCACCGTTGGTGGCCCCGAATCCGATCAAGTTGACCCCGCCGGGGCAGTGGCACCAGTAGGGGGAATCCGCGCTGCCGGCGGGGAGCGACGCGGTGCCGGCAAGGGTCAGGCCGAACGAAGACGAGATCTGCGCCAGCGCGATCGTTCCAGTGGTGAACGAGATGGCGAGGCGAGCGGGCAGAGCCGACCCATCGATGGCCGCTCCGACCGGAGCGGCCCCCAGGGTCAGGCTGCTCACCAGCTGCAGGCCCTGCCCGGCCTTGCCCCCCGAGTAGGTGAACCTCAGCACGGCCCCAGTCGAATTGTTCGAGACCACGACGAAGATCTCGTCAAGAGCCGTCTTGCCGGTGGGCCCCGCGAACACGTACGGCCCTGCGACCACCGCCTCGCCGGCTTGCGACGAGGTGCTCGCCTGGGAGCATTGCCCGCCCTCCGTCGAGTCGTAGGCGTAAAGGTTTCCGGAGTTGTCACCGAAGTAGGCGATGTCCGGATAGTTCGCTCCGCCGGCCGGCATCGACATGACCTTGTCGCTCGCCGCCATGTAGCAGACCAGGCTCGGTGTGCCGGCCCCGGTGGCGTTGAGTAGCGCCACGCAATCGTTCGCGGCGCCGCAGCCCGGGTTCACACCGGTGCTCGTTGGTCGCGTAACCGGCAGCAGATAAGACAGGTCCTGGGAGCTCGACGCGTCCGGCATCGCCAGCGGCGTGGCGGTCGTCTCGCCGCCGAGGCCCACCGACCACCGTGGCGAGCTCTGGCCTGTCTGGGTTGCGAACAGCGTTCCGCCGCCGTCCGCCGTGAGGTACTCGTCCACGCCGCGAGCGCCGAGCACGACGTGGGTGCCGTCGACCCCGAAGGCCTTCCCAGAGGCCACCTGCGTGAAGCCCTGCGGGGATCGTGAATCGATCACGGGTGTGCATTTCGTGTAGCTCGAAGCTGCGATCAGATTGTTCACTGAGGCGCTGCCGAGCGATGGGCACCCGTCGTACAGCGGCGTGGTCTGCGTGTCCTGGAGCCGGCCGACGGCCAGCTCCGCCGCCGAATTCACCGTCGCCTCGGTGGCGACCCGGCTCACGAGTCTGTCGGCGAGAAGGAAGTTGGTCGACAGAGTGGTCATCAGGGCGCCCGAGATGATCGCCAGGAAGGCGGTGATGATTAGGACCGCGCTCAGCACGCTTCCGCGCTGGGATCTCTTGCGGTCGGACAGAAGGACGCGAATCGACCTCATGGGTTGACCCGTGGGTAGAACTGCAGGCTCTGGGTCTCCACGTACGAGTCGACGGTGACCGACATGGTGACGACTACCGTCTGGTGGGGCGCCGTGCCCGAGATGTACCACGCAAATGCCGTGACCCCCGTAGCTGCGTGTTCAGGCGGCGCGGACCCGGCCTGCCTGTCCAGCGTGCTGGATCCGTCCCACGTGTAGGTCACCCTGTACGACGACAGGGCCGGGCTGTTCGAGTTGGAGGCCTGCGTGCCTTGCAGCACAATCGGCTGCGTGGTGCATGGGCTCGCCGCGGTCGCGGCGCATCCGGCCGGGACCGGAAGCCGGCTCAGCGCGAAATCGTCGTATGCGTAGAACTCGAAGCTTCGGACCTGGGCGCTCGCGGCCACGCGGTCCGTCGCCGTGACGGCGGCGCGCCACGACGTGAGCACCACGGAGGTCAATCCCGTAAGCACCACGACGCTGATCGCGGACGCGACGAGAAGCTCGACCAGCGTGTAGCCGCCCTGACCGCGGAGCGCCGGCTTCATCGATTGACCTTGAGCAGCGAGACCGATGAGCCGACCTGGGCTCCGCTCGGCCACTGAACGATCGACACCGTCCACTTCTGGCTCAGGCTCCCGCTGGGTCCCGATCCGACGGTGACGTCCGCCCGGAGCGTGTACGAGCTGCCTGGGCACGGCGCCTTGAACGAAGGCAAGGTCGTCGGCGGACTGGACGCGCTCTCGGTCGCAAAGCAGTCCGAGTAGGCCTGCGGTGACGGGTTGTAGGGCGAACCGCCGATCTGCTCCATCTCGTACTGCAGCGCGGCCACGGCGGCTGTATCGCGTTTGGCTTCCGTGGATTGGAGCAGCCCAGAGCTCAGCGTGCCCACGATCAGTGCGAGGGCCAGGCCCATGATCACGCTCGCCACCAGGAGCTCGACGAGCGTTGCGCCGGACTGCGCCTGGCGCCGGCTCTTCGGCCAGCGCATCAGCGGACGTGCGAGAGCAGGTTGTACATCGGGAGGATGACCGACACCGCCACGAAACCGACGGCCGCGCCGACCGCGATCACAAGCGCCGGCTCCATCAGCGCGATCATGTTGCGGACCTTGTAGTCCATCTCGTCGCTCAGGAAGTCGGCGATCTGCTCGAGGCTGTTGTCGAGCGTTCCGGTCTCTTCGCCGACCCGGATCATCCGGATCATCATGGTTGCGAACAGACCCGTCTCCTCGAGGGGCTCAGAGAAACCGTCGCCGGTGATCATTCGCTGCTTCACCGCTTCGAGGCCGCGGCGGTAGCGGATGTTGCCGGCCGAAGCCATCGCTACGTCGAACGTCTGGCTGATCGGGATCCCGGCGCGCAGCATGGTCGCGAGCGTCCGGGTGAACCGCTCGATGATCGAGTAGGTCACGATGCTGCCCACGACCGGCAGCTTGATCACGACGTAGTCCCACATCACCCGGCCGGGCCGGCTGCTCATGAACACAAGAACGGTGGCGACGACCACGAAGATGCCGGCGACGATCTCGATGCGCCACTGCTGCGCGAAGGCTCCAATGGCAAGGAGGAGCCGGGTCGGCCACGGCAGGTCTGCATGAAACTCGTGGAACATCGACACGAAGTTGGGCAGCACAAACACGATCAGGACCACGCACACCCCGATGGCGAGGGTCAGGATGATCGCGGGATAGATCATCGCGCTGCGCAGCTTTTTGATGGCGGTGTCCTGGCGCTGCAGGTACGCGGCCACCTGCGCCAGCACCTTGTCGAGCGTGCCGCTGTACTCGGCGGCCCGCACCATGTCGATGTAGAGCTGGTTGAAGACGCTCGGGTGATGCTCTATCGCGGTGGAGAACGCCTCTCCGGCGTCGAGGTCCTCGCTGATGTCCTCCAGCGCCGCCCGGAACGGTCCTGAGTTGGACGTGCCGTGCAGCAGCTTGATCGCATCGGTGATCGGCACTCCCACGCGGATGAACGTGGAGAGCTGGCGCGAGAAAAGGATCAGGTCGGAAGTGCGAACCTTGAAGAAGGTCGGCAGCTCTCGATAGACCCACCGCCAGCCGGTCCTCTCCGGGCGAACCGACACCACGCGGTAGCCGCGATCCAGCAGCTGGCGCTGCACTGCCGCCGCGTTCCGCCCAGACGTGACCTTCTCCTCGAGGTGTCCACGCGGCGAATAGGCGCGGTAAGCGAAATTGCCCAAGCCCCTTGTCGCTCCTAGAGGATGTACACGCTGCGGAGCACTTCGGAGACCGTGGTCGTGCCGGCCTGGACCTTTGCCCAGGCGTCGGCGCGCAGCGGAAGCATTCCGCCTCTGACGGCCGCACCGAGGATCTCCCTGTGGCTTGCCTTGCTGATGATCAGACGCTTGACCTCGTCGGTCATCGTCAGGACCTCGAAGACCCCGATCCGATCGTAGTAGCCGGTCATGTTGCAGCGGCTGCAGCCCTGGCCATGGAGCATGTGCGTCGGCGCCGGCATCCCCAGGGACGCCGCGAACTCGAGCTCCTCCTCGTTGGGCGCATACGCGACCTTGCAGCCGTCGCACGTCTTGCGGACGAGACGCTGGGCGACGATGGCGATGACCGACGACGCGATCAAAAAGCCCTCGATGCCCATGTCGGTGAAGCGAAGGAGCGCGCCGACGGCGTCGGTCGCGTGAAGCGATGACAGGACGAGGTGGCCGGTCAGCGCGGACTGGACCGCGATCTCCGCCGTCTCCCGGTCTCTGATCTCGCCGACCAGGATGATGTCGGGGTCCTGGCGGAGGATGGCGCGGAGGCCGTTGGCGAAGCTGATGTCCGCGAGCTTGTTGATCTGGCTCTGGTTGATGTTGTCGAACATGTACTCGACCGGATCTTCGATGGTCATGATGTTTCGGATCTGCTGGTCGAGCTCATGGATCGACGCGTAGAGCGTGGTGGTCTTGCCGCTGCCGGTCGGTCCCGAGACGATCATCATCCCGTACGGCGAGTGCAGCATTCGGTGGTACTCGTTGTAGGCGTCGCGTGAGAACCCGAGCTGGCGCAGGGTGATCAGTGAGCGGCTGCGGTCGAGGAGTCGCATGACCAGCTTCTCGCCCCAGATCGTCTCCATCGTCGCCACGCGAACGTCGAGCTCGCGGCCGTCCACGTTGACGCTGATCTGGCCGTCCTGAGCGCGCCGGCGCTCGACGATGTTCATGCCGGCCATGATCTTCACGCGCGATGCGATCGCGGCCCCGGTGGAGGTGGGCAGGTGCGCCATGTCCTGCAGCACGCCGTCGATGCGGAACCGGACGCGAAGGAAGTCCTTCTGCGGCTCGATGTGAATGTCGGACGCGCGGTCGCGCAAGCCCTGAGTGATCAGCAGGTTGACGATCTCGATCGCGGGCGAGCTCGACGTGATGCTCCCCAGCTCGAGGGTCATCACCCGGTCGAACGTCAGCTGCGGCCGTGATTCCTGGAGCGTGCGCGCGGCTTCCTGCAGCCGAGGCCGCATGGTGTGGATCTTGCTGAGGTTGGCCATGATGTCGGACGGGCTGGCGATTAGGGGTGTGATCTCGAGGCCGGTGATCAAACGGAGGTCGTTGATCACGGGCAGGTTGCTCGGGTCTCCCATCGCCACCGAGATGTGTCCGTCCTCGCGGGCGACCGGCAGCACCATGTGCCGGCGGGCGAACTCCTCGGGCACGATCCGGGCGATGTCGGAGTCGATCTCGAAGTGCTTGAGGTCGGCGATGGGCACCTCGAGGTGCTCGCTCAGGATCGCCGTAAGGCGGTCTTCCTCGATCACTCCCTGGCTGACCAGGACCGCCCCGAGCGGGGCGTGGCTGGTGCGCTGGGTGGCGAGCGCCATCGCCAGCTGCGGCTCGGTGATCAGGCCTTGAGCGACGAGCAGCTGGCCGATCCGAAGGTCGCCGGCGTGAGCACGTTCGCCTTGCGATTCCGCAAGCTGGAGCGCCACATCTTGATGTTCTCGGTCAGGGGGCGTCATGGACATGGGGATAAGCGGGCTCTGTGGGTCAAGTGTCCTAGGTCAACCGGGCTCCAATCCCGGCCTTGCCTTCGGATATGTCGGCGGACGGCGGCGCGTGCGAGGCTCGACGTCCCCAGGAGGGGAAGAGGATCGAGTACGCCCAGCCTTTGATCTCGACCGGGCGGGAAGTCAACGTGTAGCGCTCGACGAACACGAACAGCGCCCAGGCGACCGCGAGCACGAGCGGCAGGGCGGCCACCAGCATGACGAAGGTCTTCGTCGGCGAGAGGCCGAAGTCGGTGTGGAACACGTACGCGAGCGCCTGGACCATCGGCTGGTGGACCAGGTAAAGGCTGTACGACATGATGCCCAGGACGACCAGTGGTCGCCAGGCGAAGACCTGGTAGGCGACGTTGCCGGCGGTCAGGACCGCGACGAGAAGCAGCGCGAAAACCGCCCCGAAGGCGAGGTGGCTCAGCGGAAGGCCGACTGTCACGACGGCCACGACCAGCATCGGCGCCCACAGGTACATAGCCACCCTTGGGAGACGCTCCAGGCGTTGGCGCGCGAAGAGCTCGGCGACCACCATTCCGAATACGAACTCGGCCCAGCGCCCCGGGAGCAGGTTCGACAGCACGACCGTCTGCTCGAGGCCTGACGGAAGCCAGCCCCGGGCGCCGGCCCAGGCGATGCCGAGGCGGTACACGACGTTCACGGCCACCGCTGCGAGCAGGGTCGGCACGATCCCGAACCGCCCGGCTCCCAGGATCAGAAGCGGAAGCGCGAGATACAGCTCCCACTCGAGCCCAAGCGACCAATAGGCGCCGTTCAGCGCGTAGAACGTCTGAAGGAAGAACGGGTGCAGCATCGTCATGTGGGTCCCGAGCTGCACCGCCACGTCGAGGGGACTCAACGAGGGAAAGCCGAGGTTTTTTCCGCCGATCAGGTTGAGAGCAAGAGCGAAGGCGATCGACACGTAGTAAGCCGGCACGAGCCTTCGCGCGCGCCGGACGAGAAAAGTTGTCGTCTTGAACCGTGCGTTCCTGCCGCCGGCGAACGGCAGATACAGGCAGAAGCCGCTGATGACCAGGAACAGGCTCACACCCGTGGATCCGCTTCTCGCGAAGAAGTCCAGTGGCTGGAAGGCAAGGTGCGCGCCGCTGAACGCACGGATGTGAAAGAGCACCACCCAGGACGCCGCGGCCGCGCGAAGACCGTCCACGCCGGCGAGGCGGTTCAGGGTGCGACCTGCCGCGGCCCGGGGGAGACTTTCAGCGGGGGGCTCCAGGGTGGCGATCGCAGTCGGCATCGCCTCAGCATTGGCCGCCACCGCCGCAGTCTAGCCCCCAACCCCCACGACCCAGAATGGGCGACCCGCCCACTCCATGAACCCGGCGTCCCACCTCGGCGCCCGATTCCGGGACACCGGTCCCGAGCCGGCCGGTCCTCCACCATTCACCAAGGGTGGTCCGCGCCGGTAACCTCATCCGGTGGTCGCCGAACGTCTTGATGGGAGGGACCGGTGAGCGCTCTGGTCCGCGCCGTGCGGGTTCGCCTCGGCGCCAGGCCGGACGGCGCCTCGCCTCTCGTGATGCCGCTCCGCGGCGGCTCCGGGTCACTGCTTCCGCGACGGTTGACGCGACGGCTGATCAGTACGGCGACAACCCAAGACGCCGCCGCGCCGAGCCCAGGAATGGCCGGTTTGCTGGAGCGGATCCAGGCGAAGCGATCGGCGCTGCTCGTGGTGCCCGACCGGCCGGCGGGGGTGACGATCGCCTTGCGCTGGGGCCTGAGCCCGGAGAAGCTGCGACTCGAGGACGGGCTCGTGAGCGGCTCTCAGGACGCGGCCGCGACGGGCACGGCCGCCCAGCCCTGGCACGCCCATTAGCCCGAGCGCAAATGACCACGTCCCCGCGGCCCCGGCTGCTGCTTCTGTTCGCGCCGGCCGACCACCCCCACCGCGATGCCGTTTCCGCGACCGTGGCGTGGCTGGCGGAGGCAGAGCGCCGCCTCTTCGACTGCTACTACGACAGCCCTCACTCCGGCGTTCACTTCGGCGGCGGGCTGCCCTGGCTGGCGGACCCCGCCGACCTGCGCGGTGGAACGTTCTCCGGCGGGCACCACCGTGAGCAGTTCGAAACCCTGCTCGAGAGGTTCGACTGCGTCGCGGCATGCCTCGGCGACACCGTCTTCACCCCGATCCTGGAAGCCTCGAAGGTCGAGCTGCGGGCGCGAAGCGGCGATGTCGTCGAGTTCTACCGCGAGCTGTTCAAAGGCACTGATGTCGGATGGCCCGACACGCTCCTGGTCATCGATCCGGGCCGTGATCCGGTCAGCGCCGTCCCCTATGCATGCCATGAGGTCGTCCAGCGCCGGGTGATGGCGATCGCCGGCGGCGACCCGGCGGCCGAAGCGGCGCTCGGAGTCGACATGCGTGTCGAGCGTCTTTGGGACGGCGACTCCTCGGTCGAGACCCGTTCGCTGGCGATGGCGGAGCGGTGGTCAAAGGCGACTCGGGGCTACCTCCTGGCCGACCCGGAGGTCGTCGGGCGTTGGATTCCCGCGGCCGTGCGCAACGGCTGGGCGCCGCTGTACGGCATTCCGCAGGTCGACGCGGTGAACCGAATTTCCGACCGGCTCGAGGCGGTCGACGTGGTCTGGGGCCGCCAGCAGGACGATGCCGACTTCATGGCGCTGTCCCGAGCGGGAGCGGCGTTCCAGCTCGTCGACCCCGGCCGGCCGCCATTCCCCGTCATCGCCGAGGCGGCGGCTCCGGCCACGCTCCCCGCGTTCCTGCCCGAGCCGGAACCGTCCGACGAGGTACTGGCCGGCTGGGCCGCCGAGGGCAGGATCGTCACCAGCATCGTCTTCTGGGCGGGCATGGCCCGCGAGCTCGAATGCTTCTACGGGCTAATGGACATCCTTCGCGAGACCGGGCTCAAGTCGGGCGTGGCGCTGACCACCGAGAGCTTCAGGTACCTCGATTCCAACCCGCTGGGCTTGATTGGCGTCGACAAGCGGTCGGGCGGGCTCGCCGGCCAGGTCGAGCCGCTGCTGGCGAGCGCCGGCGCGGGCGGGATGCTCGAGTCGGCGGCGCCTCCGGAGCGGTTCGCCGGCACGCTTCGCAAGTCGGTTTGCGCGCTGTCCGAGCTGCTGGGCGGCCGCGACAGGGTCCCCGCCGGCTGGTGGGGAGTGATGGACGCGCCGCTGGTGCCTCGCAAGCTGAGCCGGGTGAGGGTCAGCGCGAATCCGCCCGCCGTGAAGCTTCGCTACCGGCGCCGCGCTCTGAGCTACGCGCGCACGGATGGCGGCGGTCGCGGCGGCGGCGGATCGGACCTGCGCCGCCGGATCAGAGAGTCACCTCTCTCGCCTCTATTCGAGCCCATCCGGCCATTTGACGAGTGGCAGCCAGGGCCTCCGTCGCGAACCGTCCTGAGCGCGGTCGGGCAGGCGGGATTTGAGTACGCGTTGACCAAGTCGGAGTTCGGCGCGCCGCCGACTCTGGTCACCGGTGTCGAGAGCCTGTCCGTCGTCAACTACACCTCCGGCCGGTGGGACGGCTGGACACCCTTCGAGACGGTCAACGACCTTGGCGATGTTTCGCGCGCCGAAAGGCGGCTGCTGCGCTCAGGGCAGCCCGGATGGCTGCTGGGAAGCATCGACACCTGCCTGTGGACGTTCAGCGCCTACCTGCAAGAACGGGGTGCGGAGCTGCGCAGGATATGTGGCAGGCTGGCCGAGGGAGGGGAGTCCGGCAGGCTGATCGACGTGACTCCGCGGACCCTGGCCCGCTACGCACGCGTGCTGGGAGAGCGGGGCCTCGTCAGGAAAGTCGAAGCGACCTGAGCTATTCGAACCGCGGAGGCGCAGGCAGCCGGTACCGCGGATCCAGCGAACGGTGGCCGATGACCCTGGCCGGCACCCCCCCGACGACGTCCAGCGGGGCGACATCGGCGGTGACCACCGCCCCCGCCGCCACCACGGCGCCTCGACCGATCGTCACCCCGGGCAGGACCATCGCACGCATGCCGATCCAGACGTGGTCCTCGATCACCACTCCGCGACCTCGAAGAGCGAACTCGACGTCGTTCATGTCGTGCTGTGTGGTGAGGATCGCGACCTCTGGCGAGATGCTCACGTCGTCGCCGATGCGCAGACCGCTGCGAGCGTCCAGGCACGATCTTCGATTGATGATCGTGCGGGCGCCGATGCTGTTCCTGAGCCGGCGGTTGCTTCCCGGGCCATACGACCACAGGTAGCAGCCGGACTGCACCGAGCTGCCCGGGCCCATCTCGATTCCCATCACGCGTCGATACCATGCGCGTCGCAATGCGTACGACGGGATGTGCGCGACGATGTGATTGGTCGCGAAGTTGAGCGCGTGGGCAGCGAGCTCGACGGCCCGCCGCGACCGGGCCGCCGGCGCATTTTGAGCGAGCGCCGCGTCAGGCTGCACTGCGCAGCTTCCGTGATGCGACCGGCCGTTTGACCGTCATCGTGGTGGTGGGCTCGTCCGCGATGCGGGCGTCACTCGGGAAGCCGCGCGTCGCCTGGGCCGCGCCCAGGAGGCACCCGATCAGGATCGCGATGCGGAACCAGTAGAGGCCCATGTCGTAGTAGCCCTGCACGACGTATCCGACCAGCGCGGCGGCCAGGGCGAATCCAAGCAGGACGTCGAGGTCGGACCTGCGCCCGCGAATCAGGTTGACCGCGGTCATCAGTCCGATCCCGACCACGGTCCAGAAGGCAAGGATGCCCGGCAGCCCGAGACGCAGCCATATGTAGAGGACGGTGTTGTGCGGCAGATAGCTGATGAAGCTGTCGACGTTGCTGATGTCGACGTTGGGCACCTGCTGCGGAATCGGATGGCCGAACCCCGATCCGAACGGCATCGTCTGGCGGATGGCGACCCCAAGGTTGACGTCCTCGACGACCCGGTACTGGTTGGACGACTGATCGCGCGCCGCCGGTGAGAGCTGAGACAGAACGGCGCGGGCGGGCTGACCGAGAAGGCCCGGATCGTTGGAGAACTTGAGCCAGTAGACGCCGGCGAGGACGCAGCCGATGGCCGCGAGCGTGATGATCGTGCGCCGGCGCTCGGGGTAGGCGAAGAAGCTCAGGACGAAGACGAGGAAAAGGACCGCAGCCGCGATCGCCCAGGCCGTTCGTCTCTGGTTCCCGATGTCGGCGGCCAGCACGAAGGGAGACAGCACGGTCATCAGCCGGCGAAGCGGGCCTGGCATCGGCATCAACCACAGCGCCGCCACTATCGCCAGGAACAGGCCGAAGAAGAACGATTCCTCGTGGGCGAGGATCGCTTGAGGCCGGGCGTTGAAGTGCGCCACCAGGGTGACGATTCCCTGCATCGACTTGAGGCCGATGCCGAGGGCCATGACCGCCACCATCGCCATCACCTGCTTCCGGCTCGTCAGCAGCTGCGAGGCGACGAGGTAGGAGATCGTCATGTAGAGCCAGGGCCGAAGCTCCAGGAGCGAGTCCTGGAACGAGCCTCCGCCGGTGACGCCGCGGATCCACCCGACTGCGACGATCAGGGCGAACACCGCGACCGAGATGCCCAGCGCGGTGCGCGGGCGCCGCAGCTTGCGGGTCGCAAAGCCTCTGACGAGCCAGACCGCGAGCAGCACCGCGAGGAACAGCTCGAAGGGACTCGCGTAGATCCCGCCGAGTCCGGCGCCGGAGTTGAGGCTCTGGAAGATGACGAGGTGGTCGGTCCCGTCGGAGAACGTTCCCTCCGAGACCAGTGAGAACTGCTCGATGAGCGTCGCCGAAAGGACGAGCGCCATCACCCCCGTCCAGGGCACGACCCACACGATCACCGCCACGCCAAGGCCGATGAGCGCAGCAAGCGCGAGCGGGCTGCCGAGGATGAGCTGGCCTACCGACCAGCCGACCACGGCGGCCGCGGCGCTGGCCAAAACGGCCCAGAGCAAGCGCTTCGAACGCATGTCGCGCTCCGCTCCGACCGCGGTCAGCGACGGGACGATCGCCAACCTACCCTCCGAGGCTGCGGTACGCCCAGGCCAGCGCGAGGCCGGTGGCGAGAAACATCACGAGGACGGACGTGCGGTCGATCCGGGCTCGCCGCCAGCCGATGATGAGCGCGACCACGATCAACGCCAGTCCCCAGGACACGGCGCGACTAGATTCCTGCCAGTCGAGCCGCCCACTCTGGGATGCGGGAGTGGGTGCCGTTGAGAAGCACGCTGGGCGAGGTCGCAAGTCCCGCGATCCCCTCCCGGATCCTCCCAACCGGCGCCACTCCGGCGCGTACCACCAGGACGAGGTCGGCCATCAGCCCGGCCGCCTGACGCCCAACGCTGCTGCCCAGCAGCGGTGGGAGGTCCGCGACGACGATGCGGCTCTGCTCGGTGATCTCGGTCATGACGTCGAGCCGGCCTATCTGGCTGATCGCGTAGGGGATCGAGCCGTGAACCTGGCCGGCCGGAATGACGGAGATCCGGGGCCCGATCGGAGTGAGGACGTCCGCGAGCTCGGACCGCCCCTCGGCAATGTCGCCCATACCTGGATACTTGGCCGTCGAGAGGCGCTGCCCCAGCTGCGGGTGCGCCAGGTCCAGCTCGACCAGGACGGTCTCCAGGCCGTACTCGGCCAGCGCCAAAGCCAGCCCAAGCGCCATCGTCGTGCGTCCTTCGCCGCGAAGCGTGCTGGTGACGCCCAGCGTCGTGATCCCTTCGACCCCGAGCTGCTGAACCGCTGCGCGGCACCCTTCGAGGATTTCCTCCGGCAGGTACTCCGCCTCGATCGCCGCGGGCGCGACTGGCACGCGGGGACGCGCATAGATCGAGGAGGGCCACTGTTCCGGCGCTCCGGAACGTTTGGACTGCTTCTTTGCTTCCAGCAACTCGGTCAAATCCTTGCCGCCAGAGGTGTGCTGCCCAGGACTCGCATCCCGAGCATCGACTGCACCTCGGAGACTTCGTGGACCGTCGTGTCGAGCCGCACGAGCAAGGCGGCCATCGCCGCCACAGCAGCCACGCCGATCAGCATCCCGGCGGCGATCGCGATCAGCTGCTGCTTCCCAAACAGCGATTGCGATGCCGGCGTCTGGGGTGCGTCGACGATCCTGAACGGCGCCATCTTCGGCTGGTTCGCCAGCGCCAGGTCCGATTGAGCTTGCTGGATCTTGCCGAGCAGCTGAAGGTAGTTCTGCTCGTCCACCGTGGCCCGATCCTGGAGGATGGCGAGCTGGGGGTCGGTCGCGGCGGCCTTCGGATCCGACGCGAGGGACGGGTGGGCGGCGAGATATGCCCGGACCGCGGCAAGGTCGGTTGCCAGGGCCGCGGACTGAGCCTGCAGCTGCGTCTGATAGAGCGCGAGCTGAGTCTGGGTCGGCGTCGTGCGCACGGCGATCTCAGCCGCCGACAGCTGGCTCAGCAGTGCGTCCGCGGTTCCCTTGGCCACGTCCGGCGTGGGCATCGTCACGGTCACGGTGAGCTCGGAAGGACCGAGCTGAGCGATGGTGACGTGCGCCCCGAGGAAGGCGCGAATGGCGTCGGCGGAAGGCGGTGCAGCCTCGCTGCGGCCGAGCAACGACCTGAAGCTGAAACCTTGAACCGCGTCGGGATGAGCGTCGACATAGCTGCCCAGCGGGCTGCCGTCGGCGACGGACATCACGAAGCTGTCGCTCTTCAGAAACTGGTTGATCGTGTCGGACTGCGTCTGCGCGGCGCTCTGCGTGCCCGCGCCGGATCCGTTGACCCAGATCGTCGCGGTCGCCTGATACGAGGCCGGTTGGAGCAGCACATAGCCCACCGTGCCGATGATCGCCGCGGCAAACGGACCGATCAGCAGCAGCTTGTGGGCAAAGCACGTTTCCAGGATTCGCCGCATGAAGAGCAGGTTAGGGGTTGGCCTTCACAGGCCCAATAGGAACTTGGTGGACCGGAGCCGAGTTCGTCCCGGAAGTCTGGGCGCGTGTCCCGCGTCCTTGTTTCTCCAGGAGCTCGATCGCCGACTGGGCGACGACCTGTGGGTCAAGCGCGGCCAGCCCGCCGAGTCCGCGGCAGATGGGTGAGTTGCAGCCGGACAGGACGCCCCACCGGCCAAATTCGCACCAGCTGCCGCCCGCCACCTGCCGATGCGGCTGGATGATCTTGATGCGGTCGCCGTCGAACGCCTCCGTGTAGCGAGCGTCCTCCAGCCCGAGCAGGACGACCGCGGGCGTGCCGACCGTTCGAGCCACCGCGGCCGCTGCGCTGTTGACGCAGATCAGAAGGTCCAGGCGCCGTACGACCTCGACGAACTGGCCGAACGTGGTCTGTCCACAGGCACGGAGTGGAGGCTGCGGCATGCCGGCGACGATCTCAGCCTCGAGGTCCATCTCGCCGGCGGCGCCAGTGATCACGATCCCGGCCGGCATGGCCGCCTGCAGCCTCCGGGCTACGTCGGCGAACGCGTGGGGGTGCCACTGCTGACACGACCAGTCAGAACCGGGATGCAAACCGATGAGCGGACGCGGCTGCCCCGCGAGCATCTCTTCCGCCATCGCCGCGTCGGATGCGCGAGTCCAGATCTCGACGGGGCCGCCGTCCTCGGCCACCCCGAGGGCGGCGAGGACGCGCCGGTTCTCCGCCCTGGATGACCCGGTGGCCGGATCGGGCGGCGCGGGATGCGTGTACGCGTCGCCGCCGTAATCGACGCCGGCGCGAATCGGCGACCCGATCACGGCCGCGAGCCTGCGGATCGCTCCGGCGCTGCGGTGGAAGACGAGGGTCGCGTCGTATCGATTCCTCTTCAGTTGCAGGCCCAGCGTGGCCACCCGCGCCAGCTTCTCGGCCCTGGCCAACCGCGTGCCCTTGTGCTGAAAGTCACTCCACGTGATCAGCCGGTCGATGTACGGACAGGGCGCCAGGATCGGCCTGGCCGAATCGAGCGCCAGAACGTGAATCGTGGAGTTGGGGAACGCCTCGCGCAGGCTGCGGATCGCGGGCACAGCGGCCATCGTGTCCGCCAGGTGACCGTAGGAGATGACGAGGATCTTCTTGTGATCGAGGTTGACGGACTCCACCGGCGCCGGAGTCTAGGTCGTCTGATCCGGGACGACCATGGGCATCCCGCCCACCGCCCCCGGCGCGGGTCCCAGCCGTTCAGCCACGGGCGAGGAGCCCACGCTCGACCCGGTAGTCGCGCAGGCACCGGCGGTAGGCGTCCGAGAAGTAGTGAAGTCGCCGGTACGCTCTCACCGCCTTGTGCGGCGCTCGGCGCCGGTCCGTTTCGAACATGAGGCGAGTTTGCTCGAGCCACTCGGCGCCCAACGGGTTCCCGAGCAAGGTCAGCTTGCCGGCCGTTCCGCCGTTGCCAGTGGCGTAGTTGCGCTGGCTTCGGAACATGGCCCAGCCGCGCCGCACCCCATATGTGTGCACCACCGTGGCGCGGGGCGTCGTCAGCATGCGGACTCCGGCCGCTTCGAGCCTGATCTTGTAGTCCGTGTCCTCGCCTGCCGGGAAGTCGGCACCGGCTCCGAGGCATTCGTCGAACTTGCCCAGGCGGAGCGCCACGTCCTTTCGAATCGCGAAGTTGGCTCCCATCCAGTCCCAGCCCGGCGGTGGCTGGTGCATGACGCCCGCGGGGTCGTAGAGCGCCTCGGACGGGGAGATGGTCGGGCAGGTCGCGAAGCGGCCCTTGGACTTCGGAGCCACGACCGCGCCCCCGACGACCCCAAGGCGCGAATCCTTCTGGAACGCGTCGCCGAACGTCGCGAGCCATGTCGGTTCAGGCTCGCAGTCGTCATCGGTGAACGCGACCACGGATCCCGCGGCGTGCTCGAACGCGGCGTTCCGGGCGCGGCTGAGCCCACGGGTTTTCAAGTGGACGAACCGAACCCGGCGATCCCCCCGCGCCGCCGTGGTCACCGCGATCTCGAGCTGGTCGGTGTCGCCCTGGCCGAGAACGATCAGCTCCCAGTCGGTCCACGTCTGGGCGCGCACCGCGGCGATCGTCGCGCCGATCGTGTCCGACCGCATCGCCGGCACGCAGACCGAGATCGGCAAGCCCTTCGCGCCGTTGTTTTCAGGCAACGAGGTGCTCGTAGACCGCGCTCAGGCGGGCCGCCATCCGGTCGACCGTGAAGTCTTGCGACCGGCGGTAGGCCGCCGATCCGAGGCGAGCAAGCAAGGCGGGATCGGCCAGCGCATCGCTCATCGCGCCGGCAAGCGCCTCGGCGTCACCCGGCGGAACGAGCAGGCCGTCGACCTCGTTGGTGAGCGCCTCGTCAAATCCGGATCCAGTGGTGGCGATGATCGGCCGGCCAAGAGCCATCGCCTCGAGGCAGGTGTTCGCAAGGTTCTCCCACCGCGACGGGATCACGACAAGGTTCGCTCCGGCCACGATGTCGAAGAGCGGGGCGTGTGGCATGGGGGCCATGAAGTGCAGGCGCGACCACGCGGAACCGCATCTCTGTCTTGCGTACTCCGCAAACGATGTTCCGTTGATCCCCATGTCCTGGCCGACGAAGACGCAGTGCACTTCCTGATGCGTCTGGAGAACCGTGGGAAGGGCATCGATGAGGACGTCGACCCCCTTGCGCAGCTCGAGCCGGCCGAAATAGAGGACGTAAGGCACCTCGGTGAGAAAGTCCGGGATCGGCTTGCCCGTCGTGCGGATTGGATCGATGGCCTGCGGCACGATCTCGATCGTTGCCTCGTCGAGGCCCCACCTGCGCGCCACCGACCCGGCGAGGGCGTGCGTGGGCGAGATGATCCTTCGACTGCGCCGGGCCTGAGCCCTTTCCATTCTCGCGGTGAACGTCGATCGCAGGCGCTGATGCAATCGCGCACGGTTCATCGCCTGGACCAGGAAGTGGGGTGTCGCCAGCCTGGTCACCAGCGGAGCCGCCGGCCGCAACGAGCAGAAGAGCGCCTCGGCATCCCACTCGCACGCCTGGACGACGTCGAACGGGCCGTTCCGGCCGACCGCGGTGGCCGCCGCCCAAGCCCATGCCACGGAGCGCGGCCTGACGGCTGCGGGGCGGATCCGGCGGATGTGCACGCCCCCGAGCAATTCGTCGGCCGGCAGGTCAGGGCGCGCCTCCGTGAAAAGGTTCACGTCGTGTCCCAGGCGGGCGAGTCCTCGCGCGGCTTTTGAGCTCCAGGAGCCGATCCCGCCACCGAAAGGCGGGTGCTCGCGGCTGACGATCGCGATCCTCATTCCAGGACGCTCAGCTGCTGCGTGCCGCGCAACCTTCGCGATCTCGCCAACGAAAGAAGCTGGTCGATCTCCTGCCGCGTGAGCACGCGGAGTGGGATGGCCAGCATCGGATAGACAAGGAGCCCGACGGCGATCGCCGGTGCGAGGCCGAAGCGGCGCGCCACGAGGACGGCGAGCCCCATCCCGGCGGTCGCGAGCACGGCTCGACCCATCCGGGCGAAGAACTCGCGGTTGAAGCAGCGCCGGACCACCGCCACCCCGATCGCCGCGAGAACGAGCTCGGTCACCAGCAGGCTGATGGCCGCGCCGATGGCGCCGTTACCCGACCGACTCTGGAAGTACGGAATGAGGACCAGGTTCAGCGCCGGGTTGACCACGCAGGCGAGGCCCATCGCCTTCGTCCACAGCATCTGCTGACGGCGGGCGATGAGGATCTGGTTGACCATGATGTTCAGGTACATGGGCAGAACCGAAAGAGCCAGCCACGCCATGACCGGCGCGGCCTGGGCGAACTCGTGTCCGTACAGGAACGTCATGAGGTGATCCGAGACCAGGACGACGCCGACGCAGACCGGGAGGCTCAGGGCGACCACGATCTCGAGCGGGAAGCGAGAGGCCTTCCACAGCGCTTCGTCGCTCGACGAGTGCGCGGCGGCGAGCCGGGGCAGCCACGCCGTCGAGAGGATCACGGGCACGAACATCAGCGTTCCGAACAGCTTGGTTGGCAGGCCGTACCAGCCCAGGACCGCTGGTGGGGTCATCACGCTGAGCATCAGCGAGTCGATCCACAGATAGAAGGTGAAGAACACCGCGAACCCCAGATACGGAAGGCTGTTCAGGCTAAGCGCCCAGACCTCGGCCGGACGGATCGACCAGTCCACGGTGAAGTTCCGGCGCATCCATACGATGTGGAGGAGCAGGACGGCCGCGAGGACGACAACCGTGAGGGTCAGAAGAGCGGTCGCATCACGGTAGGCCACGACGAGTAAGACGCTCACGAGGCTGACGCACGTCTTTGTCAGGACGTCCGAGTAGGCCAGGTACTGCATCTTCTCCAGAGCCTGCAGCCCGGCCTGGATCGGCTCGAACAGGGCGTAGAGGACGGAGACCGCCCAACCCAGGTACAGCACGACCACCTGCTCGTCTTTGAAGGGTCCGAAGCGCGCGAACGCAGCGAGCATGACCAGCGTCGGGATGCTCAGCAGTGCCCGCTGGACGATGGCGGTGGGAATCAGGCGGGAAGCCCGGCCGGGGTCGATCGAGATCTCGCGCACGAGCAGGGGTCGCGTGCCGAGTCCGATGAGTACGGTGAGGATGCCTGACGCCGCCACCGAGAGCGTGAATACGCCAGTCTCGCGGGCACCGAGTTGACGGGGTACAAATAGCGCCCAGGCCAGGCTCGCGCACCAGGTGATGACCTGGCTGCCGGCGAGCACACCGACATTTCTCGCCAGCAGCCTGGAGGGACGCTCCAGGTCATGGGCCGGCGCGATCGGTTCGGTGAGCGCCACCTAGTGAACCCGGGCCAGGTGCGGGGCGTCGAGCTCGGTGATGGCCGTGCCTGCCCAGATGGCGGTGAGCCTGTGCCCGATCGCCTTCGCTCCGAACCGCCGGGCGGCGGCGGCGGCGACGAATCGCCGGTCGGCTCCCTCCATCAGGACCGTGGAGAGGGCCTGGGCCAGCGCTCCATGGGTGAGGTCGCGAGCGCAGGTTCCGAGCGGCGGCTCGAGGATCTCGATGAACGGATACACAGGGAAGGCGACGACCGCCGTCCCGGCGAGCAGCGCTTCGGTCACTACGTAGCCCCACTCCTCGTACAGGCTTGGCATCAGCAGCACGTCCGACTCGAGGAGACGGTCGTGGATCGCCTCGCGAGGCAGCGGCCCTCGAGCCAGGACGTCGACCGACGCCGGAAGCGCGTGGATAACGTCGGAGAGGGACCGCTCGCCCCGTCCGATCAGCTCGAGCTCGAGCGCGAATCCTGCCGTCGCGAGCCGGCGCACCGCCTGGATCCCCGCCCGCACGTTCTTGCGGGGGTGAGACAGGTCGCCGCAGATGATGGTGATGCGCCGCCTGTCATGCGACCTGCGCGCGCGAGCATGGTGCTGCCCTGCCGAGGTTGCCGGAGGCTGGGAGGGCGGCGGGCAAACGACCGCGTTCAGGCCGAGGCTCTTCAGCTGGCCGGCGAGCATCTCGGTCGGGGCCACGATGCAGTCGCTCGCCGAGTAACCGAGCCGGTCGTTCCAGTAGTGGGACAGGCCCTTGACGGCGTAGCCGGCGCTGCGCGGGAACCTCCCGCCGGTATGCCTCCAGCTCTCGACCATGCGGCCCCCCGGGCTGTGTGGATAGAACCACGCCCCGACGACGACGCGCGCGGCGAACGGCCGCACGGCGGGGGCGAGCGCCGGATGGTTTAGATGCGCGACGTCGAACCACTCCCCGCGCTCGCGGAGCGTCCGCGCCAGCTCCGAACGCATCTCGGCCACGGCGAGGGTGGGCATGCGGCGGGCTGCCGAGAGCACGGCGGAGTGAGGAAGGGAGCGTGTGGCCGCGACTCGCACGCGAGGTCCGGCCGCCTTGCGCTGCAGCTCAGCGCGGACCACCTCTCCGACCCCCACGAGGGTCACCTCATGGTTCGCGGTCGCGGCCGCCGCGGCGATCTGCTCGGCGTAGGTGTCGATGCCGCTGAAGCTCCCGCTGTGCAGGGCCACGAGCACGGACAAGTGCGGGTCTTCCGTCGACATCTGGAAGCTCAACGGTATGGCTCGGCCCGGCGCGCTGACCATCTGACGCTTCGGCACCGCGCGTGTTGCAGTCCCTGACGTGTGGGACTACGGTCCCAGACGGAGCCGACCCGCCGCACGCACCTGGGCCTCAAGTACCCATAGGAAGCATGGGGCACGGTGACCTACCTTCACTGCGATGGTCACGCGATCACGATCGCTAGTTGGCGCCCTGGAGAGGCCTGCCGGGAAATCCGCCCGACGCGGCGACTCCGGACGTTCGATCCTCGTCATCGCGCCTTCGTGGCCGCATCCGCCGACCTGGGGTTTTGCCACCCGGGTCTTCCAGCTCGCCAAGCAGCTTGCGCGGCGCAACCGGGTGAGCCTTCTCGCCTACGGCGGTGGAAGCTCGGCGAGGTCGCGGGTCAACGCCGTCTCCATCTTCGAATCGGTCCAGCTTGTCGGGCATCCCGAATCGGTGCGCAACCGGCGCCAGGCCCAGCTCGACTCGCTGCGCTCCAGCCGCTCGTTTCACCTGGGCGCGTTCAGGTCGGACGAGATGCACGCCGCCGTTCAGGCCATGCTCGCACGAAGGCACTTCGACATCGTGCAGCTCGAGTCGAGCCAGATGGGATTCGTCCTCCCGCTCGGGACCGTTCCAGTCGTGCTCGACGAGCACAACATCGAGTTTCTTCTCCTACGCCGGCTCGCGGCGGTCGAGTCCTCGATCCCACGCAAGGCTTATGGCTATCTCGAAGCCGCCAAGGCGCGCCGCGAGGAGATGCGGGCCTGGGCCCGCTCGGACGGGACGGTTCTCACCTCTGACGCCGACCTCTCGGTCGTGCGCCAGGCCATGCCCGAAAAGCCCGCGTGCGTCGTGCCCAACGGAGTGGACACCGAGTACTTCCACCCCTCCGACGTCGAGCCCGAACCGTCAACCGTGGTGTTCACGGGCGCCATCAACTACCGGCCGAACACCGACGCGGTCGTCCACTTCATCCGCGAGGTCATGCCCCGGCTCAAACGGCTCAAGCCGTCGGCCAGGTTCCTGGTCGTCGGAGATGGAGCGCCTGGATGGGTCATTCGCACGGCCGGCCCAGACGTCGAATTCTCGGGCCGCGTCGACGATGTGCGCGTCCCGCTGAACAAGGCGGCCGTCGTCGTCGCGCCGCTGAGGGCCGGAAGCGGCACCCGGCTCAAGATCCTCGAGGCGCTCGCCATGGCCAAGCCCATCGTCACGACGAGCATCGGCTGCGAAGGCCTGTCGGTTGCAAGCGGCGAGCATCTCGAGATCGCCGATGACCCTGACGCGTTCGCCCAAATGGTCGCCCGTCTCATGTCGGACAGAGACGCGGCCCGCGACCTTGGAAGGCAGGGGCGTCAGCTCGTCGAACGTGAGTACAGCTGGGAGGTCGTGGCTCGGCGGCTGGAAGAGTTTCACACGCAATTCATCAGGAAGGAGACCAGAGTTTGATGGTGCAGGACGTGAGCCAGGGCGCCCCGGTGCAAGCAGGTGTGGCGCGAGTTTTCGACGATGCGGCGGGCTACTATCGCGAGCTCCGCTGGGACAAGAATCGCCTGACTCAACTCGAGCGATGGCTGACGCAGACGACGATCGAGGAGGAGCTGGGCGACCAGCGCGTTGGCAGCGCCCTCGAGCTGGGGTGCGGTCCCGGCACCTGGACCGGCTTGCTCGCTGACCGTGCCGAAGCCGTGCTCGCGGTTGATCTCTCGGAGGCGATGCTGGCCCAGGCCGGGCACGCGCACGCCGGCAGGCCGAACGTCGAGCTGCGCCAGGGCGACATTGCCCGGTTTGACGAGGCGGGCCGGCGGTTCGACCGCATCCTGAGCGTGCGAGTGCTCGAGTACGTGCCCGAGTGGCAGTCCGTGGTCGAGAGCCTCGGCCGGCGGCTGGCTCCGGGCGGGCGCGCCGTGATCATCACGAAGACGCCGATCTCGATCTGGCGAGGGACCGGCCGGGAGAGGTGGTTCGGGCCGCGAACGTTTGCGCGCCGGCTGACCGGCAGGACGCTCAACGCGGACTTCTGGCAGCGCTACATCCCGATCCGAGGCATGGTCCGTGCCTTCGAGACGGCCGGCCTGGTCGACGTCAAGGTCCGGCCGGTCATCTTCGGTCTACCTATATATATGCGCGGCACCAAGCAGTATCCGATCGTGCCGCCATTCGCCGAGCCGCCGTTCCTGGCGGCGTCGCGAGGCATGTGGCGCTGGGTGAGCGACGGCTCACAGCTCCGGCGCAACGCCTTCCTCTGGCTTTCGGAGTCATACGCCGTCTCCGGACGGGCAAAGGGGTAGAGCAAGGCGGTGAGTGCTCGCCCTGGCAGGGCGAGCACTCCTTACTCGGGGCCGGATGTCGTTCGAGCTCTAGAGTCGGGCAGGCGGCGGCGAGGGTGAGATGGGAGGCGGCGTGCCGCCTGTCAGCTGAGTGACCACGACGCTTCCGAACGAAACCGGATCGTTCGCCTCCAGTCCGATGTAACCCGAGGTCAGTGCGGAGTCGGCGACCTGCATGACGGGCGCCGCGTTGAGCAGGACGGTGATCGTGCCGCCGGTCATCTGGACGGTCAGCGTGTACCAGGCGTATGGGCTGAACGCGTACTGGATGGACGCAAGCTGCGTGGTCGTGCCCTTGACGAAGCGCGTCAGGACGAGCTGGTTCCCACCCACGATGTCAAGGCTGTAGTGGCCGCCGTCTGACATGGCAAGAAGAAGTCCGTCGTCTTCGCTGGCCCATGCGGAGGGTTTGATCGACGCGGTGAGCGCGTAGTTCGACCAGCCACCGGCGCCGGCGGTCAGATAACCCGTCCAGCCCGAATGCGCGACGCACCTCGTGCCACTGCTCTGCACCGACCACGAAGAGTTGACGCCGACGTTTGACCAGCCTGCCGGCGCTGCGCCGAGGGCATCCGCGCCGAAGTTGTCGCTGAACAAGGTCTGCGACGAGCCCGTCCCAGGTCCGGGGCTCGCGGAAGGAGATGGCGGTGGAATCGGGCTCGGCAGCGGCGACGGTGACGGAACCGCGCTTGGCGTCGGCCCCGAAGTGGACGAAGAGGGCGGCGGAGGCGCCACCGCCGATGGCAGACCCGCAAGCCATGCCTTGAAGGTGGCGCCTTCACCGGCGGTCGGAGTGCCGGTCAGCATGTTGGTGACGAGGATGTCATCGGTGTACTGCCACGCATTCCAGGTCCACGCGACGACGCTGAGGCCGTGGGTGCTTGCCCACGGCAGGAAGGTCGGAAGATAGGTCTCTGGACCGCCGGCGGAATCGCCCGTCTCGCCGACGACCACCGGCACCTGCTGCGCGAGTGGCGCGACCACGCTGTCCCAACACCACTGCGCCGCGCATTCGCTCGTGAGGGTCGGGTTGGCGCTCGGGTAGCTGTGCCACGACGCTGCCACGTTGCTGTCCGCCGGCCGGTGCGCCAGCCACCCGGACAGGTTCCGCGCCCAGTTCGTGCCCCCGACCATGATCACGTTGTGCGCGCCGGTGGCCCTGACGACCCCGATCAGCTGGTTCATGCCGGCCGACTGCCAGTTGGCGGTGATCGCGAACGGCGTACCGCCTGTTTCGAACTGGTTCAACACGCAGCCGTTCATCAGGCAGGTCCACTCGTCCGGGCCTCCGCTGGCGATCCAGTAGAAGAAGGGCTCGTTGTACAGGTCGAAGATGACGCCGAGGTCGCCACGGAAGGCGGTTGCGACCGACTGCCAGAAGGCGGGCGAGTGGTCCTCGTCGGGCGCGGGGTTCTGGCTCAACGCCAGCTGCCTGCCCGGCGCCGACCAGTGCAGGTCGACGATCACGTAGAAGCCCGCCGCCCTGTAGTCGTGGACGAGCTGCACGATCGCCGATTGGTACGCGACGCCCCCGATGCGAGCGCCGTTGACGCCGAGCCAGCAGTCCTCGTTGAGCGGGATGCGCACGACGTCGACGTGCCATGAACGCATGGCGGCCATCGTCTGAGGTGAGTCCTCGGGTTGGCCGCCGAACGGATCGGCGCTCCAACCCTGGGCGCATACGAATTCGGTGCCGGAAAGGTCGGCGCCGTGCAGCGGCACGGTCGCGCCGGCGGCGTCGACGATGCGGTTGCCGCTGACGCGGAGACCTCCTGTTGCGACCGTGCTGGGGCCAGGTGGAGGCGCCGGGGTCGACGAAGGCGTGGGGCCAGGCAGAGGTGACGAGCTCGGCGCCGGTGACGGTCCGGGAATCACGGTGGGTGCCGGCGCCGGCGCGCTCGAACCCCCGATCAACGACTGCATCGTCGCGAAGCTCGGCTTCTGCGAGAAGTCGAAGTTCAAAAGCCCCCACGTCGCGGTCGCTGCCGCGACGGCGGGACAGCAGTTGTAGGCGGAGTCGTCGCGGAGGTTGTACCACTGCGCCATCGCGATAGGTCCTGCTGTCGTCAGCGTTGCGGTGATCAGCGCGGACTGGTCGCCCGTCGCCGAAGCGACGCTGTACTCGCCCAGCCAGATCGGACGGCTGTCGCCATGCGCGGCCATCGCGCTCTGGATCGCCTGCGCCTCGCCCATCGGATTGCCTACGTAGTTGTGAAACGCCATCACGTCGTACCGCGCGCCAAGGCTGTACAGAGTCGAAAGCCATCCGTCTGTCGTCGGGTCGTTGGCCGTCCCGCTGACGATCACCTCGATCGCGGGATCGACGTTCTTCACCGCGGCGTAACCGGGGTTCAGGATCGAGGTCACATACGCGGTTTCGCCCGAGTTCCAGTAATGGCCGTGGTCCGCCTCGTTCCACATCTCGATCGCCGAGAAGTGATGGTCGTAGCGCTTGGTGAACGCCGTGACGAACGCGGCGAAGTCAGAGGATTGCGGCGCGACCGTCGTGTTCGCGCCCGCCCATGCCGGCGTGTACACGACTACGGGCTGGATCGTGACGTTCGCCGCCTGCGCCGCCGCCATGATCTGGTCGGCCCGCGACCAGTCGTAGACGCCGCTCTGAGGTTCGATCAGAAACCACGGAAACTCGAGTCGCACATCGGCGGCGCCGAGTTGATGGGCCATGCTCAGCTCGTGACTCATCGTGGTCGTTGGATCGGCGATGCAGTTCGGCTGCACGCACCACCACGATCCCGGATTCGCGCCGACGTATCGCCACGGGCGCGCGGAGGGCTCGACGTTGACGCCCGCCGGCCGCAGCGCGCCCGATGCGCGTGTGCCGTGCACCCCGCCCAAAATGCCGCCGAGCACGATCAACCCGACGGTGACGAAAACGATCCAGGGGTTGCTTTTCGACGATGTCCGCCGCGGGCTTGGGACCGGTGCCCGGGGTCGCGTCGGTTGGTATGAAACGAACAGAGTCGCGTTCAAGGTGCACTACCCCCTGTATCGACATTTGATCTGTCCCAACGGTTGTCTTCGTTGGAGACTTACGTACGCAACCGACCGTTCACGCGTACGCGTCGACACCGTGCTTCGTCAGCACGAACAAACTCCCTTACCTTCCGCATCAAGCGCTTGTCCCTCCCCTGAGAGTGCGGTTGATGTGGACGCTTTCAGGCGATCAGAAGATCAGGTCCTTGCGTTTGTCGCGGGAAGCCTAACCAAGTAATCCACGCAGCGCAACCCTTTGTTAACAACAAAGAAATTGCGACGACATGATGCGAATCGAATCCGACAGTGATCGATTCGCCTCTGCGTCAGATTCTCGAGGACAGTTCGTACACCAGCAGCAAGATTGCGGCAGCGCACAGCACGCCCCCGCCCAACAGGATCGCGATGTTCAAGTTCGACCTCGGTTTCAACAGCGGCGGCCTTGGTCGCGCGCTCATCATCGTTGCAACGTTGGTCGCTCGCAGACCACCCCACCCGAAAGTCACGAGACCGAGCGCAAAGAGCGCGTAAGACAGCCATCGCATCCCGCCGCGCGGCACCACCGACCGGACCAGGGCTCTCAGCTCTCCCGGCGCGGATGCAATGGCCGACGGCAGCGATGACGCCGTTGGGGTTCCACCGGCGTGCGGCGACGACGACGATGGCTGACCACTCCGCGGCGTCGCGGATGGTGAGGTGCTGGGCGAAGGCGATACATGCGCCGGCGTGGGTGAGACGGCCGGCGGGGGAGTCCTGGGTGGCGGAGGTGGGGAGCTCCCACCGAGGAGCTTCTGCATGGTGTAAAAGCTCGATTTCTTGGTGACGTCGTCGGCCGCCACCACTCCATACAGCTTGTGCTCGCCGTATGGCGTGGGCGGGCAGCAGAGGTAAACGGACTCGTCGCGCAGCGTGTAGAACTGCGCCATCGCGAGTCCCGGCGTCCCCGCGATGGCGGCCGAGATCAACGAGCTCTGCTGCGATCCGGTGGCGTCGCTCACTCCGTATTCGCCGAGCCAGATCGGCTTGCCGCCGACCAGGGATCGATACGCGGACACCACCTGCGCGTAGTTGCCGCCGTAATCGTGGAATGCCGCGATGTCGAAATACGATCCGCCGCCTGCGCTGATGACTCCGCTCAGCCAGGCGCAGCACGTCCCCGAGTCGTTGATGCTTCCGCCTTCGATGACGCTGACGCCTGGCCTGACGCTCTTCACCGCGGTGTAGCCGGGCTTCAGGATGTCCTGCACGTAGAGCGCGGGGTTGTTCGATACGAGCGACTGCCCGCCGTCCGGCTCGTTCCACATCTCGACGGCTCGGATCCGCGATCCGTAGCGGCCCATGAACGTGGTCACGAAAGCCTGGAAGTCCGCGGCCACGGGGAACTGGTTATATCCGCCGTCCCACGCAGGCGTGTAGACGAGGATCGGCTGGATGGTGACGCCATAGGCGGCGGCGCTTTGAAAGATGTAGTCGGCTCTCGACCAGCTGTATCCGCCCCTGCTCGGCTCGACGAGAAACCATGGGATCTCGAGCCGTACGTTGGCGACGTTGAGCTGATGGGCCAGGCTCATCTCCGTGTTGATGCGGCCGAGAGGATCCGACGTGGTGCATGCACCAACCGGACACCACCAGCTGTCCGGATTCGCGCCGACGTAACGCCATGGTCGAGCGGACGGCTCCACGTTGATGCCGCCAAGCGCCGCGGCGTGCACCACTGGAGTGGACTGCACCTGAACGCCGAACGCCGCCGCGCATAAAAGAAACGCGGAGAGCGCGACCATGCACGCCCGCATCAACTACTCCCCCCTGAGCCGAACCGGACTCGGGCCTATTCGGCTCTTATCCGAAAATCGTGGTCCCACCGAATGGGGAACAAGAATATCAAGGACCCAGCGCCACGTTGACGGTCGTCGTGGTGCCGGTGGTCGTGGTGATCTGCAGCGAGGTCTGCGTCTTTCCGGGAGCCGACACCGTCATCGTGAACGTGGCGCCACCGAGCAGACCCGTCAGCGTGTAGCTGCCGGATGAGTCGGTGGTCGCGGTCGCGCCGTTGCTCAGGCTCACGGTGGCGCCCGCGATGGGTGTGCCGCTCGAAGCCGATGTCACGACGCCCGCGATCTGGGTGATGGCCGTCTGCCTGAAGTTTGCGTACTGGACATAGGCGCCGGTGGTCCTGAGCCCACCCTGGCCTGGGCCGTTGACGATGTGCTGCGTGGCGGTGATCTGCCAGCCGGGCTCAGCGCTGCCGAAAGACCAGATCTTGCCCTCGACGGTGTTGTCGATCACAGCCAGCTTCGCGTGGTACCAGGAGTTGGTCGAGATCGACATCGGCGTCGTCACGAGCAGCGTCCAGTTGTCGTTGAGCGTTGCCCACAGCTCGAGGTCCTGCGCCGTCGGGTTGATCGACATCAGGATCCACGTCGTCGAGTTCTGCACCCTCGCCAGCAGACGCGAACCGTGCTGGAAGACCGGATCGACGAGGATCGTGTTCATGTTGAGGTCCGCGCTCACCACCTGGTTCTGGTACTGGTTGCCCATCCACGTGTCGAGGTCCGTCTGGCTCGACGCCTGCGTATCGACCCATGCCTGGCTGTTGGTGATGCCTGCGTTCGCCGATGGATATCGCGCGAAGTCGTTCGACCACACATTGCCATCGGTCGAGGTGCCGAAGCCGTTGGATTGGTTAGGCTGCGTGAAGGTGTCCATCGCCGTCTGCGCCGGAATCGGCGCAAGGCTCTGATTCGCCGAGGCCGTTCCGTTGACAGGGGCCTGAACACCGGCGACGAAGTTCGCGTTGTAGCCGACTGACGCCGCCGTGAACACAACGGTGAACGCGCCCGCCGGCAGGTTCAGCGAGTAGGCACCCGCGCTGTTGGTCGTCGCGGTCGTCGTGAGTGGGAGAGTCGAGACCTGGACCCCGGCTATCGGCGATCCCGTGTTGACGTCGGTGATCGTTCCGTTGATCGTCGAGTTCGGGACAGGATTGCCGACGGCGGAGACTGAGAACGTGTCCACCATGACGGGCGTTGCGCTGCCTGCGTATCCATAAAGACCCATCTGCCCGGCCGTGGTGATGCCGCTGCTGGTGCCCGACCAGTTCCATGTAGTTGGCTCGGTCGTGCCGTACTGCCAGGCCTTGAGGTTGACGCTGCTGCCCTGGACCATGAACCGGAGCCAGTAGAAGGTGTTTGCCTGCGGCGTGAAGGGCACCAGAGAGACATGCGTCCATGCCGTGCCGATGCGGTACTCGAACTGTAGGTGTCCCGCGCCGTCGTAGCGGCCGAGGTACATGTTTCCGTTCGTCTGCTCCCGAAGAACGACCCCGACGGTGTCGGTCGTCGATGCGACTGAGAATCTGACCAGGCCGTTGCCGTCGAGGCTCGTGGCGGTGCCGATCAGCTCGAAGGAGCTGCCGGTCGACGAGTTGATGACACCTTCGTTGGAGGAGATGGACAGCGCGGCGGCGGACGGGGCCCACGGCGCGCCGTTGCTCGCCGTTCCCCATGTGCCACTGGTGTTGGCCCGGGTGAATGAGTCCTGCACAAGGGTGCCCGACGCGACGCTGATCACCTGCGATGCGGTGCCGGTGTTGCCCTGGGTGTCGGTCACGGTGAGCACTGTCGTGAAGCTGCCGGGTGTGACGAAGACGTGGCTGGTCTTGGGGTTCGCCTGCGGACCGACCACGGGCGTTCCGTCGCCGAAGTTGAAGGTGTAGCTAGCGATCGGGAACGACCCGGCCCCAGAACCGGACGCGTCGGCGATGACGCTGAGCGGCGCGTAACCGGAGATGGGGTTCTCCGCCAGCGAGGCGGCCGGTGAAGCCACGACGTCGACCGACGCCGTCGCCTGAGCCGTCGCCTGCGCGGCGTCGGTCACCGTCAGCGTGACGGTGAAGTTGCCGGCGGTCGCGAAGACGTGCGTCGCCTTCGGACTCGCCTGCGGACCGACGACCGGGCTGCCGTCGCCGAAGTCGAACGTGTAAGAAGCGATGCCGGCCGGGTCGCTGGAGCTTGAGCCGTCAGCGGTCACCGTCAGTGGCGCCCCTCCCGTGCCAGGTGTAACCGTCAACGCCGCGTTCGGCGGGTTGACCACCGTCACGACCGCGCTGGCCGTCGAGCTGATTCCGACCGTGTCGGAGACGACGACCGACACCGTGTACGTGCCCACCGCGGTGTAGGTGTGCGAGACGCTCGCCGTCGCGGATGGCGGCCCTGCCGGCGTGCCGTCGCCGAAGTTGAACTGATACGTCGCGATTGGATTGGAGCCCGGTGTCGAGCTCGAGGCGTCGAGCGTGACTCCGAGCGGCACGCCACCGGACGGAGGGGTCAGGACGAGCTTCGCGTTTGGAGGATTGACGGCGGTGACCGAGACGGTCGCGCCGGCCGTGATCCCCTGCGTGTCGGTCACGGTGACCCGCACGACGTAGGCGCCGCCCGCCGTGTACGTGTGCTGCGCGGTGGCCGACGCCTGTGGCCCGACCTTCGTCCCGTCGCCGAAGTCGAACGAGTAGCTCGCGATGGGGTTCGTGCCGGGCGTCGAGCCTGACGCGTCGGCGGTGACGATCATGGGCGTCGCGCCCTGGCCCGGGCTGACCATCAACGACGCGCTCGGCGGCGTCACGGCTCTGACCTGTGCGGAGGCGCCCGAGGAAGCTCCCGTCCTGTCTCGCACGGTCAGGGTGACGGTGAACGTCCCTCCGGTCGTGTAGGTGTGAGCGGCGGTCGGGTTGGTCTGGGGCCCGACGACGGTTCCATCACCGAAGTCGAACGTGTAGGTGGTGATCCCTATCGGATCCGACGAGCTCGATCCGTCCGCCGTCACTGCGAGCGGCGTCGCCCCGAGGCCGGGCGTCGCCTGGATCCTGGCGCTTGGCGCGCCGACCGTGACCGTCTCGGTGCTGGCGGACGAATAGCCGGCCGTGTCCTTGACCGTGAGCGTCACGGTGAACACTCCACCGACGGTGTAGGTGTGAGCGGCGGTCGACGAGGCCTGCGGGCCGGCGACGGTCCCGTCACCGAAGTCGAACGTGTACGAGGCGATCGGGTTGGTTCCCGCGCTCGAGCCGGAGCCGTCGGCGGTCACGGGCAGGGGGACGGCCCCGCTCGTCAACGAAAGCGTGAAGCTCGAGACCGGTGGCGCGACCGCCGTGACACCCGTCGTCGCCGTGGCGGTCGTCGCGGACGTGTCGGCGACGGTGACCTTGACGGTGTAGCTCCCCGCGATGGTGTAGCTGTGGGTGGCCACGGCGGACGCTTGCGGCCCCACCACCGCGGAGCCATCGCCGAAGTCGAAGGTGTAGGTGGCGATCGGGTTGGAGCCGGGCTTCGAAGCCGAGGCGTTCGCGGTCACCGCCAGGGGGATCGCGCCCGTCCCCGGCGAGACCGACAGGGCAGCGGTCGGTGGGGCCACCGCGGTCACGCTCGTGGTCGCGGTGCTGTACACACCGATGGTGTCTTTGACCGTCACCGTGATCGTGTAATGGCCTCCCGCCGCGTAAAGGTGGCCTGCCGCCGGCGATGCCTGAGGACCGACCGGCGCAGAGCCATCACCGAAATCGAAGGTGTAGCTCGCGATCGGGTTCGTGCCGGCTGTCGAAGCCGATGCGTCGGCGGTCACGGAAAGCGGAGCCGGCCCCGACGCCGGCGTAGCCGAGAGCGCCGCGCCGGGCGGCACCGCCACGCTGATCGCGGTCGTCGCGGACGCCGAGCCTCCAACGCTGTCGGTGACGGTCACCGTCACCGTGAACGATCCCGTCGAGGTGTAGGTGTGGGTCGCGGTCGAAGTTGCCTGCGGCCCGACCGCCGGACTGCCGTCGCCGAAATTGAACGTGTAGGTCGCCACGCCGATCGGGTCGGACGAGCCGGAGGCGTTCGCGGTGACGGTCAGCGGAGCCGGCCCGGCGTTGGGGCTTGCCGTCACAGCAGCCGTCGGCAGGCCGACCGTCACCGTCTGGGTAGTGGTTGCAGACGCTCCCGCGACGTCGAGAACGGTGACGCGCACCGTGAACGACCCACCTGTCACGTAGTTGTGAGTCGCGGTCGACGCCGCCTGCGGCCCGACCACCGTGCCGTCCCCGAAATCGAACGTGTACGTGCTGATCGCGACCGGGTCGGTTGAGCTCGACGCGTCAGCGGTGACGGGGAGCGGCGCCGCGCCCGAGCCCGGCGAGACGGTCAGCGCGGCAACGGGCTGGCCCACGGTCACCGTCTTGGAGGTGGTCGCGATGGCGCCGGCCGCGTCCGAGACCGATACGACCACGATGTACGTCCCGCCCGCCGCGTACGTATGACTCGCGCTCGAGCCGGCCTGCGGTCCGACGGCGGCGCTGCCGTCGCCGAACGAGAAGGTGTAGGAGGTGATGCCGATCGGATCGGTCGATCCGGCCGCGCTGGCGCTGACAGTGAGAGGCGCACCCCCCGCGGCGGGGTTGACGCTCAGGGCGGCCGCCGGAGCGCCCACCGTGACGGTCGCGGTGGCGGTCGCCGGATTGCCGGCGGTGTCGAGGACCGTGACCTTCACGCTGTAAACCCCACCCGCGGAGTAGGTGTGGCCGGCAGTGGCCGTGGGCTGCGGGCCGACGGCGGCGGTGCCGTCGCCGAAATCAAAGGCGTAGGTCGCGATAGGGTTTGTACCCGCCGTCGAGGCCGAAGCATCGGCGGTCACCCCGAGCGGCGCCTGCCCGCTGGTTGGAGCGACGGTCAGCGCGGCCGTTGGCGGCGCGCTGCTCGTGACCGCCGCGGTCGCGGTCGACGTGGCGCCGGCGCTGTCGGCCACCGAGACGGAGACGGTGAAGCTTCCGGCCGTGCCGTACGTGTGGTGCGCGGTGGCTGCCGCCTGCGGTCCGACCAGGGCGCTCCCGTCACCGAAGTTGAAGGTGTAGGTCGAGATGCCGATCGGATCCGTCGAGGTGGACGCGTTGGCGGTGACCTGGAACGGCGTGACCCCGGACGTCGGGCTGACGGTGAGCCGAGCCTGGGGTGCGCCGACGAGCACGTTCGCGGTGGCGGTGGCCGTCGCCCCGACGCTGTCGGTGATCGTCACCTGGGCGGTGTACGTGCCGCCGGCCGCGTACGTGTGGCCCGCGGTCGGCGAGGCCTGCGGGCCTGCCGTGGTCCCGTCGCCGAAAGCAAAGGCGTAGTTCGTGATTCCCAGGGGGTCGACAGACGCGGACGCGTCGGCTGTCACCGCGAGCGGCGCGGCGCCCGCGGCGGGCGTGACCGTGAGAGCCGCCTTGGGAGCGGGAGCAGGCGTGGTCTTGAAGACGGCGACGATGGCGCCGTAGTAGCTGCTGTTCGCGGACTTCATCGTCATCGACTGGCCGGCGCTCGACGTCGAGAGCTCGTCCTCGAGGCCTACAGCGCTGATCCACGGCGAAACGGCCTGCGCGCGCAGCGTGAATCCTGTCCCCGCCGTGAACTGGGTCGTGCCCGACGAAGGAGCAGGGTTCCCGCCGACGCCGATGACGAGCTCGCCGGACGTCGTGATGGCGGCGGTTGGGCCGGCCGACGGGCTGCCGCTGCTCGCCCGCGCGGCGAACTGGTCCACCGGGTTGGCCGTGGCCTGCACGCCCGAGTACTCACCGATGGCGAACACGGCCTGGGGGCCGGCGAACGTCACGGTGATCGCGCCGGCGACCGAGTTGCCCCGGTAGTACATGTCGACGTGGCCGTTGCCGTAGCGCTGCGACGTCAGCTTCGTCCAGCCGCCGTTGAGATTGTCCGAGACGCCGGTGATCGGGTCCGTGCCACCGTCGTTGGTCGTGATCGCCGCCACCAGCAGGTCGCCTGCCGCGACCGGATTGACGAAAGGAATCTTGGTCTTGCTCGTCGACGCGGTGGCCTGGACGAACGTGGGTTGGGATGATCCCGACGCCGGGGTCGGGGTGACCGCCACCGCCGTCGACACGATCACCGATGCCAGGGCCACGATTCCTGACTTTCGGAACACCCTCAGACGGAGGCGTGAAAGGCCCGTGGCAGACTGGACCAGACGAGCGTTCACTGGGCCTCAGGTTGGCCGAAAGCCTGTGTGATTTCCATGGGCCAATGCCTCAGGTCGGCGGGACATTTCGGACCGCGGCCGAGCGCGCCGCGGGACCCGGCAGACCTACGTGCGGCTGAGTCCCATGCGCGTGGCCCACAGCACCGCCTCGGTGCGGCCATGCAGCTCGAGCTTGCGGTAGATCCTGGCCAGGTGGTTGCGCACCGTCTTGTGACTGATTCCGCGGCTGGCGGCGATCGCCGTGATCGACTTTGCCTCGCCCACCATCGCCAGGATCTCCAGCTCGGTCGGGGAGAGGTGGTGAGCGAGCCTTCCCCGGTCGTCGCGGACCGGTTCGTTCAGGCGCTCGAGCAGTCGCCCGACCAGCCCGGAGGCGACGGCGCGATGACCGGCCACGACCGCCCGGACCCCGACGATGAACTCGTCCAGGTTCGCGTTTTTCGTGAACAGGCCGGCGGCGTCCGTCGCGAGCGCGGCCACGAGCTGCCCGCCGTCGGCTTCATCGCCCAGCACGATCACAGGCAGGCGCGAGCCGTCCTGGGCCAGGGTGCGGGCGACGTCGATCGCGGACAGCGGCTCGGCGTGGAGCTCGCAGAAGACGACGTCGATCGGAAAGGAGCGCGCCGTCTCGACGCCGACGTCCGACCGGTGCTCGGTCAGGACCGTGGCGTACAGCGGCGGCCCTTTGAGCAGTCGCGCGAGGGCGGCGAGGAACAACGGTTGGCGGTCGATGATCAGCGCTCGGATCTGCGCAGGCGAAGAAGGCTCTGCGGCCAGGTTCGTGTCCGCAGCCGGTATTACGACCACGGTTCCGAACTCTATTGGTCGCGTGTCGGCTCGGTAATGGGATCGTAGTACTACGACTGAGACACGACGATGCTCTCGATCGGGACTGACTTTCGATGCCGAGGCACTTGCCGGCTTGTCACGGCCCGAATCGGGACATACTCCGAAAAACCCCAATACCCGACCCAACCGAGAAGAGAATCTGGGTCCTCGGAGTTGCCACCCCGGCCAATTTTCAGAACGCGCCGGCCGGTCGCGAGCGCGAATCTGGCGCAATTCGGCGTTTCCGCCGAACTCGCAGCCACTTCGGCAGGCCTCTCATCGCCGGCGCACCGGGACAACTGTCACCTGTGAACCGCCGGCTCCGCGTGGCAAGCTCACATCCCATGAACGACGAGATGGCGCGCGCCCCGAGGTTGCCGGAGCCCAAGCGAGAGAGATATTTCTACGGGTTGTTCTTGCCGATCGGCGTGATCGCCAACCTGGCCCTGGGCGTCCTAATCCTCGTCGGGCTGAATCCGGGCAGCTGGGCGGCCTGGCTGCAGATCGCGACGGGCGCGCTCTGCTGCATGATCGCCGGGTGGCTTGCCGCGGCCGCGTGGTCCAAGTTCTACTGGCATCGCAGCATGTCCCGCCAGGTCGCCACCTGGCGCCGCATCGCCGACGCCTTCTTCACCTGGGTGGAAGCCGCCCCGGTGCCGCCAGAGTCCCTCCGCAGCCTCAAGTCATCTCTCGAGGAGGTCGTGCCGAACACCGAAGCTCGTTGACCTTCGGACTCGGATCGGCCAGCGGGAATACAGCCAGATCGCCGGTGATTCCGGACGAAGCGGTCTCGGCTGTGCGCAGATCTCCAAGGGGGTGTATCCTTCCGCGTGGGTCTTCGGGGGGCTGAGGCGAGAGAAAGGGAGGGGCCCGCGTGATCCGTCTTGGCATCGTTGACGATCACCCAGTCTTTCGGCTGGGGCTGATCCGTCTGTTCGAGCGCGAAAGCGACATCTCGGTCGTCTGGGAGCTGCCCGACGTGACGGAGCTTTTCACCATGCTGGAGCGGATCCCGATCGACGTGCTCCTCATCGACCTGAGCCTCGGTCCCGACCAGGACGCCGTCGGCGCCATCGAGGCGGTGAGTCGTCGCGACCCACAGGTCAAGGTGATCGTGATCTCGGCTTCGCTCGACTGGGAGGCCGCGAACGCGGCACGGGCCGCCGGCGCGAGCGGCTACCTGCCGAAGGACCTGTCGACGGCCGACATGCTGGCGACCATCCGCGGCCTGGCGTCGCCCAACTTCGGCCGCGCGAGCTTCCGCGACCTCCTCGAGGTGAAGGGGCGCACGAACGGCCACCACCCCTGGCACAACGCCCTCAGCCGTCGGGAGCTGCAGGTGCTGGCCGAGCTGCGGCGGGGCAAGTCGAACAAGGAGATCGCAAGCCAGCTCGGTGTCTCGATAACCACGGTCAACAAGCACGTTCAGCAAGTCCTCAAAAAGCTTCAAGTAAGGACGAGGTCCCAGGCGGTGGCGATGGTGACCGCGGAGCCATGGACGAAGACGAAGCTGACGACGGGTGTGCGCCTGCGCGAACGCGCGTGACCGGAGCCTTAAGAAATGGTCATTTCAGACCATTGCCAGTTGAGTAATAGGTCGTTAGCCTCATGCAAAGGTGATTCCTGGGGCAAGTAAGGGAGATTGCCCCGGATCCGCGTGGGACTGGTCCCGCTTGCTGGTCCCACGTCGAGGGTGTGTTGTCGGTTCGTAATCGTAGGGAGGGAATCTGACGTTGTCGTTGTCGCTTGCGGATGCCATGGATGACACGCAAGCGGGGGTTGAGGATCACCTTCGGCGGTTGCTCGCGAGGGAGCTGCACGACCGTGTCGCGCAAACGCTCACGGGGATGCTGGTCGAAGTCGAGAACTTCAAGTCCGAGCAGGTCGATTGGAAGGACGTGGTGCACCAGCTCGACTTGATCCAGACCTCCACGCGCGAGGTCCTGGCCAGCATTCGGCAGCTGCTTCACGACCTCAGGGGCGAACAGGGCCTCGGAGGGAGCTTCGTCGAAGCCGTCCGAAGCTACGCGGCAAGCTTTGCGCTCAAGACCGGCATAGCCGCCCAGATCGAGGTCGGGGAGGGCTGGCCGCAAACTCTGAACGGTGCGGCGTCGCTGAACCTCTTCCGGATAGTCGAGGAGGCGCTCGCGAACGTGCGGATGCACAGCGGCGCCAAGAGAGTCGAGATAGAGCTGGCAGAGTTCTCGGAGACCGAGGTCAGCCTGATGATCCGCGATGACGGCCGTGGTGTCGACACGGACCCTGACCGGCCTGCCGGCTTCGGAACTATCGGCATGCGGGAACGCGCGGTGTTTCTCGGAGGCAAGCTCCGAATCGACAGTGAGATGGGCCGCGGCACCGTGATCCAGGCGGTCTTTCCAAAACGTCTTCTGGCGGGCCAGCCCGCATCAGTTCCGGCAACAAATTCGCAATCGAGGAGGACCCGCGATGAGCGTGGCCATTAGCGCCGTTCGTGTTCTTGTAGTCGACGACCAGACCCTGTTTCGAACAGGTCTGACAAGCCTGTTGAGTGAGGATCCGAGGGTCGACGTCGTGGCCCAGGCCGTGGACGGCGCGGATGCGATCAAGCAGGCGACCAAGCTGAAGCCCGACGTGGTGCTCATGGACATCAAGATGCCGAACGTCGACGGCATCGAGGCGACCCGCCAGATCGTGGAGGCGGTGCCCGGCGTCAAAGTCCTGATCCTGACCACGTTCGAGACGGACAGTCAGGTCATCCAGGCGCTGAAGGCCGGCGCCAGCGGCTACGTGCTGAAGGACTCATCCGCGGCCGCCATCGTCAGCAGCATCGTGGCCGTCATGTCCGGCGAGCGGGTCATGGCCAGCGCCGTCGCCAACAGGGTGCTCGAGATGCTGACCGGAACCGCGACGCCGAAGGAGTTCTACGACGGCTTGACCAACCGCGAGATCGAGATCCTGAAGCTGCTCGCCAACGGGATGGCCAACAAGCAGATCGCCTTCCGGCTCAAGATCAGCGAGAAGACGGTCCGCAACCACGTCAGCAACATGTACGAGAAGCTCGGTATCTACGACCGCTCGCAGGCCGTGCTGTACGCGGTCAAGAAGGGCCTGGTCGAGGTCTAGCCCGAAGCCGCGCTTCGGCGCCCGGCGAAGCGACGCGTTGGTCGATCGCGGGGCATGACCGCAGAGGGAGGGGCGCTCCGGCAACGCCGGGCGCCCCTCCTCTTACATAAGGGTTCGGCTGCGCGCTCGCGCCGGCCCATTGCTTAACAGGACCGGAGTCCCGCCGGCCGGCCCGGCCAATGGTTCGCTTCAGGACAAATGTCGGGTTGTTCGTCCACCCGGCCTTTCTTAAGGTGGCCACAAGACTTCCTTCATGAGGTGATCGCGCGCCGCCGCATGCAGGGCGTCGAGGGGATGGGTTAAAGGCAGATGCAGGTTTCAAGTGCGGCCCGGCCAGTCGTGATCAAGACGGCGATCAACTTCGCCGGATTCTGGCTTCGGCTGCTCGCGTGGCTGATCGACTACACGGTCCTCTCCGGCATTTACTTCTCGATCTACGTCGCCGTTCGCATCCTCGCGCCCGACCAGTTCGGGTCAGGGCCGGTGGTGGTCAACGGCCAGGTCGACGAGACCGCGCTCGTCTCCACGGTTGTCGCGTTGAGCAATGTCGCGGCGGTCTGCGCCGCGATCGGCTGGGCCTACTTCGTCATCCTGGAGAGCTCGCCCGCGAGGGGAACGTTGGGAAAGCTGGCGCTCGGCCTTTACGTCGCCGACATACACGGCGACCAGCTCAGCTTCTGGAGAGCCCTCGCCCGCAACCTGCTCAAGTCCTTCTCGAACCTGCTCTTGGGGCTCGGGTGGGTGATGGCCGCGTTCACCCCGCGCAAGCAAGCGCTTCACGACATGCTCGCGGGAACCCTGGTATTGCGGAAGTCGAATTACCTCGTGATCGGTCGCGAGCGCCCGACGGAGCCTGGCGACCACTGGGACGGAACACGTTGGGTGGCCTCGGTGCCACCGCTGGAGGGTCGGTAGATGGCAGTTGTTGGACAGGCAAGACCCGGGGTTCCGATGAACGTCCGCACCCCGAACATCAGGACGCCGCTGTTCATCCTGGGCGTGGCGCTGGCGCTCGTCGCGTTCCTGGTGATGCTCACGTTCGGCCTTCTCTTCGCGAACAAGGCCGGCTCGGGCACCCAGGTGCAGGTGGTGGTCGCTGCGAAGCCGATCGAGGCGCGTCAATCGATAACCGCCGACCTGCTGACGACCAGGTCGCTGCCCGCGAGCAGCGTCGGGCCTGGAGCGTTCACCAGGCTCGGGGACCTGAACGGCGATTCCGCCATCGTCTCGATCCCTGCCGGCCAGGTGATCAGCTCCAACCTCGTCACCGCCAACCAGGACCTGTTGACGGCCACCGCCAACCCATACCTGCCGATCCCACAAGGCTGGGTCGCGACCACGTTTTCGACGAACGAGGTGCAGGGTGTCGGCGGATACATCGCACAGGGCGACTACATCAACATCGTCGCCACCCTCAACACCACGGTCTTCACTTCGCTCAACCCGCGCACGGTGACCCGGACCGTGTTCACGAACGTGCACGTGATCCGGATCGGCCCCGACGCGACGCTCGTCAAGCAGGGCCAGGGCCAGGGGCTGACCAGCAGCATCACCGTCGTGATGACGTCGTGTGACGCCGCGTACATGAACTGGCTCGCCACCGTCGGAACGATCAAGTACGAGCTGCTGAACTACAAGGACTACAACACCGTCACGCCCCAGCCGGACGCCAGCTGCCCGGTGGACTCACTGCCGCCAACCGTCGGTCCAAAGCAGGTCCAGGCGCGCTGGGACTTCCTGGCCGGATAGAGGGGCAGAGGCAATTTCCACAATGAGGCCGCGTCCAACAGTCGCCAGGCTCGAGGAGCCGATGCCGGGAAGGCCCGTCCTCGCAACCGAGGGGCGCCGAGATCCGTCGTCGCAGAAACGTCACGACCGCCCGGCGCTCGCCTTCCACGACATGGTCTCGCGCGTCAGCACCATGGAGCTGGCGCCGGTCTTCTTCAGCCTGCCCGATACGACGCTGCGCGCCCTGGCGCGGCGCGCGCGGCGCCTCAGGTTCAACGCCGGCGACATGATCCTCTACCAGGGCGAGCCCGGCGACACCATCTTTTTCATCGAGCGCGGCCGCTGTCGCGTGGTGGTCGAGAAGTCGGTAGGCGTGGTCACGGTTGCCCTTCTCGCGGACGGGGACATATTCGGCGAGAGCGCTTGCCTCCTCAACCGCCCGCAGCAGGCGTCCATCTACGCGCAGACGGAGTGCTACCTGCTCGCAATCGACCGGCAGAGCCTGCAATTGGTGATGGCGAGCAGGGAGCACGAGGCGCTCGACAAGCTTCGTGCGCTCGCCGAGCAGCGGTTCTCCGCCTACGCGGACGCCAGCATCCAGGCGACCTGGAGCCTCCTCCTGCACGAGGCGACGGTGGTGGCGGTGTATTCGCCCAAAGGCGGGTCCGGCGGCACGACGATCTCGCTCAACCTGGTCGGTGCGCTGGCGCGCAAGTACCCGGGCGAGGTCCTGTTGTTGGACCTCGACTTTCCGTACTCGCACTCTGCGCTCCTCGCGGGCCTGATCCCGACAAGCTGCCTGGCGCGAATGGGGGCGCTGCCGCAGGAGTCGTTCGAAGAGGTCCTGCTGAGTGCGGTCCTCTACCACGCGGGCGGTCCGATGATCCTTCCGGGCGCGCTCCGGCCCGAGGAGGCGGACGAGGTCACCCCGGAGCTCATCAACCGGGCGATCACGGTTCTGCGGAAATCGTTCCGCTACGTGGTCGTGGACCTCGGCGTGACGATCACAGACTCCACCCTGGCCCTGCTCGACCTGACCCAGCACGTCATCGTGGTGACCGTTCCGGAGCTTTCGGCCGTGAAGAGCACCGCGGACGCGATGGACATCCTCCGCCGGCTCGGGACGCCTGAAGATCGGGTCACCGCGGTCCTCAACAACAGGTCGCCCAAGGGGGCGATAAGCCGCTCCGCCGTCGAGAGGTCGCTGAAGCGCGAGATCGATGTCGAGGTGTTGTTCGATGCCGGCCGGCCGGAAGAGGCCGCGGTCAACGCGCAGATCCTGAGCCTGGCCAACCCGCGAAGCGAGCTGACCAAGGGCGCCGAGGCGCTGGCCGGATTGCTCGAAGCCAAGCACGCCAGACCGGCGATCCGCGCCGGGGCGGAGCCACCGGTCCCGGCGGGAGCGGGCAAGGAGCGCTGATGCCTCCCTCTCCCGCCGGCGTGATCGTCCAGGCTCAAGCCGGCCTGCGGCGCAGCGCCGTTCGCCGCCAGCTGCGGGCGGTCGCGTCCGGCGCGACGGACGTCCTGTCGATAAACGTCGAGGACAACGGAGTCGACGTCGGCGCGCTTGTCGAAGAGGCGACGCGAGGAGCGCGTTTGGACGGCCAGGAGCTGCAGAGACTGCGCGTGGGCTTCCTCAACTCGGGCACCGCCGACCGGGTCGTCGCGCAGATGACGGGCAAGAGCCCGGACCAGCGCATCAGCGGTGCGCGGGTGCTCGGCGCGCTGCGCATGTACGACGGGATTCCCTGGCTCGCCGGGCTCCTTGAATCGCGAGAGCATAAGGTGGCCGACGCGGCGGCGCGGGCGCTCGGCAAGATCGGCGGCGCAAACAGCGCGGCCGCGATCGTCACGGCCATCCACCGCAGGGGCACCAATCGCCGGCTGGTCGCCGAGCTCGCGCGGTCCGCACCCGACCTGTTCATCGAAAGCGCGCTCCGGGACGGGCACCGTCCCTCCGTCCGGCCTTCGCTCGTCATGGCGGCCGGATTGCGCCGGCGACGGGCGGCCATCGCTCCGCTGATCGAGGTGTTGGAGAGAGGCACCCGCCGCGAGCGAGCCATCGCATGCCGCGCGCTGGGATGGATTGGTGCGACGTCGGCCATCCCGGTCATCGACGCCGCGCTGATGGACCCCAACTGGCGGATCCGAATGTCCGCGGCAAAGGCGCTTGGGGCGCTGCGCGCAATCGCGGCACAGAACGACTTGAAATACACGACCCTCGACCGCAACGCGCGCGTGAGGGAGGCGGCTCGGCTTGCCTTGAACCGGCTCGGAGGGCGCGCTCATGGCGCTTAAGGACAGGCTCGAGGCTCGGCGACGCCCCGAGCCGGCTGAGGTCTCATCCGCGGAGGTCGGCCTCAGCGTGATCGAGGGCATGCGTCCGGAGCCCAAACCGGTTCAACAGCAGAAGCCGGCCGAAGAGGACGCACAGCGGACAAACCGCGCAGCTTCGTCCGTCACCACGGCGAAGGCCGCGATTCACGCGCTGCTCGTCGAGCGGCATGCGGACGACATCGACATCACGGACCGGGCCGGTGTCCGGGCGCGGATCACGAGCGTGGCCGACGAGCACGTCAAGAGCGCCGGCATCGCCATCAACCGTCTCGACTACGGCCACCTGATCGACGCCCTTCTCGACGAAGTCCTCGGCCTCGGCCCGCTGCAGCCGCTTCTCGAGGATCCGGCCGTCAGCGAGATCATGGTGAACCACCCGCACCAGATCTACGTGGAGCGCAAGGGCCGGGTGAGCCTGAGCCCCGTCGTGTTCGAGACCGCCGCCCAGCTGCGCCAGGTCATCGACCGGATCGTGAGCACGGTCGGCCGTCGCGTCGACGAGAGCTCGCCGATGTGCGATGCGCGCCTACGCGACGGCTCGCGGGTCAACGTAGTCCTTCCTCCGCTGGCGATCGACGGCCCATGCCTGACGATCAGAAAGTTCTCGCGCGACAAGCTTCAGCCCGAGGACCTGCTGGCGATGGGCAGCGCGACCACGGAGATGATCCAGTTCCTGGACGCGGCGGTGCGAAGCCGGCTCAGCATCCTCGTCTCCGGCGGCACGTCCTCCGGCAAGACGACGTTGCTCAACATCCTCTCGGGATTCATCCCGCCGGACGAGCGCATCGTCACGGTCGAGGATTCGGCCGAGCTGCAGCTCCGCCAGTCGCACGTGATCCGCCTCGAGTCGCGGCCGCCCAACGTCGAGGGCAAGGGCGCGATCGAGATCCGCGACCTCGTCCGCAACGCCCTGCGGATGCGCCCCGACCGAATCATCGTCGGCGAGTGCCGTGGTGGCGAGGCGCTCGACATGCTCCAGGCGATGAACACCGGGCATGAAGGGTCGATGAGCACCGTGCACGCGAACAGCAGCTACGACGCGTTCGGACGCCTCGAGACGATGGTCATGATGGCCGGCGCGGAACTGCCCTCGCGAGCCATCCAGAAGCAGGTCTCGTCCGCGATCGACCTCGTCGTCCAGGCGGAACGTGTGCGGGGAGGCGCGCGGAAGATCGTCAACATCACCGAGGTCACGGGCCTCGGAGACGGCGAGATCCAGATGCAGGATCTTTTCGTCTACCGCCAGACCGGCATCGACGCGGAAGGCAACGCACGGGGCTTCCACACCGCGACCGGCAAGAGGTCGATTCACCTCGACCACTTCGCGCAGCGCGGCGAGAGAGTGTCCGAAGCGATCTTCGAGCCGGCGGTCGTCTGAGATGGGGATCGTCATCCTCGTCTCCGCCGTGGCCGCCGCCGGTGTGCTCATCGCGGGAATCGCGGTGGCGCTGCCGGCCGCCTCGTCCGCCGGTAGGGCTCGCTGGGAGACCATCTCTGCGCCAAAGTCACTTCGGACCCGGATCAGCCAGCCGTTCGAGGCGCTGGCGGACCGAAGCAACCGCCAGCACAGGCTCAACGGGGGTCTCACGGTCGCCGAGCACCTCGCTCGGGCGGACCTGAAGCTACGCACCGCGGAGTTCGTGATGATCCAGGTCGGGCTCCTTGTCGGCGGAGCACTCCTTGCGCTGTGGCGATTCGGGTTCTCGCCGCAGTTCGTGATCGCCGGCGTGGTGGCGTACCTGATCCCGATGCGGGTCGTGAAGTTTCGCCAGCGGCGGCGCCTCACCAAGTTCAACAGCCGGCTTCCGGACACCCTCAGCCTCCTCTCCAACGCGATGAAGGCGGGGCTGTCGCTGCCGCAAGCCATCGAGTCTGTGGCCAAGAACGCATCGGCTCCAATCTCGGACGAGCTGGAACGGGTCGTCCGAGAGACCAAGCTCGGCAGCTCGACCCCGGCCGCGCTCGCCAACATGGTGCGGCGCGTCGGGAGCGAGGACCTGGACCTGATCGTGACCGCGATAGCCATCCAGGCGAACGTGGGCGGCAACCTGGCCCGGATCCTGGACGGCATCTCGCACACGATCCGGCAGCGGGTTCAGATCAAAGCTCAGATCGGGGCGATGACCGCCCAGATGCGAGCGTCCGGCTGGATCATCACCCTACTGCCGTTCATCGTCGCGGCGATCCTCAACGTCGTCACTCCGAGCTACTTCCGCGTGATGTTCACCGAGCCGTTCGGCCGCGTTCTCCTCGTGCTGGCCGGGATCTCGATCTTCATCGGCAACGTCTTCGTTCGCCGAATCACGAACTTCAGGATCTGAGATGGCAGCTCTCTACGTCGCGACGATCCTGGGCGCGATGGCGGCGCTCGGCGTGTTCATCACGGTGTGGAGCACGATGCCGCAAGGCCCGACCAACGCCGACGTCGTCGAGGGGCGCCTGCGTGTTTACGAGACTGGCCTGCCGCTGACGGTGGCCGATATCGAGCTCCGCCAGCCCTTCATGGATCGCGTCGTCAAACCCGCGCTCAAGCGAGTCGGACGCCTGGTGGAGCAATCGACGCCCGAGAAGGTGAGGCAGAAGATCACGACCGACCTGCAGGTGGCGGGTCACCCAGGGGGCATGACGGCGGGAGATCTGATCGCGGTGCGCTACGTGACGGCGGTTCTGCTTTGCATCCTCGGCCTCCTTGTCGGCGCGATGCTGCAGAACCCGATCACCCTCGCGGTTCTTGCGGCCACCGGAACGCTGTCGGGTCTGTACGGCCCGATGATCTGGCTGCGGCTCAAGCTTGCCGGCCGCCGCGCCGAGATTCAGGCGGACCTCCCCGACGTGATCGACGTGCTTGTCGTCTGCGTCGAGGCCGGCCTGACTTTCGAAGCCGCGATGGAAAAGGTGGTCGAGAAATACGACCACGGCCTCGCCGCCGAGTTCGGCAGAGTCATGCAGGAGATCCGGATCGGCCGGCCGCGGCTGGAGGCGCTCAACGACATGGGCCAGCGCAGCGGCGTGGAGGACCTGAACAACTTCGTCCAGGCGATCATCCAGTCGGAGCAGCTGGGGTCCGGCGTCAGCAAGATCCTTCGCATCCAGTCGGACGAGATTCGCCTCCGCCGGTTCGTCACGGCGCAGGAGCGTGGCGCGCGGGCCTCGCTGAAGATGCTGCTCCCGATGCTCGGGTGCATCTTCCCGACCCTGTGGGTGATATTGCTCGGGCCTGCCGCACTGCTGGCGATGCGCTTTTTGGCGGGCGGCTAGATGCGCGGTCAGCGAGGCCAGTCCTCGGTCGAGTTCGGCGCCTCCGCGATCGTCCTGTTCCTTCTTCTGTACGGGCTGATCGACCTCGGTCGCGTCTTCTACTTCGACGTCGGCCTTACCGGGGCCACCCGCGAGGCCGCACGGCAGGCCAGCTGGTTCTCGGTGCCGAACAACGGCAATGCGGGCAGCAACCCCAGCCTCTACGACTCCGACGGTTGGACGCAGGACCCATGCCCGTACGAGGCGAACGGCAACCCGAACGGCGATCCAAACGCTTTCCCCGGCATCAAACAGGCGGTCGACTGCAACCTCAACAAATATCACCTGCCCTCGTCGATCCTGGAGAACCCCGCGACCACGTGTCCGGACGGCACCGATGGAAACGCGAACCACAATCCGCCCTACGCCGACTCCGTCTATCCGACGACCGTCGACCAGCCGCTGCTGTTCATCTGCTACGACAACACGCCTGGCCTCGACCTGGCCACGGCGCCGGCCGACAACTCGTTCAAGGGCCAGGACGTCAACGTGATCTTGATCATGAGCTTCGGGTTCGCGGGCGGGTTCATGCCCAGCGTCGTCGGCAGCTCGGTGCACATCGTCGCCAACACGCACATGGTCGTCGGGGGTTACTGAGTTGCGCCTGCGGTTCTCGAACGGTCAGCGCTCCCAGTCGATGGTCGAGTTCGCGATCGTGGCTCCGGTCCTTCTGCTTTTGCTGTTCGGAATCGTGGACTTCGGCCGGGCGATCTACATCTACGCCACCATCAACCAGGCCGCCAACGAAGGCGCGCGCACCGCGATCCGGGCGTCCGCGCTGCTGCCAACCAACTCCGACGTGGAGACGGCGGTCAAGCGCCATGCGGTCGACGTTTCGCTCGCGAACCCGTGCCCGAACGGTCCCGTCGTTGCGGGCCAGACCCCGCCGGCGAACCAGGGGTGGCTGTACATCACCGAACCCGACGCGCCGCCGGCGGTTGAGACGCTCACCCCGACGCTGGAGAACGCCCCCGGCGGCCAGACATGGGCGAACGCGACCGGCGGCTGCAGCGCCACCAACCCCGCGCACGACCACGCCCCCCTGCAGGTGACCATCCGCTACAACTTCGTCCCCATCACGCCGCTCATCCAGCAGGTGACGGCGAGCCACATCGTGCTCAGCGCCTCGGCGACGTACAAGACGGAGTACTGAGTGAGGACCTCAGGCCGAAGAAGGCAGCGTGGGCAGGCGATCGTTCTCGTCGGCCTCTTGCTCGTGGTCCTCTTCGGCTTCGTGGGCCTGGCGTTGGACGGCGGTCACGCCTACCTCGACCGCCGGCAGATGCAAGCCTCGGTCGATGCGGCGTCCCTCGCCGCCGCTTATGACTACATGGCGAGCAACGACGTGAGTCACGCGGACTACGCCGCGAGGGACGTGTACGCCAAGAATGAACGGCTCTATTCCCTGCCCACGTGCTCCCTCAGCGGCAGCACTCTGACGTGTCCGTTCGGCGACCCGACCAATCAAGTCCTGACGGTCACCTCCACCAACCTTTCGATCGCCGGCGTCACGTTCACGGCCACGGCAACGCATCAGGTGGGTATCGCGATGATGCAGGTGCTCGGTTCCGGCTCGTTCGTAACGGTCGGCGCGACCGCCACTGCGCTGGCAAGGCAGGCGGGGGCCAACGGCGCGGCCATCCAGACCCTCGACCCGACGTGCTCGGGATCATTGACGTTCACCGGCAACGGGACCGCCACCCTGATCGGCGACGTCTGGTCGGATGGAAACATCTCCGGCGGGGGCAGCTCGAGCGGCTCCGTCACCGGGAACGCGGTCGCGGTGTGCTCGAGCCCCGCCCCTCCTTTCTTGCCCGCGCCCTGGACGGTGTCCGGATCCCAGGTCCTGGGGTTCAACATGCCGGACCCCGACTATCCGATGCCGGCGCTCAGCCTCACCAACCAGAGCTGGAGCTCACCGAACTGCGCCGGCGAATGCCCTGGCCTGTACACGACCGATCCGCACCCCACTGGTTCGGCGACCTGCTACTTCCTGGACGCCGGGGTCTACGACATGAGCGGCGGGCTGACCCAGGATGGCGGCCTCATCAGCAATGAGCTCCGGCCCCCCGACGAGCCGAACGTCTACGCCGCGGGCACGCCGAACACGACGACCCTGAACGGAGACCTGACCGGATTGAGGATCACCTCGATCAACGTGAACGCCATCCCTGGAGCTCTACCCTCGGGGACTCAGCTTTCCGTCGGCGGTCAGACTTTCACCACCTCGGCAGCCGCGGCCGCGGGTGCCACGAGTCTCAGCATCAGTCGCCAGGACGTGATCGGCACGATCCCCAGCGGGACGCTCGTGGCGTTTCGCGCGCTCCCTCAGTTCTGGGACTCAGTGGCGCCCTGCAGCGGTTCGTTCCAGGTCGACCCGGTCGGAGGCACCAACAACCTGACCGGGACATGGTCGGTGGAGGTGACGTCCGTCAGGTGGGTGCCATACACGTGTGCAGGCCAGGCCGCCGGGCCGACTTGCTTCGTCCGCGAGAGCGCACCCTCGATGTGCAAGACCGTGACGCTTGGCAGCAGCACCAACTTCAAGGTGACCGTCGGCACGGCGGTGCCGGGGGCGCAGTACCTGAACGTCTACGCCGCCCAGAACGGAACGTGCAGCGGCCTCGCATACCTGACGCAGGTTCAGAACAGCGTCAACGCGGCGGTGACCGTGAACAGCAGCTTGTTTCCCGCAGGGTGGCCGAGCGGCGCAGCGTCCCCGCCGGACAATCTGAACCCGCCGCTGGCCGGTGGGCTGCCCGACACGGAGCCCACGCCCGCGGCGCCGCCACACGGAGACCTCGCGAACGAGAACCAGTGCGTCGATCCCACAACCGGCAACGACGTGGCGCCGCTTTTCACAGCCAGCCTGCTGCCGCACTGTCCGAACGGCGCCGTAACACCGGGCGCAGTGGTTCTGTTCTTCCCGTCGGGTGGCTGCATCAGCATGAACGCGGGAGGAGACATCTATGTCTTCACCGGCAACCAGTACAGTCGTGTCGTTCTCTACGAGCCCGGCCCCGAGCAGTCGAGCCAGCCGAACACCTGCGCTAACAAGATCAACGGGCACGACTTCACGAGCTTCATCGGCATCTTCTACGTGCCCGCCGCCGGCATCACGCTAAACGGGACAAGCCGCGTCCGCGCGACGATCGCGGGCGGCCTCATCGCTTGGACCGCCACCGTGCTCGGAAGCGAGAACCTGGCCATCACGGCGGATCCATCTTTGCGGGCACTGCCCGCCACAGTGAGGTTGACGCAATGAACGAAGCCGCCGCCGCGGGTCACGACTACTCGCAGCTGGGTCCGCTTGGTCCGCTGATGGCAAACCCGAGGATCACCGAGATCATGGTCATGGGCGCCCAGCAGGTCTATGTCGAGGTCGACGGCAAGATCATCCTGACGCCCGTCACGTTCGACTCCGATGACCAGCTCATGGGCATCATTCGCGACATCGTCGAGTCGGTCGGCCGTCGCGTCGACGTGTCGAGCCCGATCTGCGACGCCCGCCTGGCCGACGGCTCGCGTGTGCATATCGCCATCCCACCCGTCGCTGTCGACGGCCCGCTGATTAACATTCGCCGTTTCGTGCGCGGCCCGCTCGACATGGCCGACCTGATCCGGCTGGGCAGCTGCAGCGAAAGCGCCTTCGGGTTTCTGAAGGCCTGCGTCGCCGCTCGCGCGAACATCGTCGTCAGCGGCGGCACCGGCAGCGGCAAGACGACGCTTCTCAACGTGCTGTCCGGCTACCTGCCGGACGACGAGCGAATCGTGACGATCGAGGATGCCGCCGAGCTGCAGCTGCGCCAGCGCCACGTCGCGCGGCTCGAGTCTCGGCCTGCCGGGCCAGAAGGCAAGGAGATCACGATTCGAGATCTCGTCATCTCCTCGCTGCGCATGAGACCGGACCGCCTGGTCGTCGGTGAGGTTCGAGGGCCGGAGGCGCTCGACATGCTGCAGGCGATGAACACGGGACATGACGGATCGATGACGTCACTCCACGCCAACAAGCCTCGAGACGTGCTGGCAAGGATCGAGACGCTGGTGCTGATGGCCGGATACGACTTGCCGGTGCGAGCGATCCGAACCCAGATCACGAGCGCGGTCAACGTCATCGTCCATCTCGAGCGTATGCGCGACGGAACGCGCAAGGTCGTGCAGATCAGCGAGGTCACCGGGATGGAGGAAGACGTGATCACCATGCAGGACGTCTTCCGTTTCATTCGCAGCGGCGTGGACGGCCAGGGGCGCGTGGTCGGGAGGTTCAGCCCGTCGGGCATCCGGCCGCGGGTGTTCGACCGCCTGGACGACCTCGGGCTCGAGCTGCCTGAGGAGATGCGCTCGCTGTTTTTCGAGGCCGCGCAGCCCACACAGATGGCCTACCAGTAAGAGGAGGAAGAGGGATGGCAACCACGATTGAGCAGAGAGGAGATACCCGACGGCGGAACACCGACAGGCGACAGGACGAGCGACGATCCGCGGCCGACAGGCGGCAGGCGGTCGCCGAGGTGCCGGCCGACCGCAGAGTCGCGGACAGGCGCTTTGTGGAACGCCGTGCCGAGGTCCGTCGCCGGCTGAACGACCGCCGGCACCTGCTGACCTAGACACCCTCCCGCCGCGTCCACGCGGCGGTGTCGACTGCCTCTAGCGGGGCACCCTGACGTGCACGCTCGTCCCGAAACCGGGGAAGGTGTCGATCCACAGGTCTCCGCCCATCAAAACCGCCCTCTCCGTCATCTCGATCGTGCCCATGCCCACGGTCGTGGCGCTGCGGTCGAAGCCGCAGCCATAGTCGGTGACCGTCATCGAGAGCTTGCCGCTGGCCAGCGAGCCGAGCTTGACCGACACGTGCTTTGCCCGGCTGTGCCTCGCGGCGTTCTGCAGCGCCTCGCGCGCGATGCGGTAGAGATTCACCGTGATTCCCGGCGGGGCTGCGGCCGGCCAGCTCCGGCTGACCACGAGCGCCGTCCGAATGCCGGTCCGGCGTTCAAATCCCCCCACCAGGTCAGACATCAGGTCACAGAAGTCGGCGCCGTCCGAGGTGATCGCGCGGGCGTCGTCAGGGTCGACGGCAGCGTCGACCGTGTCCTGCTCTGTGCCTTGTGCCGCGATCGCCAATTTGCTGTTCCTCTTCGATTCTGTCTGGAGTCACGCGAGCCGAAAGCACCGCGAGGCCCCGAAAAACGATTGGCCGAGGAGCAACGATCGATGCATGTTCCGCGTGGCCGCCTCACGGCGCCCATTTCGCGGAACCACGCGGCGCTCCCCTAGTCCCTCCCTCGCCGCGTTTGGTGTTCCCAAACGCGAGCGTTCACGTGACATGAGTGTAGAAACCGCCTGGACACGTTCCAATGGGACGTATGTCCCTTTCTGCGTGAAGAAAGCGGCCCGAGTTTGGCAACCTATCCGACCGATGGCGGACAACCAGCTTCGCGGATTGCGGTTGGCCTACGTGCTGATGGGCGTCACAGACGGCAGCCTGCTCCCATTCATCCCTCTCTACCTGCTGCAGCAAGGGCTGAGCCCTTCCGGCATCGGAGCAGTCTTGGCGGCGACCGCGTTCGTGGCGCTGGTCGCGGGGCTGGGCTGGGCCTATCTTGCCGACCGGCGGCTCAGCCCGGAGAGGTTGGTCGTCGGGGCGGCTTTTTGCGCGGCGGCGGTCTCGCTCCTGCTCCTCCTGCCGGGTGCGCGGTCGGTCCCCGGCCTCCTCATCGTCGGCCTTTCGCTCGCCCGCTCACCCCTGGCCCTCCTCGACCCCATCACCCTGCGAAGGCTGCGCCTGTCGAGCCGGACGGACTACGCCAGGATCCGCCTGCGCACGAGCGCCGGCTGGGCGGCTTCCGCGATCCTGACCGGGGGGGCGTATGGGATGTTCGGCCTGGCTCTCATACCTCTTATCTATGCGCCGCTTTCCACGCTCCTCGGCATTTGGATCTGGAGAACGATCAAGCCCGACCCCGAGCCGGCGCTCGGCGCCGTCCCCTCAACCGCCGGGATGGGCGGCATCCCGCGCGTGCTGCTCGGGTTTCTGGGGAGCTTGATGCTGCTCGGCATCGCGCTCGCGGCAACCCAGAACTTCCTCGTGCTGCAGATCGACCTGCTCGGCGGCGGCGCGCTGCTGGTCGGCGCCGCGGCCGCGTTTCAGGCCCTGACCGAGATCCCGACGATGGGATACATCCACGTCCTGACGAAGCGGTTCAGCCATCGCATCCTCTTCGCGATCGGGTGCGCGATCTACCTCGCGATCTTCGTCGCCTGGGCGTTCGCGGGCAGCGCGCTGGTGGCGGCGCTCCTGAAGCTCGGCGTTGGCGTCGCTTTTGCGCTGACCTTCGTCTCCGCGGTGATGATCGCCAACGACCTGGTGCCGGCGCGGCTGCGCGCGACCGGCCAGGCGCTCGTGAAATCGGTGCTGTTCGGAGCCGCGCCGATCGTCGGGGCGTTCGGCGGGGGCGTCGTCTACGGGTCGTACGGAGCGCGAGTCATGTTCCTGGCGTCGACATTCGTCGTCGTGGCCGCCGGGGTGATCGCTCTCGTGGTGGTCCCGGCGCGCAGGGCCGTGCCCGCCGGGGAACCTGTGCTCGCCGCGAGCGCCGCCACGCCCTGATCAGTGCGGGCCGCGAGACTCCGCGTCTTTCGATCGCTCGAGCAGCTCTTCGGCGGCGGCCTTGTCACCGCGCAGCTCGGCGACGCGGGCCAGGTGCCGCCACGTCCACGGCGGCAGCTGCCGGTCTCCCATCTCCTCCGCGATCCTGATCGCGGCGCGCAGGTCCTCCTCGGCCGCGTCGAGACGGCCCAGGTTGCGCTTGGCGATCCCGCGGGCCGCGCGTGCGTCGGCTATCTCCCACCGGGCGCCGAGCTCGGTGAAGATCGCGACCCCGCGGTCGAACCAGGGCAGCGCCTCTTCGCCGCGCCCGAGGTCGTCCAGCAGTCGCCCCTTCTGCACCGCGGTGTTGCCGACGCTGAAGCGGTCCCCTGACTCCTCCGCCAGCGCGCATGCCTCGTCGATCAGGCGCAGCGCCTCGTCGTTGTGGCCCATCTCCGACTGGTTGATCGAGAGCGCGGTGAGAGCGCGCACCCGTGCCCAGTGGTCCTTGGGGTCCACCATGTCGAGAGCGCGCCGCCAGATCTTCTCGGCCTCGTCGTAACGGCCCCTCGTCCACGGCACCCAGCCCGCGAACAGAAGGGAGCGGACGATGACCCACGGCTCACCCAGCTCCTCGGCGGCCTCGACCGACCGATTCAGCAGCCGCTCGCCCTTGTCGACGTCCGCCTCGAAGTTGATGGCGACGTCGCCGAGGAACCGGAACGCGAGCGCGAGCGCGAACGAATCGTGGTGCCGCTCGCCGATCTCGACCGCGCGGTTCAAGGCCAGCGCCGCCGCCGGGTATTCGCCGAGCCAGTAGTGCGATTCGCCTTTGCCGGCCAGGATGCGCGCCTCGCGGGCGCCCCACCGGTGCTCGCCGCCGGCCATGGCCAGCGCGCGCTCGTAGCGGTCGATCGCGGTCCGGCTTTCCATCCTTCGCCGCGCCCTGTCGCCCGCCATCAGGAGTGCATCGGCGGCGCGGTCCGGAAGCGTGCGGTCGTTCGGATCGAGGTCCATCGCCGCCAGGGCGGCGAGCTCGAGGTGGTCGGCCGCGAGAGGCCTGCCGGTGGCCTGAAGGTAGTCGGCGACCAGGATGTGAAGTCGCTCCCGTTCGCGCTTGGGCAGGCCGGCATAGATGACGTCCTTCAACGTCGCGTGGCGTAGACGCCACCGCTCGGACATGCCGGGCTGCGGGTCGCGGACGATCACCTCGCAGTCTTCGAGCTCCTGCAGCTCTTCCACGGTCGCCTCGGGATCGACCACCGCGATCTCGCTCAGGTCGAACCCGTACTTGAAGACCGAGACCCGTCGGGCGAGCTCTCGCAACCGCGCGGGCAGGGCGTCGATGCGTGCGCTTATGACCGCCTGGACGGTCGGCGGGACGGTGCGCGGGCCATGGCCGTCCGCCCCCGCAGGCGGAAGGAGCATGCCTGTCGTCTCGATGATGAAGTAGGGATTTCCTCCCGCCCGTTCGGCGATCTCGATCGCTTCGACGTCGCCGACGTGGCCGCCGCCCGCCTGCCTGGCGAGGACCACGGACTCGTCGCGGGACATCGATTCCAGGCGGAGCAGGACCGAGTTCTCGCTGACCGCACCCCAGGTCGGCCGCTCGTCGAACAGCTCGTTGCGAGCCAGGGCGACGATGAGCAGCCGGCGGGGCCCTTCGCCTTTCACGCCAAGCCGCTCGATGAGGTCGAGCATCGGCGCCTTCAACAAGTGCGCGTCTTCGAATATCAGGAGCACCGGATGATCGCGCGCGAGGCCGTCGATGACCGAGATGAACCCCGCCTGCACCTCGTGGACGAACGCGGCCATGTCCACGCTCTCGCCCATGCCGAACAGCAGAGCGAGTCGCTGGGCGGTGCGCGCCGCCGAGGCTTGGCTTCCCGTGCGCTCGGCCAGGGCGCGCAGCTTCGCGAGGATCGCCTCCGCGTCGTCGTCGCGGGAGTGGATCTCCGCGAGGTCGGCGACGATCGCCGCCGCGGGGGAGAAGGTCGCCGTATCGGTCTGCGACCGTGACTGGCCGCGCAGGATCAGGACCGCGGCGCTGACACCCGCCCCAAGCTCGTCGGCGAGGCGGGACTTGCCGATGCCGGCCTCGCCCGCGACCGTGACCAGGACCGGGCGCCCGGTCGTGCTCGCGAGTCCAAGGCTCTGGCCGAGGACCGCCAGCTCCGATGACCGACCGACGAACGGGATGGTGCGGCGCGCCGAGCGCGGCGAAAGCGTCTCGACCGCGTACGCCTCGAGCGCCTGCTCGAAGCCCCTCGCCCTGACGCGCCGGCGCCGCCCGAAAGCCACGCTCGACTTCGTCAGCACATACGTCGTCGGGCCGACCAGGACCTCTCCAACCTGGGCAGCGGTCTGAAGCCGAGCTGCGGTGTTCACCACCGGGCCCGTCACCAGGAGCTGGCCGGTCGGCGAGCGGCCGACCGCGGCCTCGCCCGTCTCGACCCCGGTGCGGACCTGGAGCGGCCGGTCGAGGGCGAGCGATTCCCCGAGCCTCCTGACGCGCGCGCGGATCGCGAGCCCCGCCCGGACGGCACGCAGCGCGTCGTCCTCGTGGACCACCGGCAGCCCGAACACGGCCATCACCGCGTCGCCGATGAACTTCTCGGGCCGGCCGCGGAGCGCGATCAGCTCCTCGGATGCGACGTCAAAGAACCGGCCCAGCAGCTCCCGCGCGCGTTCCGCGTCGAAACGCTGCGCCAGCCCGGTCGAGTCCACGAGGTCGGTGAAGAGGACCGTGACCAACTTCCGTTCCTCCGTCTCGACCAGCGCGCCGACGGCCGAGCCACAGTTCGGGCAGAACCGCGCACCCTCGGGGAGCGGCAGACCGCAGACCGAACACGCCCTGATCACCGGCGATTCACGAGAATATGCTGCACGCGATGGCCGACCGCAAGATCGAGGCGCTTGGCAAGGTCCCGCTGTTCGCCCAGGCGAGCCCGAAGGAGCTCCAGTTCATCGCCCGCGAGGGCGACGAGATCGACGTGCCCCCCGGCAGGAAGCTGATCACCCAGGGCCGGCCGTCTGACACGTTCTACGTCCAGCTCGACGGCGAGTCGGAGGTGGACATCGACGGCACGGCGCGGCGGACCCTGAGGCCGGGGGACTTCTTCGGCGAGATCGGGATGATCGATCGCGGCCCTGGCACCGCGACGGTGACCACCCTGACCCAGAGCCACTTCTTCGTCATGAGTCACGCCCAGTTCCGCGACGCCATCAAGGGCAACGACTCTCTGATGGTCAAAGTTCTGCGGGTCATGGGCGCGCGGTTGCGCGACGATCTCGACGTAAGCCGCAAGCCGCGCTGAAGGCCTACTGGCCGAGCGGGATCCAGAACTCGACCGTCGTTCCAGCGCCCGGCCGGCTCTCTATGTTGTAGCGGCCGCCGGCCATCAGGGCGCGCTCCCGCAGCGCGAGCAAGCCGAGGTGACCCGGCAGGTTGCTGCGCTCCGCGACCACGAACCCCCGGCCGTTGTCGACGATCAAGCCACGCACTCCACCATCGGCCTGACGTAGCGACACCTTGACCTCGGTCGCCCTGGAGTGGCGCTCGACGTTGCCCAGGGCTTCGGCGACCTGGCGGAACAGCATCGCCTTCAGGTCCAGGCTCAGGTCCTCCGGCAGGTCGAGCTCGACGATCGGCTTGATGCCCGCGGCCTCGAGCCCCGCCACGCGATCCTTGACCGACTGGGCCAGGCCGTCGGGGTTGTCGAGCGCAGGAGGCCGGACGTCGAAGACGAGTCGGCGAAGTGCGGCTTCGGTCTGCTCGAGGAGCTCGCGCACCGAAGCGACCACGTCGGTGTCGTCGCGCCGGTCGCCCAGGCGAGCGAGCTGCAGCTCGGCCGCCGTGAGCTTCTGCATCGCGTCGTCGTGCAGCTCGGCGACGAATCGCTTGCGCTCCTTCTCGACGACGGTGTTCAGGTTCCTCAGGAGGATCTGGCGCGCGCTGTCGATCTTGATCAGTCGCTCGTCCGTCCGGCGCACGTCCTCCCGCAGCTGCCAGAGCCGGGTGACCACGCCGGCCATGAGGCCGGCCTTCTCCAGCACCCACGTGTCCTCGCGCGAAAACCCTCCAGGCCGGGTCGAGTTGTACGCGGACAAAAGACCGAGCCGCTCTTCGCCTGCCCGCCAGGCGACGCTGATGGCGCTGGCGACTCCGAGAGTTTCGAGCACGTATCCGTGCTCCGGAGGATCGTCGCTGGTGCTGGCGCGAAAGATGTAGTCGTTGAACACGACGCGGCTCGCAAGCTCGTCGCCATCAGGCGTGCACGGCGTGGGCTTGAGCCGCGAAAGAAAGTCGGGGTCGATCCGGTAGCCGCCATCGATCGGGGAGAGCATCCCGGAGTCGTCGAGGCGCCACAGAAGCACCCGTCCCGCGCCGACCAGCTCGCCGACGGTGCGCGCGAGCCGGCGGTAGAAGTCGGACAGGGTCCGGCCCTTGACGGCGTGAGATGAGACCGCGATCAAGACCCGGACCGCGAGCTCGTGTGCGCGCTCGACGCGCTCGATGCTCTGCCACATCTCGTCCCATCGGCTCGAAGCTGCGAGCGCCATCGCCACCTGGGCGGCGAATACGTCCAGGGCGACCTGCTCGTTTGGAGAGTATTCCCCGGGGCGGCTGACCGCGATGCCGCCGATGACCTGCCCGTGCGCGCGGAGCAGCGCGCCGATGGCAGCGCCGCGCGCTCGACTCGGAGACCCCGAGCCAGGACGGTGCAGGAGCCCGGCCGTCGAGAGCATCTCGGCGACCTCATCGTCGGCAGGCGGCCGAGCGTCATCGGCGCTGCGCGCGAAGAAGCGGTCGTAGCGCTCGAACTCGTGGCTGAGTCCGCCCAGGGCCACGACCGCCCGCGTGGAGCGGGTGAGCGCCAGCAGCAGGTCGGCCGATCGCTGTGCCACCTCGGTGGCGTCGCGAGCGCTTTCCAGTTCAGTCGAAGCCGCGTGGAGCCGTTCGAGCACGTCTCGCAGTGCCGCATCAAACGGGCTTGCGGTGGCCAAATTCCTCCCCCCGGGTACCTAACTAACAAGAGTTTACGTCCTGTCTTCGACCTGGGCTCCTCCTGATGCCACAGAGTCTGAAGTCGAACATTATGATCAAGCGAACGGTGGTACGGCGATGGGCGGATCCCGTGTCCGCGACAGTGTCCGAACCGTCCTCTGAACCGCTCGTGTGGTTCCCGCAATACGGCGGAATGAGGAGCGCCGAGATCCCGCAAGCGGTGATTTTTGCGTTACGTCAAAAAGCTCGGCAGCTTCCCGACGTCCATGTCCTGATGATCGAGGACGACAGCTCGATCGCGGAGATGTATCGCCTCCAGCTCGAGCACGACGGCTATCGCGTCTCGGTGGCGACGACCGGTGAGATCGCCTTCTCGACGCTGTCCGGCTTGGCTCCGGACCTCGTCCTGCTCGATCTGCTGCTTCCCGATCGCAGCGGCTTCGAGGTTCTCGCCGCTCTGAACGAGCGCTTTCCCAACCACCCGCCGGTGGTCATCCTCTCCAACTATGGCGAGCCTTCGATGATCGACCGCGGCCGCGCTCTCGGCGCCGTCGAGTACCTCGTCAAATCTCGCGTCACGCCGGCGGAAATCTCGGGGCAGATCCCAGGCTGGGTCGAGCTGGGACGGAGGCGCGGGCAGAAGGAGTCTTGACCCAGGCCGCGATCGTCGCTCAGGACCTCACGGCGCTCGGATTCGTCGCCCTCGGAGTAGCGATCGCGTATCGCTGGTACCGCGATCGCGGCCGGGCCCAGGCCATGCTCGCGGGCGCGCTCATAAGCCTCGCCGTGGTGGCGGCGCTGGGCAGGATTCCGAACCCACCGCCCGTGCTTTCCGGCGCCGACCTGGCGCTCTTCATGGTGTCAGGCTTCTTCGTCCTCCTGTTCCGTCACGAGTTCGTGCCGATCGGCCGGACGACGCTGGCCCTCGCCTACGCCCTGCTCGTCGTCGCCATCGGCGTCGGCATTCTCGACGTGTTCGTCTTCAGCAACGCCTCTCCGCTCGTGGCCTCCGTGCTGGGCATCGTCATCGTCGTCCCCTGGGCGATCTTCGTCGGCGAGCCGATCGTCCGGTTCTGGATCGAGAGCATCAGGTTGCCCGCCGTGCAGAAGGCGCGGATGCGTTTCCTTTCCGTCGGGTTCGGCCTCCTGATCGTCGTGCTTCTCGTGGCCGTGATCGCCGGAAGCGCGATGCGGAGTCCGACCGCGATCATCGCCACCCAGCTCATCGCGCTGGCAGCGGTACCCGTCATCTACGTCAGCTTTGCCCCGCCGGCGATCCTTCGCCGGATCTGGCGCTTGAGCGAGGAGAACGAGATTCGGGCGGCACTGCAGGACCTCCTGATCTTCAGCCCGTCGCGGCAGGTGATGGCCGAGCGCGCGGCGTACTGGGCGGTCCGAATGATGGGCGGCAAGTCGGGCTTCGTCAGCGACGCGGACGGCAAGGTCCTTGCCACGAGCGGCATCGACGCGGCGGACGCGGCAGCCCTTATCGCCGACGCGTCGAACCCCACTGTGATCAAGGCGCCCCTGCACCTCGCCGAGGGAGCCGGTCAGCTGGCGATCACCGCCGGCCCGTTCACGCCCCTGTTCGGGACCGAGGAGATCGCCCAGCTCAGGGGTTACGCAAACTCGGTGACCGCAAGCCTCGAACGCGCCCGGGTCACCGAGCGTATGGCCGCACTCGAAGACAGCAAGACACAGTTCCTCAACCTTGCCTCACACGAGCTGCGCGGTCCGGTGACCGTGATGCGTGGCTATGTCTCGATGCTGGAGAGCGGGCTCTTCGGCCACCTCAACGACCAGGGACGCAAGGCTGCGGGCGTGATGGCGGCAAAGGTCTCGGAGATGAACGAGCTGATTGAGGAGATGATCGAGGCGGCGCGGCTCGAGGAAGGCGCGGTCACCATGCACGCCGTCGAAGCGGACCTCCGCGACATCGCGCGCGCCGCCGCCGAAGTGGTCGCTCCGCTGCTCGGCCCCGATCACCGGCTGGTGATGGATCTCCCGGACCGACGGGTGAGGGTCAAGGTCGATCCCGACCGCACCAGGACGATCATCGTCAACCTCCTGAGCAATGCGATCAAGTACTCGCCTCAAGGCGGGACGGTCACCTGCCACGTCCGTTCGCGCGCCGGAATGGCGCGGGTGGCGGTCACCGACGAAGGGCTGGGCATCTCTCGCGAGAGCATGGGCCAGCTCTTCACCAGGTTCGGCCGCATCGTCACGCCGGAGACGGAGCACCTGAAGGGAACAGGGCTCGGTCTCTTTCTGGCCCGCCAGCTCGCCGGGCTGCAGGGCGGCGACATCACCGTCGCCTCGGTGGAGGGCGAGGGGAGCCGGTTCACGCTCCAGCTGCCGGCGGCGCCGGCGGCCGCGTCCGCGGATGGCGCGCAGGACGGCGCGGCGACGCCGCCTTCGGTGCCTGTGCCGCGTGAAAAGTCGCCGGCCGCCGATTAGTTCTAGGCTTGGTGTCGGTCTGAGAAGGAAAAGGCTGTCGCCTATTACCGATCAGGGGTGAACACATGAGCGGAGTTCGATTACTCGTCGGCACAAAGAAGGGCGCCTTCGTCATGACGTCGGACGGCGCCCGCAAGAAGTGGACGATCGAAGGGCCCCATTTCGCGGGCTGGGAGATCTACCACCTGAAAGGCTCGCCTGCCGACCCCAACCGGATATACGCCTCGCAGTCGAGCGGCTGGTTCGGCCAGGTGATGCAGCGCTCGAACGACGGCGGCAAGACGTGGGAGGCTGTCGGCAACCAGTTCGTCTACGACGGGCCGACCGGGACCCACAAGTGGTACGACGACTCCGATCACCCCTGGGACTTCAAGCGTGTCTGGCACCTCGAGCCGTCCCTCGACGACCCGGACAAGGTCTTCGCCGGCGTCGAGGATGCAGCCCTGTTCGTGACGAGCGACGGCGGCCAGACGTGGAACGAGCAGGCGGGGCTTCGAACCTACCCGACCGCCTCGACATGGGCGCCTGGCGCCGGCGGCCTCGGACTCCACACGATCATCCTCGACCCCACCCAGAAGGACCGCATGTACATCGCCATCTCGGCCGCGGGCGTGTTCCGGTCCGAGGACGGCGGCAAGACGTGGACGCAGCGGAACCTTGGCTTGAAGTCGAACCACATCCCCGACCCCGACGCCGAGACAGGCCACTGCGTCCACCGCATCGCGATGCATCCCGCGAAGCCCAACGTCCTCTTCATGCAGAAGCACTGGGACGTCATGCGAAGCGACGACTGCGCCGACAACTGGCACGAGATCAGCGGCAACCTGCCGACGGACTTCGGGTTCGTGGTCGACATCAACGCCAACGACCCGGACACCGTCTACGTGATCCCGATCACGAGCGACTCGCACCACTTCGTCCCCGAGGGCAAGCTGCGCGTTTACCGGAGCAAGACCGGCGGTGACGACTGGGAGGCGCTGACGAAGGGCCTGCCCCAGAAGGACTGCTACGTCAACGTGCTGCGCGACGCGATGGCGGTCGACTCGATGGACCCGTCCGGCGTCTACTTCGGCACCAGCGGCGGGCAGGTCTACGCCTCGCCGGACGGCGGCGACACCTGGGACGCGATCGTCCACGACCTGCCTCAGGTGCTGTCGGTCGAGGTCCAAACGCTTTAGTGCCATGAACCAGCAGGTCCACGTAGTCCTGCCCCGCAACCTGCAGATCCTGGCCGGCGTCGGGCGCGATGTCGAGGTGAGCGTCGATGGCGACGTGACGCAGCGATCCGTGCTCGACGCCCTGGAGGCGGACTATCCGGCCCTCCTCGGCACGATGCGCGACGCGAAGAGCAAGCAGCGCAGGCCGATGATCCGGTTCTTCGCCTGCGAGGAGGACTTCACCAACGAGCCCATCGACGCGCCGCTGCCCGCCGAGGTCGCGTCGGGCAAGGAACCGCTGCTGATCATCGGAGCGATCGCCGGTGGATGACAACCGCCCGGCGCGGCGGCGCTATGGAAACCGCGGCTGGGGCTGCGGCGGTTGCGCAAGCTTCCTGGTCGTCATCACCGTCGGCCTGATCCTCACCCTCTTCGGCATCGCGATCGGCGTCGGGGTGTCGGCGAGGATCCCCTTCACCCAGTCGAACGTCACGCTCGCCGGCTCGGTCGGCAAGAAGGAGAAGGCGCCCGATGCACTGCCCTCATACGTGCACGGCAAGCTCGGTGGCAACCAGAACTTCGTCAACGGCTCCCAATCGCTGACGATCTGGGTCGCGCAGGGCACGGTCATCTTCGTCGTGGGCCAGCAGGAGGGTGCTCCCGTGGTCGACCTCCACCTGGTGGCTGACTGACTCCTCACCCTTGATCCCTCTCCCCAGAGGGGAGAGGGGGATCGTCTACGGCTCGGTCAGGTGTAAGCCGGCCGCAGCTCTATCGGCCATACCTGGGTGGTGTGGATGATGTAGCGCTGGGTCGCGAAGGCCCCCGCCCACAACGGCCAGCAGGTCGTGAGGGTCAGATGAAAGCCGTTGACGTCGGTCACGAGCGCGGTGCGATTGTCGGGGTTGACTATCTCGGTGTCCGTGACCGCGTAGCGGTAGTCGCCGTAACGCGTCTCCAGGTCGACTTCGTCTCCCGGTTTCAGCTCCGGGAAGTTGATCCAGTACACGTTGTGCGCCGCGACGCCGACCGTCCCGGGCTCGCCGGGCCAGCGGGTCGCGGGGTAATGACCCGGCCCTGAGTAGAGGACACCGGTGTCGACCCCCTCACGGACCGCCGCGTGGTAGTTGAGCTTCGGGACCTTGATGGCGAAGTCGATGCCATCGACGGGACGCATGAGCGTCGGGTCGACGTTGTGCGCCGTCGAGTTCCGCGTGCCGATCGTCTGCTGCTGCCACTGCTGGTCCAGGTGGCGCTGCTCGTCCATTCCCTTCCACATGCCGTAGGCAAAGGTCGAAAGAAGGACGATACCCACGATCAAACACGCGGCCCACAGGGCCGTCAAGGGATGCACCCAGCGGGTGGGCATATCTGTAGATAGAACGCACGGGCCGGCTCAGATCACGAAGTAAAAGGTCGCCCCGTCGCCCACCGCGCCTTCTGCCCACACGCGGCCCCCGTGGCGGTTGACGATCCGCCGCGCGGTCGCCAGGCCGATGCCGGCGCCGGCGAACTCGCTCTGGCTGTGCAGGCGCTGGAAGGCCCCGAACAGCCGGTGCGCGTCGATCATGTCGAAACCGACGCCGTTGTCCTTGACGTAGACGCGTGGCTCGCCGTTGACCACCTCGCGCCCGACCGAGATCCGCGCCGCGTCCTTGGTGCTCGAGAACTTCCACGCGTTGCCGAGCAGGTTGGCGAGAAGGATTCGGATCAAGCCCTGGTCGCCGCTCACTTTGATGTCGAGCGCGATCTCGACATCGACCTTGCGGTCCGGTTGCGCGGCGGCCAGCTCGCTGGTGATCTGCCGCGCCATCCTGCTGACGTCTAGCTCTTCGCGGTGGATCTCGCCGCTGCTGAGCCGGAAGAGCATCTGCAGGCCGTCGAACACCGAGCTCATGCGCTCGCTCGCCTGTCGCATCTTCTTCAGGTTCGCGACGGTGCGCTTGTCCAGCTGCGCTTCGTCGTTCTCGAGCAGCGCCTTGCTCAAGCCGTCGAACTGCGTCAGCGGTGCGCGCAGGTCGTGGGAGACGGCGTAGCTGAACGCCTCGAGCTCTCTGTTGATCGCGGTCAGTGCGATGGTGCGCTCCTCGACCAACGTCTCGAGCTGCGTCCGGTAGCGGCGCAGCTCCTGCTGCGCGCGGTAGAGCTCGACGAAGACCGCGACCTTGGCGCGCAGGATCGCCGGCACGATGGGCGCGAAGACGAAGTCCACCGCGCCGAGGTCGTACCCCCGGCCCATGTCGGTCTCGGCCTGCTCGAGGGCGGTGATGAAGATGATGGGCGTCAGCTCCGAGCGCGGTCGCTGGCGGACGAGCTGTGCCGTCTCGAAGCCGTCCATGATCGGCATGCGCACGTCGAGCAGGACGACGGCAAACTCGTGGCGCAGGAGCTGTCGCAGCGCGTCCGCGCCCGACGAAGCCTCGACGACGTCCTCATCGAGCGGCGCGAGGATGGTGCGAAGGGCGAAGCGCTTGGTCGCGTCGTCGTCGACGATGAGCACGCCCACCTTCGACTTCGGCTTGACGGGGTCGCTCTGGGCCTGGCCCGCGGCGCCGAGCCTGGTCACCATGTCGCCCGGACCACCATCGGCTTCCTCCGCAATAGGCTCACGACTCGAGCCACGTCCGGATCATCGACAGCAGGTGCGAGTTGTCGACCGGCTTCGCGATGTAGTCCGATGCCCCGGCCTCGATGCACTTCTCGCGGTCTCCCTTCATCGCCTTGGCGGTGAGCGCGATGATCGGTTTGCCTGCGAAGGTCTTGAGCTCTCGCATCTTCGCCATCGTCACGTACCCGTCCGTCGCCGGCATCATCACGTCGACGAGCGCGATGTCGACGTCGTCGGACTGCCGCAGGAGGTCAAGCGCCTCGTCGCTCGAGTCCGCGCTCACGACCTCCATTCGATGACGTTCGAGTAACGCCGTCAACGCAAAGATGTTGCGGACGTCGTCGTCGACCACCAGGGCTTTCTTGCCGGCCAGCGCCACAATCGCCGGCTGTGCGCCGTTCGCCGCGCTCTTCGACCTCACGGCGCGGGGCTTGGGCGCGGGCTCGACCGCCTCGACCGTTCGGGGATTAGGAGCGACCACGGGCAGGTAGACGCTGAAAGTGCTTCCAGCGCCGGGCTCACTCTGGACCCGGATCTCTCCGCCGAGCAGGCGCGTCAGGTCCCTGCAGATGGAAAGGCCAAGGCCGGTGCCGCCGTACTTGCGACTGGTCGATCCGTCGGCCTGCGTGAACGGCTCGAAGATCGAGCGCTGCTTCTCGGCCGAGATGCCGATGCCGGTGTCGACGACCCGAAAGGCGATCGTCCTGGCCGCGCGGTTGAGCGACTCATTGGATTGGCTCCAGCCGGAGGTAGCAGGCTCGACGATCAGCTCGACCTTGCCCCGTTCGGTGAACTTGAAGGCGTTGCTGAGCAGGTTGTTGAGGATCTGCTGAAGGCGTTGAGGGTCGGTCGGCATGACTTCCGGCAGGCCCGCACGGACGTCGATCTGGAAAGCGAGGTTGGTCGATTCGGCGACGTGGCGGAAGGTGCGCTCGAGCATCGGCCGCAGCTCCGTGAGGGGCCAGTTGCGAACGTCCAGCGTGACGGTGCCGGACTCGATTTTGGAGAGATCGAGTATGTCGGTGATGAGCTTCAGCAGGTCCGTGCCGGACGAGCGGATGATCGTCGCGTACTCGATCTGCTTGGGCAACAGGTTGCCCTCGGGGTTGGCGCTCAGCTCCTGCGCCAGTATCAGCAGGCTGTTCAGCGGCGTCCGAAGCTCATGCGACATGTTCGCGAGGAACTCGGACTTGTAACGCGAGGTGACCTCGAGCTGAGCCGCCTTTTCCTCTACGAGCGACTTGGCCGACTCGACCTCCAACCTCCGTTGCTCGATCTCCGCGTTCTGTTCGGACAGCTGGCTTGCCTTGACCGCCAGCTCCTCGTTCGTTCGCTGCAACCGGTCCTGCTGGACCTGCAGCTCGGTGGCGAGCGACTGTGACTGCTTGAGCAGGTCTTCGGTGCGGCTGTTGGCTTCGATCGTGTTGAGCACGATGCCGATGCTCTCGGCCAGCTGGTCGAGGAAGTCGAGGTGGGTCGGGCTGAACGGCTCGAACGACGCGAGCTCGATGACCGCGCGCACCTCGCCCTCGAAGAGGACCGGGAGGACGACGAGGTTCGCCGGCGAACCCTCGCCCAGCGCGGACTTGATCCTCACGTAGTCCCGAGGGACCGACGTCACGACGATGCGCTTCTTCTCCAGCGCGCACTGGCCGACAAGTCCCTCGCCCAGCGCGATCTCCGTCGACGCCCCACGCCGAGGCTTGTAGGCGTAACCCGCCTGGAACGCGAGGTACGACGGGCGCCCGTTGGCCGGGACGAGGTCGTAGAACACGCCGTGCTCCGCGTGCACCAGCGGCGCGAGCTCGGACAGGATCATCTTCGACACCGTCATCCGGTCGCGCTGGCCCTGGAGCATGCGGCCGAACCTGGTCAGGTTGGTCTTCAGCCAGTCCTGCTCCTGCGTCTTCTCCGTCGTCTCGCGGAGGTTGCGGATCATCTCGTTGATGTTGTCTTTCAGGTTCGCGACCTCGCCGGACGCGTCGACGCGGATCGAGCGAGTCATATCGCCCTTGGTCACCGCCGTCGAGACCTCGGCGATCGCGCGGACCTGGGTGGTGAGCGTCGCCGAGAGCTGGTTCACGTTGTCGGTCAGGTCGCGCCACGTGCCGAATGCTCCGGGCACGTTGGCCTGTCCGCCGAGGCGGCCCTCGGCACCCACCTCGCGGGCGACGGTCGTCACCTGCTGCGCGAAGACGGCGAGGGTCTCGGTCATGTCGTTGATGGTGTGGGCGAGCTCTGCGATCTCGCCTTTGGCCTCTAGCCTCAGCTTGCCTCTCAAGTCGCCGTTGGCGACCGCGGTCACGACCCGCGCAATGCCGCGGACCTGGTCGGTGAGGTTGGAGGCCATCGTGTTGACGTTGTCGGTGAGGTCCTTCCAGACTCCACCCACGCCCTCGACGTTTGCCTGGCCTCCGAGCTTGCCGTCGGTCCCGACCTCGCGCGCGACGCGGGTCACCTCTTCGGCGAAGGCATTGAGCTGGTCGACCATCGTGTTGACGGTCTGCTTCAGCTCCAGGATCTCGCCGCGGACGTCGACGGTGATCTTCTTCGAGAGATCGCCCTGCTGGACCGCGGTGGTGACCTCCGCGATGTTGCGGACCTGACTTGTCAGGTTGCCGGCCATGATGTTCACGTTGTCGGTGAGGTCCTTCCACACGCCGCCGACGCCTTTGACGTCCGCCTGACCTCCGAGCCGGCCTTCGGTGCCGACGTCTCGAGCCACGCGTGTCACCTCGTTGGCGAAAGCGTTGAGCTGGTCGACCATGGTGTTGATCGTGTTCTTCAGCTCGAGGATCTCTCCGCGGACGTCGACGGTGATCTTCTTGGACAGGTCGCCGTTGGCGATACCGGTCGTGACCTCCGCGATGTTGCGCACCTGGCTCGTGAGGTTGCCGGCCATGAGGTTGACGTTGTCGGTGAGGTCCTTCCATACGCCGCCGACGCCCTCGACCTCGGCCTGGCCACCGAGGTTGCCCTCGGTGCCGACCTCACGCGCGACGCGGGTCACCTCTTTGGCGAAGGCGTTGAGCTGGTCGACCATCGTGTTGATGGTGTTCTTCAGCTCGAGCATCTCCCCGCGGACGTCGACCGTGATCTTCTTCGAGAGGTCGCCTTGCTGCACGGCGGTGGTGATGTCTGCGATGTTCCGCACCTGGCTCGTCAGGTTGCCGGCCATGACATTCACGTTGTCGGTCAGGTCCTTCCAGATCCCCGCGACTCCGCGCACCTGGGCTTGGCCGCCGAGCTTGCCCTCGGTGCCGACCTCGCGCGCCACGCGGGTCACCTCGCTTGCGAACGCGTTGAGCTGGCCGACCATTGTGTTGACGGTCTTTGCGGTTTCGAGGAACTGTCCCCGCAGAGGCCGTCCCTCGATCTCGAGCGGCATCGTCCGGGAGAGGTCGCCGTCGGCCACGGACCTGATCACGCGGGCGATCTCCACGTTCGGGCGCGTGAGGTCCTCGGCAAGCTCGTTGACGGCTTCCAGCGTCGTCGCCCACGCGCCGGATGTGCGACGAGGCGCGACGCGCTCGATCGCGCCATGACCCCCGACCTGGCGACTCAGCCTGCGGATCTCGCCCTCCAGCCGCGCGTTCGCCTCGATGATCGAGTTGAAGGCGTCCGCGAACTCGCCCGCCGCGCCGGTCCAGGTCGTAGGCATGCGGGCTGAGAAGTCGCCCCTCTTCACGGCCTCCAGCACGCGCAACGCGACGTTGTTGTCGATCACGTCCGAGCCGGGGGCCGGCCGGGAGGTCTTCTTCACGCCGTTGCCGGTCACAACGTCAGAGGCATCCAGAATTCGACCTTCGTGCCGGCGCCAGGCTCACTCTGGATACGGCACCAGCCGCCCGCAAGCTGCACTCGCTCGGTGAGGGCGAGCAGGCCGATGTGACCGGGCAAGCGGACAGACTCGGCCACGACGAAGCCCTTGCCGTCGTCGCGGACCTCGACTCGCAGCCCACGGTCGACGCCTTCGGTGACGACCGTGACCCGCGTCGCGCGCGCGTGCTTCTCCACGTTTGTCAGTGCTTCCGCGATGTTCTTCAGGGCGATCGCCTTGATCGCCGGCGCGAGGTTGCCCGGCAGCCGGCTGACGACATGAGGCTCGATGCCGGCGCCGATGCGCATCGACTCGAGGCGTTCGCGGATCGCGTCGTTCAGATCCTTTGGCGGCTGCAGCGGATCAGGGCTCACGTTGATGAGCAGGCGGCGCAGCGAGTCCTCGACCTTGCGCAGCGTGCTGCGCAGCTGATCGAGGTTGCTGGCGTGGCGGCTGCCTTTGGCGTCCGCGCGGATGCGCTCGAGCTGCAGCTCCGCGCCGGTCAGCAGCTGGAGAGAGTCGTCGTGCAGCGCGCTGGCGAAACGACGTCGCGCCTCATCTCCGCCGGCGGCGATGTTGTTGAGGAGGTGGCGGCGCGCCGAGACCGCCTCTTCGAGGCGCGCGGCCGTCCGGCCAAGCTCGCGCTCCGACTCCCTGAACTGCCACAGCAGACCGGCCACCGAGCCGGCCATGCGGAGTAACGAGAGGTCTCGGGCGGTGAAGCCGCGGGTCGAGTCATAGACGGCGACCATTCCGAAGCGCCGGTCGCCTGCGCGCCACGGGGCCGCGAGCGAGCTCGCGATCTCGTGAAGCCCTGCGGCTCGCCACACGGCGTCGAGCTCAGGCGCCGTGCCCTGCATGACGTCGAGCTCGTCGCCGAAGAGGAGTCGCTCGATCGCACCTTCGCCACGAGCGCCAAGGTGGACGCGCACCTCCTGGAGGTGCGGGTGGTCTTCGAAGCCGGCCGTCCCGGGCTGAACCGAGAGCGTGCCTCGAGGCCCGAGCCGCCAGAACGCCGCGCGGCCCGCACCGGTGTGCTCCGCGATGGACGCGCTCAGACGGCCGAAGAAGGCCGGCGCCTCGACGTCCGCAGCAAGGTATGACGAGACTTCGAGGAGCGCGGCCACCGCGGAGTCGTTTCCGCCATCGGCGTCCAGCGCAGTGTTGCCTTCCAGCGGCACCGCTACTGATTCCACCTATTCCCCCTTAGGCGCGATCTTTTGCAAATATCAAATCGCCCTGGAGGTGGGTCAGTCACCGTACAAGTGAGGTAATTCGCCAAAGTCCTAGCCGATAACGGCCGTGAAGACGAAAGGAACCGGGCCCGCACGTTGCGAGCCCGGTTCTTCAATTCAGCTGGTGCTAGCGCTTCCGGTTACGAAGACCGAGAACGCCGAGCAGGAACATGATCCCGCCCAGAACGCCGCCCGCGATGGGCGCGCCTGTGGCGGCGAGGACCTGACCCGTGCCGCCCGAAGCCGCGGTCGCTCCGGATACCTGGCCCGAGCCGGCTACGGCACCGCTGCCAGAAACCTGGCCCGTGCCGCCCGCCTGGGTCGAGTTACCGGTCGTGCCGCTGACGCTGCCGGTGCTGCCCATGGATCCCGTCGATCCGATCTGGGTCGAGTTACCGGTCGTGCCGCTGACGCTGCCGGTGCTGCCCACAGATCCCGTCGATCCGAGCTGGGTCGAGTTACCGGTCGTCCCGTTGGCCGAGCCGGTGCTGCCCACGGATCCGGTCGAGCCGGTGACCTGGGTCGAGTTGCCGGTCGTGCCGTTGGCCGAGCCGGTGCTGCCGACAGACCCTGTTGAACCGGTGACCTGCGTCGAGTTGCCGGTCGTGCCGTTGGCGCTGCCCGTGCTCCCCATGGATCCCGTCGATCCGACCTGGGTCGAGTTGCCGGTCGTGCCGTTGGCGCTGCCGGTGCTGCCCACGCATCCGGTCGAGCCCTTCACCTGGGTCGAGTTGCCGGTGGTCCCGCTGGCCGAGCCGGTGCTGCCGACTGAGCCGGTCGAGCCCTTCACCTGGGTCGAGTTGCCGGTGGTCCCGTTGGCCGAGCCGGTGCTGCCGACAGATCCTGTTGAACCGGTGACCTGCGTCGAGTTGCCGGTCGTCCCGTTGGCGCTGCCGGTGCTGCCCACGGATCCGGTCGAGCCCTTCACCTGGGTCGAGTTGCCGGTCGTCCCGTTGGCCGAGCCTGTGCTGCCGACTGAGCCGGTCGAGCCGGTGACCTTAGTCGAGTTACCGGTCGTGCCGTTGGCCGAGCCGGTGCTGCCCACGCTGCCAGTGCTTCCCACTGCCTGTTCGTGGCCCTGGGAATCGTGTGACGTCGCGGACGCGCTCGCGCCTGCCTTGGCGCCGGCCGAGGCGTTCGCCGATGCGCTGCCGGAGGCCGTCGCGGAAGCCTTGCCCGAAGTCTTCGTCTTCGAGCCGCCCTTGCCGTCTCCGTTGCCGCCTCCACCACCGATGTGCTGGTCTTCTTTCGCCGTAGGGCTGTCGTGGCGATTCATGACCGCCGAAGCACTCGTGTGGTCCGCTGCCTTGCCCTGGCCACTGCTGCCCGAGTCGGCCGCCAGGGCGGGCGACGTCCGAGCCAGCATGATGATCACTCCGGCCATGAGGACAAAGGCGGTGACTATGAGCCGCCGCACAAACGCGGCGAAGCCCGACATGTGCGTTCCGATGTCTTCCAAGTTGCCCACCTCCCACGTGGAAATGAGCGATTGCCTGTCGCCGCAATCCATCGACACGGACCCCGCAGCCCCGGGGGTATGTCGCAGATAGCCCCGCTCAGCGTTCCCTATCAGGGCAATACGCTTGAAATGGAAACGCAAGCAGCTTCACGAGTAACCATGGACCTCGCCACCGACATCGAGACGGTGGAGAGCTTCGTCGGCGATCTCCTCGCCGGCAGCGGCTGGGAGCTGCGAAAGGTTCGGTCACGCGGCACGCGGCTCGAGCCGCCCGACTGGTTCTGGACCTCGTTCTCCGTCCTCATTAATAAGGAAGAGGAGCAACGCGACTTGCGGCTGATCGCCAAGGGCGCCTTGAACGATCAAGCGTGGGAAAAGCTCAGGTCGCGTCTCGAAGCCGCGGGCGGCGGAAGAGAATGCGACCCCATCGACGGAGTCGGCTATCCGGTGCTCTTTCCCGAGACGAGACACGCGTACTGGTTCTTTCCCTTCGACCCCTCGATGCACAGGCTGCCGGAGGCTGCAGACCCGAAGCAAGTGGCCGCGATCCTTCTGGGCGTCGACCACGCATACGCGCCCGGCGGAATCGTCGAGGTGGAGCGAGTCCGCTACGTCCCCGAGGTCGGCGCCATCCTCCGCTACACGCTCGACAACGGCGCCGCGCCGGTGCGCATCTACGGCAAGGTGCAGCCTGGCACGCGCGGCCGGCGGACATACACGGTCGTGAAGCAGCTGTGGCAGGTGGCGGCGCGATACCCCGGCTACCTCCATCTCCCAAGTCCGCTCGGTTTCGTCGAGGAGTACGGGCTGCTACTGGAAGAGTCCGCGAAGGGAAGGCCCGTGAGCAACCGGCGATCGAGCGCGCCGTTTGCGCAGATGGCGTTTGCCGCAGCCGAGGCGCTCGCGGTCATTCACGAGTCGCAGCTCGAGAGCGACGAGCGCATCGAGATCGAGGCCGAGCTGGCGCGCCTTGTGCGCGTGCTCGATCAGTTCGCCTACGTGTTTCCGAGCGGGCACTCTCTTCTGCGCGACCTCATCATCCACATGCGCGAAGCGGTCCAGAAGACCGAAGAGGAAGAGTGGCTGTCGACGCACGGCGACCTGAAGTACGACCAGTTCATGTTCCACAACGACCAGTTCACGCTGCTCGACTTCGACTACTGGGCTCGGGCCGAGACCAGCTATGACCTCGGCAAGTTCTGCGCGTACCTCGTTCCGTCGAACCCGAAGGCCTGGACCGATTCGGTGGCCGCCGAGCGCGTGCGGGCCGACTTCATCCGGCGCTACCGCGAGCTGCGACCTCATGCCACGCTTCAACGCTTCCGCATCTACGAAGCGCTTCAGCTCGCGCTTCGCGCAATGGCTTTGATGTGGGCGCAAATCCCTGAGTGGGACAGGATCGCCGAGACCTACCTCGTGCTCGGATTCGAGCGCCTGAAGAGCCGGCTGCCCGAATAGACCCGGCGACTCGTCGATCGGGGTTTCTTTTACACCACTTAACGCCGGCTACACAGAAAGGCAGCCACCGCGTGGGCAGACTCGAACGCCATGCGGGTCGTGGGGTGGATCTCGGCATTGTTCGTCGTGGCTGCGCTTGGCGCCGGCCTGTTCAACGTGCTGCACCGTCCCGGCGACTCGACGCGTGCGCTGACGGCGTCTCACCGGCAGCAGAGCGCGCAAGTCTTCACGGGGCCGCTCGCCGGAGGGCTGCCGGACCCGCCGCACGTGATCCCCGCGCCAAGCCCGAGCCCGATCCCGACCGCGGTCGCCAAGCCGGTGTCTCCACCATCGTCAAGCGGTGGCTCTGCGCCAGCCCCGGCGACTCAATCGAGGTCGATCGTCATCGGCTCCCGGCAGCAGCAGCTGATCAACGCCGACCGCGCCGCCCACGGGTTGGGCCCGCTCAGCTGGAGCGGATGCCTCTACAGCGTGGCGGCCGCGAACGCGCGCCGGATCGCCGCACAGGAATACCTCTCGCACACGAACGGCCCTTCATCCGACCTTTCGTGCGGTCTCGGAAACCGCGCGGGCGAGAACATCGGCTCGTGGTCGCTGGGGGTCAACGACGCGCAGCTGAACACCCTTTTCATGCAGAGCCCGGATCACTACGCGAACATCATGGGCCCGTACCACTACGTGGCCACCGCCTGGGTCGTCGGCGCGAACGGAGCCGGCTATATTGCCGTCGAGTTCAGCTGATCGCAGGAGGAACCCTCCGGGCTCCCCCCACGTCGCGCCCCGGAGTGCATCAGACGACGCGTGTCGCGGCCGGGTTGAACCCGGCCGCCAGCCGGGGCGCCAGATTCGAATTCAGCTAAACCGGTTTCTTGGGTAGGGTGAACCCAGTCGGCGTTTGATCTGACGTAGCGCTCGACCGCCGTTGAAACGGCCCCATCTGGGCGCTTCAGAGGAGGAGGAGCGCCAGGGGTGGCCACCAAACCAGTCTCTTTCGGTGCGGCCGCATGAGCGTGATGGCCTCGCCGGTCAAGTGGCTCTGGGCCAAGAAGGCATGGATCGCCGCCGCGGTCGGCGTGGTGTTCCTCGCTATGACCTTTTACGTCCTGTGGGTCATCAAGGATCTGCCGGACCCGAGCCAGAACGTGCTTGCCGCGGGTGACGTCATCGTCCTCGACCGCAACGGCAAGCTGATCGAGGACTGGAGCCCGGCCGGCCACTACCACGTCACCCTGACGCTTCAGCAGATGGGCCCGTACGCACCGAAGGCGGTGCTGGCCGCGGAGGACCGCAACTTCTACAACCATGGCGCGGTCGATCCGACCTCCATCGCGCGCGCGGCGTGGGTCGACGTCACGACCGGCGGCGTGAACCAGGGTGGGAGCACGATCACGCAGCAGCTGGTGAAGATCCAGCTGCTGACTCCTCAAAGGTCAATCACCCGCAAGGTCCAGGAGGTCGTGCTCGCGGTCGCCCTCGAGCAGCGGTACTCGAAGGATCAGATCCTCGGTATGTATCTCAACCGCGTCTACTTCGGCCACGGCGCCTACGGCATCGGCGCGGCCGCCAAGACGTACTTCAACAAGGACGCGAAGGACCTCACGCCGGCACAGGCCGCGTTCATCGCCGGCATCATCCAGGCGCCGACGGCATACGACCCGGTTCTGCACTACGACGACGCCCACGACCGGATGCTCTACGTCCTTCACGGAATGGTCACGACGGGCGTGCTCACTCCCGACCAGGCAGACCAGGCCGCCAACGAAGACCTCAAGTCGGAGCTGCACATCCAGAACACTGCGCGCCAGAGCAAGGCGCCGCACTTCGTCGACTACGTGCTGACCCGGCTGGAGGCGCTCTTCGGATCGGCCGCGGTGCAGCAGGGCGGCATCGTCGTCAAGACGACGCTCGACCTGAACATCCAGCAGGACGCTCAGAACGCGATCACCACCGGCACCAAGGAGCTCGGCTACCTGGGGGTCAACAACTCCGCGCTGCTCGCCGCCAACCCGAAGAACGGCGACATCCTGGCCTGGGTCGGTTCGGCCGATTACGGCAACGACTCCATCGGCGGGCAGTTCGATGTTGTCCTCTCACAGCGCCAGCCCGGTTCGTCCTTCAAGCCGTACGTCTACGAGGCGGCGCTGCGCGATCACAAGATCACGTGGTCCACGATCCTTCACGACACGCCGACCGACTTCAACGGCTACCGCCCGTCCGACTTCGACAACGGCGGCTTCGGCGACATCACGGCGCGCAGGGCGATCCTCTTCTCGCGCAACATCCCCGCGGTCGAGGTCGGGCAGATGGAGGGGATCTCCAACGTGATCGACCTCGCCCACGCCATGGGCATCAACAGCCAGCTGGCGCCGTACCTCTCGACGGCGATCGGCGGCAGCGACGTGACCCTCTTCGAGCACACGCAGGGTTACGCGACGTTCGCGAACCAGGGGCAGAGGGTGGACCTGCATGCCATCGACGAGGTCGACGACGCGTCAGGGCAGGCGGCCTACAAGTACTCGAACCCCAACAGCCCGACGGTGCTGACCCCGGCCGAGGCGTACACGATGACCGACGTCCTCAAGGACTACCAGTACAACTGGAACTTCGGCTGGAACCGCCAGATGGCAAGCAAGACGGGCACGAGCGACAACGGGCATGGCGGGATCCCCGACTCGTGGATCATGGCCTACAACCCGGACATCGCGGTCGGCGTCTGGGTCGGCAACACCGGCCCGAACGGCAAGGGCGGGTTGATCCGCGCCTACGGCGAGAACGTGGGCTTGACCACCATGCGGCTGTTCGTCAACGCCCTGCCCGATGACATGCGCAACTGGTACACCAAGCCGTCCGGGGTGACCATCGGATGCGGCGCCGACACGCAGGACCCGTTCCTGCCTGGACCGTGCGCGTCGCCGAGCCCGTCGCCGAGCCCGTCACCGAGCCCCAGTGGCTCTCCGTCCGCATCGCCTTCGGCATCGCCGTCACCTTCACCTTCGCCGAAGCCACCCCCGTCGCCGAAGCCTTCACCGACCCCTACGTGATCGTGGCAATGACCAATCCGCAGCAGAGCCCGTTTCTGGAGAGCGTCGACCGCCGGCGCCCTGGCCAATCGCTCCGCGGATACGTCGCGCGGACGCTGCCTCACAACTCGACCATCGTGGTCGCCAATCGCGCCCCGCACGAGCCCAAGCCGGAGGGTGGTTTCACGCGCGGCGCCGGTGGCGTCATCACCGCGCTTCTGACCTTCGCCGAGGTGGCGGGGGCCGAGTGGGTCGCCTGCGCGCGCAACGCCGGCGAGCGGGAGCTGATCGCCGAGCACGGCGCGTCGTGGGAGGCGCCGCTCCTGCGGGGCACCACTCGCCTCCACTACGCGACGCCGACGCCGGAGCAGTACGACCAGTACTACTCCGTCATCTCCAACCCCGTCCTGTGGTTCCTCCAACACTACCTCTGGGACCTCGGCAACCAGCCGGTGATCAACGGGCGCATCCACCGCGCGTGGAACAAGGGCTATGTCGAGGTGAACAAACATATGGCCCGCAAGGTCGTCGAGGTGGCTCGCGGGCTGCCGGGCCGGCCGCTGGTGATGGTCCACGACTATCAGCTCTACCTGGTGCCGGCGCTCGTGCGCGAGCAGCTGCACGGCGCGATCATCCAGCACTTCGTCCACATCCCGTGGCCGACGCCGCAGTACTGGAAGGTGCTGCCCCGCGAGATGCGTGACGCGATCCTTTTCGGCTTGTTGGGCTGCGACATCGTCGGTTTCCAGACGACCCTCGACGTCCGCAACTTCCTCATGACGTGCGAGGAGAACGCCGGGCTGACGGTGGACGAGCGCGAGCGCGCGGTGCTCATCGACGGCCGGGTCGTCTACGCGCGGGCGTACCCGATCTCGATCGACGTCGCGAGCACCACGCGCCTCTCGTACTCGCACGGCGTGATGGTCGAGGAGCGCAAGCTGCGCGATTGGCGACCGCAGCATTTGATCGTGCGCATCGACCGTACCGACCCGTCCAAGAACATCGTCCGCGGTTTTCTCGCCTACGAGAAGCTGCTCGCGCACCATCCCGAGCTCAAGGGCCGCGTGCAGTTCTGGGCGTTTCTGCAGCCGTCGCGCCAGGACGTCGCCGTGTACCGCACCTACGTGCGCAAGGTCCGCCAGGTCGTGGCCAGGATCAACGCGCAGCACGGCGCGCCGGGCTGGCAGCCTGTGCGGTTGGAGCTGGGCGAAGGCATCCGTAAGGCGATGGCTGCGATGCGGAACTTCGACGTCCTGCTGGTGAACTCGGTCTACGACGGGCTGAACCTGGTCGCCAAGGAAGGTGCGCTGGTGAACCGCTCGGACGGCGTCATCGTGCTGTCGGAGAACGTCGGCGCCCACGAGGAGCTGCACCAGCACGTGCTGTCGGTGAACCCGTTCGACATCGAAGCGACCGCGAACGCGATGCATCAGGCGATAGTGATGGCCAGCGACGACAAGCGGCGCCTCAACGCCGGGGCGCGGGAGGTCGTGCGCACGAACGACATCGCGCGGTGGATCACGAGGCAGGTTCAAGACATCAGGGACCTGGCGGCTGAGCCGGGCCTGCGGGCGGGCTGAGCGGACGGCTCGGCCGGAGCCGCGCCGTCGACTCCGTCGCCTTACGATGGGACGGCTTTGACGATCCAGCGGATGGAGCACGTCGGCATCGTTGTCGACGACATCGCGGCGGCGACCGAATTCTTCGTCGACCTTGGGCTGGAGGTAGAGTCGGACGGACCCGTCGAGGGCAGCTGGGTCGATCGGATCGTCGCGCTCGAGGGCGTTCGCGCCGACATCACGATCCTGCGCACCCGCGATGGCAACGGACGGCTGGAGCTGACGCGGTACCACACCCCGCCCAACCAGGGAGACAAGGGGTTCGCGCCGGCGAACACTCGTGGCATCCGTCACGTCTCCTTCGCGGTCGATGACATGGAGGCGATCGTCGCCCGTCTCCGCGCCCGTGGTGTCGAGCTGGTGGGCGAGCTGGGGCGTTTTGAGGACAGCTACCTGCTGTGCTATGTCCGCGGCCCGGAAGGAATCATCGTCGAGCTGGCCCAGCAGATCGGCTGAACATTTCACCGCCGCCGGCGTGATGAAGACGCCGACGGCGGTGGCGAAACCTCGAGTCTCGCTAAGGGTGGCTTAGAAGAACCCGCGCCGCGAAGTCGTGACGTTACGGAAGAAGATGATCGCCATCAGGCGGGCCAGCACCCACGCGATCAGCGCGTAGACGAGGACCGCGACGATCAGCGACATCTCCAGCACCGAGTGATCGTTGCCTATCGCCGGCAGCAGGTTCCGGAATGGCGCGAGGAAGATGTCCGTGACGTTGTACACCCACTGCGTGAACGGCGCGCTGGTGCTCGCGCCCAGGAGCTTCAGCACCAGCCGGATCAACAGCAAGCCGTCGATCACGCCAAAGACCAGATAGACAAGGTCCATCGCCCGGCGGCCCGGGTTGACCGTGCTGACGACGCTCGACGATTCGACCGGACCCGCGGGCGGCGCCTCGGGATCCCGTTCGATCTCCGTTTCCCTGCGTTCCATGCAAGACAAAACGCCCGGGTGCTGTGCGGCACTCGGGCGCTGTTCGGAGAAGGGGTCCTCGTCAGGACGGGTACCACAGGGCAAGGCTGGAGATCGCCTCGTCCTGGTCGACGTCGATGACCGCCCCGCCGCTGAGCACGTACTGCCAGGCAAGGGTGTTCCCCCCGCAGCCCGGGTCGTAGGGCGCGAAGCCCGGGTTGGACACCTTGCTGAAGGATCCGAGCAGGCTCGGCTCGAACGTCCACAGGTCGGACGCGGTCGCGATGTTCGGCAGCCTGCTCACCGTCGCGCACCAGGCGGACGCGAAATCGCTGCCGGAGGTGCCGTTGCCGTAGTAGACGGGGACGTAGCCCGCCTGGGAGATGCCGTCGTACCAACCCTCGATGAAGCCGCTGTCGACGTTCGCCGCGCCAGGGCACGCCGCGCCGGCGGGCTCGATGTCGATCGCGATCACGCGTCCCGCCGGTATCCCGAGCCGCCGCGCAGCCGCGACCGCGGCCACAGCGTAGTCGTGACCCGTCGAGTAGTACTGGACGGCCGAGCAGTCGTAGTCGTTGTAGATCGGCAGGATGCCCATGTGGTAGCGCGCCGCGAGCGCGATCTCGCCGGCCTGGATCCCCGGGCACACGGTGTCGGTGAGGTAGCGACCCCAGAATTCGGGCGTTCCCATCTCCTTCACGACGTTCCAGAAGAGGTCGCCGCTTGGATCGCCGACGATCGCCTTGCAGGAGTCCACGCCCCACAGCAGGTGGGTCGGCTCGACCGCAGGGGACTTTGCCTGGATGGCGACGAGCGGCGTCGGTGCGGGCACGCCGACCCGGTGCGTGATGCTGTCGACGATGCCCAGCTTGGTGTTGGGCAGGGTGCCGATCATCGCGGTGTAGGCCTGCTTGCTGCTGCCGTCCATCCAGGTCGACACGACGCAGGTGTTCCCCGTCTTGCACGCGTGGTCGACCAGGTGACCCTGCTTGTCATAGATGCCGAGCACCCAGGGCGTGTTCGTGAGGTCGGCGTTCGCCGTCGCCTTCAGCCAGACCGTTCCCCCGGACGCCGGGCCGATGGAGGTCGCGGAGAGGCTCACCCCCAACCAGGTCACGTAGATCGGCGTCGAGACGGCCTCGGGCTCGCCGGTGACGTAGGCGACGAGCTCGTGGACGCCGGCGCTGGGCATCTTCAGCGTGGTCGCGCATTCCGTCCCGCGGCTGCAGTACGTGACACGCACGCCGGCGGTCAGGTCATAGATCTCGAGCCAGCGGCCCGACGGTTGAACGTCCAACGTCGAGGTGGCGGTGATGGTGACCGGCGTTCCGGGGCCGACGACCGCCTGGCTTGCGGCGATCGCGGTGTTCAGCCACCCGATCCGCACGTGGTTCGACTCGGGGCTCGCGCCGGCGGCGGGAACGGTGGTGGTCGGAGCCGTCACAAAGCCGGCGAACTCGTGGATGCCGGACAGCGCGGCGTAAGACACCTGGCACCGGCTCCCCTGGCCGCAGGCTCCGACCAGCGTGCCGGTCGTCACGTCGAAGATCTCGATCGCCAGGTCTGTGCCGCCAACGCTCGCGTCCGCCGTCGCCGCGATCGTCGCCGCCTGGCCGGAATGGACGGACTCGGCCGTGGCTGTAAGCGTCAGCTGCGTGGGGCCGGTCGCGGCAAGAGAATCCTCGGGCACGCTCGGGGCCGGCGCCGGGGTGCCGGTCACCTCGGTGGTCGGCGTGGGCGCTGGAGACGCGAGGACGGCGGGCGATCCGCTGCAGGTCGCGACGGCGCTGGGAAGTGCCTTGCCGTCGACCGGGCTGCACGCATTCGTGCCGGCCGGAGTCGAAGATCTGCCCGCCATCGCCGGCAGGATGCCGACCGGCGAGCCGCACGCGGCGGCCGGGCCGGAGTCGTGGCACTGCGCCCTGCCGTCGGGCAGGCTCAGGTTCGAGCTCTGGTCGGCGCTCGGAGCCCGGTCGCAGGTGCTGTCCGGTCCGCACTGCGCGTGGACCGGCTGGGTGGCCGGCACGGTGGAGGCAACCGGCGCCAACGCAAACAGGACGACGCTGATGCTCGCAAGAAGATGGCCGACTGAGCGCACAGGTACCCCCGTTCAGCGCGCGCCCGAAGGGAAAGGCGGCGCAAAAATGACGGGGCGAAGCTACTGGGTGGACGACTGTGCAGCCACGGCCTCAGGGTTAATTAGGCTCAATCGATGTGAATCGGGTGCGTCCGGCCGCCAGGAGGCGGTTTTTGGGGGGGCCTATCCGCCGCCGAGCACGTTGCCGTACGTCACGCCGAGCGCGAGCAATCCGAGCAGGCATATAAGGACGAGGACGAAGGTCTTCGCGCACGCATCCATCAGCCAGGGAGTGTCGCCTGACCTGACGGCGTTGGAGTCGACAACCTTCCACCGACGTCCGTAGACCCCCGCCCGGAGCGAGAGCCCGACCAGCGCGAGCAGGATGATCCAGAGGATTGCCATCTTTGAAAAAAGGCAGTGGCGGACGCCGAGCGGGTCAGCGTCCGCACTATCGAGAACAACGCGTGGGGCACCGGATCTCATCAACTGAACAGGCCGTTCAATACTCGATCGGGCGGGGGCGTTCACATCTCATGGAGGTACCGCTGCCGCTCCAGCTTTCCATCGCCGTCTTCACGGGGATGGTCGCGGCGACCTTCGTGCCTCCGGTGCGCAAGGCCATCCCGCGGACGGCAGAGCTTTTGCTCTGGGTCGCGCTCATCACCGTGTGCGCGCTCGGGGTGAAGAGCGTGACCGACGCGAAGACGCGCGACGTCAGCGCGGCAGCGCTGTGGGGCGCGCAACAGGCGGCCAACGCGATCCCCGGCCTGCTCCTGGGAGGGGTAGGCGGATGGATCGACGAGCAGCGCGTCGCCATTGCCGGGTGGCTCGTCATCGCGGCGGGCGTAGACGCGCTCGCGCTGATGCTGTTTCACGCGCTTCGCCGCGAGGCCCGGTGGTCGCCGCGGGTCCGTCTGCGTGACTGGGTGGAGCTTCCGCTGCCGGAACCGGACGTTTCGCCGGGCTGGCTGGCGTCGGCTTCGCCCGTGATCACCGAGCGTTTGCGGTTGGCCGCGACGGCCGCGATGGACGCGGCCGCGCACCTGAACTTCGCGGCGCGTGCCTGGTACGACGGCGTTGGCCGCCAGGCCATTGGCCAGGTCATCGACATCCGAGGACTGTTGGGGGCGCAGTCATCGAGGGAGGAGATTTCCGACGGGGGCTCGACAAACCGACCCGATTCACTGGCCTCATAGGCCGAACGGAACACGCCGGCGAGCGAGTGCCCCGCGAGGGTTCTTCGTGCGCGGCGTGCTCGGGCCCGTGGCCGGCTGGCTGCTGCGCCTCACGGCGCTGGTACTTATCGCGGTTCCGAGCCTGATCATCACCTCGCCGGCGTACTCCGCGTTCGCCGACAAGCTCCCCGATCCCTCCCTCGTGGCGTCGGACATTCCCGAAGACACGATCGTCTACGCGTCCGACGGCAAGACAGTCCTGGCCGACCTGCACCCGCCCGGCTACCAGGCGTACTACGAGCCGCTGTCGAACATGGGCACGGTGCTGCCGGCCGCGGTCATCTCGATCGAAGACCGCAACTTCTACAGCGAGCCGGGCATCGACCCGCAGGGCATCCTGCGCGCCGCCACGATCGACTTCAGGTCGCACTCCAACGTCGAGGGCGCGTCGACCATCACCCAGCAGCTCGTGAAGCTGCGGCTGGTCGGGCCTGAGTCGAGCATCGACCGCAAGCTGCGCGAGGCGCTGCTCGCGTTCGAGATCGAGCGCCGCTACACCAAGGACCAGATCCTGGAGTGGTACCTGAACAGCGTGTTCTTCGCCAACACGGCGTGGGGAACCGCGGCGGCTTCCGAGATCTACTTCCACAAGCAGACGAAGGACCTCGACCTCGCCCAGGCCTCGATGCTCGCGGGCATCATCCGCGGGCCGACCATCTACAACCCCCTCGTCGACTGGAGGTCGGCGAAGAATCGACAGCAGGCAGTGCTCGACGCGATGGTCCGCGACGACAAGATCACGGCCACCGACGCGGTCAAGGCGTTCGCCGAGGACATCTCGCCGCCGAAGCACATGTTCACGCCGGCCAACCAGATTGTCGCTCCTGCCTTCACCAGCTACGTGACGAGCCTGCTGATCGCCCAGTTCGGGTCCAAGGAGACCTACGCGGGCGGCCTGCATGTCGTCACGACCCTGAACCCGACCCTGCAGAACATCGGGCAGGCGGTCGTGACCGCCAACATCCGGTCGCTCGCCTGGCGCAACATCACGCAGGGGGCGCTCGTTGCGATCGACCCGACAAGCGGCGCCATCGTCGCCATGGTCGGCTCGGCCGACCCGAGCGCCTACGGCGGCCAGTACAACCTCGCCGTGTGGCCGCCTCGCAACCCGGGCTCGTCGATGAAGATCTACACGTACACGGCCGCGATCTCGAGCGGGCGCTACACGATGACGACCAACGTCACCGACAGCGCAATCTCGATTCCTGACGGCACCTCGACGTGGAAGCCGCAGAACTACGACGGGCGCTATCACGGGACGTGCCAGCTCCAGGCGTGCATGGGCAACTCGCTCAACATCCCTGCCGTGAAGGTCGAGCTCGGGATCGGCGTTCCGGCGGTGGTGAACATGGCGCGCGAGATGGGCGCCCCGCCGTACGTGCCCCACGGCGTGGACAGCAGCGGCTACCCCGTCTTCACCAACGACGACCCGCTGAACACCTTCGGCCCGTCACTGACCCTCGGCGGCTACGGAGAGACGCCGCTGCAGATGGCCTCGGGCGCGTCGGTGCTGGCGACGCAGGGATTGCTGCGAGAGCCGTTCGCGATCGAGGTGGTAACGAAGGGCGCGACGCTCGTCTACGTGCACCCGTTCGACCCCGGCAGGCGGGTGGTCGACCAGCGAGTCGCGTACATCATGGAGCAGATCATGTCGAACGACAGCAACCGGGCCATGATCTTCGGGCGCAACTCGCTGCTGACGTTCAAAGGTCGCCACGTAGGGGTCAAGACCGGCACGTCTGATTCGTTCGCGGACGCGTGGACTGTCGGCTACACGCCCAACCTGGCCGTCGCCGTATGGGGCGGCAACGCCGACTGGCGGCGCAAGATGACCCAGGGCTCGGACAGCTACTACATCGCCGTGCCGATGTTTCACAGCTTCATGCAGCAGTCGCTCGACGCGCTTGGCATCGGCGACGTGTGGTTCAACCAGCCGCCCGGCCTGATCGTGTCGACATGCCACGGCCAGGTTGCGTGGTACCTCCCTGGAACACACTGCTAACGAAACGGAGCGACCCGACTCCAACAAAAAAGGCCTGGCCGCCGGGCCAGGCCTCTCAGTGATTGGTGAAACCGGTCAGTCGGCCACAGCCAGGCGACCGGGCTCGGCCGGCACCTCGTCGATGGTGGCCTGCGGGCCGTACGAGTGCTTGAGCATTACCCGCAGCCGCTCTTTGGCCACCGCGAGTCGCGACGCCACAGTGCGTTCGGGAATACCGAGAGCCTGAGCGATCGCGCGATTGGTGTAGCCGTGGTAGTGGCGAAGCACGATCGCGGCCGCCTGCTTGGGCGGCAGCTTGGAGAGCGCGAGCGCCAGGTCGCGGTGCTCGACGAGCTCCTGCGGGTCGGGAGCCAGGCCCGGCCGGCCGAGCCGGCGGATGACCTCACCGACCTCGCGCAAGCGCATCTTGCGCTGGTACGAGACGGCGGCGTTGATCGCGATCCTGTGCACCCACGCCTCTGCCGGTGCGATGGGCTGCCAGGTCGGCCACTTCTTGTACGCGCGCTCGAACGCGTCTTGCGCGCAATCCTCCGCGGCCGCTCGGTCGCCCAGCATGGCGGTCAGCGTGCCGAGGATCTTCCCGTACGACGCTTGATAAAGCCGTTCGAAATCCGCCTCGTTGCCCGCTTCGTACGCTTTCGCGGGCGGACGAATCTCTTCGGTCGCTTCTGCAGAGATCAGCTCTGCCATCGTCTTGTCCTTCACCCCCCTAGTGATCGACGAGTACTCCCTCTCGCCTGCCACTACTCTCGGCCACCAACCATGGTTTGGTCGCCGTACGGATGCGCGGATTTGCCGTAATTCACTTGAGGTAGGCGTTTTACGCGCGCCCCACGCGTTTTACGAGTGATGAACCCGGGTGCCGAATCCGGCGACACCTACGCGGTCGACGTACTCGGCGCCCTTGCCAGCCGGCTCGGCGTCGACTCTCTCGAGAGCGGCCGAAAAGCCCTCGAGGTCGTCCGCGCGCGATCGCCCCAGCTGGTAGTCCTGGGGGAGCAGGCCGGCGAGGACCTCGTGGCGACGTCCGCGGGGTTCATCGAGATGCTGCTCGGTTCGCTGCGCGGCGGTGACGAACCCCCGTGGGGCGAGTTCGAGCAGCGGTCTCGCGACTACGGGCGCTTGAGAGCGGCGCAGGGTCTTCCGCTCGAATCGCTCATCGAAGTCCTGGCGGTGTATCGGCGGGCGACGATCGAGATGCTTTCGCGCCCCATTCTCGGCAAGCCGCGATACGACGAGATCGTCGCCCTCGCTCAGAGCCGGCTCGAAGACGTGACCGAACGATTGATCACCGCGATCGCACGTGGGTATCTGGACCACGTCGTCGAAGAGAACCGGGCGCGCGAGAGCGAGATGCATGGGCTCGCCGCAATCGTCGCCGCGGTGGGGCGATCGCTCGACCTGATGGAGACAGCCGAGGTCTCCCTTGTGGAGTCGCTGGCCGCGCTCCGTCTCAGCACCGGCGCGATCTGGCTCCGGGAGCGTTCTTCGTACAAGATCGCGCACACGGTCGGCCTCGAGGCGGACCAGGTCGACGAGTTTGCCGTCCAGGTCGGGCCGCACGTCGCGGCCGCCGCCTCTGCTGTCAGCCGGTCCGAATCGCAGGTCGATAGCGTCTGCGGTGCGGACTGGAACGCGCTGCGCGCGCAGCTGCGGGTGCACGGGCGCACCATCGGCATGATGACCGTCGCGACGATGGGAGGCAGAGTGTTCAACGCCTCCGACCTTCTGTTCACGGCCGCCGTCGCCGACCAGGTGGCGATCGCCATCGACCGGGCGCGTCAGTTTGCGAGCGAAGCGCGCACCGACCATCTCACCGGCCTCGCGAACCGGCGCGAGTTCGAGCGAGTGATGGAACGCGAGGTGGCTGTCGCCGAGCGGCACAAGCGCCGCCTGGCGCTGCTGATGATCGACCTGGACAATCTGAAGCGGATCAACGATCGCCTAGGGCACGGCGCCGGTGACGAGGCGCTGCGACTGGTCGCGCAGCAGCTGCTGCGCGTGGTCAGGGCGTCGGACGTGTGCGCCCGCGTCGGCGGCGACGAGTTCGCCGTGGCGATGCCGGAGACGGAGCTGAATCGCGCGCGCGACGTGGCGAGGCGCCTGAGGCGCGCCGTCGAGCACGGCGCGTTGCGGATGAGGATCCCGGAGGGCGTCGATGTCAGCGTGGGGACCGCCGCCTGGGCGTCCGGCCAGGACTGGCAGGCCCTCTACAAGGCCGCGGACGAGGACCTGTACGACGACAAGAAGCGGCGGAAGACTGCGCGCCGCTGGCAGAAGGAAGACGATAGCCCGCAGATCCGGTTGCTCGGACGGGCGGGGAAGAGGCGGGCCTCCGGGGCTTAGACGCCTACTCGACGAGCGCCATCTCCCGGGCCTTGACGATCGCCTCGAGCTTCGAATGAACGCCCAGCTTGCTGCCGAGGCTGCGAATGTGGGTGCGGACGGTCGTGTAGCTGATGCCGAGCCTGCTGGCGATGTCACGGCTCGGGATGCCCTCGGCCATGAGCCGAAGGACCTCCTTTTCCCGCGGGGTCAGGCGCTCGAGCTGGGCCTCGACCTCGCGCCGCGTGTTCAGCAGGTTCGCGATCGTCCGCGGCGTGAAGAGGGTCCCGCCCTGCGCGACGGTGCGGATCGCGTCGACGACCTCCTGCGCCGCTCGCGACTTGTGGATGAAGGCGCTGGCGCCGGCCTCCAGGGCGGCGATGCGTGCCGCGTCGCTGTCCTCGCGCGTGAGGAATATCAGCCTCGTGTCGGGCCGGATCTGGCGGATGGCGGCGGCCGCGTCCGCGCCTGTTCCGTCCGTAAGCCTGAAGTCGATGAGCGCCAGGTCGGGCGTCAGCTCGGTGGTGCGAGTGACCGATTCCGCCACGGAAACCGCCTTGCCGACAACGGCCATGTCCTTCTGGTCGTTGATCAATGCGGCAAGTCCCTCGGCGACGACCTGGTGGTCCTCGACGATCAGGACGCGCGTCGCCCCGGCACCAGACACCTCGGAACTGTCCCCCCTTTCGCCAGCGTTTCTGCGTTCGAGTTTACTTCCGTTGAGCCGGGGTGGGCAATCTATCCGCACCGGGTAGACCCCACCCCGACGCGGTAGACCCCGCCCGCCCGGCGTTTTTCTTAATGAAGTGGATGCCCGCCGTCTCCGACCCAGCGTCACCGCGACGGCGAGCCAGGTGCTGGTCAAGCCATTCGTGGTGATGGCCGCCCGTGCCCTCGGGCCAGGGCCGACACGCCTCAAGCTCGTCAGGCTCGCGCACCATCTCAACCGCGCGTACGTCGCCGCGCCTGTGGCCGGCGAGCCCACGGAGCGAGCCGCGTAGCAGAGGAAGCTGTATTAGGCGCGGGTAGTCCGGTTGGACGAGGCGTTTCTGCTACGGATGAACGATTTTGACCGGTTTCTTGACACGCAGTTGCGGCGCATGCTCGACCCCGTCGTCGCCTCCCGGCCTCCCGTCATGGGCTGGCGCCGGAAGGCGTCGGAGCCGGTCGTCCTGGCGGTCGAACCGCTGGAGGCGGCTCCCGCCGTGGTTGTCGAGACGGTGCCGGTGGCCGTCGTGGCCACCCCTCTGACGTCGCGTTAAGGCCGAGAAAGAACCCCTTCCTTCCTCTCGCGAGGCCGGGTCGCAAGGCTCGGCCTCTCCCCTCCGTCGTGGGCGTAGCATCCCGGAAGCGGCTGTAGCCCGTGCACGTATGGAGATGAGGCGATGAAGAGTGTGGTGATCGTCGGTGGCGGGGGTACCGGCGATGCCGCGGCCTTCGCCCTGCGGAAGCGCGGGTTCGACGGCCAGATCACCATCCTCAGCGCCGACCACGACCGTCCCTACGACCGCCCCTACCTGTCCAAGGAGTTCATGCGAGGCGAGATCGAGCAGGCGAAGGTCTACCTTCACGAGACGGCCGACTATGACCACGAGCGCATCGAGCTCCGGTTGTCGCAGCGGGTCACCGGTGGCTCGCTCACCGAGCGGCGGCTCACCCTCGAAGGCGGCGGCGACGTCCGGTACGACGTGCTGGTGCTGGGCCTCGGCGGCACGCCCCGCCGGCTGCCGGGCGTCCCGGAAGCCGAGAACGTGATGACCCTCCGCTCGCTGCGCGACAGCAGGGCGATCCGCGACGCGCTGGCCGCGGCGAAGAGACCGCTCCTCGTCGGCGCCGGCTTCATCGGCGCCGAGGTTGCCGCGTCAGCCCGCACGTTGGGCAAGGACGTCCTGCTCCTCGAGGCGGCTCCGGTTCCGCTCGAGCGCGCCCTGGGACGCGATGTGGGGCGGATCTACGCCGGCATCCACGAGGACCACGGCGTCGACCTGCGAACCGACACCCGTGTCGAGACCTGGCACACGGAGGGAGGAAACGTCACCGCGGTGACGCTGACCGACGGCAAGCGTGAGGACGTCGATCTCGTGCTGCTCGCGGTCGGAATCGAGCCGAACCTCGAGCTGCCAAAGGCGCTCGGCCTGCCGGTCGAGGGCACCGGCGTCCGCGTCGACCACAGCCTGCGCGCCGCCGAAAACGTCTACGTCGGCGGCGACATCGCGCTGCACGATCACCCCGTGCTGGGCCGGGCGATCCGCGTCGAGCACTGGGAGGTCGCGAAGGGTCAAGGTCGCGGGCTTGCGGTTTCGATCGCCGAGGGCGACACGCCGTACAGGAAGATCCCGTACTTCTGGTCAGACCAGTACGACGTGAACCTCGAGTACAGGGGCCAGGCCTCGGGTGAGGACACCGCGGTCTGGCGTGGAGACCGGGATGGGAGAAAGTTCAGCGTGTTCTACCTTCGCGACGGCGTCGTCGCGGGCGTGCTCTCGATGAACGACTCCAAGACCAACGAGCTGGGCGGCAAGCTGATCGAGAACCGGCGCCCGGTCAAAGAGTCCGAGCTGGCGCAGGCCGAGATCGGCGAGCTCGTTTAGCCGACCGGCTGGTTCTCCTCGGGGAGCAGCCAGGGCAGGGCCTCGGCGAGAGGCCGGACCAGCGTCGTGGCCTTCTCCTTCGGGATCAGGTTCCCGGCGACGAGCCCAAGCGCCGCGGCCATTGCTGCCTGTTCGGCCTTGTGGCCGACGTCTCCGTGCTCGGCCTTCCAGCTCACGAGCGCCTTGCCTGATTCGGTCAGGCCGAAGAGGTTGCGCCGAACCTCATCCCACGCCGGCCCTCGGTCCGCCTTTTCGATGGCGTGGAGCGCCGCCTTCTCGGCCTCGTGGATCTCGCCTTCGTGCAGTCGCGCGTGGCGATCCCAGCCCTGGGCGACGCGCTCGACGCCGGAGGGCGAGAGGACGCGAATGTCCTCCATCAGCCGCGTGAGCGTTCGTGAGTGCTCAGGAAATCCGTAGCCCTCGACATCGATGCCCACGCCGAAAACCTTACAGGAGCTTTAGTGGAGCCAGGCGGGCACCCAGCCGAACCGGCCCAGGGCGATCGGTCCCGGGCCGGAGACGATGACCTGCGCGTTGGCGACCACGGCGAGGTAGTACATCCATCGGAAGCCGTCGTCGTTGAGCGCGAACGCCACGGTCAGCGCCAGGTTCACCGCGAGGAGAAACCCGAGGACTCCGGCCCATCGAGTCGCGAGGCCGAGAATCAGGAGCGCGGCGGTCAGGTTCTCCGCGACCGTCTGCGCCAGCGCGAACGGGACCCAGTTCGGCACGACCACCGAGACGAGGAACTCGTGCAGCCCGGGGATCGGGTTGGCGTGTGCGGCCGAGACCAGAACCGGCCGCATCCAGGCGATTCCCTGCCACTTCTGGCTCGCGAAGTAAAGCCAGTAGATGCCGACCACGACCCTGAAGAGACTCGGCCAGATCTCCGCCACGGCGGTAAACGTACCTACTTCATCACGCGCAGCATGGGATCGGTCGCCAGCTGAAACATGCGCGCAGCCGGGCGCATGTGCATGCGGTTGAGCCGGTGCTGGATGGCGCCCTTCAATATCGCGGCGCGCAGCTTGTTCTCCGAGAAGTCGGTGTTGAACAGTAGCCGGTTGTGGCGCACCTTGTGCCACTCGCCGTGCTGGCGGCGCTCGCGCACGCGCTCGTAGAACCCTGTGCCCGGAAGCGGGTAGGCGATCGTGTAGCTGACGTAGTCGAGCGGCAGGCTCGACGAGAAGTTGATGCTGCGGATGAGCGAATCGGTCGTCTCGCCGAGGTAACCGACCATGAAGAAGCCGGCCGCCTTGATGCCCGCGTTGACGCATGCCGTCACCGCCGCGCGCGCCTGGGCCGGCGTGATCCCTTTCTTCATCTCCTTCAGAACGTGCTCGTCCCCCGACTCGATGCCGAAGAAGATCCGCTTGCAACCGGCCCGTCGCATCTGCTCGAACAGGGGCTGGTCGACGTGCGTCACCCGGCTCAGGCATTCCCAGGTCAGCGGCAGGTGGGCGTCCTCGATCGCCTGCGCGAGCTCGTAGGTGCGCTTGTAGTTGAGGGTGAACAGGTCGTCGGACATCCAGACGTGGTCGTAGCCGAGCTCGGCGATCTCGCGCATCTCCGCCACCACGGACTCGACGGGCCGCGCGCTGAAGAGGTCGCCGAACACCGACTTATGGCAGAAGTCGCAGCGGAATGGACAGCCGCGCGTCGACATCAACGGCGTGGTCGCGTCCTTCCAGTGCTTGCGCCAGTACGCGATGTACTCGTCGTTAGGGACGTCGCCCCGGTAGGGCAGGGGAAGGTGCGTCATGTCCTTGGTTCGGTGTCTTGCCGTGCTGCGCACGATCTCGCCGTCGCGACGGAACACCAGCCCGGGGATCTCGTCCCAGCTGCGGTCGCCGAGGTGCTCCATGATCGAGACGATCGTCTCCTCGCCCTCACCGACGGCGACGAGGTCGAACTGGTCGACGAACGTGTCGGGTTCGCCGGACGGGTAGGGTCCGCCGACCACCGTCAGAGCCTTGTCGCGAACCTGCGCCGCAAGCGAGAGCGCTTCGTCCTGCATGGTGATCATGCAGTAGATGCCGATGACCGACGGCTTCAGCCGGTCGATCTCGGCGAGCACCTCGTGGCGCTCGAGGAAGGTGTGGTCGATGTGCCGCACCGAATATCCGGCGGCCCGCAGCGATGCACTCAGGTACATGAGGCCTAATGACGGCATGACCCAGTGCCGCCCCTGTTTCGGGGCTCGCTGCGGGTAGACGAGCACTACATCCGCGCGTTCCATCTACCTCGCCTCCTGGACGTTGATCCGGTACGTCGCTCCGTTGAACGTTCCGCTGAACACGTAGTCGAGGCCGGCCCAGTCAAAGTCGGGCGCGACGAGCTCGCGGCCCGCGTGCAGCGTTGCGCCGGGGACCTGCGCGGCCGACCACTCGACGTCGAGCGACGACGAGCGCAAGCGGGCCCAACCGCCGGTGACCGGGACCCAGTTGCCGAACGCTGCTCCGACCTGCGTCGACTGCCCGGCGGCCGCGAAATCGTCGAACGCGGCGGACTGCTCGTTGAGGATTCCAACCTCTGAATAACCCGGCACCAGCCAGATCGCCTTGACCGTGATGGCCACGCCCGCCGAATCGAGGGCGTAGGTGACCTCGACCTGGCCACGCGGCTCGATGGGGACGAACGCATACCTGTGCGCGGCGTCGCCTCCGATCTCGTCGAGCACGAACGTCCGCGTCCACGAGGTCGGCGACATCTGCACCGTCGTCGCCGTCCGGGAGTAGACCCAGCCGTCCGCGTAATGCACTATCGGGACTCCAAATCCCATCCCCTCTCCCGTGGCTGCGCCCATCGTCATTCCCTTCGCGAGCGGTGCGGTCTTGCCTTCGGCCGCCGGACGCAGCGCGAGCTGTGGCCAGAGCCGGTACGCGTACACCGCCTTGCCTCCGCTCACCTGGTACGAGCTCTGGTCGCCGATCGACAGGAACGGATCCGTGGCGTTGCCGGTAGCCAGGTCCGGGAAGAGCTCGGTCGCGCGGTAGTAGCTGATGTCCTCGACCACGACCGCGGACACGTCGTGGTCCTGCATCCACCCGACGGCGCTGTCACGTTCCGCCGGCAGCGCGGCCGAGCCCACGATCTTCGACGGCGCCTTGCCGCTGTAATAGGCGACCACCGGGGAGTCGGTCACGAGCATCCCCGGGCTTCCGGCCGATGCACGTCCCGCCGCGATCAGCCCGGCGTTCAGGTTGCCGAACGACCAGAACACGGGAAGGAACCCGACGGCGAGGATCGCTGACGCGCCGACGGCGACCAGGCTCACAGCCTTCGCCTGGCGGTCGAGCACGGCGGCCGCAAGCAGAGCCAGCGCGGGCAGCGCGGGATAGAGGTAGCGATGGCTTCCGGTGTAGACGCCGAGGGCGACCAGGCCGAAAACCGCCGCGAGGTAGACGATCGCCGGTCCGTAGACGAACTTCCACGCCGCCGGGGTGTGTCCGCGACGGGCTACGAGGGCGCCAAATGGAGCCAGCGCGAAGAGCGGCAGAGCGGCGAGGCCGAACGTCGAGCCAAGCTCGAGCAGGCGGCTGAGCCCGCTGGAAGCGATGCTGCCGCGGGCCGAGGCGGACACGACCTCGATCGTCCCGCGCGTCATCGAGTGACCGGCCGGCGCGAAGCCAAGCTGCAGGAACACGAGCAGTCCGACCGCTGGGACCGCCCAGGCAACCGCTGTGCGCGATCGCACCAGGCTGCGCGAGCGTACGAGCTCGATGGCCGCGAACGCGACCGCGGCACCGACCCAGATCCATGCCTTGGTCGAAGTGATCACCGCGAGCGCGGCCAGGAAGGCGGCGACCTTCATCCGGCTCTTCACGGCGGCGAGCCCGGCGCCGGTGAGCAACGCCGTGACGAGGGGTTCGACGACGGCCGACCCGGAGGTGTAGAGGAAGACCGGGTTCAGGACCAGCAGCGCGGTCGCGATCCACGCCTGGCGGCGGTTGGGGGCGAGCGCGTAGACGCAGGCCGCGGTACCGGCCGCGAAGATCGCGCTCATCGCCTTCAACGCCGCCAGCTGCCAGACGCCGGTGACGTGAAGCACGGCGGCGGCAAGCACGTGGTAACCCGGGAGCCACGCGTCCTCCATGCCGAACAGCGGGTCGTGGAGGCTGCCCGTGGTCGCGAGGTTGGCCGCGATCAGCCAGTGGCCGTAGCCGTCTTCGAACGGCTCGGGCATCCGGCTCGCCAACAGGAGCAGGAGAGTCGCCGCGCCGAGCAGGGAAAGCGCTGGAAGCGCCGCCTGGAAGCGGGCCAGCGCGTGCTTGCCGAGCCGGCGCAACGTCAGGACCTCGAGGAAATCGACCGCGCTGAGCCCGGCCACGAGCAGGAATCCGAGACCGAACATCGCGGAGTAGATCCCGATCAGCGGCTGGTCTCCCCCCGCGGCCAGCGGCACCAGGGCGAGGGCCGCCAGGCCCGCGGCGCCTTCGATCAGCGCCCGCGGGTCGCCGACCCGCACGTACGCCTGGTCGCGCCACTCCTCGCCGGCCTTGACGATGTGGTGCTTTGGAGTGCGCTCGAACGAGCCGCCCGGCCGGATTGCGGCGAACAGGGCCAGGATCGTGTTCAGAGACATTCCGGCGCCGACCGCCTGGCAGAAAAGCCCCGGAAGCCCGGACCACCAGCTCCGGCCACGGCGGGTCTGGGCGGCGATGAAGCCGATCCATGGCGTGAGGCCGACGCCGATGGCCACGGTCGCCGAGGCGGCGACGACTGGAGGCAGCCGGATGCCGGCGGGGCCGAGCGCCAACAGCAGCGCCGGGTAGCACGCGAGCTGGACGAGCATCAGCGGCCCGACGCTGTAGGCGAGCAGGTGGATGACCGCCTGGAACTTGGTCGCCGGTCGGAGGTCGCTGCGCACGAGCGGCCCAAGCAGACGGAAGGCGGTCTGAAAGCTCCCGGTCGCCCATCGGGATTGCTGCCGGCGGTAGGCGTCGATCGACACGGGCAGCTCCTCGGGCACCACCAGGTCTTCCATGTAGGCGGCCTTCCATCCGCGCAGCTGGGCCCGGTAGCTGAGGTCGAGGTCCTCTGTCAGCGTGCGCGCGCTCCAGCCGCCGGCGTCGTCGATCGCCGTCCGGCGCCACACGCCGGCTGTGCCGGTGAAGTTGGTGAAGTAACCCGAGGACGACCGCACCGGCTGCTCGATCAGAAAGTGGAAATCGATCGCCATCGCCTGAAGCCGCGTGAACAGCGAGTAGCCCTCGTCGAGGTGTCCCCAGCGAGCCTGGGCGAAACCGACGGCGGAGTCGTCGAAGGCCGCCATGATCCGGCGGAGGAAATCGCTCGGCGGGACGAAGTCGGCGTCGAATATGGCGAGGAACGGCGCCTGCGTCCGGGCGAGCCCATACGCGAGCGCACCCGCCTTGAACCCGGACCGCGAGGCGCGGCGCACGTGCGTGATCGCGGTCCCGTCGCGCCGCCACCGCGCCACGCACTTCGCGACGATCGAGGTCGTGTCGTCGTCCGAGTCGTCGAGCACCTGGACTTCGAATCGGTCGCGCGGCCAGTCGATCGCGCAGACGGCGTCGATGACGCGCTGGGCGACGTAGCGTTCGTCGAAGACGGGAACCTGGACGCAGACCAGCGGCTCGGCGCCGTTCCACGCTCGCGGGACGGACTGGGTCGCCAGGACGGGCCGCCGCAGCGCGCGCAAGGTCAGGTAGAGCAGGTTGACCCCGAACGCAAACAGCAGTGCGCTGGTGAGGGCGACGAGGGCGATCGCGATCGTTCCGATCAAGGCTTGTCGAACAGGGTGTAGGGGCGCATCGTCGCGCGAACGTAGGCGACGCGCGCGAGGGCGTCCGGATGCTTGCGGCGTGTCCACTGCATGTAGCGCCACGCAACTTCGCCGAGCGCCCGCGCGGGTGCGTCGAGGGCGGCGGGATACCATCGCGGGCTGATCCGTCGGGGCGTGTCGATGAGCAGACTTGCGGGCCTGTAGGCCAGCTGCGGAAAGTGCACGAGCAGCGCTGGGTTGCCGGCGACCACCTCGTTGAGCGCATCCACCCCGAAGACCGGCTCGGACATGAGCAGCTCGAAGGCCATGTCCTCGTCGCGCCGTATGAGCGGCCGGCACTGCGAGCGCTCGAGCACGAGGTTGACGGTCATCAGGCGCGGCGCGACAGGGCGCCGCGTGAGGTCGTCGACGGGCTTGGCCCGATGGCGCAGCGCGTGCACGACGCCTAGGAAGTTGACGACGACGTAGGCGAGGTGGCGGTGCCGGTCCTCGACGATGAGGTTCAGGTCGACGTCGTCGGTGGCGCGAAAGCCTCCGCTCGCAAGCGAGCCCGCGATCGACACGCTGGTGATGAACGGGGCGACGGCGACCAGGTGGCGGACGAAGTCGACGGTCATCGCCAGGTATTCCCCGGACGCCCTGTGATGGCCGTCCGCGCGGTCGCGAATCGAGCCGGCCACCTCGCGGGCGTCCCGTTCGACGACGAGGCCCTCCGCGAGGACGAGCTCCGGGTCGGAAGCTGCCGCCCACCGCACCTCGCGCTCGGTTAGAGGGCCGCCGATGCAGATTGCTCCCAGGCGTGAGGGCGTCAGCGCATAGCCGCGTCGCCGCAGTAGCGCGACAGTTCGGCGCACGCGATCTCCGATCGCTGGGATCTCGGCGCTGAGTTGCCCGACAGCCACCTGCTTTCGATACGGCCTCTGGTTACGTGGGATGATCGACGGCAGGCGAAAGCAGGATAAATCGGAGGAAGGTAGATGACCGCCGACGGACACTTCCAGGTTCCGCAGCCCACCAACGAGCCGGTCCGTTCCTACGCGGCCGGCGATCCCCACCGGCGTCCCCTCAAATCACGCCTCGCCGAGCTGACCGACGCCAAGACCGAGGTGCCGATGCAGATCGGCGGCGAGCGCCGCTGGGGCGAGTCGAGGGGCACGATCCAGTCGCCGCACCGCCACGAGCTCGCGATCGCCGAATACGCGATCGGCGGCGCCAGGGACATCGAAAGCGCGATCGACGCCGCCCTCGCCGCCCGCAAGATGTGGGCCGCGACCTCCTACCACGAGCGGGCTGCCGTTCTTCTGCGCGCGGCCTCGCTGCTTGCGGGACCCTGGCGGGACACGGTCAACGCGGCCACGATGCTCGGCCAGTCGAAGACGGTGCATCAGGCGGAGATCGACGCGGCGTGCGAGCTGATCGACTTCTGGCGCTACAACGCCTACTTCGGCGACCAGCTCCTTCGCAACCAACCGTTCAACGACGGCACGGCATGGAACCGCCTCGAGTACCGACCACTCGAAGGATTCGTCTTCGCGGTGAGCCCCTTCAACTTCACGTCGATCGCGGGCAACCTGCCGACCGCCCCGATGCTCATGGGCAACACGGTCGTCTTCAAGCCGGCGACGCAAACGCTGCTCGTCAGCCATTTCCTGATGGAGCTTCTACTCGAGGCGGGCATGCCGCCCGGCGTGATCAACATGGTCAGCGGCAGCGCGTCGGAGATCTCGGAGAAGGTGCTGAACCACCGCGACCTCGCGGGCATCCACTTCACCGGCTCGACCGCGGTGTTCCAGGGCATGTGGCGCGAGGTCGGCCAGAACGTCGACCGCTACCGCACCTACCCGCGGCTGGTCGGCGAGACCGGCGGCAAGGACTTCGTCCTCGCGCACGACAGCGCCGACGCCGGCGCGCTGCGCACCGCGCTCGTACGCGGCGCCTTCGAGTACCAGGGCCAGAAGTGCTCGGCGGCCTCGCGCGCCTACATCCCCCAGTCGATGTGGAAGGCGATGAAGAACGAGCTCGTCGACCTGGTCGATTCCATCCCGCAAGGCGACGTCAGCGACTTCCGCAACTTCATGGGCGCGGTGATCGACGGGCGCGCATACACCAACCACATGAACGCGATCGAGTACGCAAAGAAGACCGAGTCCTCGAAGGTCGTCGCCGGGGGCAAGGGGGACGATTCGGTGGGCTGGTTCATCCGGCCGACCGTCATCGAGACCACCGATCCCGACTTCAAGCTCCTTCGGGAGGAGCTGTTCGGGCCGATCCTGACCGTCTACCCCTACGCCGACGCCAAGTTCGAGGAGACGCTCGACCTGGTCGACCGCACCAGCCCGTACGGCTTGACTGGCGCGGTCTTCGCCCGCGACCGGCAGGCGATACGCAAGGCGTCGGAGAAGCTCGTCAACGCCGCCGGAAACTTCTACATCAACGACAAGCCGACCGGCGCGGTCGTGGGGCTGCAGCCCTTCGGCGGCGCGAGGGCCTCGGGCACGAACGACAAGGCCGGCTCGTTCCTGAACCTCATCCGCTGGGTCAGCCCACGCGTCATCAAGGAGACGTACGTGCCCCCGACCGATCACCGCTATCCGTACATGGAAGACGACCACGAGCGAGGCGCGCTCTAACAAAGTCGAGACGCAGGTCGATGGGGCGGTGCTCACCGTCACCATCGACCGGCCGGAAGTTCGCAACGCGGTCGATCCCGAGACCGCCGAGGCGCTCGAGCTTGCGTTTGTCCGGTTCGACGCCGACCCGGCGCTGTCGGTCGCGGTGCTGACCGGCGCAGGCGGAAGCTTCTGCGCCGGCTTCGATCTGAAGGCTCTGGCCGCCGGGGCGAACTACGGCCTCCACGAGGTCGGACGCGGGCCGATGGGGCCGACGCGGATGGTCCTGGAAAAGCCCGTCATCGCGGCGATCGAGGGCTACGCGGTGGCCGGCGGCCTCGAGCTGGCCCTGTGGTGCGACCTGCGGGTCGCTGCTCGAGACGCGACGCTTGGCGTGTTCAACCGGCGCTTCGGGGTTCCGCTGATCGACCTCGGCACGGTGCGCCTGCCCCGTTTGATCGGCCAGGGCCGAGCTCTGGACCTCGTCCTGACCGGAAGGCCGGTCAAGGCCGAGGAGGCGCTGCGGATCGGGCTCGTCGAGCGGGTGGTGGAGCGCGGCGCCGCGCTCGCCGAGGCGCAGAAGCTGGCGCGGGAGATCGCGTCCTTCCCTCAGGCGTCCATGCGCGGCGACCGGAGGAGCCTTCTGAACCAGTGGTCGCTCGGCCTGGACGAGGCGACCCGGGCCGAATACACGGCCGGGGTCGAGGCGATCAGGTCTGGCGAAGCTCTCGAAGGGGCGAAGCGGTTCGCGGAGGGATCCGGCCGCCACGGCTCTCCACGGAGCGATTGACAGTCTCGAGGTTCTCCGCCACCCGGCCCAGCAGCCGCCGGAGGTCGGCCCGCTCACTCGGCAGCAGCCTGGCCACGGCCCCGGCCATGCGCACGGCGCCCATGCTCCAGAGCCTCTCGAAGAGGCGGTCCGCCTTCGGCGTGAGCTCGATCCAGGTGAGCCGGCGGTCGTCCGTGTCGGGTACGCGCCGCACGTAGCCCTGCTCCTCGAGCCGGTCGACGAGGGGGACGAGGGTCCCCGGAGTCACGTGGAGGCGTTTGGCGAGCTCGCGGCCGGTCTGCCGGCCCCAGCGCCGGATGGTCACCAGGGCGCGGAACTGGGGCATGGTCAGCTCGACGTCCATGAAGAACCTGGCCGTGTCGTCGGTGAACGCCCTGTGCTGGCGGCCGAACAGACGCATGATCGAGTGGATCTCCTCGACGTCGTCGGGCTCTCTCACCGTTGCCATTCGAGTGTACCAAATCGCTTGACTATCGTCAATCATTTGATATACTCAAACGGTCGTGCTGGTCCGCCTGCTCCGCACATACCTTCGCCCGTACACCCGCGAGGTGTCGGTCGTGGTCGTGCTGGTCCTCATCCAGACGATCGCGAACCTCTACCTGCCGAACCTCAACGCCGACATCATCAACAACGGCGTCGCCAAGGGCGACATCGCCTACATCTGGCGGACGGGGGCGGTGATGCTCGGCATCACGCTGGTCCTCGGGCTGCTCGCGATCGCCGGCGTGTACTGGGCGTCACTAACCTCGATGGGTCTCGGGCGAGACCTGCGGGAGGCCGTGTTCTCGCGAGTCCAGGGCTTCTCGGCGATGGAGATGAACAGGTTCGGCACCGCGTCGTTGATCACGCGCAACACCAACGACGTGCAGCAGATCACGCTCTTCATGCAGATCGCGCTGACCATGATGGTGATGGCTCCGATCATGGCCATCGGTGGCGTGATCATGGCGCTGCGCGAGGACGTGCAGCTTTCGGCGCTGCTGATCATCGTCATCCCCGTCCTCGCCGGGATAGTCGCCTTCATGTTCACCCGAGCGGTGCCCCTTTTCCGGTCGATGCAGGGAAAGATCGACCGAATCAACCTGATCCTGCGCGAGCAGATCATGGGCGTGCGCGTGATTCGCGCTTTCATCCGCAACGACTTCGAGAGCCGCCGTTTCGAGTCGGCGAACTACGACCTCACGGCGACCGCGCTGACGGTCAACCGGCTGTTCGTGATCGCGTTCCCGGCGGTGCTCGCGGTCATGAACCTCACGACAGTCGCCATCCTCTGGTTCGGAGGCCACCTGGTCGACAGCGGGTCGATGCCGATCGGCAACGTGACCGCCTTCCTCCAATACATCATGCAGATCCTGATGTCGCTGATGATGGCCATCGCGCTGGTCATCCTCGTGCCTCGCGCCGAGGCGAGCGCCGCCCGACTCAACGACGTCGTCACGGCGGGTTCGTCGATCGAAGAGGCGGCCGAGCCCATCACCCCGGAAACGCTCACCGGCATGATCGAGCTTCGCAACGTCACCTTCGGATACCCCGGCGGCGAGAAGCCGGTGCTCCACGACCTCGACTTCGAGGTCCGGCCGGGCCAGACGACCGCGATCATCGGTGGCACCGGGTCCGGCAAGACGACGCTCCTCAATCTCGTCCCGCGGTTCTTCGACGTCAGCGAGGGGAGCCTGCTCGTCGACGGCGTCGACGTGCGTCGTCAGCCGCTCGAGCACCTGTGGGGCAGGCTCGGCCTGGTGCCGCAGCGCGCCTATCTCTTCAGCGGCACGGTCGCGAGCAACCTGCGTTTCGGCAACGAGTCGGCGACCGACGAGGAGCTCTGGCACGCGCTCGAGGTCGCGCAGGCGCGCGACTTCGTGGAGGAGATGGACGGCCGCCTGGACGCGCCGATCGACCAGGGCGGCACCAACGTGTCGGGTGGGCAGCGACAGAGGCTCGCGATAGCTCGCGCGCTGGTCAAGCGGCCGGCCATCTACCTGTTCGACGACTGCTTCTCCGCGCTCGACGCCGGCACGGACGCACGGCTGCGCGCGGCTCTGCGCAGGGAGACCACCCAGGCAACCGTGCTGATCGTGGCCCAGCGCGTGAGCACGATCATGCACGCGGACCGGATCATCGTCCTCGACGAAGGCCGGGTCGAAGGAATCGGCACGCACGACGAGCTGATGAAGACCTGCGAGCCCTACCGCGAGATCGTCGAATCGCAGCTGGGCGAGGCGGCGGTCGCATGATCAACCGGCCAGGGGCGAACAGGGGAGCGCAGGCGGCTGCGCAGCGCCGCCAGCCCGGTGGCTGGATGGGCATGGGCGGCCCGCCTCCCGCGAAGATCCAGGACGCGGGCAAGACGCTCCGCCAGCTCCTCGGCCGCCTGCGGCCGGAGCTGCCACTGATCGCCGTCGTGGTGCTCGTCGGCACGGCCAGCGTGGCGCTGTCGGTGATCGGGCCGAAGATCCTCGGCAACGCGACCAACATCATCTTCAACGGCGTCGTCGGCAAGATGCTCCCGCCCGGGATGACCAAGGAGCAGGCCATCGCCCTGCTGCAAGCTCACGGCCAGGGCCAGATTGCCCAGATGCTCTCCGGCATGGACGTCCGGCCCGGTGTTGGGATCGACTTCAACGCGCTGGGCGAGGTGCTGCTGCTCGCGGTGGCCGTGTACCTGTTCGCGTCCCTGCTTGCGTGGGCGCAGGGCTACATCATGGCCGGCGTCGCCCAGCGCACCGTCTACGGCATGCGTCGCGACGTCGAGGCCAAGCTCGCGCGCCTGCCGCTCAAGTACTTCGACAGCCACTCGCACGGCGACATCCTCAGCCGCGTGACCAACGACGTCGACAACATCAGCACCACCCTGCAGCAGGGCCTGAGCCAGATCGTCACCTCGGTTCTGACGGTGATCGGAGTGCTCGCGATGATGCTTTGGATCAGCTGGCTCCTCGCGCTTATCGCGCTCGTCACCGTGCCGCTGTCGGTGGTCGTCACGATTCTCATCGCGCGCCGCTCGCAGCGCCAGTTCGCCGCGCAGTGGAAGTGGACCGGCAGCCTGAACGGCCACGTCGAGGAGATGCACACCGGACATGCACTGGTCCAGGTGTTCGGCCGGCGCGCGAAGGCGCAGGAGATCTTCGACGGCCACAACGCCAGGCTCTACGAGTCGAGCTTCCGCGCCCAGTTCCTGTCCGGCATCATCCAGCCCGCGATCCAGTTCCTGGCGAACGTCAACTACGTCGCCATCGCCGTGATCGGCGGCTACCGCGTGGCCACGGGGACGATGACCCTGGGCGACGTCCAGGCGTTCATCCAGTACTCGCGCCAATTCACCATGCCGATCATGCAGATCGCCGGGCAGATGAACCTGCTCCAGTCCGGCCTTGCTTCGGCGGAGCGCGTGTTCGAGCTGCTCGATGCGGAGGAGGAGACGCCGGACGTCGACTCCGGTGCGCGGCTCGGCGACGTGAAGGGCGAGGTCGCGCTGGAGCACGTCAACTTCCGCTACGACCCTGACAAACCGCTGATCACGGACTTCAACCTGCAGGTCCGGCCCGGCCAGACGATCGCGATCGTCGGCCCCACCGGCGCGGGCAAGACGACGATCGTCAACCTGCTCATGCGCTTCTACGACATCGACTCGGGCCAGATCTGCGTCGACAACGTGGACACGCACGAGATCCCGCGCGACGAGGTGCGCAGGGCGTTCGGCATGGTGCTGCAGGACACCTGGCTGTTCGCCGGCACGATTCGCGACAACATCGCGTACGGCAAGGAAGGCGCGACCGAAGATGAGATCGTCGCGGCGGCGCAGGCCGCGCACGTCGATTCGTTCGTGCGCACCCTTCCGAAGGGGTACGACACCCTGCTCGACGACGACGCGTCGGACCTCTCCTCAGGCCAGCGCCAGCTGCTGACCATCGCCCGCGCGTTTCTCGCCGACCCGAGCATCCTGATCCTCGACGAGGCGACGAGCAACGTCGACACGCGCACCGAGGTGCTGATCCAGAAAGCCATGGCGGAGCTGCGACAGGGTCGGACGAGCTTCGTCATCGCGCATCGTCTCTCGACCATCCGCAACGCAGACTCGATCGTGGTCATGGATGGCGGCAGGATCGTCGAGCAGGGCAGCCACGCCGAGCTGCTGCAGAGCGAAGGCTTCTACTACCGGCTCTACAACAGCCAGTTCACCGAAGCGTGGTCGGCTGAGTCGAACGGGTCGCCGCCAGTGCCGGCTCCGGCCGCGCCGGTGCGGGCCTGAGAGCGGCCGCCGAGACGAGGGCCAGCGCGCCCAGCTGCGCCGCGATGACCGGGTAGGGTCCCCAGACGGGCTCGCCCTCGATCGCGATGACGCCGGCAAGAATGTAGGCCGCGCCCCAGACGGGAATGCTCGTCCGCAGCACCAGCCACGCGGCAAGGCCGAGCATCGCGAGGTCGTCGAGGTGCGCGTACGGCGTGGCGAGCACTCCACCGACCAGGGCGCAGGCATAGACCCATTCGAGACCGCGATCGCGGAGGCGGTTGGCCATCAACATCGTCCAGGCGGCAAGGAACACCTGGACCGGTCGAGCGGCGTCTCCGAGGACAAAGGCAAGCGTCAGCTCGCGGTTGACAGGTACGGTCGAGGCAAAGCTCAGTCGGTCGAGATAGGCGCGGATGCCGTCCGGCCCCAGAGCGACAAGCGATGCTCCCGCCAGCACTCCAAGGGCGACAGCGCTGCCCGCGAATGCGCGATAACGCTTCGTCGCGAGGAGTGCAAGCGGCACGAGAAAGGCAAGCTGCGGTTTGAGCGCGAGGGCGCCGAGGGCGAGGCCGCCGAGAAACGGTCGATCGGCTTTGACCAGCGTGAACGACGCGGCGACGCCAAGGGCAACGAAGAGTCCAGGCTGACCGAGCTGCAGCCCGTAGATGACGGGCAGCCAGCCCACAGCTGCTGCGAGGAAGATGACGCGCGCCCGACCTTCGCCGGGCGCAACCAGGTGCCAGGTCAACCCGAGCGCGATCAAGAGGAGCGCGCTCCAGGCGAGGTAGGCCACCTCGTAGGGCAGGAGCGCGAACGGCAGCGCCAGCCAGGCGACCGGCGGCGGGCTGATGAAACGGGCCAGCTCAGCGATCGTGATCCCGGAGCCCATGGCGTCGAGCTGCGCCTGCTGGAGGCCCAGGTTGTAGATCGATCCCCAACCGTGGTCGACGCCGATCCTCGCCGCGGCGAAGTAAAAGGTGAAGTCGTTGTGAAAGCGGTCCGAGGCGAACGCGACCGCCCATTGGTAGAGGTCGAACGCCGCAAAGAGGACGGCGGCGCTTGCTCCGGCCGCGATGCCGAGGTTGTGCCACCTCGCGGAAGTCTCCGTCACGCGCGGAGGTTACCGTTTGTGGCGATGATTTCCGCCGGTTTCGAGCCCAAGGTCCTGCCGCTGAGGGACGGGACGAAGGTTCACCTGCGACCGATCGTTCCCGAGGACGAGCCCCTGCTGCACGAGGCGGTCGCGGCGATGTCCGAGCGCACGGTGTACTTCAGGTTCTTCTCCCCGCTCAAGCGCATGTCCGACGCGCTGGCGCACCGGCTGGCGGTGGTCGACTACGCCGACCGTTTCGCGGTGGTGGCAACCACCAACAAGCCCTCTTCGAAGGAGCGGATCATCGGCGTCGCACGCTACGACCGGGCGCGCGGCACGGACGTCGCCGAGGTCGCAGTCGCGGTCATCGACGAGTTTCAGCGGCGCGGGTTGGGTGCCATCCTGCTGGCCGAGCTCGCGCGCGTGGCGCGAGGCAACGGGATCAAGACGTTTCAGTTGATCGTGCTTCCAGAGAACACTCAGATGCTCGCGCTGCTGCGCAAGATGGGGTGGATCCACCAGGCCAGGCTGGCCGGCGGCGTCTACGAGATCTCGTTCGACCTTCCCGAGGTCGCTTGATCGACACCACGCTGCTCGCCTTTGCGGGGGTGTCGCTGCTCCTTGCGGTCACGCCCGGCCCCGACATGGCCGTGGTGACGAAGAACGCGCTGGCTCACGGGCGTCGCGGCGTGTTGCTCACGACGAGCGGGATCGCCCTCGCGTTGGTCGTCTGGGTCAGCGCCACCGCGCTTGGCCTTTCCGCGCTGCTGCGCACGTCCGGCGAGGTGCTGTTCGTGTTGAAGATCATCGGCGCGGCCTACCTTGCGTACCTCGGGATCAGGACGCTGCTCGAGTCGCGCGCCCGTCCAGCGGACCTTTTGGCCGACGCGCCGGCCGCGGCGCCGGCCCACGCCGTCTTCAGGCAGGGCTTCCTGTCGGCGATCAGCAACCCAAAGTTGGGCGTCTTCTTCGTCACGTTCCTACCTCAGTTCGTGCTGCCTGGCCAGCAGGTGCTCACGCGGTTGCTCGTGCTCGGCGTGACATTTGCCGTCATCGGATGGTTGTGGATGAACGTCTACGGCCTGTTCGTGACGCGGCTGCGCGAATTCATCACCGCGCCGCGAATCAGGCAGTGGATGCAGCGAGTGACCGGCGTCGTGCTGCTTGGTTTCGGCGCTCGCCTTGCGTTGGAGCGCGTCTGAAGGGGGGAGCGGCCCGAACCCGGCGCGAATGGCGATGGGAATAGGAGCGCTGAGGAGCGCCGTTGAGGGCGGCGACGGCGGGGAAACCCGGAGCGTTGCCGCGGCGACCTAACCCCAATCAAATTCGGTGCAGAGGTAGTCGACGGCCTGGCCGCCATCGATCCCGTTCGGCGCTTTCGAATCCGCAGGATCGGCGACGAACACCACCACCGTGACGTCGCGGTACTGCGCCGCCATCACGGCGATGCGGACCTTGACCGACGTCTGCGCCGCCCCGACGAGGTTCGCGGAATAGACCCCACCCACGCCCTGGACCTCGCCGAGGTGGACGCCTTTCAGCGTCGTGACAGTGGCGACGTCCTGCCATTGCGACGATGGCAGACCGAACACGGCCTGCCGCATCGCCTCGTCGGCGTTCTCGCCCTTGGCGCCCTTGACGGTGACCTGTCCGGCCCTGGTGCCGAGCACGAGCCCCGAGTCGTCCGATGAACGGACGGTCCAGCGTGACGAGTAGTTGACCGTGAAGCCGAACGCGGTGCTGCGGAACGAAGCCTGCTCGGGCAGAGGCGTGACGAATTTCGGTGTGCAGTTGGACGTGCACGTCGAGTGTCCGCCTCGGGCGAGCTGTGAGACCGCGATGCCGCCGGCGACGAGCGCGACGACGACGAGGACCGCGATCAGCCCGCCGGCGACGAGCGCGGTGCTGAGCCTGGGTTGCGTCGCGGCGGGGTAGGCGGTGGGCGGAGCCGGCGCGTAGGCGTACACCGGGCGCGGCGCCACCGCCTGCATCAGCACCGGCGTCCCGCAGCGCCCGCAGAAGCCGGCGCCCGGCGCGAGCGGCGCGCCGCATCTTCCGCAGTAGCGCGTCGGCGCTGCGACCGCCATCACACTCCTCCGAGCACGCGGGGCCGGGCCTGCTTACGGCCGGCCGCCCGCGCGGCCCCGCACGCGGGGCAGAACGCCATCGTCGGCACCATCCGGTGGCACTCGGGGCACGGCGACTCGGGTCCGATCTCGTGCTCGGCGCCCTCGACCAGCAGGGCGTCGTGGATGACCAGCCGCAGGTAGAGGAGGAGCGCGATCGCCGCAAGGGTGAAGATCGCGGTCTCGACCACGAGGTTTTCGACGACGAAGGCGAGCATCCCGAGCGCGATCTGCAGCCCGAAAGCAAGCGAGACCGTCGCCGGCAGGCTCGTCGGCCATGGGCGGTCCGTGCGCCGGCGGTCGATACGTCGCAGCCACAGCGCCGCGGCGACCATGCCCGTCGTGCACGCGTTGATCAGCGCGACGAGCAGTCCCGCTCGGGCCAGGCGCAGGCCCCAGTCGAGCGCCGAGCCGGAGGCGACGAGCGGTCCCGACAGCAGCGGCCAGAAGACGGTCAGAGAGCTAGCGAGCGAGAAGCCGAGGGCCGACGCGGCGCCGAAAGTCAGGCCGTCGAGCGGCTCGCGAAACCGGCTGCGCACGAAGTAAAGGAAGAGGGGGCCGGTGAGCATCAACCCCTGCGATACGATCGGGATGGCCACCCCCGCGAGGACGAAGCCTGTGTCGCGATCGCCCGTCAGCACCAGCTGCGACAGCGCGCTGCCGGTGAGGTTGGTGAAGAAAGCGCCCAGCACCGCGCCCGCCAGCATCGTCGCGCCGACGACGAGCCACGGTTCGTCCTCGTATATCTCGACCTCGTACAGGTACATCAGATAAAGGACGGGAAGGATGCACACCGCGGCCATTGTCGCCGGGGCGAACAGGTGCAGGCCGGCAAGCAGCGCCACAAGCGCGACACCGGCGCCCAGCGCGAAGCGGAACGGTCCGGTGCCGCGGTGTGGAAGGTGCGGGAACAGCGTCGAGATGATCGAAAGGTGGATGACGCGTTCGGCCGGCACTGCGGTGTAGGCGTGCGTTCTTCGCGTGCTCGCCGTCGGCAGATGCGCGCCGCAGTGGCCGCAGAACTCGCCGGCGGGCACGACCGAGCCGCAGTGAGGGCAGGTGACGAGAGGCGGCCCGCCCTCGAGCTCGCTCATCCCCCAATCCCCTTGAGGTAGCGGGCCCACGCGACGTCAAGCCCAACCCCGTCCATGCTTCCCCATCCGGTGGCGAAGTCCCAGCCGGGCGCCGCGATGTAGCCGAGGTTGTTGCCCGAGGTGACGTCGTGAAACGGCTTGGGGCTGAACTTCGGCAGGTTGTCGCCCATCCAGTACAGCGCGGGGTTGGCGAATCCCACCTCGCGCAAGCCCTGCTTTTTCATGTCCTGGTTGATCAGCGCGATCGTGGCCGCCCAGAGCGGCGTCGCCGCGGAGGTGCCGCCGACCTGTCCATCGTGGCCGCCGAAGACGATGTGGAACCCGGTCTCCGGATCGCCGTCCGCCGCGATGTCGGGTAGCTGGCGCATGCCTTTCGCATCGGGCGAGGTCTCGTTCTTCTGGTAGTCCGGCTCGGAGTAGAACGTGCTGAAGCCGCCGCCGCCGCCCGACTGGTCGATCGGGCTGCTCCACGCGTACTCCTTGAAGTACACGCCCTGCTCCGACTCGAAGAGGCTCGTCCCGCCGACCGAGGTCACGGTCGGGAGCGTCGACGGGAAGCTGGCCGCCGCGGGCTGGTCGAGGCCGCACGTGAAGGCTCCGTTGTCGCCGCTGGCGACGAAGTGCGACATGCGTTGCGCTACCGCCCGGTCCTGGATGGACGCGTACACGTTGCGTGCGCCGCTCGGCGTATCCGGCTCGCAGGAGCCGAGGCTCTCCGAGATGATCGAGCCCAGGTGGTCTGTGACCAGCTGGTCGAATGCGCGGTCGGAGTGGCCGAAATCGCCGGCCGCCATGTAGACGACGAGCCTGGCCGCGGGCGCGATCGAGTGGGCGATCTCGAGGTCGAGGACGGTTTCGCCCTCAGCCTTCATGGGATTGCCCCAGTCGGTGTTTCGTTTCACCGTCAGGATCGGAGCAAACGGCGGGAGTCCGAACTCGGTCGCGAACTTCTCGAGGTCGTTGAGGTTCGGGAGGTCGTCGATCTCCGGAAAGAGGATCGTCTGCCCGGCGCCATCGAAGCCCGCGTCGCGCAGTGGCTTCAGGTTGTAGTAGGTCAGCACATCGGTCGGGGTCAGGCCGCCCGACCGGATGGCGTACGACCGCGCGCGGCGGTAGTTGTCGAGGCCGCTGACGTCCGTCGCCACGGCGGCCACGGCGGCGGGGAGCGTCGGAGAGTCAAGCGCCGCGTAGAAGGTGGATCCGGCCGGCGTTCGATAGGTCTCGATCCGGATGCGCAGGAAGGCCGCGGCCGCGGGAGCCGGGCCGTCGGCGGCGATCAGGCTGGACGGCGCATGCCACGTGGCGCTCAGCCCCGCGGCGTCGATGGCCGTCAGCGCGCCATCGACCAGCGCCGGCTCGGTCACTGCCGGCTTCAGACCGAAGTCGAGGCTGACCGTGATGCCGGCGCCCGCGGGACCGAGGTCTGCCGCCTTCGCGATCGCCTGGGCCAGCGTCGGCGGGGGCTTCGAGATCGGCGATGGCGCCGCGTGGGCGGGGGGCTGCGTGACGGAGCCCTGGCAGGCCGCAATGCCGACCGCCGCCACCAGCATCACGACGCCCCTTTTCACGGCCGCGTAGCTTCCCAGACTTCGCCCTTGAATCGACCCGTGTTAACCGATCAGGCGGTGACTCGAGTAACGACCTCGTGGACTTCGGGTACCTCGTGCCGGATCATCTCCTCAAGCTCGCTTTCGATCCCGTGAGCGTGCTCGAGGCTGATCTCGCCCGCGGCCTCGGCGACCACGTGCGCGTAGATGCGACCATCCCGGTCGCTCAGCTCGACGTCCAGGCAGCGCTTGACCTCGGGGTGCGACTCCACCACCGCCCGAATCCGGGCGGCCATTTGAGCGTTGCGGGCCGTGACGTCCTGGCCCGGGATGACGTCGGGGTCCGTCGGCTCGAGGTGGATGTCGATCCGGGTCACCTCCGGCAGCTCGGCGCGGATCGAGCGCTCGAGCGCCCGGCTCGTCGTTGACGCCTGGGCGAGAGACTCGTCCCCGGGCAGCTTGGCGTGCATGGTCAGGTGGAGCGACCCGTCCGCCTCGCGTTCGACGGTCACGTTGTGGAGGTCGCGCACGCCGCCGTTTCGCGCGGCTGCCGCGTGGATGCGCTCGACCAGGTCGCCCTGCTGCTCCTGCCCTTCGACCGCGACCGCCAGGTCGAGGCGCGGCATCGCCTGGTGCGCCTTCGCCTTGACGTCCTTGACCAGCGCGCTCGCCGCCTCGACCGACAGCATCCGGCCGGTGGCGATGCTGGCATCGCCGAGCAGATTCGGCCCGGACCGGCGAACGCGGACGGCGCGCACCTCGCGCACGCCGTCGACCCCGCGGATCGCGTTGCGCAACGTCTCCTCCGCCCCCGCCGGCGCGCGGTCGATCAGGATGTCGCCTGACCGCCACGCGATCATGCCCGCGGCGCGGGCGATGATTCCGGCGACGAGAAGGGCGGCGACCGAGTCGGCCCACGGCAGTCCGAAGCGGACTCCGAGCAGGCCGACGATGACCCCGACCGTGGACAGGACGTCGGAGAGTCGGTTGGTCGCGTCGGCGAGCAGCGCCTCGCTCGACGCCTGCTGGCCGACCCTTCGCAATATCGCCGCCCGAACCGACTCGATCACCAGGGTTGCGATCAGAAGCACGAATGCGTAGCCGGCGGGGTTCACTTCGACGCCGCCGGTGGCCAGCCGGCGGATCGCTTCGAACGCGATCGCCGCGGCGGTGAAGATGAGAAGAACGCCTTCGGCGAACGCCGCCAGGTTCTCGGTCCGGCCGTGACCGTACGGGTGCTCGCGGTCGGCGGGCTTGCGCGAGGCGCGGACGGCGAAAAGGGTGAATGCGCTCGCCGCGAGGTCGAGGAAGGAATGAGCCGCATCGCTCAGGATGCCAAGGCTCCCTGTCAGCACACCGACGACCAGCTTGGCCGCGACCAGCACGACGCCCACGCCCACCGAGCCAAACGCGACGAGCTCGGGCCTGCGTTCGAGCACCTTCATCGCTTACCTCAAGAGTGAGGCCGACGCGAAGAGCTGGTCCTCTGTGCCGAGGGCGATGACGAGGTCGCCGTCTTCGATGCGAATCGCCGGCGAGGGGTTCACGTTGACCGAGCCGTCTCGCTTCCGAACCGCCAGCACCCTGGCGGTGTTCGATCCCAGCAACCCGGACTCCTCGAGCGTTTTGCCTCCGGTGGCGGCGGCGACGACCATCTCCTGGACGCCGATGCCGGCCTCGCCGTGGTGCAGGGTGTCGAGCACGTCGACCATCGCGGGCCGGATGGCCAGCTCGGCCATGCGATGCCCCGCCATCACGTATGGCGAGATCGTGCGTGTCGCGCCCGCCAGCTCGAGCCGGCGAATTGAGTCAGGCCGGCCGGCGCGGGCGACGATGTAGAGGTTCGGATTGAAGGCGCGGGCGGCCAGCACGATGTAGACGGCTCGCTCGTCTGAGTCCACCGCGGAGACCAGCCCGCGCGCGCGCTCGATGCCTGCGAGCTTCAGGATCTCCTCTTTCGACGCGTCGCCCTCGATGTGCAGCCGGTTCTCGGCGCGGATGCGTTCCAGCGCCTCCTCGGTCTGGTCGATGACCACGTAGGGGACCTTGTGGTCCTCGAACTCGGCCACGACCTGCGTTCCGATCCGGCCGTAGCCGCAGATGATGAAGTGGTCGTGCAGATGGTCGAGGTCCTGTCGCAAATGTCTATCCCTCCGATACCTGCCGAATGCATTGTCGGTCAGTGCCTCGGCGAAGACGCCGAAGCCGTAAAGCATCGTGCCGACGCCGACGATGATCAGCGCCGACGTGAACAGACGGCCGGCCTCGCCCTGGGGGTGCACCTCGGTGTAGCCGACGGTGCTGATGGTGATGATGACCATGTAGAAGGAATCGAGAACGCTCCATCCGTCGATCAGCGTGTAGCCCGCCGTCCCGACGACGATGACGATCACGAGCAGGATGACCGCCAGACGAAAACGTAGGAGCGGATGCTCCGTCCGTCGCACTAGCCGCCTCCGCCAGGTCCCTCCAGGCCCGGCTTCGTCATCTTGCCGAGGTCCAGCACCTTGTTGAGCTCCTTCTCGCTCACGCCTTTCGCGCGCGCCAGCTGACGGATCGACTTGCCGGTCCGGATCGACTCTTTCGCGAGCTTGGCCGCCTCGTCGTAGCCGATGACGGGGTTCAGCGCGGTCGCGAGCATCGGACTGCGCTCGACGAGCTCCGGTCCGCGGTCGGTCGCCTGAAGGCCGTCGACGCAGCGCTCCGCGAAGTTGCGCGCCGCGGCGGCGAGCAGGGTGATCGACTCGAGCATCGCCACCCCGGCCACCGGCATCATCACGTTGAGCTCGAAGATGCTGCCGGCCTGTCCGGCGACGAGCACGGTGGTGTCGTTGCCGTAAACACGCGCGATGACCATCAGCATCGACTCGATGATCACGGGGTTGACCTTGCCGGGCATGATGCTCGAGCCCGGCTGAGTCTCCGGCAATCGCAGTTCGCCAAGCCCCGCGATCGGCCCTGTGCCCATCAGCCGGATGTCGGAGCCGATCTTCCACATGCTCGTGCCGATGGTTCTCAGCGCGCCGTGGGCCGCGACCAGGACGTCGAGCGTGGCCTGCGCGTGGAAGTGGTTGGTCGTCTCCCGCACCGGGAGGCGCGTCGCTTTGGCGAGACGCGCGGCGACGATGCGGGCGTACTGCGGATGCGAGTTGAGTCCTGTACCCACCGCGGTTCCGCCCAGCGGAATGCGGGTGAGCTCGTCGATCGCGCCTCTGGCCCTGCGGATCGACTCGTCGATCTGGCCCGCGTAGCCCTTGAACTCCTGGCCGAGACGGATCGGCGTCGCGTCCTGGAGATGGGTGCGGCCGGTCTTGATCACGGGCAAGAACTCTTTGCTCTTCGTGTCGAGCGCACGCTCGAGGCGCTCGAGGGCTGGGATCAACTCTTCGTTGACGGCAATGGCCGAGGCCAGCTGGATCGAGGTGGGGATGACGTCGTTGGACGACTGGCACAGGTTGACGTGATCGTTGGGGTGGACGAGCTTCGACCCGCGCTCGCCTCCGAGGATCTCAGTTGCACGGTTGGCGATCACCTCGTTGGCGTTGGTGTTGCTCGAGGTTGCCGACCCCGTCTGGTAGATGTCGATCGGAAACTGGTCGTCCAGCTTTCCGTCGACGATCTCTTGGGCCGCCGCGGTTATCGCCCGGGCGCGGCGCCGCGACAAGAGGCCGAGGTCGCGATTGGTTTGCGCGGCCGCTTTCTTGACAAGGCCGAGCGCCCGGATCAACCGGTGCGGCAGCGGTAGACCGGAGATGGGGAAGTTGAGCACCGCCCGCTGGGTCGAGGCGCCGTAGTACGCGTCGGCCGGCACCTCCATCTCGCCCATGGAGTCGCGCTCGATCCGCGTCCGCCTTGCCACCGCCGCTGATTCTAGAGTTCCGTTCGTATGCGGCTCGCCGCGCTCGACATCGGCTCGAACACCGTGCATGTGCTGGTCGCGGACGTGGTTCGGGGCAAGCTCGAAGAGGTCGCGCACTACGTCGAGATGCCGGAGCTCGGACCCTCGGTCGCACGCACCGGCGCCATCGGCAGCAGGGCGAAGATCGGCCTGCGCGCCGTCCGCAAGGTGTTCACGGAGGCGAAGGCGCACGGCTTCGACACGCTCATCGCCGGCGCGACCCAGGCGACGCGGCAGGCGAGCGACGGCGCGGCGTTCGTGCGCCAGGCGGGCGAGATCCTTGGCGTCCCCATCCGGATCATCCCCGCACGCCGGGAGGCGGCCCTGAGCTTCCTTGGCGCGGCGAGCCGGCACGCCATCCGCCGGGAGTGGGTTCTGGTCGACCTCGGCGGCGCGTCGACCGAGATCGTCATCGCCCGCGGCCACGAGATGCTGCGCTCTGCCACCCTCCCGCTGGGGTCGGGCGTGCTCACCGACACGTACCTCTCCGATCCGCCCCGGCCGGAGGAGCGCGCGCGCCTGCGCAAGGCCGCGCTGCGCGAGCTGACCAGCGCTCCGGACGGCGACGTCGAGCGCCTGGTCGCGACCGGCGGCACCGCCTCAAACCTTCCCCAGGTCCTGGCTCGGCGCAACCCTCCTCAGGTGCTCACGACCGCCGACATCCTGGCCGTCGAGGCTCGACTTGACCGGGGCCGCGCCCGTCGGGTGGCCGAGGCCGTCGGCCTTCCGCCGAACCGGGTGAAGGCAATGCGGGGCGGGATCGAGGAGCTGCTGCTCCTGCTCGACTGGTTCGGCCTGGCGCTCTTGCACGTCAGCCACGAGGGACTCCGCCACGGGATGCTTCTCGCGTACCTGGAAAAGGGAGGAGATTGGTGGCGGGACGGGTAAATTGAAGGTGTGGAACACGAGCACGTAGGTTCCGGAGGCAAGCTCCGGCTGGCGCTGGGGCTGACGCTCGCCATCCTGCTGATCGAGCTGGCGGGCGGCCTCCTGTCCCATTCCCTGGCGCTGCTGTCGGACGCCGGGCACGTCCTGACCGACGTGTTCGCGCTGGGCCTGGCCTGGTTCGCCGTCGAGCAGTCCAAACGGCCGGCCGACCAGCGCCGGAGCTATGGCTACCAGCGCGTGAGCATCCTGGCGGCGCTGCTCAACGCCGTGACCCTGATCGTGATCGTCATCGCGATCGCCTACGAGGCGGTGCGCCGCCTGGCCGCGCCGGAGCCCGTGCAGGGCGGGATCGTCATCGCCACGGCGCTCGTCGGGATCGCGATCAACACGTTCGTGCTGATGAACCTGCGCGGCGGCGGTCGCAACCTGAACCTGCGGGCCGCCCTGCTGCACGTGACCGGCGACGTCGCCGCCTCCGCCGGCGTCGTGGTCTCGGGCGTGGTGATACTGCTCACCGGCTGGCTCTACATCGACCCGCTGCTCTCACTCGGCATCGCCGCCCTGATCGCCTTCGGGGCGTGGCGCATCGTGCGCGAAACCGTGAACCTGCTCATGGAAGGCACGCCTGGCGACATCGACGTCGGGGCGGTCACGACCCTGGTCACAAGGACGCCTCATGTGACCGGCGTCCATGACATGCATGTCTGGGCGCTCTCGTCTGAGGCGACCGCCCTCAGCATGCACGTGGTGGTCGAGGACATCTCGCTGGGCGACGCCGAGCACGTGGTCCGGGATCTCGAGCACCGGCTGTGCGACGGCTTTGGCATCGGCCACACGACCATCCAGGTCGAGAGCTGCCATCCGTGCGGGGAGATCCACCACGGCGCCGGCGAGCACAACCACCCGCACGAGCACGCGGTGTTTACTTCGTCGCGACCAGCGCCTCCTCGCGCTGCAAGATCCTCCGCGCCACAGCAATAGCGGACGCGTAGGTCGAGTCCATCCCCCGGTAGCTGAGCCCTCGCGCGCCCAGCGTGCGCGCCTGGGTGTAGGGAGTGTCGGATGCGTAGTGGACGATGCCGAGGTCGAAGTGCGCCTGCGCCATGTTGACGCTCTCGCCCACCGGGTAGCGGTCCGGCTGCCCGATCTCATAGCTGGCGTCCAGGTACGGCCCGGCCTCCATCTCGACCACCGTGTAGCGCCCCTGGTAGTAGAAGTCGAGGTATTCGCGGTTCTGCAGGAAGGTCCCGCGCACAGTGACGGCGCGCTGATTGTCGAGCGCCGACCCGTAGACGAGGTTCGGCTGGACGTCGCCGGCGGTGAAGCAGTTGTCGAGCCAGTAGGTGTTGCCCGAGTGCTCGTTGTAGACGACGTTCGGGATCATCACGTCCCCGACGTCGGCGTTCAGCGTCGCCGCCTTGCCGAGAACGTACACGCCTGCGACCCACGCCGACTGCTCGGCGACCTGGCGGAGGATGTGATACGCGGCCTCACCGAGCGGATAGTCGACGTTGATGATGCAGGCGTCCGACTCGCGCAGCCTGTTCTCGTCGACCGCGCCGACGCGCGGGTCGATGGCCGAGGCGTCGAGCTTCGAAAGCATGAAGATCTGCGCCGCCGAGTCGACGCCGGTGCCGACCGCGGGGATGTGGCGCACGCCGTTGCCCGCCTCCAGGTCCGCGCGCCAGCGGCGCAGCCTCTCGCGCTCGGGGCTCGCGTCGAAAAGACGCCGCGCGCCGTAGTAGAGCCAGTTCTGGCGGGAGGCGCGGCTGTGCCCGGCTTCGAGCTTGCGCCTCTCCTCGTCGAGGTCGGGGTCCGTCTTGTGGATCCAGTCGACGATGTCGCTCTCGATGCGCCGAGCCACGCCGGTCAGCACGTTCACCAGGCTGTGCGCGTTGGAGGACACGAAGTAGACCGGTGCGTCGCGCGCGCCCAGGTCTTCCATCGCCGCGGCGATCGGCAGCCACCAACGGCTGGCGTTGCGCGCGAACCCGAGGTGACTGCCGCCGATCAGGCGCAGCACGATGCGGCACTCGTCGCGCTTGATGGCGGCGATGTTGGCGTCGAACGAGTCGCCCCACGCGTCGTGCAGCCTGCGCCAATCGTCCGGCGTGGCCCCGGCGGCGTGCATCGCGTCGTCGTCGGAGAGGTCGACGTCCTGGAGTGAGCGATGGAGCTTGTTCCACTCGATCTGGAAGGCGACCAGCGTCGGCACCAGGTCGTCGATGTCCGAGCTCGAGGCGATGAGCACCGCGAGCGTGTTCTTGCCGTCGTTGTACCAGCGGCGGCGCCTCGCCGGCGCCTTGACGGCCTGCCAGCCGAGGATGTCGTCGCCGAGCACAGCCCGGAACCCCTGCGGGCTCTGGCCCATGATCACCCGCCGGCAGCGGTTGATCGCCGACGGCAGGCGCCGGACGGCGTAGAGAAGGGCGCCCATGTCGGACTGGGGCTGGGCGGCGAGCGGGTGGAGGACCGATCCCATCCCTAGGTGGGCCTGGACGAGGGACTCGACCTTGATCTCCCCGGAGCTCTGGAGCATGGTCGTGTACGTGCGCACGTAGAGCTCGACGGCATGCCTTCCCGTCCAGCCTGTCGGCGGCGCTGTTGTCGGAGGCCCTTCCATGTGTATGGACTTACAAAACCATAAAGATGGGCCGGTTTGGCCGTGCAACAGTTGTTTGCATGTTCACAAAGCTCGCCAGGAATCGATATCTACGTGTCACCGCGCTCGCCGTCGGGGCGGTGGCGGTGGCCGGCGCGGCCGTCGTCATCACCGCCTCCGCCGCCGGCATGTCCTTCGGCTTCAAGCCCTCCGCGTCGACCCAGTCCGCGGTCGACGCCAACTCCACGAAGGTCTCCTCGGCCATCTGCAGCGACTTCATGAAGCAGTTCGCGGTCGAGATCGGCAAGAGCCAGGCTGAGATCAACGCCGCGTTCCAGAAGGCGATCGCAGACACCCTGGCCGACGAAGTCAAGAACGGGCAGATGACGCAGGCCCAGGCCGACATGCTGAAGCAGCGGCTGGCCAACCAGACGCCGTGCACCTTGCCGAGCAAAGTCGGTAGGGACGGTGGCGAGAACGCGCTGGGCGCATTCATGCAGCAGTACCTGAGCGCTGCCGCCGCGGCCCTCGGCATCACGGAAACGCAGCTCTCCACCGACCTCAAGGGCGGCCAGTCGCTGTCTCAGGTCGCGGCCGCTCAGAACGTCACCGAAGCGGACTTCCGGACCAAGCTGATCGCCAACCTCAAGCCGGCGTTGGACCAGGCCGTGACGAGCAAGAAGCTGACTTCCGCTCAGGAGCAGGCGATCATCAACCGGCTTCAGACAGGCCCGCTGCCGCTGTGGAGCAAGCCGGCGCCCAGGAAGCCCAAGCCGTCCGCCTCGGCCACGCCCTCGCCTGCCTAGAGCTCTCGATTCGCTAGCATCGTCGCCACGGCGCGATGAGGCTCGCTCCTTGAACCGCCGGGCCCCCTAACCAGGGGCCTGGCTGATGGCCTCTACCAACTATTCGATCTTCGGTTGGCAGAGGAGGAGCGCAATTGGACACGTTGGCGACCGCGACCATCGCGGCCCTGTTGATCCTGGTCGCCTCGATGCTCAGCGTCGAGCTGGCGCTGTCGGCGGCGATCATCGAGATCGTGCTCGGCGTGATCGCCGGCAACTTCCTCCACCTGCAGAGCACTGCGTGGATCGACTTTCTCGCCGGCTTCGCGGGCATCCTGCTGACCTTCCTTGCCGGAGCCGAGGTCGACCCAGGGGTCTTGCGGAGCAAGTGGCGAGAGGCGATCGGCATCGGAGGCATTTCCTTCGTTCTGCCTTTCGTCGCCGCCGGACTTTTCGCGCACTTTGTTGCCGGTTGGAACGTCCGCCAGGCCGAGATCGCCGGCGTGGCCCTATCGACCACCTCGCTGGCCGTCGTCTACGCGGTGCTGGTCGAGACGGGCCTTACCAGGACCGACATCGGAAAGATCATCATGGCCGCGACGTTCGTCACCGACCTCTGCACTGTCCTGGCCCTCTCGGCCCTGTTCATCACTCCGAACCCGTTTCTCATCTTGTTCGTGGTCGCATCGATCGGGTGCATCGTCGCGATGGTGGTTCTCGAGCGGTGGTTCTTTGCGCGCTACGGCAATCGAGTCATCGAGCCTGAGATCAAAGGTGCGTTCTTTGCCCTCTTTCTCTTGATGTGGACCGCGGAGATCGCGCACGGCCAGGCGGCGCTGCCGGCGTTCCTCCTCGGGCTTGCCGTCGCACCGGCCTTCCAGCGCAATCCCGAGCAGCACAAGCGGTTCCGGGTCGTGGCGTTCTCCTTCCTCACACCGTTCTTCTTCCTGAAGGGCGGGATGAACGTGAACCTGCTTGCCCTGGCGGGAGCGCTCCCCCTGCTGGCGGGCTTCTTCGCGGTCAAGGTCGGGGCGAAGTTCGCCGGAGTTCTTCCAGTGAGCCTCCGGTTCGTGCGGCCGCACGCGATGTACACGACGCTGCTGATGAGCACCGGTTTGACCTTCGGCACGATCTCGTCGGTCTACGGGCTGAACGCCGGCATCATCGACCGCGCGCAATTCTCAGTTTTGATCACGGTCGTGATCCTGTCCGCGATAGTGCCAACGTTCTTTGCCCAGCGGTTCTTCTCTCCGCCGACGCATGCGCTGTCGGGCGAAGAAGAGATCGTGGTCGAAGACGAGGAGTTCGCCCTACGCCGAGCCTAGTTGAGATCCTCGGTGGGAGGTGTGCCGCCCAGGCGGCGCATGAGCTCCTCCAGGAGCTGCCGCGTCTCCGGGTCGGACATCAGCCGTTGCTGCATCTCCTCTGCCGATCGGCGGATCTCAGGGTCCGCCATCAGGCGCTCCGACATCGCCTGGAACCGCGAGGTCATGTCCTTCATCGCCGTCTCCTGAGCGACCTGGATCAGGATCGGCTGGCTGGCGGCGGAGACGACCGCCTCGGCCTGCAATCGCACCATCTCGATGCCCTTGCACCCGAGGCACTCGCCCTTCAGCCCGCAGTGGCAGATCTGGGGGCGCAGATGATCCAGCGCCGCGTGGAGCTCGGAAAGATCGACCGGTCCAGCCATGGGGCCCCAGACTACGACGCCGCGGATTTGCCCGTGTACATCCCCTCGATCTGGTCGTGGTAGCGCTCGGCGACGACCTTGCGTTTGACGTCCAGCTTCAGCGACAGCTCGCCCGACTCCTCGGTGAAGTCCCGGTCGAGCAGCGTGAAGTACTTGATCGTCTCCCAACGTCCGAGGTGCGAGTTCATCTCGTCGACGGTCTTCTGGATGGAGCCGTTGACGGCCTCGCGGTCCATGCCCTGCTTCTTCGCCGCGTCCCAGTCGGGGACAACGAGAGCGGTGACGTAAGGCTTGCCCTCTCCGATGGCGACCGCGCGCATCACAAGCGTGTTGCTCATGAGGCCGTGCTCGAGGGGCTGCGGGGCGATGTACTTTCCGCCCGCCGTCTTGAAGAGGGACTTCTTGCGGTCCGTGATCTTGAGGAACCCGTCGGCGTCGATCTCACCGATGTCGCCCGTATAGATCCAACCGTCCTTCAGGACCTCCGCCGTCGCGGCGGGGTTCTTGTGATAGCCGAGCATGTTGCCAGGCCCCTTCACCAGGATCTCGCCGTCGTCGGCGATCTTGATGTCGACGCCAGGAAACGGCTTCCCCACGCTCAGGAACTTGTGTTGTTCCAGGGTGTTGGAGCACACGCCTGACGACGTCTCCGTCATTCCCCAGCCGTTCAGGATCGGCACACCGATCGCCCAGAAAAACTCCTCGACCTCACGCGAAAGCGCCGCACCGCCGCTGATGAAGAAGCGCAGTCGCCCGCCCGTGAGGCGTTTGCGCAGGGCGGCGAGCACGAGCCTGTCGGCGACGCCGTACTTCATCCGAAGCCACGGACCTGGGGATGTGGAGTGGGAATACTGCTTACCGGCGTCGATCGACCACTGGAACATCAACCGGCTCACCTGGCTCATGCGGCGCACGCGCGACATGACGACCGAATACATCTTTTCGTACATCCGCGGGACGCTTGCCATCACCGTCGGCTGGACCTCGGGCAACTCTGTGGCCAGGTGGTCGGAGCCCCGAGAGATCCAGGTCTGCCCGCCATAGACGATGCCGACGAAGATGTCGTTGATGCGCTCGAAGACATGCGCATAGGGCAGGAACGAAAGCGACGAGTCCGCGTCGGTGATCGGGTGCACCTTGACCGCGGCGTTGCTGATGTCGACCAGGTTGCGGTGCGCCAGCTCGACGCCCTTGGGGTCGCCGGTCGTGCCCGACGTGTAGACGATGGTGCAGAGCTGATCTGGCTCGATTCGCGCGAGCCGGCTCGCAATCTCGTTTGTCTGAGTGGGCCCTTTGCGCACCCACTGCGCGACCTCTTCGCCCATCAGCGCGATCTTCTTCAGCGAGAGCTTGGCCGCATGCGCCGGATCCGAGGCGATCCCGTACGTCGATCCGGAGTTCTCGATGATCTTGCCCGCGATCTCCGACGTGGAGTTGGGATAGATCGGGACGGTGATCGCTCCGGCCGACTGGATGGCGAAGTCGCACCACAACCACTCGATGCTGTTCTCGCCGATCAGGACGACCGAGTCGCCTGGCCTGACGCCCGCCTCGATGAGGCCGGACGCAACGGCGAGAATGTCCCGCCGCATGTCGTTCCAGCTCTCGGTCTTCCACGCGCCGTCGACCAGGTGGTGAATGACCGCTCGGTCGCCGTATTTCGCCACCTGGCGGTAGAGGACGCCGACGGTTGTCCGGTCGTCGATGGTGTTTGGGTCGATCCCCGAGACGGTGACGCCGGTGGTGGCTATTTGACCGCCTTGATGGTCAAGGTCAAGGTGCCCGACGGAACCGACACGGTCACCCTGTCGCCCTTCTTGTGACCGACCAGCGCCCGGCCGACGGGAGAGTCGACCGAGATGCGTCCCGCAGACGGGTCGCTTTCGACCGCGCCGACCAGGTGGTACGTCTCGCTCTCCCCGTCGAGGTCGACGACCTCGATCGTCGAGCCCGGCGCGGCCACGCTGGAGTGCGTGTCCCTGATGATCTGCGCGCGGCCGATCATCTCCTGCAGCTCATAGATCCGGCCGTCCAGCAGCCCGACCTCTTCCTTGGCCTGCTCGTATTCCGGGTTGTCCTCGATGTCGCCCGGCTGGAACGCTTCCTTGAGACGTTCGCCCGCCTCGGTGCGTCGCTGCAGAGCGGTCTCGAGGTCGCGCTTGAGCTTCTCCAGCCCCTCAGGTGTAAGCAGTACAGGTTCGGTGAGGTCCATCATTCCAGCCTTTAATCTGAATAATAGCCGGGCGTATGGACCCCTCTGATCTCAGGGCCGACCTCGCCGAACGGCTGGCGAATAGTACGCCGATCGACGCCGCGACGTTCAACGCGGCGTGCTTCATGCTGACCCGCGCGCTCGAGGAGCTGGAGTTCACCACGCCCGAGGCGGCGCCCCTGGCAAGGCGCCTTTTGCGGGTCGCGGGGCGGATCGTCATCGACACCGCGGGGCCCGATTCGGCGCCCGACGTTTGGCCGAACACACGCGAGATGGCGCTGCAGTGGATCGATGAAGCGCTGCAGGCCCTGGGCTACGAGGCCCGACCGGTCGAGGGCTAGTTAGTTGATCAGCCGGGCGGCCGGAGGCGCCGGCGCGTAGTTCGGGTTGAAGTCGATGCCCACCGCCGCGCCACCGGAGAGTTTGGCGGTGTAGCAGATCACCTGGCCCGCCAGGGGCGAGCGGTTGCCACCGTTGATCGTCCAGTTCTGGCCGGGCGTGTAGATGGTGCCGATGTACTGGGTCGACGCGCCACCGTTCATCGAGTTGCTGCAGGTGTTGGAAGCGGGCGCATAGATGACGATCCAGTTGTACTGCTCGCCCGCGAAGACGTAGGTCGCGCCCTGCGCGTTCTGGGTCATGCACGACCCGCTCGGGAAGTAGAACTGGACCGCACCGGGAGTGACGATGGCGTTGGCGCACGGCGCGATCGTGCTGCCCGGGTTCTGCGAGATCTGGCAGTAGTTCTCGTTCGCGACGTCGCCACCGGTGTGCGGCGGGTACTGCAGGTCCATGGGGGCGTTTTCCTGCGACAGCAGGTTGGCCGGCGGCGGGCAGTTGCTGAAGCACTGCGGAGGCAGCTCATCGTCCGGCGGCTCGCATCCCAGGATCCGCGTCTGGGCGAAGCAGTGAGTGCCGGGTGTCGGAAGCTGCCGGTCGTTGATGTCGAAGAGTGTCGCCCCAGTCGCCGGCGGCAACGCCGGACCGGCCGCGCCGAGCGTCCAGGGCACTCCGTTCGGGTACGGGCCGACAGGCGCTCCACCGGCGAAGCCAGGGGCGTCGAAGCGACCGACCCAGTCGAAGTTGGCCTGGTTGCCGTCGCAGCCGTTCTGGTTCAAGTAGACGTTGTAGTACTCCGCGCCGGGGGCGTTCTGCGTGATGTTGATGCTGATGCCGATCGGCGACGGCGCACTTAGGTTTCCGGTCACCTGGTTCGGGGTGAGGTGGCAGGACGACGGCGCGCTCTCGCGCCGGCAACCGGGCGCCGTGTTGCAGACCCCGAAGCTGGTGTCCCTGAACTGGTCGTAGCGGACCGAGGTAACCTCGACGCCCCACCGGTTGTTGCGGCCTAGGGTGTCGTTGACGCCCGTGTGGCAGCCCGCCGGCGTGTTCGGGTTGATCCCGGTGCACGGCACGCCGAGAACGGTCTGGGCGGCGCCGTTTGTGACCGAGAAGTGGCCGGCGCAACCCGCGCCGTTCATGTCCCAGAACTGTGGGTTGGCCACCTGGGCGGTACCTGGACCGAGCGAGGTGACCGGGTCGACGTACTCCTCGTCCGGCGCCTTCAGCTCATTGCTCAGCAGGCTGCCCGTGGCGTCTGAGGTGTACCCGGCCTGCCACGTGTAGACACCGCCGTCCAGGAACGCGCAGCTCGCCGACCCACCCGTCAGGTGGAAGGTGTCGTACTGGCCGGGGTACATCTCGGTCCAGGTGCCCCTGTTGAACTGGGAGTATGCCTGGGCGAGCGTGTAGTAGCCGACCGACGGCGCGAGGTAGCCCGGGTCTGGAAGCGTGGGCGCGGGGACGATGGCCGTGCCGGTGATGTCACCGGGCTGGCACGGGGGCGGATACGGGATGAATCCCGGCGTCGCGTTGTAGCAGTAGTACTGGGCGACGTTGCAGTTCGATCCCGCGCCGCCGTAGCAGTTGCCCGCCTCGTGCAGGTTGGGGTCGATGCACGCGGAGCCGTTGGTGTAGACGTCGCCCAGCACGGTGAGCTGCGCGGCGCCCGTCAGCGTCGTTGCGCAGTTGCCGGTGCTCAGCGTCAGCAGCGCCGGCGTCTGTCGCTGGTTGCCGACGATCGACGTCGCCGTCGCGGCGATGGGGACGTTCAGCGGCCCACCGAAGATCTGGATGAACGCAAGCGGGAGCTGGTGGTTGCTCGTGAAGTTGAACTCGTAGCCGTTGAACTGGGTGTCGGTGGCGACGACAGTCAGCGTGTAGCCGCCATTGAACGTGTACGTGTAGGTGTCCTGCGGCAGGTTGTTCAGCGCCCCGACGAGCGCGTATGTGTGGCTCTGGCTCTGCCAGCCGCCGTACAGGCGGAGGTCCGACTCGTACAGGGCGACGGAGTTGGGGATGACCGTGTTGTTCAGGTCTGGCAGGTTCTCCCACCAGTCGCCGGCCGCGAGCGCGGCGGCGTCGACTGCGGTCTGCTGATCGCGCCTGTCGACGTAACCACGTCCGGAGTCGATGGCGAGGCCGAGCATGCCGAACAGGACGAGGATCAGAAGCGCGATCAGGATGATCGCCTGTCCGCCCTGTAGCGTCGCTCTGCGCGCGCTAGTTCGAATACTCGGCTCGGTAAACCGCATATGCCGTGATGACGATGTTGTTGCCGACAACTTGCTGGATGATCGGTGTGATCGGCTGGAACGTGTACCAGAGCGTCACCTTGATCGGCTCGTTGCCGGTCGCGGGTGTGACGAGGTTGCATCCGGCTCCGGTGTTCGGCGCGGGATAGCTGCCGAGGCCGCCTCGCGGACCGTTCGGCGAGCCGTTGCCGGCCTGGCTTGGGTCGGTGATGAAGATCCAGCCGGTGTTCGCCGCCGGCAGCGTTGAAGAGCCCTGGGCCACACCGTTGTTGGGCAGAGGCCCATTCGGGCATGCTGGGTTGTTGGCCAGGTTCATGATCACGGCGTGGCCGGTGACGGCGTTGGCCACGTCGGTGTCGGTCGGCCACTGGTGCGGCTGGCCGCTGGGGTCGATGAAGTACGAAGCGCGAACCGCGACTCGGGCGCCTTCGTTGGCGGCCTGCTGCAGCGTGATGTACAGGTACAGCGCCCGGCCGAAGTCGATGATGCCGAAGGTGAGCAGAAGGATGACCGGCGCGATGAGCGCGAACTCCGTCAGTCCCTGCGACTTCTGGCCGCGGAAATACGACTTGAGGCGTGCCTTCATGGCTTGCCCTGGATGGTGAAATGCTCGTTGTACGCGAGGTCGAGGCCGTTACCGAACAGACCCTGTATCAAAGGCGTTATGAGCTGGAACCTCATGAGGATGGCGACATTGATGTCGCCGAGCTTCCAGGAGTTGTCCGGCGGCGCTGTGAGCCGTGAGCCCGTCTGCGTGCCGTTGGGTGCCGTGTAGCAGATGTAGACGTTGACCGCCTGCGAGGTTGTCGGGTAGGCGGCCTGCGGATACGGCTTGTTCGTGTTGGCGTTGCCGTCGGTGGGGGCGAGACAGCCCCCCGACCTGATCAGAGTGATGTTGGTGATGCCTGCGCCGGAAAGCGCCTGCGTCACGGCTGTCATGACGGCGTCGTCGTAGAGGAAGTTGTTCTGCCGCGCCGCCGTGTTGAACCAGGCGCCGTGCCGGGCGCCCTCGCGGGCGGCTCCCTGCAGCGCAACCGAGTAATAGAAGGCCCGAGAGAGGTCGATCAAGCCCATCGCGAGGAGCAACAGGACCATCGACGAGATCGCGAACTCCACCAGCGATTGGCCGCTACTCTTGCGGCGGCGGGCTTCAGCCATTTTGGCCCCGACATTTAAGCAACCGGGAAAGCATTCTGTTTGCGCTAACGCGAAAAACCCCGATTTCGCGCGCTAAAAAGGCAATGAATCTGTAAGCGGCCTCGCAGGACGCGCCTGACGCGCTTGCCGGCGACTCACCTTGCCCTCGAGGCGCCGGCGGCGATCCTCCAGCTCACCGGCCTGCTCCGGCATACGCCGCTGGGCGTCCTCGACCACAGCGAGCGCGGAGTGCGGATCCCGCCGCCGCCACTCGAGCAGCCGGGCACGGGCAAGCGATAAACGGAGGTCGTCGCGAGAGTTGGCTTCGAGCCAGTCGAGCAGGCGGTCGGCGCCCGCGATCGCGCCCCGACGGACCAGCCGGCGCGACAGAAGCAGGCCGGCGGTGGCCGCGGCGTCGCCACGGGCAAAGGCGGTGGCGTTGCGGAGGGCACGCCAGCCGTCCGCCCGAGCGCCGCGTCGCCAGCGATGCCGCCCGAGCGCAAGCCAGTCGTCGGCGTCCATGTCGATGTCCGCGCCTTCGAGCCGGCGCAGCAGGCGCGAGTGGAGGTGGACGAGGCTGATCACGTCGAGCCGGTTGTGCTCGAGCGCCGCCTCGAGGTAGTCGTGGGAACCAAGGCGGAGGTAGCCGAAGTACGCCTCAGGCACGAGCGCGCTGGGCAGCGGGTCGTCGCGCTCGTAACCGAGGATTCGCTCCTCGACGTAACGCAGCGTGCAGTTCTCGAGCCGGTGCCGGTACAGCGCTCGGACGAGAGTCAGCAGGTCGACGTGCGGCGCCTGTGTGAGCTCGCCGGGCATGCGCGCCATCACCCACCGGGTGCGAAGGATGGGCAGGTCGAACGAGCCGCCGTTGAACGTCGCCAGCCCGTCGGCGGCTTCGATCTCATCCCGCAGCAGGTGAAGAAACGCCGGCTCCATTCCCGGCTCCGGGAGGAAGAACTGCGCCACGCGCAGGCCGGCTGGAATCGGCGTGGCGACCGACGCGGCGAAGACGTACGTCCCCGCGCCGCCGGCAAGCCCGGTGGTCTCGGTGTCGACGTAGGCGATGCGGCCGGGGTCGGGCTCGAGGGCCGGCAGGCCGATCACGTCCTGGCGGACGGCCGCGATGCCAAACGGTGTGTCGGTCTCCTCGAAACCGCCAGGCAGCTCCCAGCTGCGGACCGGCCGGGGTCGCGGCGGAGCGCCTAGACGGGTAAGGCGCTCGCGGAGCAAGGAGGCCGGCGTCGGGCGCGTCGACGGATCTTCGGCGTCCATCCGCGCGATCTGCGTTGGTGCCGTCTGCGCTGCTCGCACGCGCACCAACGGGTGGGCTTAGCTGCGCTGCTCGCCGGCGCCTAGCAGCTCACGCACCTGGACCGCCGAATCTCTCGCCGCCGTCCCGCCGCCGACCTCCAACAGCGTGAGACAGGCTTCCTTGGCTCCTTCGACGAGGTGCAGCGGACCGATGCAGGAAGGGCATCCGGCGGCGCACGGGCAGTCGCGTACGAGCGCGGAGGCGTCGTCGAGGAGCTCGCGGTGCAGCTCGTACATCCGGGCCGCAAAGCCCACGCCCCCGGGGTAGACCTCGTAGACCGTGACGGTCGGCTGCTGGGTCGTGATGGAGCGCACCTCGGCCACGGAGCCGAGGTCACGCGGGTCGCACATCAGCCGCAGGCTTGCGACGTGGCGGAGCGAATGGGCCATGCCCTGGAGTCCGGCCTCGAGCGACTCACGCCCCAGCGCGACCCACATCGCGGGGTCGACGGTCACCCAGTAGCCGGTGGTGTGCAGCGTCTGCTCGGGAAGGTGGATCGGTCCGGAGCCGATGTTCTCGTGCGTGTGGAAGCGGATCTTCTTGAACATGCTCGCGAGGGAGGTGATCTTCACCTCGCCATGGCTGCGCGAGAGTCCCTCACCCTCCGCGCTCGCGAAGGTCTCGAGCACCTGCACTGTCACCGACGCCAGCGCGTCGGTGTAGTAGTCGACGTCGACCGGCCGCACGTATGCCTTCTTCTCGTCCCAGTCGAGGCGGTCGACATGGTACTGCGCGCCCTCGTGGAGGTAGACCGCCTCTTCGTGCAGTAGCACCGGCGCGGTGAACTGGTCCATCTCGCCGATGACGGACGGGCGCGACTGCGAGGTGTCGACGATGACCACGTTGTCCGCGAGGATTCGGCGCAGGTGCACCTCCTCGGCCGGGAACGCCTGGCGGCTCCAGTACCAGCGTCCGGTGGAGTGCGTGGCCGAGCCGTCCTCCTCGAAGACGTGCAGGAGCTCCTGCACGTCCGCGGTGCCCAACCGCTCGTCTTCTGTGAACGGGAGCTCAAAGAGTCCGGCCTGCAGGTGAGCCGCCAGCAGCAGAAGGTTGTTGGGGTCGATCAATCCTTCCTCGGGATCTGTGCCGAGGAAGTACTCGGGGTGGCGGACGATGAACTGGTCGAGAGGCGAGCTCGACGCGACGAACACTCCGATCGAACCCGAGCGGCGCCCCGCGCGGCCGAGCTGCTGCCAGGTCGAGGCGATGGTGCCGGGGTAACCGACGAGCACCGCGCACTGCAGGCTGCCGATGTCGATGCCCAGCTCCAGCGCGTTGGTGCTCACGACGCCGGTGATCTCGCCCTCGCGCAGACCGGCCTCGATCTCACGCCGGTGAAGTGGGAGATATCCCGCGCGGTATCCACGCACGCGCTTCGACGCGTCGAGCCTCGGCGCCAGGTCCTGGCGCAGGTAGCTGAGCATCACCTCGACCTGGAGGCGGCTGCGACAGAAAACGATCGTCTGGATGCCCGCTCGGATCCACGGCGCGGCGACACGCCGTGCCTCGAGCATCGAGCTTCGCCGAACGCCGAGGTCCCGGTTCAGCAGCGGCGGGTTGTAGAAGATGAGACGGCGCTCGCCTCGCGGCGCGCCGCTGCGGTCGACGAGGGCGATGTCTTCCTCCTCGAGCAGCCGGCGCGCGAGCTCGAGCGGGTTGCGGATCGTCGCCGACGCGCAGATGAAAGTCGGATGCGATCCATAGAAGGCGCAGATGCGCTTGAGCCGGCGGATGACGTTGGCCACCTGGCTGCCGAAGAGTCCCCGATACGTGTGCAGCTCGTCGATGACGACGCACTCGAGGCTGGAGAAGAGCCGGCGCCAGCGCGTGTGATGCGGAAGCAGCCCGGTGTGCAGCATGTCCGGGTTCGTCATGACGACGTGGCCGCCCTCGCGGATCGCGGTCCGGCGTCCTGGAGGCGTGTCGCCGTCGTAGGTGTCGACCCGAACCTCGATCGGGAGCCCTGCTTTCAGGGCACCGAGCTCGGCGAGCTGGTCCTGGGCCAGCGCCTTCGTCGGATAGACATAGAGGGCTCGGCGCTCCGGGTTCTCCAGGAGCTTCTGCAGGACCGGGAGGTTGTAGCAGAGCGTCTTGCCGCTGGCGGTCGGGGTGACCACGACCAGATGGCGGCCGTTACGTACCGCCGTATAAGCCTCGGATTGATGCGAGTAAAGTCGCTCGACGCCCCGACTCCGCAGGGCGGTGACGAGCTCGGGCCGTAGATCCGAGGGAAGCGCGGCGAAGATGGGGGAGGCTGCGGGAATCACGTGGTCCAGCGTTATGTCACCTGGAAACTCCGACGGATCGAAGTGAGGCCCTGTGAACATATGTTCGAGGAGGTTAGACGAACGTCCGTTTGGCGTCAATAGAAGAGACTCCTCTCGAGGCCAGGCCGGCGCCGGAGTCCTACGAGCCAGGCTCGGAGGCGGACTTCGAGCGGCTCTACCGGAACAGCTACCGGCGGATCCTCGGAACGCTCATCACGCTCGTCCGCGATCGCGCGACGGCCGAGGACTGCGCCCAGGAGACGTACGAGCGGGCGTACCGGCACTGGAAGGACTGGCGCCCAAACGCGTCGGCGGAGGCCTGGCTGCACCGGATCGCCATCAACGTGGCGATCTCAGACCGCCGTTACCAGCGCCTGCGCCAGGCCGGAGAGGTCGTGCGCCGCCTGGGCCGGCCGGCGCCGGGCCCCGATCCGTCCGTCGTCGCTGAACGGTCCGACGTGTTGAAGGCGATGAAGAAGCTGCCGCCCAAGCAGGCGGCGGCGTTGGTGCTCCGCCACTACCACGGCTACAGCAACCGAGAGATCGCCTCCGCCCTCGGCGTCCCGGAACAGACCGTCGCCTCACGGCTTGCCGCGGCGCGCAAGCAGCTTCAGGCAGTGCTCGGGCAGCGAAGCTAAGGATTGAAGCTAAGAATTGAAGCCAAGAATGGTTGCCTCGATCCCGCTCCGCGTTATGGCTTGTCAAAGATGAGCGATCTCGAGCACGACCTGGAGAACGAGCTCCGCAGGGTCCTCGACCCGCTGGCGGCGGCGCCCATCCCGCCGCGCCGAGCGCCAGGCCGTCGGGTGTCCGCGCGCGCGGTCCTCGGTGGCGCGGGCGCGGCCCTCTCCATCAAGCTCCTGACCGGGGTCGCGGTGGCCGCGGCCGCGGTGACACTGGCCGGCGCTGCGACGACGGGCAGCATCAATCCTGCCGACTGGGGCAAGCAGGTCTCGGAGCAGGTCGAGGCGTGCAAGGCCGCGCTGGCTGCCGGCCAGCACGGAATCGGCGACTGCGTCAGCGACTTCGCGAACCAGCACGGCCAGGCCGTCGCAAGCGACGCGCGTCATCACGGCAACGGCGGTGGGGGATCGAGCAACGCGCACGGCAACAACCCGAATGCCAACGACCACGCAAAGGACAAGACCAAGGGCGGGCACAACACCCAGACAAAGGGATCGGCGACCTCGCAGGACCCGACCGATCCTTCGACTCACCCCGCGGTGACGCCTCCGACCAAGCCCTAGCTCGCGCGGCCGTTTTTTCTTACCCCTTCCTCTCGTGGGGCCGGGCCGAAAGGTTCGGCTCCTACTTTTTTTGGGCCGACTGCCCTGTCAGGTCAGGCGCCGGGTGATCCTCCAGAAGCAGTAGCCGACCAGGGCCAGGGCCAGCGCGAGGTAGATGGCGGTCTCGGTCAACTGGAACGTCCAGTAGCGGCTGTCGGGCTGGTAGGTGACCGCGATCCGGATGCCGTGGCTGTCCATGCAGTCAAGCAGTGACATATGGCCGGACTTCGCTCCCGCGGCCGCCTGCATGGCCTGCATGCAGGCCGCGGGAAGCACGCTTACCGGCTCCCCGGCGGTGTTGACCGCTTCGGTCGCCAGAACCCAGGCCTCGGTCTGGCTGAACCCTTCGGGGAGCAACGTGAACGAGCCATTCGCCTCGAACGTGCCATCGACCGCAGCCCAGGAGCTGAGCGTGGTGATCGTGCGGTCTGGTGGGAGCATCTGCGGGCGGACCCAGAGCGCCATGCCGACCTGAAGGATGGCGAAGACGGCCAGCGTGATCGCCATGGCCGGTACCGCGCGCCGGACGAGCACCCCGACGGTGACGCCCAGGGCAAAGCCGAACGCGGCGTAGCCGAGCGGGGCGATGCCATGCGTGGCGAATATCAGCGGGCTGAACTGGTTCATGGCCAACGGTGTGCAGCACCCTCCGCGAGCGACGGTCAGGCTGATGGGCGAGGCCCACCATGCCTCCATAAGGCTGAGGGCTTCGGTGACGGCCATGGCGGCCAGACCGATCAGGGAGAGCTTGACCGCCAGCCACCGTGTCCGGGTGACGCTCTGGGTCCACGCCAGGTACTGGGTCCCCGCCTCGAACTCGCCGGCGATCAGCGGCGCGCCCCAGAAAATGCCGATGATGATGGGAGCGACCAGGACGACCAGGGTGCCGAGCAGAAACACCAGCCACCACGTGCCGATACCGGCGAAGCTCGAATCGACGTGCGCCGAACTGCCGTAGAGCTGCTGAAGGAAGTCGTCGGCGTACGCGCCGCAGGTATCCGGGCCACCCTGGCACGTGCCGATCGTGCTGATCGCGTACATGTGAGCCAGCAGCGGTCCAGTCACTGCGAGCAGTGCTGCGAACCCAGCCACGATGAAGGCGGCGATCACGGCTTGCAGGCGGAACTGCCGCCAGGTGAGCCAGATCAACTCAGCGCCTGCAGGTGGTGGTTTCGGCTCTCGCGTCCAGCCTGGCTCATGTAAGCAAGAACCAGGTCTTCGAGGCCGACCTCGGCGGCCGTCCACCTTGGGTCGATGAGTTGCTCCTCGGTCCGGACGAGCACCGTGGTCTGCCGGTCTGTGTGGCTGGCCGAGATGACGCGATGCCCGGCCGGCAGCGTGTCCACATCGCGGCGCGGGCCTGAAAGCAGGTGGTGTGTGGTCAGCAGCTCGTCGACCCGCCCGGCGACCAGCACCCGGGAGGCAACCAGGACGATCAGGTAGTCACAGACCCGTTCGAGGTCGCCGATCAGGTGGGATGAGAGCACGACACTGAGCGACTGCTCGGCGACCGCCCGCATCAGGTGCTGCAGAAACTCTCGACGTGCCAGCGGATCAAGGCTCGCCACGGGCTCGTCGAGGATCAGCACTTCCGGACACTTGGCGACGGTGAGGGTCAGCGCTAGCTGCGCGCGCTGGCCGCCGGACAGCGTTCCCGCTCTTTGTCCGAGGCTCAGTTCGAGCGCCTCGATTCGACGGCGCGCCAGCTCGGCGTCCCAGCGCGGGTTCAGGTGCGCGCCCAGGCTCAGATGGTCGGCCACCGACAGCCGTGCGTAGACCGGGGCGCCCTGGGCCAGGTATCCGACGCGGGCCAGCTGCACCCGGGTTCCTCCGGCCGGCTCGCCGAGCACTTCGATCCTGCCCGCAGTTGGCGCAAGCATGCCTGTCGCCAGATTGAGCAGGGTCGTTTTGCCGGCACCGTTCGGGCCGACCAGGCCGACGACATGGCCGGCGGGGATGGACAGTGTGCAGTCGCGCAACGCCCACAGCCGTCGATACCGCTTGCCCAGCCCTTCCGTCTCGATGACTGCGGTCACGCTATGCCCTCCTCGGAGGCGGACCGAAAGGTGCCCACGAACAGAGCCTCGATCGACTCGTCGTCCAGACCAGCACTGCGCGCCCTGGCCAACCACCGCTGCAGATCCCGGCGCAGCGGTCCATGTGCAGCCAGCGACCCACCGCCAAGCGTCCCGGTCACAAAAGTTCCGATACCCGGTCGGGCCGCCGCGAGGCCTTCGTACTCCAGTTCGCGGTACGCCTTCAGCACGGTATTTGGATTGATGGCCAGGCTCGCGGCAACATCCTTGACCTTCGGCAGCTGGTCACCCTCGCGGAGCATGCCCAACCGCAGCGCCTGCCGCACCTGGTGGACCAACTGCATGTATGGCGATACGCCGGAGCGTCCGTTCAGGTGAAACTCGATCACGATCTCTCCCTCATTTATCTAGATAACTAGCACTATAGGGGCGTGTGGCATGTAGGTCAATGCAACTCCCGCGCCTGAAACTGTGTTTTGGACTCGATGGGTCAGGCGAGCTCCCTCTCGGTGGCATCTCAAGCGCGCCCGGACACGGCCGCGCTGGCGGCAGGGCTGTTCACGGTCACGCTGTGGGGCTCGGCGTTCGTCGGCATACGCGCCGCGGGCATTGCTTTCTCACCAGGCTCGCTCGCGCTCGCCCGTCTGCTGGTCAGCTGCGTGATCCTCGGCGCGGTGGCGCTGATCCGGCGGGATCCGATTCCAGCCAGGCGCGACCTGGTCCAGATCGCGGTCTATGGGGTCCTGTGGCTTGCCGTCTACAGCACCGCTCTGAACGCCGCCGAGCGCATCGTCGATGCCGGGACGGCATCGCTGCTGGTCAACGTTGGACCGGTGGTGGTCGCCGTCCTCGCGGGCCTATTCCTCAACGAAGGCTTTCCGAGACGCCTGTTTGCGGGAAGCGCCATCGCCTTCGTGGGCTGCGCGCTCATCGGCTTTGCGACCACCCAGACTCGCAGCGGCGCGTGGGTCGGCATAGCCCTCCTCGCCGTCGCCGTCCTCGCCTACTCGACTGCCATCGTCGTGCAGAAGCCGGTGCTGGCTCGCGTGCCGCCGTTCCAGGTGACGTTTATCGGTGTCGTCGCCGCGACGATCGCGTGTCTGCCGTTCGCTCCCTCGCTCTATGCGGAGCTGCCGAGGGCGAGCTCGAGCGCCGTCGCATGGACCGTCTACCTGGGCGCGTTTCCGACGGCGATCGGCTTTGCGACCTGGGCATTCGCACTTGGCCGCACCAGGGCCGGCCAGCTTGGGACGCTCACGTACCTCGCGCCGCTGGTCGCGGTCTTGCTGGGATGGGTCGTGCTCGGTGAGAAGCCACCCTTCCTCGCGCTCGCGGGAGGCGCGCTCGCGTTGGTAGGCGTGTACTGGGCACGTCGCGCGCCGGCTGCTAATCGCTCACGCGAGGATCGGCCACACTGACGCCCATCGCCTTCAGCCGATCGCGCAGAGCGTCGGCGGTGGCGAAGTCCTTAGCCGCGCGAGCCCTCTCCCGCTGAGCGAGCAGCTCGGCCGCACCGACCGGCAGCTCATGCGGGCGGCCACCGCGTTCGAGGTCCAGCCCCAAAACACGGTCCCATGCGAGCAACGTCGCCGCCTTGTCCGCCGGCGCGACGTTTGACCTCGACAGCTCCGCCACCAGCGCCATCGCCGCGGGCAGGTCGAGGTCGTCGGCGAGCGAAGCCCGAAACCGTCCGTCCCACTCCTCGCTGACCGCACCCTGCTCCGACGACCACTCGGCGACGCGCTCGCGAAGCTGGCGCAGGGCCCGGTCCGCGCCGGCCAGCCCGTCGGTGCTGAAGTTCAGCTGCGTCCGGTACTTCGCCTGCAGGGCGAGGTAGCGGAAAGCGAGCGGGTCGAATCCCTGGTCCTCGAGCTCGGTGATCCGGAAGAAGTTGCCGGCCGACTTCGCCATCCGCGACCCGGCGAGCATCAGCATGCCTCCATGCATCCAGATGCTTACGACGGGATGGCCGGCTATCGACTCCGACTGGGCGATCTCCGACTCGTGGTGCGGGAACACGTTGTCGGCGCCGCCGGTGTGGATGTCGAACCTGTCGCCGAAGATCGACATGGACATCGCAGAGCACTCGATGTGCCAGCCGGGGAACCCAGGGCCCCACGGGCTGTCCCACACCTGCGCGCGGTGCTCGCCCGCCCCTTTCCATAGCGTGAAGTCGGCCGGATGGCGCTTGCGCGGGTCGGGCGCCTCGCGGTGGCCCGCCATCAGCTTGTCGACCGTGTTGCGAGAGAGCTTGCCGTAGCTGGGAAACGTCGAGATGTCGAAGTAGACGTTGCCGTCGGCGACGTATGCGTTCCCCTGCGCGACGAGCTGCCCGATGAGCTCGATCATCCGTGGGATGTATTCGGTCGCTCGCGGATACCGCGCCGCCGGCCGGATGTTGATCTTCCGGATGTCGTCGAGGAAGGCGTCGGTGTACGCGGCCGCTATCTCTTCGGTCGACTTGTTCTCGAGCCGCGCCGTCACGAGCATCTTGTCCTCGCCCCTCTCGAAGGTGTCGTCGGTGAGATGACCGACGTCGGTGACGTTCATCACCTGCTCGGTGTGGTAGCCGAGGTACTCGAGGCTGCGCCGCAAGAGGTCGGGGAACATGAAGGTGCGCAGATTGCCGACGTGCGCGTACCGGTAGACGGTCGGACCGCATGAGTAGATGCGGACGACGCCGTCCTCCAGCGGCCTCAGCTCCTCTTTCCGCCGCGTGAGGGTGTTGTAGAGGCGCACCGTGGGCAGGTTCACTCGCTCTCTATGCTCGCATTCAGATGAAAGCCGTTCGACTGGCCGGCGCTTCCGCGACCACACAACAGATAAAAGGACGCGTACTCGTCCACGATCTCGGGCCTGACCTGCGCAAGGGCGCCATCCTCGAGGAGAAGGACCTGGGGAGGGTCCGCCAGAGCGGCGAGGTTCACCTCGTCGAGCTCGAGCCCGGTGATGTGCACGAGGACGCCGCCGCACGGCGCCTGGCCGCCACCCTCGCCGGACCAGGGCTGGAGCCGGAGGCGCCGGTGCAGAGCCAGGTCCGCCTGGTAGCCCGCCGCCGCGGCCTCTTCCGCGTCAACGGTGAGCTGGTCGACGCGATCAACTCGCTGGGCCAGATCTCGGTGTTCACTCTGATGGACGGCCAGGCGGTGGCCGAGGGCGAGGAGGTGGCGGGGTGCAAGGTGACGCCGGTCGCAGTGGCCGGCCACCTGATCGAGCGCGCGGAGCGTCTGAGTCGTGAAGCCGGGCCGGTGATCGAGCTTCTTCCCTTCAAGCCGCTCAAGACCTTCGTCGTCGCCACCGAGCGGCTCAAGCCGAAGGCGCGTGATCTGTTCCGCGCCGCGGTGACAGCCAAGCTTGGCTGGTACGGGGCCGAGGTGATGGCAGTCCGGGAGGTGCCACGAACGGGCGACGCGGTCGCGGAGGCGTACCGCGAAGCGCTGTCCAGCGGCGCCCGCCTCGTGCTGTTTGCCGGCGCGTCCGCAATCGATCCGCTCGATCCTGCGTACGCCGAGCTTCCGAGCGCGGGAGGCGAGCTGCTGCAGCTGGGCGCGCCGATGCACCCGGGCAGCATGCTGTGGCTGGGGCGCCTCGGGAGCGCGGCCGTGGTCGGCGTGGCGTCGTGCGCAGGGTTCGGCCGCAACAGCTCGCTCGATCTGCTGCTGCCCTTCGTGTTCGCGTACGGGCGAGCGGATGCCGGTGACCTTCTTCGACTCGGGCACGGCGGGCTGATCGAGTCCGCGGCCGGCCGGCGCTTCCCTCCTTACTCCTGAACGATCTGAGGCATCACCAGGTCAGGCCACTCGTCGCGCTGGATCGCCAGCAGAAATCCCTGAACCGATTCGACCAGGGGCGCGAGGCGGATCCCGCGATGGGCGGGCAGATACGGCCGAATGTAGTCCGTCCCGCTGCGCCATTTGTTGACCGCGCCGCGCCGGTTGTGCCGCCTGTAGTGCAGGCAGCCGGCGGCAACCTGGATCAATCCCTTGTAGAAGCCGGAGTCCGGTCCCTTGCGGTCCGGAGTCCATTCCGCCTCCCACACCTCGTGGGCTTCCCAATAGTGGCCGCTGTTGAAGAGGTCGACGCCCCGCAATAATCGCGGCGTGGCAGACGCGCGATCCGAGTACTCACGGGTCAACCTCTCGTCCGACCCCATCTACAGATACCTTCGCATCACGAAGGGCGGACCCGGGGGCGTGGCCGGGCGGGCGGCGGAGCAGGACATCGTCGACGCCGCGTGGCTGCAGCGGTTGCGGCGCATCCACCAGCTGCAGAGCGCGTGGTGGGTTTTCGCCACCGCCGAGCACTCGCGCTTCCAGCACGCGCTTGGCGCGATGCACCTCGCCGGGGTGTGGGCGCGCCACCTCTACCCATCGCTCGAGGCTTCGTGTCGGGAGGTTCCATCTGCGCAGCTGGTCGAGGAGACGATGCGCATCGCGGGTCTTCTGCACGACGTCGGCCATGGGCCGTTCGGCCATTTCTTCGACGAGAACTATCTCGACACATGGCGGATCGACCACGAGGTTGTGGGGCGCGCGCTGATCACCGGTCCGCTCGCCGGCGCGATAGGAGAGCTGGGCGCTTCACCGACCGACGACTTCGACGAGGGCGAATCGATCGACCCTCGCTGGGTCGCGTTCCTGATCTCTTCCGAGGAGCTCGCGGGCTTCGAGCCGCCACCCTGGCTCGCCGTCCTGCGCCCCGCGCTGGTCGGCGCGTACTCGGCCGACAACATGGACTACGTCCCTCGCGACTCTTATATATGCGGCGTGTCGGCCGGGCCGGTCGACGTGCAGCGCATCGTCCATTACTCGTACGTCTCCGAGCGCGGCCTGACCCTGCACGCCCACGGCGCCGAGGCGCTCTACATGTTCCTGAACGCCCGCCTCTACCTCTATTCGCAGGTCTACTTCCACCGCACGGTGCGCCGGATCGACCTGCAGATGCGGGAGGTGTTCCGGCCGACCCTCGAGCTCCTGCTTGGCGGCAATCCGCTCGAGCGGCTCGATCGGTTCCAGGAGCTGACGGAGTGGTCGCTTCTAACGGAGGTCGACCGCTGGCGGCAGGCTAAAGATGGCCACAGGCGCGAGCTGGGCGAGGCCTGGGCGGCGATTGTCGCCAGGAAGCTGAAATGGCGGCTGATCTACCAGGGCAGCATGGAGGCGCGCGACATCCCGACCGGCGCGCTGACGATGACGAGGGAGCAGTTCGCCGGCCAGATCCGGGAGCGCCTGCCGGATCGACTTCGCGACATCGTCTTCGAGGTCGATGTGGCGGCGGAGGAGTCGCGCGCCTTCAATCCGATGACCGAGACCGCGGACATCCTGTTCTACGAGCCGCTGGAGGATCGCTACCGGCAGAGCCGGGTCATCGACCTCTTTCGCCGGCTGCCGGTCCGGATGGCGCTGTTCCGCATCTTCGCCCACGACGAGACACATCGCAGGGAGCTGATCAATGCCGCCAACGAGGTCCTACATCCACTATAGTTCCCTATATTCAATATGGAGGGCTAAAGCGATGGCGTTCACCAGGCAGGTTCTGGACGAGGGCGACGAGCAGATCGAGTTTCTGGCCACGGCGGCGGACACAAAGGGTGAGCTGATCAGGTGCCGGCTGACAGTCGAGCCGAAACGTCCGGGCCCGCCGGAGCACAGCCACCCGGCGCAGGAGGAGATCTTCCGGGTGGAACGTGGTCGCCTGGGCTACAAGCTCGGCACTGAAACACATGAGGCGGGGCCGGGAGAGGTCGCCGTCGTGCCGCCTGGCACGAACCACACCTTCTGGAACGCGGGCACCGAGCCGATGGTGGTCGTCACCGACGTCCGGCCGGCGTTGCGCTCCGAGGACTTCATCGAGACGATTCACGTGCTGATACGCGACGGCAGGCTGAATGCGGGCGGCAAGCGCGCGAACCCGGTGCTGATGGCGGTGGTCGCACGTGAATTCCGAGACGAGTGGCGGCTCACCAACCTTTCGCCGGTCGCGCGAGCCCTCATGCCGGTCCTCGCCTTCTTCGGCCGGCGAACCGGCCTTCGTGGACACTATCGGGCGGATGGCAAAGCAGCTTCGCGAGCGGCCGCGGCGCGCGTATAGCTCGCCTGTCCGGCAGGCCCAGGCCGACGCGACCCGACGGGCCATCCTGGCCGGCGCACGCGAGGTCTTCACCGCGTCCGGTTATGCCTCCGCCACGGTGGAGGCCGTAGCCGCGGCGGCCGGAGTTTCCGCGCCCACCGTTTACGCGGTTTTCGGCTCCAAGGCGGCGGTCCTTTCGGCGGTGGTCGCCGACGGCGGCAGCGACCGGGACATCAGGGAGCTTGCCGAGCGAGCGCTGGGTGAGCTCGAGCCTCGCGCCCGGCTGGCCGCGGCGGCGAAAGTCGTGCGCACGATCATGCAGCGCGAGCGACCGATCCTCGACCTGCTGGAGCAGGCCGGGACCTCGAGCCCCGATCTCATCAAAGCCGCCCGCCAGGTCCACCGCCAGCAGCGTGAAGCCCTCGGCCGGGTGCTTCGGCCTCTGTCCGAGCGCAGAGCGCTGCGGCCCGGCCTCGACCTGCCGGAGGCGATCGCCACGTTCAGCTTCCTGGCGAGCCCAGAGTCGTACAGCCTGCTGGTCGGGGAGCTAGGTTGGTCAGGCGCGCGATGGGAGCGCTGGCTGGCCGACTCCGCGGCTCGACTCTTGCTTGGCTAGAAGTCGTCGTCCCCGCCGCCGAAGTCATCGTCGCCGCCGCCACCATGGAAGTCGTCGTCTCCTCCAAAGTCGCCTGTATCGCTCTCGCCCGAGCTGACGGTGGCGAAGGTCGAGACCAGGCGCTTCAGCGCGTGCTTGCCGCAGTGCGGGCAATCCGGGTCAGGCGACGAGTAGCTGCCCAGCAGGGCCGATGACCGCTTGCCGCACTCCTCGCACCGGTATTCATAAATCGGCATCAAGAAGAGTATGCCCGGAGATCCTCGTCGGATCTTCGGCGACCACGCAACCGATCTGCGTTGTTGCGACCTCCGCTCCTCGCTCACGCATCAACGGATGCGCTCGCTCCGGTGCTCGGCCGCGCCTAGCATCTCGGTCGCCTGGATCGCCGAATCTCTCGACGAGGCCTCCGAGCCTACTCTTCCTAGGATTATCCGAGTGGTCCCGATCGAGCGCATCCGCGCGGCCGCCGAGCGCGCGCGCCCTCATGTCGTCCGGACCCCGCTGCTTCCGGTGGAGGGCGCGGTGCTCAAGGCCGAGTGCCTGCAGCCGACCGGCAGCTTCAAGGTCCGCGGTTTCTTCGCCGCGGCGCTCGCGCTCCCGCACCACCAGCTGAAGCGCGGCCTCATCACGGTCAGCGCGGGCAACGCCGCCCAGGCCTGCGCGTACGTCGCGCGCGAGCTGGGTGTCCCATGCCGCGTGGTCATGTTCGACACGGCGCCCGCGATCAAGGTCGACGGGGTCAAGCGATGGGGCGCGACGCCGATCCCGATGCCTCGTGACGAGCTGTTCAAATGGATGGAGACCGAGGGCTGGCTGAAGGAGCCCGAGACGTTCCTCCACCCGTTCAACGACGACGAGCTGCAGGCGGGTCACGGCGGTCTCGGCCTGGAGCTCCTGGAGGACGTGCCGGACCTTGGCCGGGTCCTCGTCCCCGTCGGCGGCGGCGGACTGGTCACCGGCGTGGCGTCGGCGTTGAAGGGGGTCAAGCCCGACATCGAGGTCGTCGGAGTTCAGTCCGACGGCTACGCGATGTGGTCGAAGGTCTTCGAGTCCGGCGGGCCTGTGGCGATGAAGGTCGAGACCATCGCCGACGGCACGACAGCGCCGTTCGACGCGAAGATGATGGTGCTGCTCGAGGAGGTGGTGGACCGCTGGCTGATCGTTCCTGAGCCGCGCCTCAAGGCGGCGATTCCCGAGCTGGCCGCGAAGGCGAAAGTCGTCGCCGAAGGCGCTGGTGCGCTCGCCTACGCGGCGCTCGAGCAGCTGCCGCCAGGACCGCCGACGGTCGCCATCGTCAGCGGAGGCAACATCGACCCGAAGCTTCTCGGCTCGCTCCTCAGTAACTGACTCGTTTCATCGCCCACGGCCCGCGCTTGATGAGGGCGATGAGCATCCAGACGAAGAGGGCCGCTCCCGGGATCCCGGTGAAGAAAGAGACCAGGTACATCGTTGTCGGGACAGTCAAGCCCTGGAAGCCCACGACCCGGCCGCCTGTGAAGACGTAGACGAGGTCCGCAGGAAGCAGCAGCGCGGAAATGCCCAGCAGCACGAGGACCACATAGAACATCCAGGTCCAGCGCTTCAAGGCGCCGACGACGATGACGGCGAAAATGGCTACGTAAACCACAGCCGTGAACCACAGGCTGATCGACGTGATGTTGCTCATCATGTCGGTGAACCCTGGCGGCGGCGGTGTCACGTTGGGATTGAGCTGCTCCTGGCGCTGAAAGCTCTGGTTCATGATCTGCGACATCATCCCGCCCATCCAGAAGGGCGTCGACAGGATGTATGCGGCCGACCACACGTACCAGGCCGTTACCGCGTACTGCAGTGGGCGCGTCCACGAGGTCGGCTGGCGAGCGGTTCCCATCGCGTAGCTCGGCGCCGCGATGTACGGCTGGCCCTCCATCGGCACCCATGCGGTGCCGTTCCATCGGTGACGGCCGTCCGCGGACAGCGTGCTGACCCAGCTTTGCCCGTCCCAGTAGTACATCCCGTCAGGCGAGACGCGCGAGCTCATGCGGACAGCACGCCGTCGCAGATCTGAAGCGCCGACTGAACGTCCTCCGAGGTGATCCCGTAGTGGGTTACAAACCTGATGGTGTGGGCGCCGGTCGCGCCGCCGAGCAGGCCGCGCTTGACGCACTCGTCGTCGAACGCCGCCGCGGGCATGTTCTCGACGTCGAAGTAGACGAGGTTCGTCTGCACGCGAGAGAGGTCGCAGCTGACGCCGCGAATCTCGGCAAGGCCTTCCGCCAGGGTGCGCGCATTCGCGTGGTCCTCCGCCAGGCGGTCGACCATGTGGTCGAGCGCGATCAGGCCGGCCGCCGCCAGCACCCCGACCTGCCTCATTCCTCCGCCGAGCCTTTTGCGCCAGCGTGTGGCCGACTCGATGTCGGCCTCCGAGCCGCAGAAGATGCTCCCGATCGGGCACGCCAGGCCCTTGGAAAGGCAGAAGGTGACGGTGTCCGCGTACGCCGCGATCTCTGAGGCCTCGACGCCGAGCGCGACCGCCGCGTTGAAGATGCGCGCGCCGTCGAGGTGCACGCGAAGGCCCTGCTCGTGAGCGGCGCGGCTCGCATCTCGGAGGGCCTCGAGCGGCCAGACGATCCCGCCGTGGCGGTTGTGCGTATCCTCGAACGTCACCGCCGCCGAGATCGGATGGTGCGGGTCGTCGCGCGGCCGCACGGCCGCGACGATCTGGTCCGGCCTCATCACCCCGCCCTTGGTCGACACCTGGCGAATCTGCACGCCACAAACGGCCGCGGCGCCGGCCGCCTCGGAGTTGAAGATGTGCGAGTCGGCGTCCGCGATCATCTCCTGACCTCGCTGGGCGTTGACCGCGACGCCGATCAGGTTGCCCATCGTGCCGCTTGGGACGAAGGTCGCCGCCGCCTTCCCCATGCGCCGCGCGGCGACCTCGAGCAGCCGGTTGGTGGTCGGATCATCGCCGAACACGTCGTCGCCCAGGGGGGCCTCGATCATGGCGTGGCGCATCTCCTGGCTGGGCATCGCGACCGTGTCCGAGCGAAGATCGATTGTCAACTCCCGATTAATCTACCCGCCGATGAGGGCCGAGTTGATCCTCGCTCGCGGCAAGATCCGCACGCTGGGACGGGCGGGCCTTGCCCCCCAGAGCCACCTTGCGATCGCCGGCGGCAAGGTGTTCGGGTGCGGCGGCCGGGAGGTCATGGGTCTCCGAGGGCCGAAAACCAGGGTCGTGGACCTGGGCGGCGGTGCCGTCTTTCCAGGCTTCAACGACGCGCACGCCCACGTCGTCTACTACGGCCTCACCCGGTTCGCCGCCGACCTGACCGGCGCGCGCGGAATCGACGACGTGATCGAGCGGCTTCAGCAGCACGACGCCACGCTCAAGCCGGGCGACTGGCTGCAGGGCATGGGCTACCGGACCGATGAGCTGACCGAGCGCCGGCAGCCGCACCGCACCGAGCTCGACCGCGCGACCGGCGACAGGCCCGGATTCATCGACGAGCGCGGGGGCCACGCCCGGGTCGCCAACACCGCCGCGCTCAACGCCGCCGGCATCACCTCGGACACACCCAACCCGCACGGCGGCCGAATCGGCCGCGATCTCAACGGGTCGCCCAACGGCCTCCTGCTCGAGTCGGCGATGCGGCTGGTCGCCGACGTGCAGCCGCCGCCTCCGCTGGAGCGTCGCATCGAGGGCGTGCTCAAGGCGCAGGAGCTCCTGGTGTCGCGCGGCATCACGTCGGTGGGGGCGGCCGTCAATCGTGGGTTCGCCGACGACCTGCGCGCCTACGACACGCTCGGCTGCGACGGCCGCCTCCGCATGCGCGTCAACGAGTTTCTTTCGTGGGAGCTGCTGGAGGCGACATCGCAGCTAGGCGTGCGTGCGGGGTTCGGCGGCCGGATGGTGCGCGCGGGTCCCATCAAGGTCTTCGTCGACGGCGGCGCCGAACGGGTCGCGACGCGCGGCGGCGGCGGTGTGTGGCGCACGACACCGGAAGAGCTGCGCGAGCTGGTGGCGCGTGCGACGGCCGCCGGCCTGCAGGTCGCGGCGCACGCGATCGGCGACGGCGCGATCGAGGCGATGTGCGACGCAGTCGAGGCTGCGGGCGGGCAGCACATGCGCCACCGAGTGGAACACTGCACGATCTGCCCGCCGGACCTGCAGACGCGGCTGGCGGCGCTGGGCATGGTCGCGGTGATGCAGCCGATGGCGGCGCGCTTCGGGCGCGTCGCATCGACCATCTTCTTCCCGGTGCGCGACCGGACGCACCTGGCGCCTCATCGGGGTCTGTTGCGGGCCAGGGTGCCGGTCGCGTTCAGCTCCGACCTGCCGGTCTCGACCGATCCGAACCCGTGGCCCGGGATCCGCGTCGCGGTCGACGACCAGGTCAACGGGATCAGCATGCTCGCGGCGCTGCGGGCCTACACGTCGACCGGCGCGTACACGAGCTTCGAGGAGGGGGTGAAAGGGACGCTCGAGCCGGGGATGCTCGCGGACCTGCAGGTCTACAAGGGCGATCCGCTCGAAGAAGGCGCGGCGGTCGACTGGGAAAATCTCCGCCCAAGAGCGGTCCTCCTGGGCGGAGTGAAAGTCTTCGGCTCCCTTTAGAGAGGAAAGGGCGTTAGGGCTCTGGGGTCAGTTCGATGATCTCGACCGCCCCCATCTCCGCGATCGGCGCCACGATCACGTCCGGCTCGGGAGCCGCCGACGCCCGCCGCCGGCGAGGCGCCGAGACGCGTCGCGTCGCCGTCCGGGCCGCCGCGGTCTTGCGGGTCGCCGCGGTCTTGCGGGTCGCCGCCGCCTTCCGAGTCGTCGTGGACTTGCGCGGAGCCGCCGCCTTTCGGGTCGCGGCCCTCTTGCGCGTCGTCGTGGCCTTTCGCGTGGATGCGGTTTTGCGAGTCCTGGTCGCGGGCCGCCGCGCGGCTGCCGCTGTCCGGCGCGGCCCCGTGCCGCTTATCACCTGACGCGCTTGCCTGGTCAGGCCATCGATGCGCTTGAGCACGCTGTTCACATCGGCGCGGGTGCTCGCCCTGTTGACCTGCGTCTGCAGCGCCTTGATGGCGGCGCGCGCCGTCTTGTCCGCATCCTTGATGCGCCTTTCGGCCTGACGCCGCAGGTCAGGCGGGACTCGCTTCTCCGCCTCGCGAAGCGCTCGCCTGCCGGCTGTCACCGCACGCCCGACGAGGCTCGTACGCCTGGTCGCGCGCTTTCTCGTAGCCATGGCTCACCTCCACCACGATGCAGGGCGGCGCGCTTGACGCACCGCATTAGAATCGGGCCATCCGAGTGACATCAGCCCCTGAAAAACACCTTATCAAGAAGTACGCAAACCGCAAGCTGTACGACACCCGCACAAGCCGATACGTCACGCTCGACGAGATCGCGCAGCTCGTCCGCGACGGTCACGAGATCAAGGTCGTCGACCGCGACAACGGCAACGACCTGACCAAGATCACGCTGTCGCAGATAGTGCTGTCGGAAGAGAAGCGCGGGCCGTCGGCAATCGTCGATGCGGGCACCGAGATCCTGCAGGACCGCGGCCAGGCGTTGATCGATTACGTGCGCAGCGCGCTGAACGTCCCGGCCGATCTGCGCACCCAGGTCGAGCGCCGTCGTGAAGGCCTGGAGGCGATGGCCGACGACGCCGTCGAACAGGCGCTGCGACGCCTGCGCATCCCAACGCGGCGTGACATCGACCGGATCAACGAACGCCTCGACCGCATCACGGCCCAGCTGAAGAAGGCCGGGATGACCAACGGCTCTAAGACGGAACGGCGTAGACGAAAGGCCTCTCGCTGATCACCGACGAGATGACGACCTCGGTCTCGATGCGGTAACCGACAGAACGCACGCGCCTGTCGGCGCGCAGCTGCTGCGTCATCAGGTCGGCCACCTCGGCGAGCTTCTGCGGGTCGCCGATCGCCGAGATGGTCCACGGCAGCGACACCGAAGCGCCTCCGATCTTGATGCCACCGCCGTCCTGCTCGACCGCGACCCCCGTCACGACCCTGTGGCCGTTCACGTCGATCGCCTCAGCCCGCGCGGCCATGAAGTTGTTCAGCGCATCCTCCAGGTCCAGCGCGGTCAGCCCGCTCGCGTCCACCTCCATGACGACGCCGGGCCCCTGCACCCCGACGTAGCCGTCGATCGCGCGCAGCCGCTGAGCTTCCTCGCTCAGGGCCTGGTCGGCGGCGCCCGACTGCCCGGACTGCAGAGTCGTGCGCAGGTTGGTCAGGTCCGTCTTCTGAGACGCCAGCGCGTCATTGGCGCTGTGCAGGTCGTCGATCAGGAATGCAAGGGACGTAGCGTCGACGCCGACGAGGCTGCGCTCCACCTCCGCCTGGCTGCGGATCTGGATGGTGGCCACGAGCGCGACCAGGAGCGCGATCAGCCAGACGCTCAGCCCGCGGATCCGGACACGCGTCCGGCGGCTCTCAGGACGCAGTGACATGCGGCACCTGCAAGCTCGAGTCGGACGCGGGCACGGAAATGTCCGGCAAGCCTTCGTACGTGAGGTGCAGCTGGAACTGCACCTGGCGGGCGCGCACGCCGGGCAGCTCGTTGGGGTCGTCCAGCGCGGCCAGCATCCGGTTTCGGTCGCCGATGGCGTCCACCTTCACTGGCGAGGTCAACGGCGGGCCCTGGTCGATCACGATCTCGCCCGCCGAGCCCGAGTACGCGCTCAGCGGCGTGATCCGCCGCCCGCTGACCGATACCGCCTCGGCCCCCTGTGCGAACAGGAGGTCGACCACGTCCTCGACATCCTGGAAGTTCACCAGGTAGCCGGTGCCGGATCCCGAATCAGGCCCGGGATCGCCATTGCGGAGCGTCACCTCCACGCCAGGTCCGTGCATCGCCACGAGCCCGGCATGCGCGCGTAGATCCGAGACAGTGTCGTGGAGCGCCTGTGTCGTCGCAGACCGGGCCGCCGCGTCCGACTCGAGGGCGTCGATCTCGCCCCGCAGGTCGGCGATCTGGCGCCGCTCGTCTACGTTGGTCGCCTCGAGGTCCTGCACGCTGTGGACGAGAGCCTGGTACCGGGCCACCTGGTTCGATGGCGTCAGCAGCTCCGCGCGGACCTGGCCGGCCAGGACGAATCCGACCGCCAGGGCAACCAGCGCCAGCAGTGCGACCCCCGCAAGCTTCGACATCGGGGAAATTCTGGCCCACCCCGGCGCTACTATCGGGAATCGCTAAATGGCGGTCCAAATTCGCGCCTCCGCTTTCGAGACCGCTCAGCGACGATTCGACGCCGCCGCCGACGTCATTGGCCTGTCCGACGACGCTCGCCGCGGCCTGCGCGACGTCAAGCGGGAGCTGACAGTCCATTTCCCGGTGAGGCACGACGACGGCACCGTGCGCGTGTACACAGGCTGGCGGGTCCAGCACAACATCAGCCGCGGACCGGCCAAGGGCGGCATCCGATACCACCCCGAGATCACGCTCGACCTCGTCAAGGCGCTGGCGATGCTGATGACCTGGAAGTGCGCCGCGGTCGGAATTCCATACGGCGGCTCGAAGGGCGCGGTGGCGGTCGACCCGCGCAAGCTGTCGCAGTCTGAGCTCGAGCACCTGACGCGCCGCTTCGCGACGGAGATCGCGCTCTTGATCGGGCCGGAGAAAGACATCCCGGCGCCCGACATGGGCACGAGCCCCCAGATCATGGCCTGGATCATGGACACGGTCTCGATGCACCAGGGGCACTCGGTCACGGCCTCGGTGACCGGGAAGCCTGTAGACGTCGGCGGCTCGGAGGGCCGCGTCGAGGCGCCCGGCCGGGGCGCGACATACCTAACTCTCGAGGCTCTGAAGTACCTCCACATCGACGAGGAGACGCCTTCGGTCGCAGTCCAGGGCTACGGCCAGGTGGGTCACTCGACTTCGCGGTTGCTGTCCGAGGCCGGCCTACGCATCGTCGCGGTGAGCGACTCGAAGGGCGGTGTCTACAACCCGGCCGGGCTCGATCTCGCCGCTCTGGACGAGCACCGCCAGGTCCGCGGAGGCGTCGCCGGCTTCAAGAAGGCGGACGCGGTCACCAACGAGGAGCTGCTCGAGCTGCCGGTCACGGTCCTGGTGCCCGCCGCGGTGCAGGACGTGATCACCGAAGACAACGCTGGGCGAATCCGGGCTCGGCTCATCACGGAAGGGGCCAACGCCGCGGTGTCACCCGAGGCCGATCCGATCCTCCACGAGCGTGGGATCTTCCTCGTCCCCGACATCATCGCCAACGCCGGCGGGGTGATCGTCTCGTACTTCGAGTGGGTCCAGGACCTGCAGGCCTTCTTCTGGGAGGAGGAGGAGATCAACACCAAGCTGCATCACGTGATCACTCGCGCGTTCTACGAGATCCTGCATACGTCCGTGAACAAGCGGATCGACATGCGCGCCGCGGCTTACGCACTCGCGGTACAGCGCGTCGCCAACGCCACGACGGTCCGAGGGATATACCCCTAGGCTAGGGAGTCAGTGACTCCCTCCCGCGTCCTCGTCACGGGCGTGTCCAACCCCCTCGGCGCCGAGGTCGCGCGCCGCCTGACCGCGCAGGTTCCGCGCCTGTTCGGCTGCGACGTCGCCGACCCGGTCAGCGCGATCGAAGACATGGATTTCGTCCACGCCGACACCCGCCTGTCGGTGATCGGCAAGCTCGTCCGCCAGCTCCGCATAGACACCGTCGTCCATCTGGCTGTGCTCGTCGAATCGCGGCACGACGAACGCGCGGTCCACGAGACGGACGTGATCGGGACCATGAACGTGCTGGTCGGGTGCTCGGGGCCCTCGAGCCCGGTGCGTCACCTCGTCGTCAAGTCGAGCCAGGCCATCTACGGCGCCGGCGGCGGCGACCCGTCCTTCTTCTCCGAGGAGATGATCAACTGGGACAGGCCGGTCGGCGACGTGACGAGGGACCTTCTCGAGATGGAGCAGCTCGTCAGCGAGTTCGCGCTCCGAACCAACCAGTGCGACGTAACGGTGCTCCGGCTCGGCTATCGCGTCAGCGAGGACACATGTCTCGGCCGGTACCTCTCGCTGCCAATCGTGCCGGTGTTCGCGGGGTTTGACCCCCGGCTCCAGCTGCTCCACGAAGATGACGCGGCCGAGGCGATCGTTCGCGCGACCCTGGGCCGGCACCCGGGAGCGTTCAACGTCGCAGGCGAAGGCGTCGTGCTGCTGAGCCAGGCGATCGACATCATGGGCGGAAGGCCCGCGCCGGTCCTGCCACCTTACTGGCGCTGGCTCTCGCGTCTCGGGTTGAGGACCCTCGGGCGGGTGGACCTCCCCCGACACCTGGCCGACTTCCTCTCGTTCGGATCCGTGATGGATTGCTCGCGCCTGGAGCAGGAGTTCAGGTGGCGGCCTGCTTACAGCTCGCGGCAGACGATGGACTCCCTGGCGTTGGGCAAGACGGTGGAGGCGATAGAGCCGCCGTCGCCCCCGCAGGAGTACGAGCTGCAGAAGTTCCTGCAGCAACGCCGAAGGCGTGCTCTGAGGTTGAGCAATTGATCGAGGCGACGCCCAGAGAACGCAGGCGCAACAGCAAGAAGGCGGAGATCGTCGCACCCCGCCAGGGATTCCGGCTGCCCCGGTCCGTGCGGCGGCTCCAGCGCCAGGCTCCGATGTATGCGCTCCAGGGACTCAGCTCGCTCTCCACCAGGCTCCGCGACATTACAGGTCGCGAGGTCATCGACATGAGGCGGGTCATGGAGGTGATCCAGTTCATCTACCAGCAGCGCGAGCTCGCGCGGCGCGGACCCAACTACGCGGTCGACGACTACGGGTTCGATCCCGAATGGACCGAGTCGTTCCTGACCGTGTTCAAAACGATCTACCGCGACTACTGGCGCGTGGAGACGACGGGCGTCGAGAACGTCCCCGCCACGGGCCGGGCGCTGCTCGTCGCAAATCACGCCGGCGTGCTGCCCTGGGACGGCACCATGATCAAGACCGCGGTCTTCTCCGAGCACCCGCATCCACGCCACGTCCGCGCGCTGGTCGCGAGCCAGTTCATGGGCATGCCTGTGATGAGCTGGTTTCTGCGACGCACCGGCCAGGCGGTGGGCCATCCCGACGACACGCGGCGGCTCCTCGAGCGCGACCAGCTTGTCCTCGTGTTTCCGGAGGGCACGCGCGGGACCGGCAAGAGCTTCAAGGACCGCTACCGGTTGCGCAGATTCGGGCGCGGCGGATTCGTTGCCACGGCGATCCGCGCCGGGGCGCCCATCATTCCCATCTCGGTGGTCGGCTCGGAGGAGATCTACCCGATGATCGGCGACCTCGGCCCGGTCGCGCGGTTCTTCGGGCTGCCCTATTTCCCGGTCACGCCGTTCTGGCCCTGGCTCGGACCGCCGGGGATGATCCCGCTGCCCAGCAAATGGCGGATCCAGTTCCATGAGCCGATCGACCTGTCTGACCTGGCACCGAAAGCCGCAGAAGATCAGCACCTCGTGATGAGCCTGGCGGACGAGGTGCGCGAGGTGATCCAGCGCGGGATCTACGACAACCTGAAGCGGCGGAGAGGCGTCTTTCTCTAGGCTCGGACGGAGATCCCCGGCGAGAGATTCGGTGATCCAGGTGGCCCAGATTCGGGCGAAGCGACGAGCAGCGCAGTGAGCGCATAACCTGCTGGGGTCCCCGCGCCGTGGTCGCGCGGGAGGTGACGAGCAGCGCAGGAGGTGAGCCCGGAGATGGGCCGCATGGGCGCCGAAGATCCGTCGGGGAGTCTCCGCTCCGAGCCTCACTCTGTTCCGGCGCGCGGGGTTCGGGTCCACTGGGAGGACGTCCCGGCCGAGGTCCGGTAGAGCTCGAGCATCGCCTTGGCGCGCGCGTCGCCGGGGCGGTCACCCAGCCGACGGGATTCTCGCCGGGGCTCGCGGCGAGGCTGCGGCTCGAGGACGGCAGGCGAGTCTTCATCAAGGCGGTGAGCGACCAGGCGAACCCCGACACGCACAAGATGCACTGGCGCGAAGCGCGCGTCCTCGCCGCCATGCCTTCGAGCGCACCCGTCGCGCCCCTCTTGTGGAACTACGACGAGCACGGCTGGGTCGGGCTCTGCCTCGAGGACGTCGACGGGCGTCATCCGCACGAGCCGTGGACCGATGAAGACCTCTCCCTGGTGATCGCCGCGGCCAGGACGCTGGCGAAAGACCTCACCCCGTCGCCCGTCGCGGTCGAGCGAACTGCAGCCCACGCGTTCGCGGCGGGGATCAACGGCTGGCGGATCGCGCTGGAACGGAACGAGGACCGGCTCGACCCGTGGGCGCTTCGCAACCTGCTGCGGCTCGTCGAGCTCGAGGCGGAGGCGCCGGCCGCGGCCGAGGGCGACACGCTCCTGCAGTTCGACATGCGGGCGGACAACATCCTGATCAGCGGTGGCCGTGTCTTCTTCGTCGACTGGCCGGCGGCGCGCACGGGCGCGTGGTGGGTCGACCTCGTGCTCATGGCGCCCAGCGTGGCCATGCAGGGCGGACCGGCGCCACAAGAGTTTCTCCAGCGCATCGGCGTCGACGATGTCTCGCCTCAGGCGCTCGACGCGGTGATCTGCTCGCTGACGGGCTACTTCGCCGTTCGCTCGCTCGAGCCGGCGCCGCCTGGAATTCCGACCGTGCGCGCGTTTCAGGCCGCCCAGGGTAGACACGCAGTTGCCTGGTTGCGCGCGCGCCTTGGCTGGGACTAACGTGACATAAAGTCTCCGGGGGCATTCGTTTCACAAGGGGGTGTGAATTGATCCGAAAGCTTTTGCCTGCAGGCGCGCTATCCGCGGGCATGGCGCTAATGGCAGCGGTGACCGGCATCGCCGGGCCGGCAACCGTTTCGTCGGAGCCATCGCCGTACGCGGCGTGTGCCAACGACTCGCAACCAGGACGCATCTTCGTCAGCGGCGAGACAGAGCCGAATCTAGCGGTGTCCGGAAGCAACATGATCGCGATGTGGCACCAGGACCGCTGGTCCAACGGTGGCGCCCATGGCATCGGCGTCGGCTTCTCGAGCAATGGCGGAGCCAACTGGAGCCAGACGACATACCCGTCCACCATGTGCTCGACCTCGGCTCCGGATCCGCTCGCGGCGTTCCAGCGCAGCAGCGACCCGTGGGTCTCGTTCAGCAGCGACGGAAAGATCGCCTACTCGTCGGCGCTTTCATTTGACGCCACCGACAACCACAACGCGGTCGTCGCCGGCACCTCGACCGACGGCGGCGCGACGTGGAACGTAAGCGCCATCCCAGGGTCGGAGTTCAACAGCTTCCAGTTCAGCACCGACAAGAACGCGACAACGGCCGACCCCAACAACCCGATGGTCGCGTACACGGTCTGGGACACGCTGCAGAACCCGACCGATCTGCCGGACGACAACCCGCACGCTCGCGTGCAGGCCTACACCGGCCCCGCGTACTTCTCCAAGACGGTCAACGGCGGCCAGTCCTGGAGCCAGGCCAAGATCATCATCAACACGGCGAATCGGCAGCAGACGATCGGCAACATCATCGTGGTCGACAAGAAGAGCGGGACTCTCTACGACTTCACCGATTTGCTGCTTCCGCCCAACACACCGTTCCGCGGCGCGCTCAGCAACCAGCAGCTCGCCTTTGTCAAGTCGAACGACGGCGGAAACACCTGGACGCAGCCGCATATCATCTCGCCGTTCGACAGCCTTGGCGTGAGGGATCCGAACACCGGCGCGCCACTGCGGGTGGGCGACGGCCTCGAGGAGGTCGCGATCGACCCGAACGGCAAGCTCTACGTGGTCTGGGAGAGCTCCTCCAACTTCGTCAAGAACGCCAAGCAGGCCAGCGTGGTCTGGGACGACCAGATCATGCTGACGACCTCCAACAATGGCGGCCAGAGCTGGTCGACGCCCAGCGTGATCCACACCGCGACCAACATGATGCCCACGTACACGCCGATGGTCGCGACGAATGGGACCAACGTGGCGGTGACCTTCTACGACAACGGCAAGCTCACCGCGGGGGACACGAGCAATCTGCCGACCGACTATTACGCGATCGTGTCGACCGACGGTGGAGCGCATTTCGGTACGCCGATCCACCTCGCCGGTTCCTTCGACGAGATGAGCGCTCCGGTGGCCCGCGGATTCTTCCTGGGCGACTACGAGGGATTGGCCGCGAGCGGCACCGGCTTCGAATCGGTCTTCGTCGCCACCAACTGCACGCCGCCCTACGACCCAACCACCAACCCAGATTGCGGCCCGGCGAGCAGCAGCAAGGCAGCGACCCCAAACACCAATCCGACCGACGTCTTCGCTACCAGCTTCTAAACGGTGATCAAAGGCGGGCGCGTGAGCCCGCCTTTCCCTTCAGCTGACGACCGGCACCACTTTCTCAGGCTCCGGCAGCTCGACGATGTCGAGAGCGGTCGCCTGGCTGATCCAGTACTGGACGTCCGAGAGGCTTGGCGCGCCGGCGAGGCCGATCGCTTCGAGGAGCTTCGCATGCAGCGTCTCGGCGTCCTGCGCTCGAAGGTCGGGCATCGAGTTGATTCCCAGGCGCCGGACGAGCGGCAGCCAGCGGTCCATCCCGGAGACCTCGAGAAGCGTGCACTGGTTCACGAGCTCGAAGAGCCGGTTCGCCGTGATCCCGGTCCGCTTCGCGAGTCGCTTGCGGTCGATGTCGAGCGACGTGCGGTGGAGCAGCTGGTTGGTGTGATGGATGCCGACGGAGCGAAGGCGAGCAACGTCGGACTCGGAGATGCCTGGCAGGTACTCGAGCGTCCGGTACATCCTGTAGAAGGATAGGGCTCGGGTATAATTCGCCGAACCCGCCCCATTCATTGGAGTAAGCACACCCTGAAGGAGACCGGACTGAAGACCCGCGAGCACATCTCCGGGGAGCAGTACGGCCAAAACGCCGGGTTGGAAATCGGGATCGGACGCCGGGCTCGCCGGGCGTATGGCTTCGACGAGATCGCCCTTGTTCCAGGCGGTGTGACCCTCAATCCAGACGAGGTCGACATCACCTTCTCGATGGGCGAACGCTTCCACCTCCCGCTGCCGTTCTGGGGCTCCGCGATGGACGGCGTGGTCGACGGTGACTTCGCGATCGTTATGGGTAAGCTCGGCGGAGTCGCGGTCCTGAACCTCGACGGAGTCCACACGCGCTATGAGGATTCGGCCCCCGTCATCAAGAAGATCGCCGAAGCAGACCGCACGACTGTCAACGCGTTGCTCAAGGAGGCTTACCGCGAGCCGGTCAAGCCAAGGCTGATCGCGGAGCGGATCCTGGCCATCAAGGATGCGGGCGTTCCGTGCGCGGTCTCGACGGTGCCGGCCCGGGCCGAGGAGCGGGCCGAGGTCGTGCAGGAGGCCGGTGCGGACGTCTTCGTCGTCCAGGGCACGGTGCTCACCGCGAGGCATTCCTCTCGCTCGTACCACCAGCTTTCGTTCGAGGACCTCGTCCGTGCATGCGACATCCCGGTGGTCGTCGGCAACTGCGTCCAGTACGACACCGCCCTCGAGCTCATGGAGACGGGGATCGCGGGCATCCTCGTCGGCGTCGGGCCCGGCGCCGCATGCACGACACGCGGCGTGCTTGGCGTGGGTGTGCCGCAGGTGACCGCGACCGCCGACGTTGCCGCGGCACGCGACGAGCACATGCGCCGCGGCGGGATGCGGGTCGCTGTCATCACCGACGGTGGAATGCGGATCGGCGCGGACGTATGCAAAGCCTTCGCGGCCGGCGCGGACGCGGTCATGATCGGCACGCCGCTTGCGGGCGCTGAGGAGTCCGCGTCCAAAGGATTCAACTGGGGCATGGCCACGCCCGATCCGAACCTGCCGCGCGGAACGCGCATCCACGTCGGCACCAAGGCCACCCTGCGCGAGATCCTTCTCGGCCCTGCGAAGGTCGACGACGGCACGCAGAACTTCGCGGGGGCGCTGCGCTCGGCGCTGGGGGTGTGCGGGGCGCGGGACATCGCCGAGTTCCAGCACACCGAGATGGTGATCGCCCCGTCCATCGTTTCCGAGGGCAAGGTGTTCCAGCAGACCCAGCACGTGGGGATGGGCAAGAACTGAGCCAGACCGCCTCGGTGAGGCGGGAGCAAGTCGACCTCAACACGCGCCAACAAACGGTCTTGGTGTTGGACTTCGGATCGCAGTTCAGCCAGCTCATCGCCAGGCGGGTTCGTGAGGCGAACGTTTACTGCGAGCTCGTGCCGGGCGCGACCCCGTGGTCAGACCTCGAGAAGAAGCATCCCGCAGGCCTGATCCTCAGCGGGGGTCCATCGAGCGTCTACGACGAAGACGCTCCACAGGTCGACCCCGCGGCGCTCCGCGCCGGCGTGCCGGTCCTCGGCATCTGCTACGGCATGCAGCTCATCGCGCACCACCTCGGCGGCAAGGTCGACCCAGGCCGCGCGCGCGAGTACGGCCCCGCCCTGCTGAGCGTGCGCGAGCCGAACACGCTGTTTCGGGGTCTGCACGGCGAGCTCCCGGTCTGGATGAGCCATGGCGATCACGTCACCGAGATGCCGCCCGGCTTCGAGCTGCTTGCGACCAGTGGCAACTCGCCGGTGGCCGCTTTCACCGACGGCAACGGGATCTTCGGCATTCAGTTCCACCCCGAGGTCGTGCACACACCGAGCGGGCGCGAGGTCCTGCGCAACTTCCTTTTCGGCGTGTGCCGCTGCGCGCCGTCCTGGACCGCCGGCTCGTTCATCGCGGAGGCGACGGAGAGCATCCGCGCCCAGGTCGGCGACGGACGCGTGATCTGCGCGCTCTCGGGCGGCGTCGACTCGGCGGTCGCGGCCACGCTCGTGCATCGCGCGATCGGAGACCAGCTCACATGCGTCTTCGTCAACAACGGGCTGCTGCGCAAGGAGGAGCCGGAGCGCGTGCTCGACGTGATGCACGGCAATCTCGACATGAACATCCGCTACGTCGACGCGACGGAGAGGTTCCTCGGCGCGCTGAGCGGAGTCGTCGACCCGGAACAGAAGCGGCGTATCGTCGGCCGAGAGTTCATCTCGGTCTTCGAGGCCGAGGCATCCAGCATGGGTCACATCGACTTCCTCGCCCAGGGCACCCTGTACCCCGACGTCATCGAGTCCACCGCGCCCGACGTCTCGAGCACCGCGTCGAAGATCAAGACGCACCACAACGTCGGGGGCCTGCCTCCGGGGCTTCGCTTCCGGCTCATCGAGCCGCTGCGCTTCCTGTTCAAGGACGAGGTGCGGGCGGTCGGGCTCGAGCTCGGGATGCCCGAGGAGATGGTGTACCGCCAGCCCTTCCCGGGACCTGGTCTTTCGATCCGCTGCCTGGGCGAGGTGACCGCCGAGCGCCTCGACATCCTTCGCCTTGCGGACTGGATCGTTATCGACGAGATCAAGCGCAACGGGCTCTATCGCCAGGTGTGGCAGTCGTTCGCGGTGCTGACGCCTCTTTCGACGGTCGGCGTAATGGGCGACTACCGGACGTATGCCAACGTGGTCGCGGTCCGCGTCGTCACGAGCGAGGACGCGATGACCGCCGACTGGGCGCGGGTGCCGTACGAGGTGCTCGCCCGGATCTCGAACCGGATCGTCAACGAGGTCAAGGGCGTGAACCGGGTGGTCTTCGACATCACGAGCAAGCCGCCCGGCACCATCGAGTGGGAGTAGCAGCGTTCGCCACCCGCTCCGATGAATTCCGCCTGTTTCCGCCCAATCGTGCGTTTGGCGGGCCGGTATTCCGCACTTTTCCGCCCAATCGTGCCTAAACATGGCGGATGGAACTGCGACCCCAACCGGAAGCGATGCGCTCGACCTCTTGAGGTCGCAGCGGCGCCCTGACGGCACCTGGTCCGCGGGCGGCCGCCGCTACTGGCGCAAGCAGGGCAGCGCCGGCGTCGAGGTCGTCGATTGGGGAGACGCCCATCAGATCGTGACCCCGGTCGCGGCGTACGTCCTGGCTTGAAGGTCCTGGTCGTCGGGTCCGGTGCGCGCGAGCACGCGCTGGTCTGGAAGTGCGTGCAGTCGGAGCTGGTCGAGCGGGTCTACTGCGCGCCGGGCAACGGCGGCACGGGCGGGATGGCCCGCAACATCGCGATCGGCGCCGCCGACGTGGTCCGCATCGTCGACTTCGCCAAGCGAGAAAAGCTCGGCCTGATCGTCCTCGGCCCGGAGGCCGCCGTCGACGCGGGCGTGGGCGACGCGCTCCGGCACGCGGGCTTCAACGTATTCGGCCCCGACCGCGGCGCGGGCCAGATCGAGACCAGCAAGTCGTTCGCCAAGGACCTGATGCGCCGCGCCGGCATCCCGACCGCCGACTACGAGGCGTTCACCCAGCCGGCGCCCGCGAAGTCGTGGGCGCGCGAGCGCGAAGGCAAGGTTGCGGTCAAGGCCGACGGCCTGGCGCGAGGCAAGGGCGTGATCGTGTGCGGCACCGTGGCCGAATCGGACAGCGCAATCGACGCGATGCTCGTGCAGGAGCGATTCGGCCGCAGCGGCAAGAAGATCGTGGTCGAGGAGCGGCTCGAAGGCCCCGAGCTTTCGCTGCTGGCAGTGACCGACGGGACCGACGTCGTCCCCCTCGCGCCGGCCCGCGACTACAAACGCGCGCTCGATGGCGACCGCGGCGCAAACACCGGCGGCATGGGCGCGTACTCACCGCCGATAGGCGTCGACGACGCGGTGGTCAAGGAGGTCGTCGATCGCGTCATCCAGCCCGCGGTCAACGAGCTGGCCGCCTCCGGCAACGAGTTTCGTGGAGTCCTGTACGCGGGGCTGATGCTGACCGCCGACGGTGTTCGAGCGATCGAGTTCAACGCCCGCTTCGGCGACCCGGAGGCTCAGGTCGTACTTCCCCGGCTGCAGAGCGATTTCGTCACCCTGGCGCTCGCGGCCTCCCGGGGAGGGCTCGCCGCCCATCCCGACCTTCGGTGGAGCGACAAGGCATGCGTCGGGGTGGTGGTCGCCTCGGGCAATTACCCCGACGATGCGGCGATGACCTTGGGGCACAAGATCCGCGGCCTCGCCGAGATCCCCCGAGGTGCGCTGATCTTCCACGCCGGCACCAGGTTTGTCCCCGGCTCAGGCCTGGTGACCGACGGCGGCCGGGTCGTGACCTCTGTGGCCCTCGGCGACACTGTCGCCCAGGCCCGCGAGACGGCGCTTGCCGCCGCCCGGCAGGTACGATTCGAAGGGGCTTACTTCCGTTCAGATATCGCTCAGGAGGCCGAGTAGTTGCAGCCGGTCGTAGGTGTCATCCTCGGCTCCAAGTCGGATCTTCCGCTCATGGAGTCCTGCGTCAAAGTTCTCGACGACCTCGGTTTGACGCACGAGGTCAAGGTCTGTTCCGCGCATCGCAACCCACGCGGCGTGATGGAGTGGGCGAGTTCCGCGCGTTCGCGCGGATTGAAGGTCGTCATCGCGGCCGCCGGCGGCGCCGCCCACCTGCCGGGAGTCGTCGCGGCGTGGACTGACCTTCCGGTCATCGGCGTGCCGGTGCCGACCCAGCACCTCGGCGGACAGGACTCCCTCTACTCGATCGTCCAGATGCCCGCCGGCATCCCCGTGGCGACCGTCGCCATCGGTGAGGCGGGAGCGAAGAACGCCGCCTGGCTAGCGGCGCGGATCATCGGATTGAGCGACACATCGATCGAGTCCACGCACGCCGAGAAGAGAGCAGCACTCGCGGTCTAGTGGCGAAAAAGAAGAGCTCGGCCCGCGTCCGGCTCGTCGACACCACCTTCCGCGACGCGCAGCAGTCGCTTCTCGGCGGCTACCTCAGCACCGAAGAGATCGTGCCGATCGCGGCGAAGATGGACTCGATCGGCTTCACCGCCATGGAGGCGTTCGGCGGCGCGACATTCGAGACGCAGCTGCGCATCCACGAGGACCCTTGGGAGTACCTCCGCAAGCTCAACAAGGCGACGCCCAACACGCCTATCCAGGCGCTGGTCCGCGGCCAGAACCTCGTCTCCAAGCGCAACTTCGCCGACGACGTCGTCGAGCTGTTCATCAAGCACGCCGCCAGGTGCGGCGTCGACGTCTTCCGCGTGTTCGACCCGCTCAACGACCTGCGCAACATGGAGGCCCCCATCGCGGCCGCGCTCAAGGCGAAGAAGCGCGTGCAGGGCGCCCTCAGCTACGCGATCTCACCCGCGCACAACATCGAGCTCTGGGGCTCGCTCGCGAAAGGCCTGGTCAACATGGGCTGCCACGAGATCGTGATCAAGGACACCTCAGGTCTGCTCAGCCCGCAGGCGACGTGGGAGCTGGTCTCGGCCCTGAAGCACGTGGTCAAGGTGCCCATCGACGTTCACTCCCACTGCTCGAGCGGGATGGCGCCGATGGCGTACATGGCAGGCGTTGAAGCGGGCGCCGAGGTGCTCGACGTCGCGATCTCGCCGCTTGCTTGGGGCGCATCTCAGCCGGCGGCGGAGAGCGTGGTCGCGGCGCTGGAAGGCGGCGAGTACGACACCGGTCTGGACCTCGGCAAGATGTGGGACGTCCAGCAGGAGGTCGAAGATCTCAAGCGTCGCCACATCGAGCACCTGAGCCCTGTGGCCGACCGCATCGACGCCAGCATCCTGCGCTATCACATGCCCGGATTCATGCTGGGCGACATAGTCCAGCAGCTGGCCGAGCGCGGCGCAAGCGACCGCTTGAACGAGGTGCTGGACGAGGCCAACCACGTGCGGAGGCACATCGGCTACCCGCCGCTGGTGGCGCCGATCCGGCAGATGATCGCGACGCAGGCCGTGAACAACGTGCTGGAGGGCGAGCAATTCGAGACCGTCACGCAGGAGCTGAAGGATTACCTGCACGGCCTGTACGGCCGGCCGCCGGGGCCGGTGGACCCGGAGCTTCGACGCCTCGTGATCGGCCGCGACGAGCCGATCACGATCCGCCCGGCCGACCTTCTCGACCCGCAGGTCGATACCGCGCGCGCTCAGGTCCGCAAGATGGGATTCGAGCCGACGGATGACATCGTCCTCATCCACCTGATGTTCCCGGGCCTCGCCGCCGACTATGCGCGCGCACCAGAGCCCGTCAAGAGCGACGGGCAGAAACCCGCACCGCCCGCGATCGAAACGGCTCCTCCCGCCATGCCCGAGCCGGAGCCGGAGCCGGTCGCGGTGGCGGCCACCGCAGCGTCGCAATCCGCCGAATTCGACGTCGAGGTCGAGGGTGAGGTCTTCAAGGTGCGCGTGAGCGGCGCCGGATTGTCGGTGGCGGTGGCCGCCCCCGCGCAGGCGTCTACCGGCAACTCGGCGCCCGCGGCTCCAAAGGTCGGCGAGGGCACCGTGCTCGCGCCCATGCAGGGCCTGATCGTCAAGGTGCCTGTCAAGGCCGGCGACGAGGTCAAGCTCGGCGACGTCGTCGCGGTGCTCGAGGCGATGAAGATGCAGAACGACATCGTCACGACCGTCGCCGGCAAGGTGTCGGCGATCTACGTCAAGGAAGGTGAGGTCGTCACCCCCAACCAACCGCTTCTGAACATCGGGTGAAGAAGAAGCTCGACCGGTTGAACGATTGAAAAGCAAGCTCTTCAAGAAGATCCTGATCGCCAATCGCGGCGAGATCGCGATCCGCGTGATGCGCGCCTGCCGCGAGCTCGGCATCGCGACCGCCGCCGTCTACTCCGACGCCGACCGCTCCGCCATCCACGTCCGTTACGCGGACGAGGCGCATCACATCGGCGGCGCGCCGCCGACCGAGTCGTACCTGCAGCTCGAACGCATCGTCAAGGTCGCGCACGACTGCGGCGCCGAGGCGATACATCCGGGGTACGGGTTCCTCTCCGAGAAGGCGCGGTTCCCCGACGCGTGCGCGGAGGCGGGCATCGCCTTCATCGGTCCGCCGGGATCGGCGATGCGCGCTCTGGGCTCCAAGCTCGCCGCGCGCGAGCTTGCGGTCGCGAACGGCGTGCCGGTCACGCCAGGCAGCGGCGCCGTCGACCCTTCCAACGCGCTCGAGGCCGCACGCAACATCGGCTTCCCCGTGATGCTGAAACCGTCGGGCGGCGGCGGGGGCATCGGCATGAAGGTGGTCGAGTCGGAGAAGGAGCTCACCGCCGCGATCGAGAGCACCTCTCAGGCGGCGCGCTCGGCGTTCGGCGACGCCACCGTTTATCTAGAGCGCTATGTACGCAAGCCGAGGCACGTCGAGATCCAGGTCATCTGCGACAGCCATGGCCACGCCGTTCACCTGGGCGAGCGCGAGTGCTCGATCCAGAGGCGGCACCAGAAGATCATGGAAGAGACCCCCTCACCGGCCCTGACGCCCGAGGTCCGGGCGGCGATGGGTGACGCGGCGATCCGCGCGGCCAAAGCCGCGGGTTACGTCAACGCCGGCACGGTCGAGTTCATCTACAGCGACGGCGAGTTCTACTTCCTCGAGGTGAACGCCCGGCTGCAGGTCGAGCATCCGATCACCGAGGCCGTGACCGGGATCGACCTGGTGAAAGAGCAGATCCGCGTGGCCGCGGGTCTCGAGCTCAGCTTCACCCAGGAAGACGTGCAGTGGCGCGGGCATGCCATCGAAATGCGGATCAACGCCGAAGACCCGCTGCGCAAGTTCATCCCCAACCCGAAACGCATCACGCGCTGGGTCGCGCCGGCGGGACCGGGGGTGCGGGTCGACTCGGGCTTCGGTCCTGGTTCCGACGTGCCGCCCAACTACGACTCGCTCGTCGCCAAGCTCATCGTCCACGGCGGCGACCGGGCCGACGCGATCGCCCGCGCGAGCCGGGCACTGCGCGAGTTCGTCCTGGTCGGCCCGGCGACCACCATCCCCTATCACCGAGCCATCCTCGAGAACCCCGACTTCCGCTCCGGCAACCTGAGCACGAGGTTCATCGAGGACCATCCCCAGCTCGTCGACCAGGCGAAGAAGTTCGCCGAGGACCAGTCGCCGTTCGACTACGGTCCGGATCCGCGCCACGTCGCCGCCGCGGCGGCGGCGGTCGCGTCGATGGTGAAGCAATAACCAGGCTCTCGCATCCGACCACGGGCCGTCCGTTCGCGGTCGAAGGCTCGACCCACCGGGGGAAGTCGGGACTGTTCGATCTGCGCGACGACCTGATCAGGTTCCCGGACGGCTCCGAGAACCGCTACACCGTGATCACCAACCCCGATTCATCGTTTGTCGTGCCTTACTTCGACAACGGCGACACGATGCTCGTGCGGCAGTGGCGCCACGCGTGGGACGTTTCGTCGTGGGAGGTGCCGGCCGGCACGGGCGCTCCAGGCGAAGACCCGCTCGAGACGGCCCGCCGTGAGCTCGCGGAGGAGACGGGACTTGTCGCCGAGCGTTACACCTCGCTCGGCGTGTTCCGCGGCGCGGCGATCCTTGCCGGGCGGGCGCATCTGTACCTGGCGGAGGGGATCAGCGAGTCGCAGCGCGCGCCCGAGGTTTACGAGCAGGACATGGAGATCCTGCGGCTCCCGTTCCTCGAGGCGTTGAACGCGGCGCTGGACGGCGAGATCCACCATTCCGGAACGATCGCTGCCCTCAGCCGGGCCGCCCGGACCCTCAAGCTCTTGTGAGGCCCATTCTCGAGTAGATCACCGACGCCGCCGCGCCGGCCACGAGGATCGTGCCCAGCAGCCAGGCGACGGCCGTGAAGGGCAGCTCGTGCAGCGGCAGTCCGAGCGAAAGCGCGCGGACCGCGTCCACCGTGGCGGTGATGGGCGTCCGGGCGGCGAACCACTGCAGCCACGAGGGCATCGTCGAGACCGGCACGAAGACCGAGCTGGCGAAGACGACCGGAAAGATGATCGCGAAGCCGACACCCTGGATGGATTCCGGAGTGCGGAAGATCACCGCGAGAAGCGCGCCGAGGACGCCGAACGTCATGCCGGCCAGAACGGCGATCGCGATCGCCGCGATCGCCTCACCCGCGCCGGCGTGGAAACGGAACCCGATGATGGTGCCGACCCCGATCATGACCAGGACCGCGAGGCCCGAGAGGATCGTGTCCGTGAGGATCCTGCCGATGACGACCGCGAACCTCGACATCGGGAGCGACCAGAAGCGGTCCATCAAGCCGTTGCGCAGGTCCTCCGCCACCGCCAGCCCGGTGTTCAGGCCGCTGAACGTTGCCGTCTGGACCAGGATCCCGGGCAGCAGGAAGTCGATGTAGCTGCCGTTCGGGACGTGGATCGCCCCACCGAACACGTATGCGAAGAGCAGGACGAAGATGATCGGCTGGACGAACACCTCGACGATCAAGAACTGCGGCGTGCGCAGGACCTTGAGGAGGTTCCGCTCCGCAATCAGGTAGACCTCAAGCAGCCTTCTCACCGTTGGCACCCCCATCTCCAGTCAGGTTCAGGAACACCTCGTCGAGGGTCGGTCGCCGGAGCGCGATCTCCTCGACGGCGATCCCGGCGTCGCGGAGCCGGGTCATCGCCTCCAACAGCGAGCTCTCGTCGTGGGCTGGGACCGTGATCTCGTCGAGCGCGGCGCGTGCGTGGCCCATCGGCGCAAGCGCGGCCGTGGCGGCGTCGACGTCGGCCGCTTCCACGCGAAGGGCGACAACCTGGCCGCCGGCGCGCGCCTTGAGCTCACCGGGCGTCCCCTCGGCGATGACCCGACCGTGGTCGAGGACGGCGATCCGCGCAGCAAGCCGGTCGACCTCTTCGAGGTACTGGCTCGACAGCAGGACAGTGGCGCCGTCGCGGACGATCATCGCGACCAGGTCCCAGAGGGCAAGCCGGCTCGCCGGGTCGAGACCCGTGGTCGGCTCGTCCAGGAACAGCACTCGCGGCCTGCCGACGAGACTTGCGGCGAGGTCGACGCGCCGGCGCATCCCGCCGGAGTACGTGCGCACCGAGCGAAGCGCCGCCTCGGAGAGCCCCACCTGCTCGAGCAGGGCATCGGCGCGCCGCCTCGCGTCTCGCGCGCTCAGGCCGTGGAGCCGCGCGATGAGGACCAGGTTCTCGCGGCCGGTGAGCGCCTCATCGAGCGCGGCGTACTGGCCCGTGAGGCCGATGATCCGGCGCACCGCCTCGCCGTCGCGGGCGACGTCGTGTCCATCGATCAACGCCCTTCCAGAATCGGCCCGCATCAGCGTGGCCAGGATTCGCACCGCGGTGGTCTTGCCGGCGCCGTTGGGTCCCAGCAGGCCGTACACGACGCCGGCTGAGACTTGGAGGTCGACGTCGGCGAGCGCGACGGTCTTGCCGAATGACTTCCTCAGCTTCTCGATCACTATCGCTTGGCCCATAACGGTGGTAGTGTACCGCCAACTATTGGCAGTTAGCAACTATTGGCGCAACGCTATTATCTAGGGAGTGCTGAAGCGTATCCATGACGATCACGTCTCTCGAAGAGGTCGTGTGCGCAATGCCAGGCAGCAGAAGGCGCAGCGGGCGTGGCGCTTGCTCATGAAGGTGGCCGAGCGGCGGATGGAAGAGGTCGATGCCCGGCTTATGGAAATGGGCCTGAGCCCGGTCATGGCGCACTTCCTGGCCGAGCTGGCGCTGATGCAGCCTGGGCCGATGTCTCAGCTGGTCGCTCGAATGGACGTCGACCCCGGGTGGGTCACCGACATAGTGGACCGGCTCGAGGAGCGCGGCGACGTCGTCAGGAAGCCGTCGCCCGACGACCGGCGGGTCAAGATCCTCGAGCTGACCGACAAGGGCCGCGAAACCTGGCGACAGATGGACGACATCATCGCCACGGCGCCGACGCAGCTGGCGGACCTCAACCTGATCGAGATCGAGACCTTCCTGAAGGTCGCCCAGCACCTCGCCAGGGCGGCGAAGGTCGAGGCCGAGCCTCCCTTCTAGCCGGCCGGCGTGGGGGTCGGGACGGGAGCCGGCGAAGGCGACGGAACGACCGCGTTCTGACCGCTGCCGTGCCGTTTGACCAGCACCGGTCCGACGAAGTCGAGGTCGTACTCCGCGGCCACGTTCTGACCGGAGACGTCCCGGACCGAGGTCAGCACGACCAGCCGGAACGCGTCGCCCTCCTTGAGGTTGAGTCCCGTCAGGACGACCACCCGGTTGGCGTAGGTCGCGGTTGCATCGAGCTTCTTGCCCTTGGCGTCGACGATGGTCACGCCGTCGGCGACCGTGCTGGGGTCGAGGTCGCTGTCGAAGGTGACTTTGACGGTGTCCGACTCCACGTCCACGCTGACGACCTCGGCGCCCTTGCCCAGGACCCGATGCGAGCCGGCTGTCGCCTGGTCGATGACGAACTGCTTGGTCGTCGAGTCGCGGACGAGCGTCAACACCTCCTCCTGGTCGCTCACGTCCGTCTTGCCGTGCGAGAGCACCAGGCGGACGACGAACCTTGCCGTGTCGGGGTCCGCGCTGGTGACCTCCGAGGTGAGGATGTAGTAGCGCGTCAGGCTGGGGTCGCCGGAGATCAGAAGGCTCAGCCCGCCGCCGCTGTAGGCGGCCTTGCCGTTCGAGTCGAGCACCGCGTTCGCCCGGTCGGCGGCACCGCCGATGCGCGCCGTCATGAACGAGTCGACGACCAGCCCCGCCTGGTCCAGCGCAGTCGGCTCCGGCGGCAGCGCCGGCGCCGTCGCGACCCACAACGAGCCGCCGCGCACGAAGGTGAAGGTCGTGTCGTTGGGCGCCCACATCGGGAAGTGGAAAGTCCCGGTGGAGATGCGGCCGAGGCTGGTGCCGTCGGGACGCGTCTGCAGGAGGTTCGTGTCGCCGCCGATCAGGATTGCGTCCTGGCTCGACCATGTCGCCTCGCCTGCCGGAAGCGTCGACTGGGTCACGCCCTGGAGGTTGGCCACCACGTCGTTGTCGGCCGTCCCGTAGACCAGCTCCGGCCCGTCCGGTGACCAGCCGAGGAACGCCGTGTTCGCCGGGCCGAGCTGCACGCTCTTGCCGTTGGACAGGTCGAGGACGAACAGGTCCTGGTCCTGCGTGTAGGCCGCATGCGAACCGTCCGGCGACAGAGACACCACGGCGACGGCGCCGGTGGTGGGCAGCGGAGCCAGCTGGTGGGCCGAGCCGTCGTCCGACTGCGTGTACACGCCGTCGGCGGCGCCCCAGATGACCTCGTCCCGTGCCCAGCCGACCAGGGTCGGGGCCGGCGCGACCGCCAGCTCGTCAGTCTTGCCGGACGCGAAGGTCAGCACCTCGATCTTGCCGCCGCGGATGTACGCGAGGCGGTCTCCGGCGGGCGAGACCGCGGGCGAGGACGCGCCGTCCGGTGCGATGACGGTGACGCCGCCACCGGCGGCCGGGATCACGTCCAGGGCGCCCTTGCCGTCGACGAAGTAGATGGAGGACGAATCCGAGGACCACTGCGCCGTCAGGCTCTGCGCGCCACCGAGCCCGGTGAGCAGCTTCTCGCCGAGCGCCGTGGTCGGAGTCGGACGGGGCGTCGGCGTTGCTGCAGGCGAGGGCGGCGGTGCGGTGACGAACGTGATCGTTTGCGCCGACGAGAGCGGCTGTCCGCTGGCGGTCTTGGCGCCGGACCCGATGGTCACGTGGTACTGCGTGTTCGGGGCGAGGCTGCCGCCGGTCGGCTGCACGGTCATGGTGTTCTCGTTCCACGCGAACGTCACGTTCGTGGCCGGGCTGATCTGCACCGCCTGCTCTGTCGACGGGTGGTCCATCGGCTGGTTGAACTTGACCAGGATCGGCTGGGCCAGCGCGACGTTCTTGTCCCCATCGACCGGGCTCTGGACGACGATCTGCTGGAGGCTGCCGCCCGGGTTGAGCGAGGTGTAGATGACCACCGACATGATCAGGACGAGCCCGACGGCCGCTCCGGCCCACGCAAGCCCGGGAGGCGCGAACACGCGCCGCCACAGCGACGGCCGGCCCTCGGTCATCGCCCACGCCTCGTTCATCAGCTGACGGCGCAGGCCGGTTCGGAAGGCTTCGTCGAGCGGAGGGTCGGGCGTGCGCGCGGTGCTCAGCATGCCCGCGATCCGGCGCAGCTCGTCGTCCTGCAGGACGTCTTCCAGCTCTGGGTCGTGGAAATGGTTCATTCCACCGGCCTCAGCGCGTCCGCGCCTTCGCGCAGCCTGGTCACGCCGCGATGGATGAGCAGCTTCACCGCGCCCGGCGACTTGCCCATCGCGACCGCGATGTCCTCGATCTTCATGTCCTCCTGGAACTTCAGCACCAGCGCCGTGCGCTGCTGGTGCGGCAGCGCCTCGACGAGCTCCCAGATCCGGCGCACCTCGTCGCGGTGCGCGGCGAGGTCTTCGAGGGCGGGGCCCGCAACCGACAGGTCGTGGAAATCGTCGAGCGGCTGCGCGGTCTTGAGCGAGCGGTAGCGGTCGGCGATCGCGTTGACCGCGATCTGATACAGCCAGGCAGCAAAGGGCCGCCCCGTGTCCTGGTAACGGGGCATGGCCTTCAGAGCCTTCATGAAGACTTCCGAAGTGACGTCCTCTGCCGCGGTTTGCTCCCTCACTCTGGAATAGACGAACCGGTAAATCTGCTGGAAGTGCCGGTCGTAGAGCGCCCCGAATTGACGCGGGTCCGCCTTGGCGCGTTCGACGAGATCTCGCTCGTCGTCACGAGACGGGTCGCTCACCGGCCGTTCAGCCTGTGCCGTCTCAAACGGGGTCCTCGGGGCGCTGGTTACGAGTTGAAATCACGAGTGGATGCTCGATTATCAAGCCAACTGCTTTACGACGGCCCCACCGGCACGATGGCCACGACATCTGGGGCCTCGCTTGATGGCGATAACAAGATCTTGATCAGCCGGTCGCCGATATAATTCGAGCGTCGCCCAGTGTTGGAGGGGATCCCTTCGTCTTGATCGAGCGATACTCGCCGCCCGCTATGCGCGCGGTCTGGTCTGACCAGCACAAGTACGAGCTGTGGCTGCGGATCGAGATCCTGGCATGCGAAGCATGGGCGTCGCTAGGCCGCATCCCGGAATCCGCCCTGCCGAAGATCCGTAAGGCCACGTTCGATGCAACGAAGATCGCCGAGGTCGAGGCACGCGTCGGCCACGACGTCATCGCCTTCCTGACGGTCGTCAACGAGTCGATCGGTCAGCCGGAGGCCCGCTACGTCCACCTCGGTATGACGAGCCAGGACCTCAACGACACGGCGATGGCGGTGCAGATGGTCGAGTCGGCCAAGATCATCGGCCACGACCTGGCCACCGTCCGCGAGGCGGCTGCCGACCTTGCGATCAAGCACCGCCTGACCCTGATGGCGGGACGCACGCACGGCATCGTTGCCGAGCCGATCACGTTTGGCTTCAAGGTCGCCGGTTGGGTGGCGGAGCTGGACCGCTCCGTCGCTCGCCTGGAAGTCGCCGCCGATGACGCCGGGGTCGCGCACATGAGCGGCGCGGTCGGCACCCACGCCACCATCGACCCACGGGTCGAGGAGTACGTGGGTCGCGAGCTCGGCCTCAACGTCGACGCCGTGTCGACCCAGGTGGTCGCCCGCGACCGGCACGCCGGCTTCATGTCCGCGCTCGCCATCGCGGCGGGGACGCTCGAGCGCATCGCCACCGAGATCCGTCACCTGCAGCGCAGCGAGGTCGGGGAGGCGTTCGAGCCGTTTGGCCGGGAGCAGAAGGGAAGCTCGGCGATGCCGCACAAGCGCAACCCTGTCCTGACCGAGCGCGTCTGCGGGCTCGCGAGAGTGGTTCGCGGTCACCTCGTGACCGCGCTCGAGAACACCGCTCTCTGGCACGAGCGCGACATCAGCCACTCCTCGGCGGAGCGTGTGATCTTCCCCGACGCGTGCGCGGCGCTCGACTACATGGCGCTCGAGATGCACAAGGTGCTGCGCGGCCTCGAGGTGAAGCCCGAGCGCATGCTCGCGAACCTGCAGTTCGCGGGCGGGGTCGTTTTCTCGCAGCGCGTCCTGCTGGCGCTCGTCGAGAGCGGAATGTCGCGCGAGGACGCATACCTCATAGTTCAGAAGTCGGCCATGGAGGCGATGGAAGGCGCCGGTCCTGGCTTCCGCTCGCTGCTGGAGAAGAATGACGAGGTGACGCGACGTATCGGTGACAAGCTCGAAGCCGTTTTCGATCCGTGGGCAGGGCTCGAGCACACCGAGCTCGCGTATGAACGCATTGGACTTGGAGTGACCGCACCTTGATCGCAGGACCAGCCATCAACGCCACCGAGCTGCCCCTCAAGCTTTTTGCGAAAGGCAAGGTGCGCGACACCTACGAGCTGACGGCCGACCAGCTCCTGATGGTCGCGACCGATCGCCTCTCCGCCTTCGACCACGTCCTGCCCAACGGCATCCCCGACCGCGGCAAGGTGCTGACCCAGCTGTCGATCTTCTGGTTCTCGCAGACCGACACGTTCCAGCCGAACCACTTGATCTCGGGCATGGTCCCGGATCTTCCAGCGGTGCTCAAGAACTTCCGCGAGGAGCTCGCGGGTCGTTTCATGATCGTCCGCAAGGCGAAGCGGATCGACTTCGAGTGCGTGGTCCGCGGATATCTCGCCGGCAGCGCGTGGAAGGAGTACGAGGAGTCGCAGTCGCTGGCGGGCGAGAAGATGCCGCCGGGCATGCGGCAGAGCGAAAAGCTCGCGTATCCGATCTTCTCGCCGGCGACCAAGGCGGACACCGGGCACGACGAGAACATCACCTTCGATCAGCTGAAGAGAGAGCTCGGCGAGGACCTGGCCACGAAGCTGCGCGACATGAGCCTGGAGCTGTACAAGTACGCGTCGGAGTTCGCCGCGCGTCGCGGCCTGATCCTCGCCGACACCAAGTTCGAGTTCGGGCAGATCGGCGACGACGTGATCCTGATCGACGAGGTGCTGACCCCCGACAGCTCGCGCTACTGGGATGCGGCGACCTACCAGGTGGGCACGTCGCCGGACTCCTACGACAAGCAGTTCGTCCGCGACTGGCTGTCGCGTTCGGGATGGGACAAGAGCTCCGAGCCACCGTCGCTGCCGGCCGACGTGGTCGCGCAGACGCGGCTCCGCTACCTCACCGCGTACCAGCGAATCGTGGGCAAGCCCCTCTTTCCGCCCAAGCCGAGGAACGAAAGATGATTGCGCGAGTCATCGTCACTCCGAAGCCGGTGGTCAACGACCCTCAAGGTCTGACCGTCAAGCAAGGGCTCGGCGCGCTGGGCTTCACGGAGGTGACCGACGTCCGCGTCGGCAAGTACATCGAGGTCAAGCTCGAAGACGGAAGCGAGCATGAGGCACGGCGCCGGGTCGAGGAGATGTGCCGGCAGCTGCTGGCCAACCACGTGATCGAGGACTTCCACTTCGACCTCGAGCAGGAGCACAAGCGTCGGTGAAATTTGGTGTCGTGGTGTTCCCCGGGACCTGGTCCGACAGGGACTGCGGCTGGGTCGTCGACCAGGTGCTCGGCCACGAGCTGACCTACCTGTGGCACAAGGACACCGACCTGGGTGGCTGCGACTGTGTGATCCTGCCCGGTGGCTTCGCCTACGGCGACTACCTGCGCACGGGCGCGATCGCGCGGTTTGCGCCGATCATGGAAAAGGTCGGTGAGTTCGCGGACCGCGGCGGCCTCGTGTGGGGCATCTGCAACGGGTTCCAGGTTCTCTGCGAAGCCGGCCTTCTGCCCGGCGCGCTCATCCGCAACGCCTCGCTCGAGTTCCGCTGCGAATGGACGAACCTGCTCGTCGAGCGCACTGACCTTCCCTTCACCGCGAAGTGCGGCGAGCGCGACGTCCTTCGGGTTCCCATCGCGCACGGCGAAGGCAGCTACTTCGCCGACCCCGCGACCCTTTCGCGCATCGAGCAGCGCGGGCAGGTCGTGTTCCGTTACTGCGACGCCGATGGTCGCGTGGTGCCCAGCGCCAACCCCAACGGGTCGCTGCACAACATCGCCGGCGTCATCAACACGCGCGGCAACGTGCTCGGGATGATGCCGCACCCCGAGCGCTGCTCCGAGGCCGAGCTCGGAGGAACCGACGGCCTCAAGCTCTTCCGGTCCGTGGCGGAGAACGCATTCAAGGTGCTGGTGTCTTGAGCATCAAGTCTGTGGACGAGAGACGGCTTCGCGAAGTCGCCCTCACCCCAGATGAGTACAGGGTCATCGTCGAGCAGCTGAAACGAGCCCCGAACGAGGTCGAGCTCGGGATGCTCGGCGTGCTGTGGTCCGAGCACTGCTCCTACAAAAGCTCCAAGGCGCTGCTGCGACGCCTGCCCTCGACCGGCCCGGGTGTGGTCCAGGGCCCCGGAGAGAACGCGGGCGCGGTGGAGATCGGCCAGGGATGGTCGGTCGTCTTCAAGATCGAGTCCCACAATCACCCGTCGGCCATCGAGCCGTACCAGGGCGCGGCCACCGGCGTGGGGGGCATCATCCGCGACGTCATCGCCATGGGCGCGCGGCCCGTCGCGCTGCTCGATTCGCTGCGTTTCGGCCCGCTGCCGGAATCGCGCCATCACTTCGAGGGCGTTGTCGCCGGCGTCGGCGGATACGGCAACTGCATCGGCATCCCAACCGTCGGCGGCGAGGTGTTCTTCGAGGACTGCTACGCGAGCAACCCGCTCGTGAACGCGATGTGCGTGGGCCTCGTGCGCACCGACCACCTGATGCGCGCACGGGCCGAGGGCGCGGGCAACAGCCTCATGCTCGTCGGCGCCGACACCGGCCGCGACGGCATCCACGGCGCCTCGTTCGCCTCCGTCGAGCTTGATGAGAAAAGGTCCGAGCGGCGGCCGGCCGTCCAGGTCGGGAACCCATTCCTGGAAAAGTGCCTGCTGGAGGCGTGCATGGACCTCTCTCACACCGACGCCGTGGTCGCGATCCAGGACCTCGGCGCGGCGGGCCTGACGTCCGCGGTCGCGGAGTGCGCGGGCCGCGTCGACGGCGCCGGTGCGCGGATCGACGTCTCGCGCGTGCCACGCCGCGAGCGTGAGATGACCGCGTACGACGTCATGCTCTCGGAGTCGCAGGAGCGCATGCTCGTCGTTGTCCGCCGAGGCCGCGAGCGCGAGGTCGAGACGATCTTCCAGGCCTGGGACCTGACGTCGGCGGTCATCGGCGAGGTCACCGACGACGGCCAGCTCACCGTCTTCGACGGCGACGACCAGGTCGCGCGCGTGCCGGTACGGCTGCTCACCGACGGTGTGCCGATGCGGCGCCTCGTGGGACTGCCGCCGGAGCCGCCGTACGGACTCGAGGTCGACGCGCTTCCGCCGCTGGCCGATGTGGGCGCCACCCTTTTGCGCCTGCTCGCGAGCCCGAACCTCGCCAGCCGGCGGGGCGTGTTCCGCCGCTACGACCACATGGTCGGTGACTCGACTGTGGTCGCCCCCGGCGGAGACGCGGCCGTGCTCCGAGTGAAGGGCACGCGCCTGGGCATCGCGGTCACGACCGACGGCAACGGGCGGTACTGCCACCTCGACCCCCACCTCGGCGCGCAGCTCGCGGTGGCCGAGGCGGCGCGCAACATCGTCGCCACCGGCGCGCGGCCGCTCGCGGTCACCGACTGCCTCAACTTCGCCAACCCCGACCGGCCCGAGGTGTACTGGGAGCTCGAGGAGGCGATTTCGGGCCTCGCGTATGCCTGCCGCATGCTCGAGGTGCCGGTCGTGAGCGGCAACGTCTCGCTCTACAACGACTCCGGCGGCGAATCGGGGATCTATCCGACGCCGGTCGTGGGCATGGTCGGCGTCATGGACGACTACGGCAAGCGCCTGGGCGCGGGCCTGCGCGCCGAGGGCGACTTCGTGCTCATGATCGGCTCGAGCCACAACGACCTCGGCGGCAGCGAGTACCTGAAGGTCGAGCACGGTCACGTCGCCGGCCGGCCGCCGGGACTCGACCTGACCCGTGAGCGCGCCGTCCACCGGCTGATCCTTTCCGCCGCGCAGAGCGGCTACCTGCATTCCGCGCACGACTGCGCCGAAGGGGGGATGCTGGTCGCGCTCGCGGAGGCGTGCCTGCTGGGCGGTCTGGGCGTCAGGTGTCCGGCCATGCGGCCCGAGCCACCGCTGCGCCTCGACGCCGCGTTCTTCGGCGAGTCGTCGAGCCGGTTCATCGTGAGCGTCCCGTCGCGCGCGATGCCCGAGATGCAGTCGCTGGCCCGCCGGCACAACGTCGAGCTCTCGCTGCTCGGTCTCGCGGGCGGCGACATCATCGAGTTCGAGGGACAGATGAAGGTGTCGCTCTCCGACCTGCGGACCGCCTGGGAGTCGCTCATCACCTAAATGTGTGGCGTTTTCGGGATCTGCGCGAAGCAAGGGGTCGACGTCGCCAACCTCACCTACTTCGGCCTCTTCGCCCTGCAGCACCGTGGCCAGGAGTCGGCGGGAATCGCCGTCTCCGACGGAGCCTCGGTGCGTGTGCACCGCGAGATGGGCCTGGTCGCGCAGGTGTTCACACCGGCGACTATCAAAGAGCTCGGGGAGGGGTCGATCGTCGCCCTCGGGCACACGCGCTACTCGACCACCGGCTCGAGCAGGCCGGAGAACGCGCACCCTCTGCCGTTCCAGCATCCGACGTTGGGTCCCGGCGCGATCGCGCACAACGGCAACCTTCTGAACGCCGACTCACTTCGCGCGCAGCTGGAGGAGGGCGGAGTCACCTTCGAGACGGCTCTCGACACCGAGGTGATGGCGCGCCTGATCGAGAACACTCACGGGCGAACGTGGGAAGAGGTCATCCGGCGCACTTTTGCTCGGATCGTCGGCGCCTACTCCTGCGGCATCATCACGCCGAACCAGCTGATCGCCCTTCGCGATCCGTACGGTTTCCGGCCGCTGTGCATCGGCTACATCCCGCTGCCGGGGCAGCCCGCGCACGTGGTCGCATCCGAGACCTGTGCCCTCGACACTGTGCACGCCACCTTTGTGCGCGAGGTGCAGCCCGGCGAGATGGTGGTGATGGACGAGCACGGCGTGCACAGCGTCGGCTTCCAGGCGGCGAGCAAGCACGCGATGTGCGTATTCGAGTTCATCTATTTCGCGCGGCCAGACTCGATCCTCAAGAACTGCGAGCTCGAGGACGCGCGCATCCGCATGGGCCACGAGCTGGCGCAGGAGGCGCCGGTGGAGGCGGACATGGTGATCCCGTTCCCCGACTCCGGCACGCCGGCGGCGATCGGGTACGCGGAAGCCGCGGGCATCCCGTTCCGCGAGGCGCTCATGAAGAGCCGCTACATCAACCGCACGTTCATCCAGCCCGACCAGTCGCTGCGCGAGGCGGGCGTGATGTTGAAGCTCAACCCACTGCCGAGATCGATCAAGGGCAAGCGAGTGATCGCGGTGGACGACTCGATCGTCCGTGGCACGACCTCTCGCCGGATCATCGAGCGCCTGCGCGCGGCCGGCGCCAGCGAGATCCACATGCGCATCTCGAGCCCGCCCATGCGCTTCCCCTGCTTCATGGGCGTGGACATCGGCTCGACGAAGGAGCTCATCGCTTCGGGGCGCTCAGTCGACGAGGTGCGCCAGCAGATCGGCGCCGACTCGCTGCACTACCTGTCGATTCCCGGCCTGATTCGGGCCATCGGTCGCGGCACCGCCCAGGAATTCTGCCGGGCGTGCTTCGACGGTAGCTATCCGGTGCCTGTCCCCCAGCAACTCGAGATGGACAAAATGCAGTTCGAGTCACCGCAGCCACAACTGACAAAGGTGTGAGCGCGGAAGGCCTTTCCTACGCCGCTGCGGGCGTCGACATCGAGGCCTATGAGCGCGCGCTGGAGAAGGTCAAGCCGCTGATCGCGGCCACTCACGGCAAGGAGGTCGCGCAGGGGGTCGGCCCGTTCGCGGGCCTCTACGCGCTCCCCGGCGGCGGCCACCTGGCCGCGAGCGCCGACGGCGTCGGCACGAAGATCAAGGTCGCGATCGCGACCGGCAATCACCGCGTCATCGGCGCAGACATCGTCAACCACTGCGTCAACGACATCGCGACCGCGGGCGCGCGACCGCTTTTCTTCCTCGACTACTTCGCGACGGGCAAGCTGGACCCCGCCGTCTTCACCCAGCTGATCGAGGGGATGACCGAGGCCTGTCGCAGCGCGGGCTGCGCACTGCTCGGTGGCGAGACCGCGGAGATGCCGGGCGTCTACGCGCTGGGCGACTACGACCTCGCGGGCTTCATCGTCGGCCTGGTCGATGCCGGCGCGCGGCGCGAGCCCGCACGCGAAGGCGATGTGCTGGTGGGTTTGCGTTCGAGCGGCCTCCATACGAACGGCTACTCGCTGGCCCGCAAGGTGTTCGAAGGCGTCGCGCTCACGCCCGATCTGAGCGCCGCCCTCACGGCGCCGCACCTGAGCTACCTGGCCGACATGGGCCGTCTTCGCTGGAAGGCCGCGGCGCACATAACGGGTGGTGGAATCCCCGGCAACCTGCCTCGCGCACTCCCCGAGGGGACCGCGGCGGTGGTCAACAAGACGGCCTGGAGGCCGAACCCGATCTTTGCCGAGATCCGGAAGCGGGGCGGTGTGTCCGACAACGAGATGTGGGGAACGTTCAACATGGGACTGGGGATGATCCTGGTGATGGATCCGAAGGACGTTCCGGAGGGTGCGTTGGTCGTCGGCGAGGTGGTGAAACAGTCCGGTCCTGAACGGGTCGAGTTGCACTGAAACTCGGCATCTGCGTTTCGGGACAAGGCACAAACCTCCGCAATCTCGTCGAGCGTCAGTTCGACGTGGTCGCGGTGGCGACGAACCGCGCGTCGTGTCCGGCGGCCGCTTTCGCGAGGGAGCGCGGCATCCCGCTTGCGGCCCTGTCTCAGAAGACCTTTGCCTCCGCCGATGAGCGCGACGAGGCGATGCGCGATTTCTTTCTCGAACACGAGGTCGAGCTGGTCGTCGACGCGGGCTACGACCGCATTCACACCCGGCCGTTCCTCGACGCGTTCGAAGGCCGCATCGTCAACGTCCACCCGTCGCTGCTGCCGATGTTCGCGGGCGGCATGGACGCCATCGAGCAAGCGCTTGAAAGCGGCTTGAAGTTCACCGGGGCGACCGTGCACGTCGTCACCCCGGAGCTCGACGCCGGCCCGATCCTGCTCCAGGAATCCGTCCCGATCGTGGAAGGCGATACGGTGGAGACTCTGCGGGAGCGAGTGCATGAAGCGGAGCAGCGCATCCTTCCGGAGGGAATTCGCATGATGGAGGCGAGACTTGCCCACAGCGATCCTGTCGGTTAGCGACAAGACGCGTCTCGCGCCGTTCGCGCGCGGTCTGAGGCGGCTGGGCTACGACCTTTTCGCAACCGGCAGCACGCTTCAGGCGCTGCTCGACGCAGTCATCGAGGCGCAACCCGTCAGCGACCTCACGGGATTCCCCGAGATGATGGACGGTCGCGTCAAGACCCTCCACCCGGGCGTGCACGCGGGAATCCTGGCGCGTCGCGACCGGCCCGAACACCTCGAGGCGCTGGCCGAGCACGGTCTTCGCGAGATCGACCTCGTGTGCGTCAATCTCTACCCGTTCGTCGACACCGTCTTGCGTGGCGACGCGACCTTCTCGGAGGCGGTCGAGCAGATCGACATCGGCGGCCCGGCGATGATCCGCGCCGCGGCCAAGAACCATGCGTCCGTGGTCGTGGTGGTGCGGCCACAGCGCTACAGCGAGGTCCTGGGCGCCCTCAACGAAGGGACCCTGGATCTCGACACGCGCAAGCGCCTCGCCGCCGAGGCATTCGCCCACACCTCCGCCTACGACGCGTGGGTCGCCGCCTACATGCGGAAGCAGGACGGCAACGGTTTTCCTGCCGAGATCACCCTGACGGGACTCCTCGCGGAGCCGCTCAAGTACGGCGAGAACGACCACCAGAAGGCTGCGTTCTACCGTCTCGGGTTCGGTTCGGGCGGGGTCGCCGAGGCGCAGCAGGTGCAGGGCGGCGCACCGGGATTCAACAACATCCAGGACGCCTCGGCCGCGATGACGCTGGTGATGGATTACCACCAGCCTGCGGCCGCGATCATCAAGCACATGAACCCTTGCGGGCTGGCCGTGGCCGACGACCTGAGCGTCGCGTACCGCATGGCGTACGAATGCGATCGGGTCTCGGCTTTCGGCGGAATCGTCGCGGTCAACCGGCCGCTCGACCGAGCGACCGCGGAGCAGATCGTCCAGATAGTGACTCACGTCGTCGTCGCCCCCGATGTGCTCGACGAGGCGAAGGACACGCTTGCCCGGCGCAAGAACATGATCGTGCTCGCGGTTCCACAGCCGAACCCGACCTACTTCGATTACGAAGTGAGGTCCGTGCCGGGGGGATTCCTCGTCCAGGATTGGGACCGCGCGACCTTCGACCGCGCGATCTGCACGACGGTCACGCGTCGCGAGCCCAGCGCTGCGGAGTGGGCGCAGCTCGGCAACGCGTGGACGGCCGTCAAGCACGTGAAATCGAACGCGATCGTCCTGTTCAAGGACGGCGCCGCGGTCGGCGTCGGCGCGGGTCAGATGTCACGCGTCGAGGCCGTCCAGATGGCCGTGATGCGCGCGGGCGAAAGGTCGGAAGGCGCTGTGCTGGCATCGGACGCGTTCTTTCCGTTTCCCGACGGCCTCGAGCTGGCCGTGGCCGCGGGCGTGACGGCGGTCATCCAGCCTGGCGGCTCGATGCGCGATGCGGACGTGATCGCCGCCGCCGACAACGCCGGGATCGCGATGGTCACGACCGGCCGGCGCCACTTCAAGCACTGAGTGTCCCGTCGATTTGGAGAGGAGGGTCGCGAGCTCTCCTACGGCTCGTATCTGAAAGTCCCCGAGCTGCTGTCGCTGCAGCAGCGGCTCAGCGAAGAGCACGACGAGCTCCTCTTCATCGTCGCCCACCAGGTGTACGAGCTCTGGTTCAAGGTGGTTCTGTTCGAGCTCGAGGCCGCCCGTGACGAGATCGCGGCCGGCGACGTGTTCTTCGCCCGGCATCACCTCAACCGGGTAAACGTGATCGAAAGGCTGCTGGTCGAGCAGATCGACGTCCTGGAGACGATGTCGCCTCAGGATTTTGTCGCTTTCCGCTCCAAGCTCGCGCCGGCGAGCGGGTTTCAGTCGGTCCAGTTCCGCGAGATCGAGTTCCTGTCCGGGCTCAAGGAGCCGAAGTACGTCGCGCGGCTCGAGGCGACGCCCGAGGAGATGGGCCGGCTGCGCAGACGACTGGAGGAGCCGACCGTCGCGGACGCGTTCAACGAGCTGGTGAAGCGACGCGGCTCGCCGTCGCTGCCGGAGATCTTCCGCGACCGCGAGCGGCATGGCGACCTCTTCGACCTGTGCGAGGCGATGCTCGACCACGACGAGGCGTTCGCGCACTGGCGGGCGCGCCACGTGCTCATGGTCGAGAGACAGATCGGCGGCAAGACCGGAACCGGTGGGAGCACTGGGGCCGAGTACCTGAGAGGCACGCTCGGCAAGCGCTTCTACCCGGACCTTTGGGAGGTCCGTTCGCAACTGTGACCGAACCATTTCCCGGCGAGCGGCCGCAGCACCACATGAAGAAGACGCGCGTGGCAAGCCCGCGCGTCACCTGCGGGTCGTGCAAGAAGTTCGACGGCACGACCTGGTGCAGGCACTGGAACTTCCACACGACCGCGGAGTCGCCGCCCTGCCGCTTCTACGCCAAAGCCGAATGAACCCCGCCGAGGCGCGGACGCTGTTCCCGGTGCTCGCCAGGCGGGCATACCTTCAAGCCGGATCGGTCGGCCCGCTGTCGCGCCGCACGGTGGAGGCGATGAAGGCGGCGGAGAACGTCGCGCTGGAGCGCGGACGCGGCGCCATCAGCACGTTAGAGTCCGCGAGGGCCGTCGACGCCGATCTCAAGCAGCGCATTGCGCGGCTGATCAACGTGCCGGCCGAGAAGGTCGTGCTCACCACGTCGACTACGGAGGGCTGCAACATCGTCATCACCGGTCTGCGGATCGGTCCCGACGACGAGGTGGTGACAACCGACGCCGAGCACCCGGGTCTGTCGGCGCCACTGCAAGCGTCCGGCGCGCGCATCAAGCAGGCGGCGGTGCTCCACCGCCCCGCGTCGGAGGCTCTGCGGGCGATCCTGGACGAGGTCACGCCCCAGACCCGGCTCATCGCCCTCTCGCACGTGCTCTGGCTCAACGGCCACGTTCTGCCCCTGACCGAGATCAAGCAGGCGACGGGCCTACCGCTGCTGGTCGACGGCGCCCAGTCTGTGGGCGCGATCCCAGTCGACGCGTCGGTCGCGGACTGGTACACCGTCTCGGGACAGAAGTGGCTTTGCGGTCCTGAGACGGTCGGCGCGCTGTACGTCGCCGACCACGAAAGGCTGAAGCCTCGCATGCAGGCCCACTCGGCGTCGGTAAACCAGGACGCGGACCGCCTGCGTGTCGTGCATCTCTCGCCGATCGTCGTCGCGGGCATGCGCGCGGCGCTGGAAGACCTCCCCGCATGGGGCTTCGAGCGCGCCGCCGAGCTCGTGACCTACTGCCGCGGCGAGCTCCTCGGAGCCGGCGTTGAGGTCCGAACCGAAGCCGGGCAGGGGACGTTGATCTCATTTCGCCTGCCTGGAGATCCGGCGGAGCTCGTGAACGAGGCCGAGGAGAAAGACGTCGTCATCCGCAGCCTGCCGGACGGCTGGCTTCGGGCTTCAGTCGGGTGGTGGAACGACGAGGCGGACATCGACCGCCTCGTCGCTCTGATGAGACAAGAGTCTTAGGCCGCTTCCTCGACGGCGGCGTCCGGTTGGACGGCCACCCTGGCCGGTGACGGCGATCGCAGCACCGTGACGACGACCGTCAGCGCAGCACCCACCGCGATCGCGGCGAGGAGGTACGCGAGGTGGAACGCGGCGATGCCCTGGGCATGCGCCGAGGAGATCGAAGTGATCAACGCCAGCCCCAGCGCGGCACCGACCTGCATCACGACGTTGCTGAATCCTGAAGCCAGGCCCGCGTCGGCGAGTGGGACATCGGACATGGAGATGGTGAGCAGGGGCAGGAAAGACATGCCGGCGCCGGCGCCGAGAATGACAAAGGCGACAAAGAGGATCGGCGCATAGCCGGTGGCCGGACCGACCGTCGACAGGATCGCGAGGCTCGCGATGATCGAGATCAAACCGATGACCAGAAGGTTGCGCGATCCGATTCGGGCCATGAGCCTGGCCGCGAGGCCGGCCGACATCACGCCCACGGCCAGCGTGGTTGGAAGGAAGGCGAGGCCGGTCTCCATCGCGGTGTACCCGTGCATGTGCTGCAGGTACAGCGAGCCGAAGAAGAAGTTGGTGAACATGCCGCCGAACAGGAGCGCCCTTGCCGCGGTGGCTCCCGTGAGCGTGCGGATGGTCAGCACGCGCAGCGGAACGAGCGGGTTTCGCAGCCGCGACTCGAGCACGACGAACCCGATCAGCATGGCGAGCGCCGCGCCGAGCAGCCCGAGCGTGTGCTCCGACAGCCAGCCATAGTCGGCCTCGGTCACGATGCCGTAGACGCTCAGCATCACAGCGGCCGTGACGAGGACCGCCCCGGCGAAGTCGACGCCGTTGTTGAGTCCCAGGCCCGGGTTCTCATCGATCAGCCACGCGCCGAGGACGATCGTGGCGATACCGATGGGCACGTTGACGAAGAAGATCCAGTGCCAGCTGACCCATTCGGTCAGGAACCCACCCGCCAGCAGGCCCAGCGATCCGCCGCCGGCGATCACGAGCGTGAACACGCTCATCGCCTGCGCTCGCTCGGCCGGCTTCTGGAAGCCGGTGACGATGATCGCGATGATCACTCCCGCCGAGAGCGCGCCTCCGAGGCCCTGAAGGAACCGGCCGATGATGAGGTTCTCCGCCCCCTGCGCGAAGCCGCTCCCCACGGAGGCCACCGTGAACAGAAAGACGCCGGCGAGAAAGACCTTCCGCCGGCCGATGAGATCACCCAGCCTGCCCGCGACGAGGAGGAAGCTCCCGAACGCGATCAGGTAGGCGTTGACGACCCAGGTCAGGCTGGACTGGGAAAAACCAAGGTCGCGCTGCATGTAGGGCAGCGCGACGTTGACGATCGTGCCGTCGACCATGATCATCAGCTGCCCCAGGCAGACGACGACCAGGGCCACCCAACGTCGCAAATTCGAGCTCATAACCGCCTCCAGAGAACCAAACCGAAGCAAGGATGATCACTATAACAGGATCATTACTATCGTTATTGCATGGAATATCAGGAAGCCGGGAATATTAAGAATCGGTGATAAGATCGATGGACGTGAAGCCCGTGGGAGCGCCGGCCGACAGGGGAGTGGTTTCACTGCTCGCCCAGCTCAACAAGGGCGTCCACCGTCTGATGACGGACGAGCTGCTCGGGCTACGGCTGAAGCCCTACATGGTCCTTGGGTACATCCGGGACCATCCCGGAGCCACGCAGGCGGAGCTGGAGAGCGCGCTCTTCCTGGACGCCAACAGCGTCGTGTTGATACTCAACGAGCTCGAGTCGGCGCGGTACTCGATTCGCCGGCGCGACCCCAATGACCGCCGCCGGCACATCGTCGAGCTCACGCCGGACGGCCGGCGGATGCTCGACCGGGCGGAGAAGGCCCGGGAGAGTCTCGAGGGCGAGATTCTCAAAGACCTGAGCGCGGAGGACAGGCGGACTCTGCGCCGGCTGCTCGGACACGTGCTCGACAGCCTCCTGGCGGTACCGCCCCGCGGGTAGCCTTTAGGCCGCCAGGTGGACCGCTCCCGCTACGACTCGGCGATGTTCTGGCTGCCGTTCGGCACCGCTTCCGCGGTGATCGGGCTGGCGCTGATGACGATCGGTGTCACGCGGCAGCCGTCCTCCCAGAGCGTGTGGAGCAGCGCCTGGTTCGACGCCGGCCTGGCGGTGCTGATCATCGGCGTGCTTTTGCTGGTGTGGTCGCTGGCGCTTTTCCTCACCCGGCGCCGCGAGGCGAGCCTCCCGGCACCGACGGGCGAAACCCCGGCCGATGGGCCGAAGCGCAGGGGACCTGACTGGATGACCGAGGCGGTCCGCGGCTACTACCGTGAGCGCGAGAACCTGATCAAATCCAGGGAACGAGACGGAAAGAAGAAGAAGCCTTAGTTCAGGCGCTCCAGGATCATTGCCATCCCCTGACCGCCTCCCACGCACATCGTCTCCAGGCCGATCGTCTTGTTCTTCTCCTGGAGCCCGTTGAGCAGCGTGCAGAGAATCCGCGCGCCGGTCATCCCGAACGGATGGCCGAGGGCGATCGCGCCACCGTGCGGGTTCAGCTTGTCGCCGAACGGGTCGACGCCGATCCCGCGCGCCGAGGGGATCACCTGCGCCGCGAAGGCCTCGTTGATCTCGACGATGTCGATGTCGTCGATCGTCATCTTCGCTCGCTTGAGGGCCTGCTTCGAGGCGTCGATCGGGCCGAGGCCCATGAACTCGGGTTCCAGAGCCGACAGACCGGTCGAGATGACTCGCGCGAGCGGCTTCATGCCGAGCTCTTTGGCCCGCTTGTCGGACATGACGACCACGGCGGCCGCGCCGTCGTTCAGCGGGCAAGAGTTCCCGGCGGTGACGCTGCCGTCCTCGCGGAACGCGGGCTTCAGCGTGGCCAGGACCTCCATCGTCGTCCCCGGGCGCGGCCCGTCGTCCTTGGTGAACATCTGCCCGTTCGGCAGTGGGACCGGGATGATCTCGCGGTCGAAAAAGCCGTCGTCGCGGGCCTTGACCGCCGCGGCCTGGCTCTTGACCGCGAAGCGGTCCTGCTCCTCGCGGCTGATCTTCTCGCGCCGGGCCACGTTCTCGGCCGTCTGGCCCATCGAGATGTAGATGTCCGGGTATTCCTCGGTGTTGCCCGGCACCAGCTTCGGGTTGTAAGTGTCCGGGTTGTCGGGATAGCCGGCGCCGTAGCGAGAGACGCACTCGACGCCGACCGAAAGGAAGGCGTCGCCCTCGCCTGCCTCGATGGCGTGGGTCGCCATGCGAGTCGTCATCAGAGAAGAGGAGCAGTAGCGGTTGACCGTGACGCCGGGCACGTCGAGCCGGCTGAGGATCGAGATGACCCGTCCAATGTTGTGGCCCTGCTCGCCACCGGGCAGGCCGCAGCCGCAGATCAGGTCTTCGATCTGCGACGACTCGAGCTCGGGAACCTTCTCGAGGACCTTGTTGACGACGTGCGACGCGAGGTCGTCCGGCCTGACGTCGACGAGGGATCCTTTGCGCGCCCTGCCGATTGGCGAGCGGCCGTACGCGACGATCACAGCTTCAGTCATGGGACGGTTATACGCGATTTGGAATCAAGACAGGTCAGGTCGAACCCTCTAGGTCGCCTTGCTCCAGACGACGTACACGTAGACGGCCAGCAGCCCAAGCGCGGCTGCGCCCAACGCGATGAGGGCGTTCACGCCGAACGAGTCGAGGCCGAGGAAGAGAACCAACAACGCCGGCAGGTAGAGGAAGCCCACCCAGGTGAGCAGCGTGCGCCACTCCAGCAGACGATGGCGCCTGCCTTCTACCAGCAGCTCGCGAGGGAGCCGCTCGTTCGGGTCGAGCGGGTGAAAGATCGAGTACATGCTCCGACGCTCGAGGCTGCGCAGGTCCCGGAGCTCCAGTCTGCGGCGCATGGCTTACCTGAGAAACAGTTAACCACTCAGGAACGGACGAGAAGCGCCTCCCGTGTGAACAGGCGCAGGGCGGCGTAGAAGCACAGCCCGCCGGTCACGAGCAGGCTCGCCGAGGTGACCGCGAGCGAACTGGCCGCGACCGTGCCGTGAACGATCGCATCGCGCAGCACCAGCACCGCGTTCAGGATCGGGATCAGGTAGTAACCGAGGTTCGGGTTGAAGTCGGGGATGAACAGCACGATCGAAGCGGGGAAGATGGTCACGAAGTACAGCGGCGTGGCGTAGGCCTGCCCCTGGCGGAAGTTCCGCGCCAGCGTGCCAAGCGCGATCGTCAGGGCCGAGAAGGCGATGGCAAGCAGCACCGCGAGCCACACCATCACGACGGCCGCGACCGGATTCAGGGTCACAGGCAGCGATCCCTGGCCGGGTCCAAACCGGACCTGCGTCAGCGCGATGAGCATGGAGGCGATGGCGGCCAGCGCGGCGGCGAGGCTTATCGCGGTCACCGCGAGCGTCTTGCCGACCAGGACCTGGGCGCGCGGCGCCGGCGTGAGGAGGAGGCTCTCCAGGGTCTTGCGCTCGCGCTCGCCGGCCGAGGTGTCGAGCGCCGCCGACAACCCTCCCGTCAGGCACATCGTGATCAGGATGTACGGAAGGAAGAAGCTCAGGAATCCGTTGCCGGCGGCCTGGGTGGGTGAGCTGAGCGGATGCACGGTCACCGGCAGCGGGTCGAGGACCGATGGGTCGACGCCTTTTTGCTGAAGCGACGCGGCGACCTTGGCGCCGTCGTACTTGCTGAGGATCTCCTGCAGCCGGATGTCGGCGATCTGCGCGCTCTGGCGCGTCGGGTCGTAGTACTCATCGAGCTCGTTGGGTGCGAAGACGATGCCGATGTCGACCTGCTGCTTGGCGGCGGTCGCCGGGTCCGCCACCGGCTCCAGCTTCAGGCCGGTCGAGCTGAAGAGCACGCCCAGGCCTGCCGGGATGTCGCCACTGTACCCGGCGGTATAGGTCTCCGAGGCTGTGCGGCTCGAGACCTGCGAGATCACGTACAGCACTACCGGGCTCGCGAGCGCGGCGAGCGCGATGGCGATGAGCGTCCGCCGGTCGCGAAGGATCTCGAGCATCTCTTTGCGAAAGACGACCAGGGTGGACCTCACGGCGACGTCTCGACGAGGTCGAGGAACGCGTCCTCGAGGTCTTCATGGGGACCGCGTACCTCGGCTGTAGGTCCACCGGCGACGACGCGCCCTTCGTGGATGATCGTCACGCGGTCGCATAGGCGCTCGGCGTCGTGAAGGACGTGGGTCGAGAAGATGACGCACTTGCCGCGCCCACGCGCCTCGACCATGAACTCGCGGACCTCCCGCGACGCGAGGACGTCGAGGTTGGAGGTGGGCTCGTCGAACATCAGCACGGGCGGGTCGTGGACGATCGCGCGCGCGATGGCGACTTTCTGCTTCTGGCCGGAGGACAGGCTCTCCGCGCGCTGCTGCGCGAACGAGCTCATGTCGAGGCGGTCGATCACCGCGTCGACGCGCCCGTGCAGGTCCCCGTCGAGCACGCCGCTGAGCTCGGCGAAGTAGGCGATGTTCTCGCGCGCCGAGAGCCGCGGGTAGACGCCGAACTCGGCCGTCACGACGCCCACGCGCCGCCTCACCTCTTCGGGCGCGGTCCGTGTGTCGAACCCGAGCACGTCGACGGAGCCCGCGTCCGGCGCGAGAAGTGTGCAGATCACACGCAGGGTCGTGGTCTTGCCGGCGCCGTTGGGTCCGAGAAGGCCGAAGATCTCGCCGGGCCGGGCCTCGAGGCTCACGCCCCGGAGGACCTTCTTCGATCCGAGCGACTTCTCGAGGCGGTCGATCCTGACCGCCGAAGGAGTCACTTCTTCCTGGTCGTTTGCCTCGTGGCCGCCGAGCGTGGTTTGGCGGGGGCCTTGGGCTTCGCCTTCGCGGCCGTCGCCTTCTTCGCCGCGGGCATCTTCGCCGCGGGCCGTTTCGCCGCGGGTTTGGGCGCCTCGACCGCAGGTTCGGGTTCGGGAGCCGGCTCAGGTTCAGGCGCCGGCTGCCCGACGCCGATGGTGCTCGAGAGCGTGCGGTGGCACGTCTCGCAAGAGACGATCGTGCGGACAAGCTCTCCGAGGTGATGCTCTTCACGGCGCAGATTGCGGGTGCGCTGACAGAAGTTGCAGAAGCCGACCTCGGTCGTGACGTCGACGTGTCCTGGGTGCTTGCTCTTGCCCATCGGCTAGCAAGGTTACGGTAGACTTCGCCCAGCTCGCCTTTAAGTCCTGGCCAGAGAGCCAGGGAAGGAGATTTTTTGATGGCCGTCACGTCACGGCTGCGGCATGTCGTCTCATCTCAGCAGTTCAGCCGTGCCCTGCTCGAGGACCTGATCGCGCGCGCGGACGAGATCAAGCGCGAGCCGCATCACTTCATCGGCCGGCTCGCCGGCCAGGTGATGACGGCGCTGTTCTACGAGCCGTCGACGCGAACCCGCCTCTCCTTCGAGGCCGCGATGCTGCGGCTGGGCGGCGCCACGATGGGCACCGACAACGCGCGCGAATTCTCATCGGCGGCCAAGGGCGAAACTCTCGAGGACACGATCCGCATCGTCAGCGGCTACGCGGACGTGATCGTCCTCCGCCACAACGAAGAGGGGGCCGCGAGGCGCGCAGCCGCGGTCAGCGGCGTACCGATCATCAACGCCGGCGACGGGCCGGGGCAGCATCCCACGCAGGCGCTGCTCGACCTGTACACGATCCGCGACGAGCTCGGGCGAATCGACGGTGTTCACGTCGCCATGGTTGGCGACCTGGCAAACGGCCGCACCGTCCGGTCGCTGACATACCTCCTCAGCAAGTTCAAGGACATCAAGATCTGGTTCGTCGCGCCAGCGCAGGTCGCCATGCGCGACGACTTGAAGGCGCACCTCGACGATCACCATGTCCCGTGGGTGGAGACGGCGGACCTCGATGCCGTCCTCCCTGAGGTCGACGTGGTCTACATGACTCGGATCCAGAAGGAGCGCTTCACCGACCTCGAGGCCTACAACGCGGTGAAGGGCGTCTACCGGATCGACAAGGACGCGATGTCGCGCATGCGCAAGTACGCGATTCTCATGCACCCGCTGCCGCGCGTGGACGAGATCGCGCCCGAGGTCGACTCGGATGATCGCGCCGCGTACTTCCGGCAAGCTCGCAACGGCCTCCACATCCGCATGGCCTTGCTCGACCGTTTGTTATCGTGACCGCCCCGCCAGCGTCGCCGGATCTTCGGCGCCCATGCAGCCCATCTGCATCGTCGCCTTCTGCGCTCCTCGCTCACGCATCAACGGATGCGCTCGCTCCGGTGCTCGTCGTCTCCTCCCATCTGAGCCGCCTGTGCACCGAATCTCTCGGCGCCGCCGGCAGGTCGGCCACGACATGAGCGTCACCCTCAAGGCCACGGTGATGGACGCGGACCAGATCCGCCGCTCGCTTTCGCGCATCGCGCACGAGATCGTCGAGCGCAACCGCGGAGTCGGCGACGTGGTGCTGGTCGGCATCCTAAGCAAGGGCGACGTGCTCGCCGAGAGGCTCGCGAACATGCTCACCGGCCTCGAGAAAACCCGGGTGCCGTTCGGCCGCCTCGACGTGACGCTGCATCGCGACGACCTGGCGACGCGGCCCGCCGCGCACAGTCCGGCGAGCAACATGCCGGACGTCCGCGGCAAGGTCGTCGTCCTCGTGGACGACGTCATCCATCACGGCCGAACCGCTCGCGCCGCGATGGATGCCGTCATGGACTTCGGCCGGCCCCGAGCGATTCAGCTCGCCGTGCTCGTCGACCGCGGCCATCGCGAGCTTCCGATTCGACCCGATTACGTCGGCAAGAACGTCCCCACCGCCGACTCGGAGCGCATCGAGGTGCTCGTCGAGGAGCAGGACGGCATCGACCAGGCGGTGATCGTTGCCGGCTAGATCCCACGCGGCGTTGGTCCTGGAAGACGGGCGTGCCTTCGTCGGCGTGGCCTTCGGCGCCGACGTGGCCGGAGAGGGCGAGGTCGTCTTCAACACCGCGATGACCGGCTACCAGGAGGTGCTGACCGACCCGTCGTACGCGGGCCAGATGGTCTGCATGACGTACCCCTTGCAGGGCAATTACGGCGTCCGCGACGCGGATGCTGAGTCCGCGCGGCCATGGGCGAGGGCGCTGATCGTGCGCTGGGCGTGCCCATCGCCCAGCCATCACTCGAGCGAAGGATCGCTGGACGAGTACCTGAAGCGCTGGAAGGTCCCGGGCATCGCGGACGTCGACACCCGCGCGCTCACGCGGCACATCCGGATGCACGGCACGCAGCGCGCCGTCCTTGTGCACGAAGACTTGGAGCCTTCGCGCGCTCGGCTCGCGGAGCTGGCGGTCGCGGCGGGCCGCGTGACACCGCTCGCCGATCAGGACCTCGTAGCCGAGACGTCGAGGACCAAAGCCGAGGAGTGGCTCGAACCGCTGCCGGTCGAGCTGCGCTCGCGCCGGCGAAGCGACGGCGGCGGCCTCTTGATCGCGGTCGTCGATTACGGCGTGAAATCCAACATTCTTCGCTCGCTGCGCGAGCGCGGCTGCCGCGTCGTCGTGATCCCGCACACCGCGACGTGGGCGGACGTCCGCGCATCGGGCGCGGACGGGCTGGTTCTCTCCAACGGTCCCGGTGACCCGGCGGTCCTCGACGGTCCGGTCGAGCTCGCGCGAGAGGCGCTTGGACAGATCCCGATGTTCGGCATCTGCCTCGGCCACCAGGTCATCGGCCGCGCCGCCGGCGCCAGCACCTCGCGACTGCCCTACGGCCATCACGGCGCCAACCACCCGGTGAAGGACCTCGACACGGGCCGCGTGCACATCACAAGCCAGAACCACGAGTTCCAGGTCGACGCCGGCTCGCTCCCTCCCGGCGACTTCTACGTGTCGCAGCGCAACCTCAACGACGGCTCGGTCGAGGGACTGGGCCACCGCAAGCTGCCGGCGTTCAGCGTTCAGTACCACCCCGAGGGCTGCCCCGGTCCCCAGGACAACCAGCACCTGTACGACCGCTTCCTCGACATGGTCCGCGAGCGTGCGCCCGCGGTACGGGTTGTCGCCGGGATGAAGGAGGTCGCGAGGCCGCGCAAAGTCCTGATCCTCGGCTCGGGCCCGATCGTGATCGGCCAGGCCGCGGAGTTCGACTACGCCGGCACGCAGGCGTGCAAGGCCCTGCGCGAGGAGGGCATCGAGACCGTCCTCGTGAACTCGAACCCGGCGACGATCATGACCGACGAGGACGTCGCCGACCGCGTCTACCTCGAGCCGCTGACCGTCGAGGCCGTCGAGAAGGTCATCGAGCGCGAGCGGCCCGACGCGCTGCTGCCGACGCTCGGCGGCCAGACGGGCTTGAACCTCGCCACCGACCTCGCCAACGCGGGCGTGCTCGAGCGCCACGGCGTCAGGCTGCTGGGCGCGACCATCGACACGATCCGCAAAGCCGAGGACAGGCAAGCGTTCAAGCAGATGCTCGAGGAGCTCGACGAGCCGGTGCCCGTCTCACGGGTGTGCGAGACGCTGGACGAGGTCACGGAGTTCGCGGCGGCGAACGGCCTGCCGCTGGTGATCCGTCCGGCCTACACGCTCGGCGGCACCGGCGGTGGATTCGTGACCACTGACGCAGACCTCGAGCGCGTCGCGTTGCGCGGTCTCGCCGCATCGCCCATCCACCAGGTCCTCGTCGAGCGCTCGCTGTGGGGATGGAAGGAGATCGAATACGAGGTCATGCGCGATGGGGCGGACACGTGCATCACGGTCTGCAACATGGAGAACCTCGACCCGATGGGCGTGCACACGGGCGACTCCATCGTCGTCGCGCCATCGCAGACGCTCTCCGACCGCGACCACCAGATGCTCCGCTCGTCGGCGATCCGCATCATCCGGGCGCTCGGCATCGAGGGTGGCTGCAACGTGCAGTTCGCGCTGGATCCGAAGAGCTCGCAGTACTACGTCATCGAGGTCAACCCGCGCGTGAGCCGGTCGTCCGCACTTGCTTCTAAGGCGACGGGCTATCCGATCGCGCGGGTCGCGGCGAAGGTCGCGGTCGGTAGAAGGCTCGAGGAGATCCGCAACGAGATCACGGGTCGCACGTTCGCCGCCTTCGAGCCGGCGCTGGATTACTGCGTGGTCAAGATCCCACGCTGGCCGTTCGACAAGTTCCCGGCCGGCGACCGCCGCCTGGGCACGCAGATGGCATCGACCGGCGAGGTGATGGCCGTCGAGAGGACGTTCGAGGCGGCGCTGATGAAGGCGATCCGGTCACTCGAGCAGAAGCAGCCGGCCGCGTCCGAGCTCGGCCCCGACGCCATCGACCAGCCCAACGACCGCCGGCTCTTCGCGCTGCTGCACGCTCTCCGCGAGGGCGCCGACCCGCAATCGCTCGCCGACCGGAGCGGTGTCGACCGCTGGTTCATCGACCGCCTCTCGACGATCACGCGGCTGGAACGTCAAGGAGACGTCCGCGATCTGCGCCGCGCCGGTTTCTCGGACGCCTTGATCGCGGCGCTGCGGGGGGAGACCGTCGATCCTGGCTCGCCCACGTACAAGCTCGTGGACACGTGCGCCGGCGAGTTCGAAGCCGCCACGCCGTACTACTACTCATGCTGGGAGGAAGAGTCCGAGGAGATCCCCTCCGGCCCTGCGGGCCACCTCCCCATGAATGGGGAGGACCGGACTTCATTGGTGATTGGATCCGGTCCCATCAGGATCGGCCAGGGCATCGAGTTCGATTACTGCTCGGTCCATGCCGCGTGGGCGCTGCGCGAGGCAGGCGTACGCGCGGTGATGGTCAACTCCAACCCCGAGACCGTTTCGACTGACTTCGACACGTCCGACCGCCTCTACTTCGAACCCCTCGACCTCGACGGCGCGCTTCACGTCGCGCGTGCCGAGGAGGCGAGCGGCGCGCTGGTGCAGTTCGGTGGCCAGACCGCGATCAACCTCGCCCAATCGCTCGACGAGAACCAGGTCACGATCCTCGGCTCGAGCGTCGAAGCGATCGACCTGGCGGAAGACCGGCGCGCGTTCGCGCGCTCGCTCGATGCGATCGGCGTCCCTCAGCCGATGGGAGGCACGACAACCACCGTCGAGGAGGCGGAGACCATCGCCGAGCGATGCGGATACCCGGTGCTCGTGCGTCCTTCGTATGTCCTCGGCGGCCGGGCGATGGAGATCGTGCGCAACCGCGAGGAGCTGCGCCGCTACATGGTCTGGGCCATCGGCGCGATGCCGCGCGGGCAGGTGCTGGTCGACAAGTACCTGCAAGGCGTCGAGGTCGAGGTCGACGCCATCACCGACGGCGAGACCGTCGTCATCCCGGGGGTGATGCAGCACGTCGAGCGCGCCGGTGTGCACTCAGGCGACTCGTACGCGGTCTACCCGGCGCCCGGGCTCGAACGCGGCGAGATCGACCAGATCGTCGACTACACCGTCCGCATCGCGCGCCATCTGCGATTGCGCGGGCTGGTCAACGTCCAGTACGTCGTCCATCGCGGCCGCGTCTACGTGCTCGAGGTCAACCCTCGCGCTTCGCGCACGGTGCCCTTCCTGTCCAAGGTGACCGGTGTGCCGATGGTCCAGCTCGCGACCAGGGTCATGCTCGGCGAGAAGCTGTCGGCGCTCGGCTGGGAGACCGGGCTCGTTCCCCGCCGCGACCTTGTGGCGGTCAAGGCGCCCGTGTTCTCGATGAACAAGCTCGCGAAGGTCGACTCCTACCTGGGGCCGGAGATGAAGTCCACCGGCGAGGCGATCGGCGTGGCGCGCACGTTGAACGAGGCGCTGCGCAAGGCGTTCGCCGCGTCCGGCATGCACATCGAGCGCGGCAGCTCCGCGCTTCTGACCATCGCCGACGCAGACAAGCCGGAGCTCTTTCCCATCGTGTCGCGTCTGATCCAGCTGGGCTGCAAGCTCGTCGCCACCGAGGGCACGGCGCGAGCGCTGCGCGCCGCGGGCTTCTCGCCACGCGTCGTGAACAAGATCGGCGAGGAGTCGCCGAACGTCGTCGACGTGATCGTCCGCGGCGAGGTGCAGCTGGTCATCAACACGATGTCGAACATCTACGAGGACCCTGGCGACGGAAACCCCGTGATCAAGGACGGGTTCGAGATCCGCCGGGCCGCGGTCGAGCGCCGCATCCCCTGCCTCACGTCGCTCGACACCGCCGCCGCGCTGCTCGAGTCGGCGGTGTACGCGCGGGAGACGATCGAGGTCCGAACCATCGACGAATGGCGAGGCGCGGTTGTTTCTCGTTGACGCGCCGCTCACTGGCCGCCGCCAGGTCGCGCGGGGAATGTTCGTCCTCGGCATGCGCGCGCCGGAGATCGCGGCCTCGGTGCGCGCGGGCCAGTTCGTGAATCTCGGCTGGGCGGGGGGACCGCTGCTGAGGCGACCGTTCTCGGTCTACCGCGCCGAAGGCGATGTGATCGAGGTCGTGCTGAAGGCGGTCGGGGTGGGCACGGCGCAGCTCCTCTCGATGGAGCCCGGCGACATTGTCAGCTGCCTCGGCCCGCTCGGTCGCGGATTCGAGATCTCCGGGTCGCACGTCGCCCTGATCAGCGGCGGCCTGGGGGTGGCGCCAATGCCGCTCGCCGCACGCGACGCAATAGCCGCGGGCGCGCGAGTGACCTGGATCCACGGCGCGCGCACCGCTGACGAGCTGTGTGCGGAGGCGGACGGCGACGAGGTGGTCTGGGCGACGGACGATGGGTCGCGCGGATTTCATGGGACCGCGGTGGCGGCGGCGCCGGATGTGGATCTGGTGCTCGCGTGCGGGCCCAACCGAATGCTGGCGGCGGCGGCTGAGCGATGGCCGGATGCCCAGGTGGCCGTTGAGACCTACATGGGCTGCGGCACGGGGGTGTGCCTCGGCTGCGCGGTGCCCCTTGCGAGGGGTGGCTACGACCGCGCGTGCAAGGAGGGACCCGTCTACCGCGCCGCCGACATCAAATGGTCGATGTTGCCGGCGAACCTGCACTACGTCGCATGATCGTCGACATGTCGATCGCGGTCGGGGGGGTGAGGCTGCGCGGTCCAGTGATGGCCGCCTCAGGCACGTTTGGCTACGGCACCGAGGTGCCGCTGCTCGAGCGACGCGCGGTCGGCGCCATGGTCTCGAAGGGCATCTTCCTGCGGCCGCGTGAAGGCACCCCGCCGCCCCGGATCGCCGAGACGCCGAGCGGAATGCTCAACGCCATCGGCCTGCAGGGGCCCGGCGCGGACGCGCTCGTGCGCGACTACGCGCCGAAGTGGGCAACCTGGGACTTCCCGGTGCTTGTGAACATCAACGGCGAGTCGGCGGCGGAATACGGTGAGCTGACGGCCCGCCTGGATGGGGTGCCCGGCATCGCCGGTTTCGAGATCAACATCTCCTGCCCGAACGTCGAGCAGGGTGGCCTGTACTTCGGCAACGACCCACGCGCCGCCGCCGCCGTGACCGAGGCGGTGCGCAGGCGGACGAAGCTCCCGGTGTGGGTGAAGCTCACCCCGATGGTCGGCGACATCGGCGTGATCGCTCGCGCGGTCGAGGGCGCCGGCGCCGACGCGCTGTGCGCGATCAACACGTTCGTCGGCATGTCAATCGACCTCAACGCGTACAAGCCACGCCTGAGCTTCCGCACGGGCGGGCTCTCGGGTCCCGCGATCCGCCCGCTGGCTGTGCACCTCGCCCACCAGGCGGCTCGGGCCGTGCGCATCCCGGTCGTCGGCATCGGCGGCATCAGCCGGGCCGAGGATGCGCTCGAGTTCCTGGTGGCCGGTTGCAGCGCGGTCCAGGTCGGCACCGCCACGTTCGTCAACCCGTGCGCGATCGCGGAGGTGCACGACGGGATCGAGTCCTTCCTCCATGCACGGGGTTTCAAGTCGCTCGCCGACCTGCCGCGCCATCTGCCTCGCGACTAGATCAGAACGGGATCGGAGAGAGGTCCGGCTCGACCCAGGCGACTCTTGCCTCCGGGCCGAACATCAGGGTGCGGCTCCAGTGGCGCTGCGCAAGGTTCTTGTCACTCAGCATCGGTACCTGCTCGATCGCCTCGGCGACCTTCGAGGCTCCGGTCGCTTCGCGCACGTGCGCGATGAGCCTGATCCAGAACCGCGTCATCGTCTCGTTGTAGAGCGGAGCCACGCCGCGGGCCACTGCCATGGCCTTGAGCCGCGGCCCGATGATCTCGGCCGCGAGCTCTGGTCCATGCCGCTCGATCACGAGCCAGGCGATGCGCAGGTGGTCGTGGTGGTGAAAGGGTTCGTCATTCGGCCAGCCGGCCAGGAACACGCGGAGAAATTGCTCGTCGTCCATTCGTCAAACTCCTCAGGAGAAAAGAAAAGACCCCGGCGACGGCCGAGGTCGAAGTTGCAAAGGATAGGCCAATGTCGACCGAACATCCACCCCAGAAACGTGACTCCGAGGCTCTGCAGATCCTCGCCACCGAGCACTGGAGCCTGCTTGCAACTCGCTCACTGACCTACCAGGAGTCGATCGCGCGCGTGAGCATGTTCCTGGCCGTCCTCTCCGGTGCCGTCCTGGCTCTCGCGCTCCTCGCACAGGCCGCCCATGGTCCCGCCTTCGTTTCGATCGCGATCTTCATGCTCACCGTGGTGGCTGTCGTCGGCTTCTTCACGGTGGCCCGTCTCATCTCCCTCAACAGGGACGACTACCACTGGGTCATGGCCATGAACCGGATCCGCAACGCCTACCTGCGAATGCACCCGGAGCTGGAGCCGAATTTCTTCACGAGCCCCAACGACGACCTGCTTGGCGTCGTCCGCTCGATGGGAGTCGAACCGACGGGCGGCTCGCGGGCCGGCTCGGTAGTCCATGGACTGAGCACGCTCCCAGGGATGGTTTCCGTGATCGAAGCCGCCGTCGTCGGCGCCATCGCGGGCCTGGCCACCGCCGGATTCGGCGCGCCGGCGGCGGCCATCGTGCTCATCGGCATCGCCGCGTTTGTCGTCGCGCTCGGTTTGCTGGTGGTTTGGCAGGGCCGCGACATCCGCCGGGGCTCTGCGTTCAAGGCGCACTTCCCGACCCCGACCACGCCACCGTCCTGACGGACACGTTATCTTCGCGGCGAAATGATCGACTCAGGGCATACGACCGACGAGAAGATGCCGGTCCAGGGACGCGCCGCCGAGGAGATGCAGGTGCTCTCGACCGAGCACTGGAGCCTGCTCGCGACCCGATCCCTGACCTACTCGGAGATCTTCAGCCGCGTCAGCATCTTCCTGGCCATCCTTTCGGGCTCCGTGATCGCGCTGGCGCTGATCGCGCAAGCCGCGCATTTCGGCACAACATTCATGTCGATCGCGATCCTGCTGCTGGCGATCGACCTCTTCGTCGGTGTGACTACGGTCGCCCGCCTGATCGCGCTAAACCTCGAAAACCTCCGGTGGGTCGTCGGCATGAACAGGGTTCGCCGCGCCTACCTGGAAAGGAATCCCACGCTCGAGCCCTACTTCATCACCGGATCGCACGACGATCCGCGCAGCGTCCTGCTGACGATGGGGTTCGACAAGCTGCCCGCGCGCAACGTTGGCTCGGTCTTCGAAGGGCTGCAGACCATTCCTGGCACGATGGGCGCCCTGGTCGCAGTGGTGGGCGGTGCGCTTGCCGGACTGATTGCGATCGATCTCGCGGCGCCGGAACTAGTCGTCGTGGTTGCCGCGGGAGGGACGTTCGCGCTGACCTTCGCGCTCTTCAGCATCTGGGGAGGAAGGGCGTTTGCACGCAACATGGCCCGACTCAAGGTGAACTTTCCTCGCGGTAACGAGCCGTAACCCGGCCGGTCAACCGTCAGAATCCACTAGCCGTGCTTCGGGTCGAACATCTGGCAAAGCGCTACGGCGACGTGCTCGCGCTCCAGGAGTTGACCGTCGACGTCGAGGCGGGCGACTGCCTGGTCCTGCTTGGCCGCAACGGCGCGGGCAAGACCACCGCCCTGCGCTGCATGGCCGGGGTGCTGCTGCCAAGCGGCGGGCGCGTCACGGTCGACGGGATCGACGCGGCCGAGGACCCCGCGGCGGTCCGCGCCAGGGTCGGGCTGATGCCGGAGGTGCCCGGCCTGTACGAGCGCATGTCCGCGCGCGCCTACCTCGACTACTTCGGGTCGATCTATGACGTCGAGCCTTCGCTCCGAAAGCGACGCATCGACGACCTTCTCGAGATGTTCGACCTGGCGGACGCCGGGGACCGCTGGCTGGGCACGTTCTCGAAAGGCATGCGCCAGAAGGTCGCATTGATCCGCGCCACGCTCCACCGGCCGCGGCTGGTCCTCGCCGACGAGCCGACCTCGGCGCTCGACGCGGACAGCGCCCGCCGCGCATGGACGTACCTGAAGGACCTGCAGAAGGATGGTTGCGCGCTCGTCATCTGCACCCACAGCATGGACGAGGCCGAGACGCTCGCGGGTGAGATCGGGGTCATGTCGGCCGGTCGCGCCCTCGCGGTCGGCAGCCTCGTCGAGCTGCGGCGGGCGTCCGGCTTGAAGACACGCCAGGAAGTGATCGAGCTTCCGACCCTGCAGGACATCTATCTCGCGATCGTCGGAAATCACGCAGGCAATCGGGATGAGCTGGCCGAAACTCGAACCGCGTAAAGCGGCCCTCGTTGCGCGCCGCGACCTGCGCGACGCGACCAGCGAACTGCGGCTCATCGCGGCGATGGTCGCGCTGACTCTGGCGATCCCGCTTGCCTCCGGCTCCGGCGTGCGCACGCTGGCGGCGTTCGGCGGCGGGACTGCGGTGGTGAATCGCCTCGCCCTGGTCGGCGCCTTCTTCGTCGTGTTCATCCCCGCGAGCTTCTCTCTGGTGCTCGCCCTCGAATCATTCGTCGGCGAGCGCGAGCGAACGACCCTCGAGGTGCTGCTCTCGACGCCGCTCCGTGAGGCGGAGATCTATGCCGGCAAGGTCGCCGCGGTGCTCGCAGTCTCGCTGACGCTTTGCTACGGCGGCCTGATCGTCTACTGCCTCGTCACCTTCCCCGGGCTCGGATACTTCCCGCTCGCGATCCTGCTCGCGCTGGCGCTGTCCACGATCTGCCAGGTGGCGGCGATGGTGGCGGGGGCCGTGATCATCAGCCTCAACGCACGGACGATGCGAGCGGCCAACGTGATGGCCTCGTTCATCATCCTGCCGATGTCGGTCGTCCTCCAGGCCGAGGCGGCCCTCATCCTGGTCGGGCGCGCCGAGTTTCTATGGGCGTTCGCCGTCTTGATGGCGCTGCTCGCGGTCGTGTTTCTGCGCATGGGCCTCGCGGGTTTCTCGCGCGAAGCGCTGCTCTCGCGTGAGGTCGGGCTGCGTCATCCGCTGCAGCGCGCGCTCGGCGCGGTGCGCGCGAGCTTCGAACACCGGCCGGCGTTCTTGCAGCTCCTCTGGATGCGCCGCGAACCGATTCTGATCGCCGCCGCCGGCTTCCCGATCGGCGCCCTGGCCGGTTATCTCGCCGGCTTGACGAGCGCCGTCCCCAGCGGCGTGGTCAGGCCGGTGCTCACCAGCCTCGTGCACTCCGCCGGGGCCGGCTCCGCATTCGCGGACGCAGTTGCGATCTTCAGCCACAACGTCCTGGCCTTCGTTCTCGTCGCCGCGCTCGCGGTGCTGACCGCCGGCTTGAGCGGCTTCTTCCTCACATTTGCGCCGGGGTTCATCCTCGGCTTCGTCGCCGCACTCTCCTCGTGGGCGTTCGCTCTCAGCGGCATCCTGCCCAACGGCCTGGTCGAGATCCCCGCGGCGATCATCGCCGGCGGGCTTGCGATCCAGATCGGGGCCGCGGCGATCCACATGGACGGACGTGGAAGCTGGAGCGGGCGCGTTCTGGCCGCGTTCGCGGACTACGTGCGCGCGCTGCGCTGGCTCGTGCCCGCGCTGGCCGTGGCCTCGCTGCTCGAAGTCTTCCTCGGCTGACCAAAGACCTCTGGGCGGATCAAGGTGATCGCCACCGTTGCGGCGCCGGCGATCGCAGCTCCGATCGCGAGAGCCCACGGCGCCCCCAGCAGGGTGGCCAGGGCGCCGGAGAACACGTTGCCGATGGGTCCAGCCCCGGCCAGCGCCTGCGCGTAGAGCGCGATCACGCGGCCGCGGAGGTGGTCCGGAGTCATGGTCTGGATCCGGCTGTTGGTCGTGGCCAGGAACGAGATCTGGCAGTAGCCGCTCACGCACAGGGCCACCAGGGAAGGCACGACGACGCGGGAGATCGAGAAAACGAGGAGCGCCGAGATCCAGATCCCGGCGAGCCACAGCTGACGGCGGGGGTTGGCTCCAAGCGCGGGAAAAAACGCCAGAGTGAGGGCTCCAAGCAGCGCGCCCGCGCCCTGTGAGCCGAGCAGGAAGCCGTAACCCTGCGGGCCGATGTGCAGCACCTGGTCGGCGAACAAGGGAAGGATCGTCTGGCGGTTCATCGCAAACAACGAGAACATTGCAACGAGCACGAGAAGCAGTCCGACGGTGGGTTCGCGACGCGCGTAGGCGGCGCCCTCGGTGAGGTGGGCGACAAAGTTCTGCTCGTGGCTGCGCGGCTCGTGTCGAGGTAGGTCGCGCATCAGTAGAAGGGCGCCGATCGCCGCCAGATAGCTGAGCGAGTTGGCCAGGAAGCAGATCGGCACGCCGACCACCGCGATCAGCACTCCGGCGATCGACGGTCCGATCACCGCCGCGCCGTTGAAAACGGAGGAGTTGAGGGCGATGGCGTTGGTGAGATCGCGCTTGCCCACCATCTCGACGACGAAGGACTGCCGCGTCGGGATGTCGAACATCGTGATCGCGCCGGTCGCGAATGCGGCGGCGACGATCATCCAGTACTGCGCGTGACCGCTCGCGCTGAGAACGAAAAGGATGAACGAGGGCACCATGAACGCGGACTGCGTGACCAGCAGCACGTTGCGCTTGTGGAAGCGGTCGGCGACGATGCCGCCGAACTGGCTGCCGAGCAGGACCGGCGTGAACTGGGCCGCGACGACGAGCCCCACCAGCAGGCCGCTGTGCGTGAGCTCGAGGGACAGCCACGGCATCGCCACGCTCTGCATCCACGTGCCGATCGTGGAGATGATCTGGCCGACGAAGAACAGCCGGTAGTTGCGATGACGGAGCGCGCCCAGCATGCGCGCCGGGGCTGCCTCAGACACTTGCTGCAATGATTCCATCGTGGCGAAGATCCACGAGGTGATGGACATCGACGCGCCCGCCGAACGCGTCTGGGCGGTCGTCGCGGAGGACGTCAAGAACGCGCCCAAGTGGTCGACCAACCTCGATCGTGTCGAGAAGCTCGACCGCGAGCCGCCGGGCAAGGGCACGCGGTATCGCTATCACCTCGACGTGGGCGGTCAGAAGGTGACGCTCGAAGTCGAGCAGGACGTGTTCAACAAACCCAAGAAGTGCGCCGGCCGATTCGTCAAGGGTCCGATCAAGGGCACGTGGGCGTACACCTACACGCAGCGCAAGGACGGCAGCACGCGCCTGGTCTACGACATGGATTACGAGCTCGGGGGTCTCCTGCGTTTCGCCACCGGCGTGCTCGGCCCGCAGTACGCGGCCGGCATCAGGAAGAACATGGAGCGGCTGAAGATCTACGTCGAATCCGGGAAGGGACCGCAAGCTAAGAGATGACGGCCTCGGCCTCGATCTCGACCTTCCAGCGTTCGTCGATCAGGTCCTTGACCACGACCATCGTGGCGACCGGCCGCGCGCCGGCCATCGCCTCGCCGTGCGCCCTGCCGACCGCGTCGACCCAGGCCGGCCCTGTGACGAACATTCGGGTCCGCACGACGTGGTCGAGGCTTGCGCCGGCCTCGGCCAGCGCGGCGCCGATGATCTCGAAGCAGCGCTTAGCCTGCACGTAGGCGTCGGGATCCACGTGTCCGTCGGGCCATACGGGCGCGGTGCCCGCGACCAGGACCCTGTCGCCGACCCGGATCGCGCGGCAGTAACCGAACGGTTTCTCGAAAGGAGAGCCGGAGCTGACCCGAAGGCGGTCTTTCAGGGCCGGCGGAACGGCAGCAGCTCGAGCTGCTCGAAGCGATCCCGCACCGCTGATTGGAGCTCGGTCACGAGCGCCGTCAGCCGTTCCTGCTCGGCGCTGTCCGTGACGTTGACGACGCGCATGCGACGCAGCGTGGTCTGCAGGGCGTAGAGGCCCGCCGGTTCGTTGCCCGCCATTCGCGCGGCGGAGTTGCGAATGTCCTTCGACGCCTCGTCCTGGCCGTGGGTTCGCAGCCAGTTCGCAAGCCGCGCGGCGGCCAGCAGCACGCGTTGGGTCTTCGGATTGACGGCTCGCGAAACGACCTGCGGGGGACGGCGCGGCTCGAAGAGCGCGTTCACCCCGTTGGGACGGCGGATCGATGCGATTCGAGAGAGCACGTTGCGCGGACCGAGGATGATCAGCATGCCGGTGGTGATGAGAAGCACCACGACCACTGCCACGATCGCATCCAGCATTTTTTCCTAGGTTACGCTTGGTCGGCCAGGAACGTGAATCCCGTCGCAGTCATCACAGGAGCTTCCTCGGGCATCGGCGCAGCGACCGCGATCGCGCTCGGGCGCAATGGCTATCGGATCGTCGTCGGAGCCCGTCGCGTGGAGCGGCTCGAGCGAGTCGCCGGCGAGGAAGGCCTGGCTCTGCGGCTCGACGTCACCGACGAGCAGAGCGTCGACGATTTCGTCAAGCAGATCGGGAAACGGTTCGGCAGGATCGACGTCCTGATCAACAACGCGGGCGGGGCGCTGGGGCTCAACCCGGTGGCAGACGCACACGACGACGAGTGGATCGGCATGTGGAAGACGAACGTGCTCGGTTTGATGTGGATGACCCGTGCATGTCTTCCGTTGATCAGAAAAGCGAAGCATGGGCACATCGTCAACATCGGCTCGATCGCGGGCTTCGAGACGTACCGGGGAGGCGCGGGCTACACCGCCGTCAAGCACGCCGTACGCGCGATCACAAGGACGCTCCGCCTGGAGTTGAACGGCGAGCCCATCCGAGTGACCGAGATCGCTCCCGGCCTGGTCGAGACCGAGTTCAGCGTCGTCCGCTTCCACGGCGACCGCAAGGCCGCAAAGGCGGTGTACGAAGGGATCAAGCCGCTTACGGCCGAGGATGTCGCCGACTGCGTCGTCTTCGCCGTCACGCGGCCGCCGCACGTCGACATCGACGAGATCGTCGTTCGTCCCGTCGCCCAGGCCAACGCTGTGACCGTCGCGCGCAAGGCTCCGCGCAATAAGTCCTAGGGCGTAAGCAGAATCTTTCCGGTCGTCTTTCGTGCCTGCAGATCGATATGCGCCTGCCGGGCCTCTCGCAAGGGATAGCGCGCGCCGACCTGGACGTCGAGCGAGCCATTCTTGACCAGCTCGAACACCGCGGCCGCGCGCTCGCGCAGCAGCTCGGGCGTGCGTGTGTACGTCTGGATCGTCGGTCGCTGAACGTACAGCGATCCATGCCCGGCGAGGATCTGCACGGGCAAGGGATCCGGCTGCCCGCTCGCGGCGCCGTACAGGATCATCCGCCCGAACGGCCGGATCGCCTTGAGGCCTTCGTAGAACGTCGTCCTGCCGACGCCGTCGTACACGGCGGCCACGCCCTGGCCGCCGGTGATCTCGCGAGCCCTCTCCGCGAAGCCTTCGTATCCGAGGACTTCGTCCGCGCCGGCCTCTCGCGCGAGCCGTGCCTTCTCGTCGGTCGACGTGGTGGCGATGACCCGGCCGCCCATTGATTTCGCGACCTGGATGAGAAGGCGGCCGACGCCGCCCGCGCCCGCGTGCGCGATCACCCAGTCGCCCTTCTGGATCGGATACGAATCGTGCGCGAGGACGTACGCCGTGATGCCCTGAAGGAGTGCCGCCGCCGCCACCTCCGTCGCGATTCCGTCCGGGATGGCCACGAGCTTTTCGCGCCAGCCGGCGACGAGTTCGGCGTAGCTGTGCGGGACGTCGATCCAGGCCACGCGCTCAGAGGTGCCGGCGACGACGCCGGCGCCCTCGACGCCGATGATCGCGGGAGGCTTCTGGCCATACCCATGGCCCTCGCGCTCGTAGACGTCACGAAAGTTGACTCCGACCGCCTGCACGTCGATGAGGACCTCGCCGCCCTTTGGCGTCGGATCGGGAACCTCGCGGTACTCGAGGACCTCGGGACCGCCGTTGCGCTCGAAGACGACCGCCTTCATCGGTTCACTTGATCAGTCCGGCCGCACGAGCCTTTTCGCGGAGGAGGCAGGCCTCCTCCGCGGGCCACCTCGTTCCACGGTCAACGCCAGGAGGCGTCTGGTCGTACGCGCTGGGCGACGGCCCAAGTAAATCGGGCCTGCATCTCCACCTCATCTATTTGATCAGTCCGGCCGCACGGGCCTCATCCTTCGTCATTCAACATCCAGGGTCGCCGTAGTTCCCGCAGCAGGGATCGCGTGGCGAGCGCCGCGCCAGGTTGGCCGCGACGTGGCGGAGACGCTCGATCGGACCGTAATCCCCGGACACGAGGTTGCGGAGAAACGTCGGTTGCCAGCCTTTCCGGCGCTTCATTCGTAGTAATTGTTCGCGAACTCGATCCAACCCGGATTCGGACACCCACTCGATGTGTGCGCGTGGGTGCAGTGCACGCCGTATCGCGGCCCGGGATCGATGTAGAGCTGACCGTGGATCACGAGCCCGTCACCCATGTGCGCGGGCACCTCCTGGGCAAGCGTGGTGTTGTGATCGACCTCGAGCATCTCGCCGGTCGGAACCCGGACTTCGAAACGTTCGTGACCGCCGCTGTCGGCCGGGGCGGTGACGATGGTGGCGTCGAACGTCACCTCGGCCCCGCTCATGTTCTGCTGGATGTCGTTGTGAAGGCCCTGGTCGTCGGCGGTGTCACGCCCGCCACACGCGACGAGCACCAGCGTCGCCGCGACCAGCGCCAGGCCTGCGGCCGAAGACCCTCGGCGAGAGATTCGGCGATCCAGGTGCTCCAGATTCGGGCGAAGCGACGAGCAGCGGAGCGAGCGCATCAGTCGATTCGTAAGCGAGCAGCGCAGGAGCTGAGCCCGAAGATGGGCCGCATTGGGCGCCGAAGATCCGCCGAGGGCTCTTCGGTCCGCAGGCCCACGCTTCATGTCGCCAGGGCTTGCTCCAGCGTGATCTTGCCCTCGTACAGCGCCTTGCCGAGGATCACCGCCTCCGCGCCCGCGGCCGAGACGCGCCGCAGGTGATCCACCGACGCCACGCCGCCCGAGTACTGGAGCTCGTGCCGGGTCATCTTCCGCACTCTACCGAGCGTGTCGAGGTCGGGGCCGGCCAGCGTGCCGTCGCGATCGATGCAGGTCAGGATCACGCCCGCGAGCGGGAGGTCCGACCAGCGGCCGACCAGCGCCTTCAATGTCACGGGGTCGGTGTCCAGCCAGCCGCTTACCGCGGCTTTCTCGTCGCGCACGTCGAGCGCAGCCAGGACCTTGCCCGGATGGCCGAACGCGCACCGCTCGAAAAGGTGCGGATCGCGCACCGCCGCCGTCGCCATCACCACCCACTGCGCCCCGCCGTCGAGAAGCGCCTTCACCGCCTCCTCGCTGCGCACGCCGCCGGCGACCTGGACCTGAATGTCGGACTGCTCGAGCAGCCGCGCGATGACCTCTCGGTTGCTGGCGGAGCCCCGTGCCGCGTCGAGGTCGACGACATGCATCCGCTTCGCGCCAGTGGCGGCAAATTGCTTCGCCATGGCGACGGGGTCCTCGGAGTACACGGTCGGTTCGTTGTAGTTGCCCTGGGTCAGCCGGACGCAGCGGCCGCCGAGGATGTCGATTGCTGGAATCACGAGCACGACGAGCTCCCCGGCCTAGCGGTAGTTCGTGAACTGGAGCGGCACCGGGATGTCCTCGGCGTCGCGCAACGACTTGATCACGGACTGCAGCGTGTCCTTGTCCTTGCTGGTGACACGCAGCTGGTCGCCCTGGATTCGGACTTGAACTTTGGCGGAGACGTTCTGGATCCGCTTGCGGAGGTCGCGAGCCAGGTCGTCGTTGATCCCTGCGTTCAGGCTGACCTCGATCTGGCCGCGGCCCTTGCCAACCGTCTTCGGGTCGCCCGCCTTGAAGAGCTTGGGTGAGAGCTGCCGGCGTGCCGCCTTCTCTCTGAGCACCTGCAGCGCGGCTCGCGCCCGGTCCTCCGACGCGGACTCGATGACGATCACCTCGCCCCTGTGGTCGTACGAGGTCGCGGTGTCCTTGAAGTCGAAACGAGTTCCGACCTCGCGGCGAGCCTGGTCCAGCGTGTTGGTCAGCTCGGCGGGGTTGAACTCGGAGACGACGTCGAAGGAGTACTCAGCCAAAGATCGCCCGCAAGCCTTCGATGACGGCGACGATCGCGAGCCCGACGCTGGCCACCGACGAGATCGCCAGGAGCGCCCCGATGCCTGCCGTCCCCTCGTCCAGCGCCTCGGGCGGCGGCTTGTCGTACGGATCCGGCCCGTAGTCGAGGTCGTAGAGGTCATCGGCCCTGGCGCGCTGGACCAGCTCGTCGACGACGGCCTTCCCACCCGCCGGCAGGGACTTGCCGTCGAGATTGGCGACCGCGTCCTTGAGGTTGTCTCGCGTCTTGCCCAGCTCGGCGACGACCATGTCGAGCGTCTGCATGGCCGCAGGCGTGTTGTGCTCGCGGCGCAGGTCGGCGATAACGCCGTAAAGGCTCACGTCCCGAAATCGTAGCTTCAGGGGGGTGCGCCGGGCGCAGGCTTTGCCGAGCCCCTCGCCCCGAGGGCGGCGTTCACCCTCAAGGCCGACGAATACACTTAACCCCAATGGGTGTGGACGCCAAAGCGAAAGCGGCGGCGAAGAAGCCGTCCGTCCATCCGAACACGTGGGTGTTCTTCGACGGCGAGTTCGCCCGCTACAACGACGTGAAGCTCGGGTTGATGACGCATGCGCTCCACTACGGGACCGCCGTCTTCGAAGGGATTCGCGCCTACTGGAACCCGAAGAAGGAGCAGCTCTTCCTTCTCCAGGCGGCGGCGCACTACGAGCGGATGAAGCGCTCGGCCAACGTGATGCGAATGACGCTCCCGTACTCCACCGAGGAGCTGGTCAACTGCACTCTCGAGGTGCTGCGGCGCAACGGCTTCAAGTCCGACGTCTACGTGCGGCCGCTGCTGTACACCTCGAGCGAGGAGATCGGTGTCCGGCTGCACAACCTCGACCGAAACTTCTTCATCTACGCAATCCCGTTCGGGAACTACGTCGAGGTCGAGTCGGGAATCCGGTGCATGGTGAGCACCTGGCGGCGGGTGCCCGACCAGGCGCTCCCGGCGCGGGCGAAGATCACCGGGTCGTACGCACAGGCGGCGCTGGCCAAGTCTGAGGCGGTCGAGAGCGGTTACGACGAGGCGATCGTGATGTCGATCGACGGCCACGTGTCCGAGGGCTCGGCGGAGAACCTCTTCATGGTCAAGGACGGCGTCTTCGTGACCCCTCCCGTGACCGACGACATCCTCGAGGGCGTGACGCGGCAGCTCTTGATGAAGGTGATCAACAGCGAGCTCAACCTCCCGGTTGTCGAGCGCAGCATCGACCGCACCGAGCTGTACACGTGCGACGAGCTGCTGCTGTGCGGCACGGGTGCGCAGATCTCGCCGGTGATCGAGGTCGACCGCCGGCCCGTGGGCGACGGCAGGGTGGGCGAGTTCACGCAGGAGCTGCAGAACATCTACTTCGGCGCCGTGCGCGGCGAGGCGCCGAAGTACAAGGACTGGACGATCCCCGTCTACTGAAAGTAGTCGCGGCGCCGAACGCCTTCAAGGGCACGATGACCGCGACCCAGGCCGCGGCCGCCATCGCGAGCGGGGTTCACGACGCTTTTCCGGGTGCCGACGTCGTGCAGATCCCGGTCGCGGACGGTGGCGACGGCACTGTCGAGGCGCTGGTCGACGCGCGGCGCGGCGAGTACCGCACCACCGCGGTCGAAGGCCCCCTCGGCGATCCGGTCGAGGCGCGCTACGGCCTGATCGACGCGGGCAGGACCGCGGTGGTCGAGCTGGCGACCGCGAGCGGCCTGACGCTGATCGCGCCGGAGCGGCGCGACCCTCGCAAAGCCTCGACCTACGGTTTCGGGCAGCTTCTCGACGCGGCGCGGCGCGACGGTGTCGACACGATCATCGCCGGCATCGGCGGCTCGGCGACCAATGACGGCGGCGCGGGGATGGCCCAGGCGCTCGGAGTCCGGCTTCTGGACGCCGCCGGCAACGACCTTCCTCGCGGCGGCGCCGCGCTTGCCGGCCTGGCGCGGGTCGACGCCTCGGGGCTTGACCCCGGCTGGCGTGCGGTCAAGGTGCGAGTCGCCACCGACGTCACCAACCCCCTGACCGGGCCACTGGGGGCGAGCGCGGTCTACGGGCCCCAGAAGGGCGCCGACCCGGCGATGGTGGCCGAGCTGGACCGAGCCCTGAAGCGCTTTGGAGAGGTGGTCGGAGTCGACGATCTGCCCGGCGCGGGAGCGGCCGGCGGCACCGGAGCAGGCCTCGTCGCGTTCCTGGGCGCGACGCTCGAGCGTGGGGCGCCCCTGATCGTCGAGGCCACGGGCTTCGACGACGCGCTGGCGGGCGCCGACCTCGTCATCACAGGGGAGGGCAGGGTCGACGAGCAGACGGCGTACGGCAAGGCTCCCGGCGAGGTTGCCAAACGGGCGAACCGGGCCGGGATCCCGGTCCTCCTGCTGGCCGGCTCCAAGGGCGCCGGCTGGGAGGCGTTGGAGGGCGCCATGGTCCAGGTGCTCGATTTCGAAGAGCTCGGGATCACGCCGGCGGACGCCCTAAATGACCCAGAAGGGATGCTTCGGCGGGCCACCGTAGTAGCCTGCCGCAGGCGTTCATGGACGAGGTAGAGGAGGAGGGGACCGGCGGGGAGGGCGGCGAGCGAAGCGACGTCGAGCTCGTGCGCGCCTACCGGGCCGGCGAGATCCACGCTTTCGAGGAGCTCCACCGGCGCTACGTCGCCTCGATCTTCAGGCTCGTCCGGCGCAAGCTCGGCGACGCCCTGCTGGCCGAGGACATCGCCCAGGAGACCTTCATGAAGGCCCTGCGGATGATGGACAGGGTCGACGAGACGTTCAACTTCGGCGGCTGGGTGCACACGGTCGCGCGCAACCTCTGCTACGACGAGCTGCGCCGCCGCCAGCGGGACCTGCGCGCCGACGGCCCGACCGAGGAAGAGGACGACGAGCTCATGGCGAGCCTTCCGTCCACGGCCAAAGCGTTCGACCCGGTGCTCGTCCAGGAGTCGAACGAGACCCGGCGGCAGGTATGGGCGGTCGCCCAGCGCCTGCCGGAGAAGTACCGGCTGGTCCTGACGCTGCGCGAGCTGCAGGACATGAGCTACCGCCAGATCGCGCGCACCTTGAAAATGTCGGAAAGCGCGGTCGAGACACTGCTGTATCGCGCCCGGCTCCGGTTCAAGGAGGAGTACCTGGCCTCGCAGCGGGAGGGCGAGCTCAGCCACGAGGAGGCGGTGCCGCTCCTGGCGCCCTACCTCGCCGGCAAGCTGCGCCGCCCACAGGCCGAGGCCGTTCGAGACCACATCGCGTCGTGCGCCAAGTGCGCCCGCCGGGTCGGGCGAAGGCGCCTCAAAGACCAGCGCAGGAGTGGAGTCACATGAGGGTTAGTAGAGTAGGTATGCCATGGCGCGCGTAGTCGTCCGCTTTTTCGACGACGAGACGGTCGAAGGGGCCGCTCGGGACCTCGATTTCGACGAGCCCGACTTCCTCGTCGAGGTCGACGACGCGGGTGGTCTCGAGAACAACGAGACGGCCTGGATTCCACTCACCGCCGTGAAGTGGGTCGAGCTCCAGCGCGACAAGGAGCTCGCCGACACGCCCACGCGCAAGGTCGCGATCCGGTTCCTCGACGGCGAGGTTCTCCGCGGGCACCTCGACGGCACGCTCGAGCGTCACCGCTACGGCGTGGTGCTTCACCTGCACGCCGAGCAGAGCGACAGCCCGATCCGCAAGCTCGGCATTCCCTTCTCGGCGGTCAAGGCGCTTTTCTTCGTGCGCGAGTTCGACGCGCGCGGGGAGGAGGCCGGTACGGCGTCGGATGCCTACCTGGCGCGCCGGACGATGGCGCCGCTGCTCGACGTGCTCGAGGAGATGGACATGCTGACGCGGCTGCACCGCGACGGGCTGCTGTCCGACACCGAGTACGCGAACAAGCGGACGCTGGTGCTGGAAAGGCTCTAAATCGGCGGGGCGAACGTTGGATTCCGGCCGCCTGAACCCGGGATGGTCGCGACCATCCGGTATCGGTAGAGTCCCCGCGTAGAATTTCGAACGTGGCCCAGGCGAACGGAAACGGCTCGGTGACAGGCTCCTTCAAGGTCAAGGCCGGGCTGGCCCAGATGCTCAAAGGCGGCGTGATCATGGACGTCGTCACGCCCGAGCACGCGCGCATCGCACAGGACGCGGGGGCATGCGCGGTCATGGCCCTCGAGCGCGTGCCCGCCGACATCCGCAAGGAAGGCGGTGTCGCCCGCATGTCCGACCCCGACCTGATCAAGTCGATCATGGCCGCGGTCACGATCCCCGTAATGGCGAAGTGCCGCATCGGCCACTTCGTCGAGGCCCAGGTGCTCGAGGCGCTCGGCATCGACTACATCGACGAGTCCGAGGTCCTGACGCCCGCCGACGAGGAGAACCACATCGACAAGCACACCTTCAAGGTCCCGTTCGTCTGCGGATGTCGCGATCTCGGCGAGGCCACGCGGCGAATCGCCGAAGGCGCGGCCATGATCCGGACCAAGGGCGAGGCGGGTACAGGCAACGTCGTCGAGGCCGTGCGCCATGCGCGCGCCGTCAACGCCGGCATCCGCAAGCTCCAGGGATTGAATCACGCCGAGCTGGTCCACGAGGCCAAGCAGATCGGCGCCCCGGTCGAGGTGCTGGCCGAGTGCCAGAAGCTCGGTCGCCTTCCTGTCGTGAACTTCGCCGCCGGCGGCATCGCAACCCCGGCCGACGCCGCGCTGATGATGCAGCTCGGTGTCGATGGCGTCTTCGTCGGCTCCGGCATCTTCAAGTCCGAGGACCCCTTGAAGCGTGCCAAGGCGATCGTCGCGGCGACGACCTACTTCGACAAGCCCGAGGTCATCGCCGAGGTCTCCGCGGGATTGGGCGAGGCGATGCGCGGCCTCGAGATCCCCGCGATCCCCAAGGAAGAGCTGCTCGCTGCCAGGGGCTGGTAGCACCGGGAACTCACCCCTCATCGGGGTCCTCGCGATGCAGGGTGCGTTCGCTGAACATGTCAAGGCGCTCGAGTCCGTGGGCGCGCGCACGAGGCTCGTCCGCACGCGTGAGGACCTCGATGGGCTCGACGGCATCGTCCTTCCGGGCGGCGAGAGCACGACCATGACGATGCTGATGGAGCGCGTCGGCCTCCTCGAACCGCTGCGCCGGGCAATCGATCAGGGTCTTGCCACCCTCGCCACGTGCGCGGGCATGATCGTTCTCGCGCGCGACGTGACCGACGGCATGGCCGGCCAGCAAGGGCTCGCGCTGCTCGACATCGCCGTGCGCCGCAACGGATACGGCCGGCAGGTCGACAGCTTCGAAGCTCCGCTCCACATCGAGGGCATGGACGGCAAGACGTTTCCTGGCGTGTTCATCCGCGCGCCGCTTGTGGAACGGACCGGCGACGTCGAGGTCGTCGCGAGCTACGACGATCACCCGGTGGCCGTACGCCAGGGCCGCATCCTCGCGCTTGCCTTCCACCCGGAGCTGTCCGGCGACCTGCGCCTGCACAGAGAGTTCGTGCGCATGGCAAACAAATGAAGATCCGCACCGCCGGCCTGCTCGACCTCGCCCGTATCGAGGAGATGCACCGCTCGGCCGAGATCAGGCTGAGCGAAGCCGAGCCTCCGGCCGCGCGACTGTGGTCGCTGCTGAGCTCGACGCTCTCGGCATTGCTGCCCCTGGCCCAGGACACGCTCATCTACGTCGCCGAGGACGGTGGCAAGGTCGTCGGCTTCATCCAGGCGTCGGGGCAGCCACAGGCCCTGGATCTCCGGATGGCGCGGGTGCTGCAGGTCCTGAACCTACAGGTCGCCGACGAAGCCGACCCGGACGAGGTTGCGCCGAGGCTCGTGGAGCATCTTTGCCGGCAGGCATTGGAGCGAGGGGCGCTGCGACTGTTCGTCCGCCTTCCCGACCGCGATCCTCTGCTTCCGGCGTTTCGAATGAAGGGATTCCGCCAGTACGCGACCGAGCAGGTGCTCTACAGCGAACGGCCGCGGCAGCGCTCAGACGAGTACCCGATGGGGCTCCGCGCGAGCAAGCGCGGCGACGACCGCAAGCTCTATCACCTGTACCGCAAGGTCACGCCGCAGGGCGTGTCTCAGCTCGAGGCGCCCACCTATCGAGAGTGGAGGCCGCTGCACGCGGGTGAGATCGCCGGCGGCCAGGTCGTCGACCGGATCGAGGTCGTGGGCTGGGTGCGGATGCAGCGCGGGGGTGCCGCGCGTCCAGACACCCTGCAGTTTCTCGCCCTGCCGGAAAGCCCGCTGCCGTCGGAGCTCGCCGACTTCGGAATCTCGTTGCTCGGCGACTCGGACCGCCCGGCCTGGTCAAGCCTTCGTCACTACGATTCCCACATGATCGAAGCTCTTCGCGGGCGTGGGTTCAGCGTGCTGCTGACGCAGCTGCTCCTGGTCAGGGAGCTCGCGATTCGTGTGCCCAAACCTGTCCGCGAGAAAGGCCTGGTGCCGTCCTTCGGATGAGCGCGCAGAGAGAGCCCGCCCGCGTATCGCGCTGGGACGACGAGATCGAGATGCTCGCGCGTGCGCTGCCGCCTGACCTTGCGCGGGCGCTGCACGAGCGCATCAGCCCGAGCGAGCTGCTCGAGATCGTGCTCGACCTTGGTCGCGAGCCTGAGGCGCGCGTGCCCGGCCGCGAGGTGCTTCTCGCCGACCATCCGGTCTCGGCCTCCGACCTCGACCACGTCGAGAACAACGTTGGTCAGTTCAGCGACGACAACCGCGCCGGCATCGAGCGCACCCTGCATCGCGTCTCGGCAATCCGCAACCGCTCGGGCCGCATCGTCGGTCTGACGATGCGGGTCGGACGCGCGGTCACCGGGACCGGCGAGATCATCCGCGACATCGTCGTCAGCGGCCAGAGCATCCTTCTTCTCGGCCGCCCGGGCATCGGCAAGACCACGATGCTGCGCGAGTGCGCGCGCCTGCTGGCCGACGAGCTGCGCAAGCGCGTCGTCATCGTCGACACGTCGAACGAGATAGGCGGCGACGGTGACATCCCACACCCGGGCATCGGCCGCGCGAGGCGCATGCAGGTGAGGACCCCGCTCCTGCAGCACGCGGTGATGATCGAAGCCGTTGAAAACCACATGCCCGAGGTGATCGTCATCGACGAGATCGGCACGGAGCTCGAGGCGGCCGCCGCACGGACGATCGCCGAGCGCGGGGTGCAGCTCATCGCCACCGCTCATGGGCAGACGTTGGAGAACCTGCTCGTCAACCCCACGCTCAACGACCTGCTGGGCGGAATCCAGAGCGTCACGCTCTCGGACGAGGAGGCGCGGCGCCGCGGCACGCAGAAGTCGGTGCTCGAACGCAAGGCGCCGCCGACGTTCGACGTCCTCATCGAGATCCAGGATCGTGACCGCGTGGCGATTCACATGCCGCTCGCGGACGTCGTCGACACCGCGCTGCGCGGGCCGATGCAGACGCCGAAGATCCGCGTGCGCACCCATGAGGGTCGAGTCATCTCCAACGTGGACGCGCCTGTGGAGGTGGTGGCCGAGCCACCCGCGGTCGTGTCCACCACCAAGCCGCTCGGAATCTTTCCGTACGGCGTCAGCCGGCACCACGTCGAGCAGTCGATCCGCGAGCTCGACCTTCCCGTCCGGGTTCTCGGCAACCTCGACGGCGCGGGCGCCGTCCTGACCTTGAAGAACCACTACCGCCGCCGGCCGGACAGCCTGCGCCAGGCTGAGAGTCGCGGGCTGCCGATCCACATCCTCAAGAGCAACTCGGTCAGCCAGGTGCGTGACGCGCTTTCCCGCATCTATGGCGTCGAGAAGCAGGACGAAGCGACCACCCGCGCGCTCGCCGAGGCCGCCGCCGCGATCCGCCAGGTCAAGACGACACTGCGGCCGGTCGAGGTGTCGCCCCAGAACGCCTACCTGCGCCGGCTGCAGCACCAGCTGGTCGCCGAGAACGCGCTTTCCGCCCGCAGCACCGGCAAAGAGCCGCAGCGCCGTTTGCGGATAACTCCGGCTCCAGAGCAGCCCGCCTAGATACATTTCCCCAGTCACATGGCGACACGGGGTCTTTTCATCACGTTCGAGGGCACGGAGGGTTCGGGCAAGACCACCCAGGCCGAGCTGCTGGCCGAATGGCTCCGGCCGAAGGACCCGGTGCTCGTGCGCGAGCCCGGCGGTACGGAGCTGAGCGAGCAGATCCGCGACGTCCTGCTCTACCGCGGGCTCGAGATCGACGCCGAGGCGGAGATGTACCTCTTCATGGCCTCGCGGCGGCAGTTGATCGCGGAGGTCATCGAGCCCGCGTTGGCGGCGGGCCAGATCGTGATCGCCGACCGCTACCACGACTCGACGCTGGCTTACCAGGGCGGCGCTCGCGGACTGGCGACGACCTGGCCGCCGAGCTTCCCGCGTCCCGACATCACGTTCCTGCTCATCGGCGACGTCGAGGCGGGGCTCGGCCGGCACGAGGCGGCGGGCAAGAGCAAGGACCGGATGGAGCGCGAGTCGATCGAGTTCCACCGCAGGGTGGCCGAGGCGTACGACCGCCTCGCGGACTCGGAGCCCGAACGCTTCGTCCGCCTGGACGCGGCGGGCTCGCGCGACAAGATCCAGTTCGAGGTCCGGGACCACCTGAAGACCCGCATCGAAGGGGTCGAGTAGGGCTCTTTCCGATGATCCGGGTGGAGGGCCTGCACAAGAGCTTCGGCGAAGTCCACGCGGTCGCGGGCGTCGACCTGCGCGTCGAGCGGGGTGAGATCCTGGTTCTTCTCGGCCAGAACGGTGCCGGCAAGTCGACCACCCTGAGGTGCCTGGGCGGCATCCTCAAGCCCGACGCGGGGACGATCGCGTTCGGCGACCTCCGTCTGCCGGACAACCTCGACAACGTCCGGGCCAGGCTGGGCGTGGTCCCCGACCAGGCGCGACTTTACGGCCGCAACACCGCGACCGAGTACCTGGACCACTTCGGCTTTCTCTATGGGGTTCCCGCCGCCGAGAGGCAGCGCAAGATCGCCCAGCTGCTCGAGCGATTCGGGCTGGCCGATCGCACCGACACCGTTCTTGCCGCCTACTCGCGCGGCATGGCGCAGAAGGTCGCGTTGATACGCGCCACGCTTCACGAGCCCGACTGGATCTTCTGCGACGAGCCGACAGCGGGCCTTGATCCGGTCGCCGCGGCGGACATGCGCCACTACCTCGTCGAGCAGCGTGAGCGTGGCGCGGCTCTGATCCTTACCACCCACATCCTCGGCGACGCTGAGCTGATCGCGGACCGGATCGCGATCATGCGCGGCGGTCGCATCGTCACCTCGGGCACGCTCGACGAGCTCCGTCAGAAGGCGGCGCATGGACGTACTTATGCCGCCAGGCTCGCCGGCCCACCGGGCGACCCGGTGGTGGTCGGCGCCTGGCTTGCCGAGCACGCGACGAGCCATACGCTCGACGGCGACGGCCTGAGCTTCACGCTCCCGTGGGAAACCCCGGTCGCCGAGCGTGCGCGGTTTGCGGCTCGCCTCGAGGCGGTGCTCGAGGCGCAGGGATCGCCGTACTTCGAGCTGGAAGAGCGGCAGCCCAGCCTCGAGGCGGTCTACCTCGACGCCATGTCCCAGCCGCTGCCGGACGCAGACCCCGCGCCGCGCCCGTCGCGATTCGTCGCGGGCATCGGCGCTGCCCGCATGTTCGGGTCGATTCGCAACCAGGGCCGGTTGCTCGGTCATGCCCTGCCCTTCTACGTGAGCTCCTGGTGGAGGCGCGGGGACCTGAGCTGGGTCATGTACCTGAACGCCTTCGTCCTGCTCCTGGTCGCCGCGACCTCGCTCTTCGGGCAGCTCCCCGGGCCCGCGGGCCAGATCACCGCCCGACTCGCCGGCACCGCCGCGTTGCAGGCCGGGCTGCTGCTGCCGCTCTTCTTCCTCTCGTTCGCCCTGCTCGAATCGATCAAGAGCTCGATCGGCATCTGGTGGGAGAAGGCGCAGGGATCTCTCGAGGTCCTGCTCTACACGCCTCTCGACGACCCCTCGCTCGTGTGGCTCGAGGTGCTGCCGGGGGCGATCGTAAGCACCGTCTGGGTGACGGCGTGGATGGCCGCCGGCATGGCGCTGCTCTCGTTTTTCGGCGAATCCGCGCCGTGGGATCTGCTGCCGGCATTCGCGTTCGTCGCCGCGGTCACGTCGTACTGGGCCGCGATGGGCCGGATGCTCGGCTTCATGCTCTTCCCTCGTGAGGGCGCGGCCGGTGGGGCCTGGTCGTTCCTGCTCTCGCCGGTATCGGCGGCCGTCGCGGACCTACCGCTCGCCCTGTTCGTGTTCCGGTCGCCGCTCGCGATCGCGTCCCTCGCGCTGCCGATCACCGCGTGCTTCGCGCTGACGCTCATCTGCGGGGTGACCTTCGACCGCGAGCGTTTGATGGAAACCGGCGTGGGACGGCGGCGCAGGCGCGTGTGGTTCCAGCTCACGGTGGTGCGCAGGAACGTCGCGGCGATCGCGGCCGGACTTCTGATCGCGGCGGCGTCCGCCGGAATCGCCGGGGCGATCACCGCGGGCCAGCAGTGGCACTCATGGTCCGACGTGAGCGCGGCGGTGAGGGGCCGGACGCCGGATCCGCAACCCGTAGCGGCGGTCCAGCACCCGGCGCAGAACCCGAAGGTCATCGGCGTGACCGTCGCATCGGCCGGGCTTGCGGGCGTGGTTGCGACGCTGGCGCTGATGCTCGCGACGGTCGTGCTGAGCTTCGCCGCATTCTTCCTCCTGGGCGTGCCCGCGGTCTTGAACCTGGTCGTGCTCGGCGGGCTGTGGGGGGTGCAGGCCGGCTTCGGCGGAGGAGGCACGCTGCAGCCGTGGCTCGCGGGCGCGGGCGGTGTGGCTCTCCTCGCGCTGGCGCTGAACACAGGCTCCGCGCTGCCCATCTACTGGTCGCTTGCATTCGGCTCGGGCCGTCGCCTCGACCGGTTGCGCGAGGCGTGGTCGAACTACTGGGCGCTGTATCGCGCCCTGGTGATCCCCGCCTGCGTGGTTTTCGGTCTCGTGGTGTTCCGCCTGCTCGCGACCGGCTGACGGTTAGAGGTCCAGTGCCTCCGCGACCAGCTCCCGGTGATATGTCGCGTCGCCCAGCGTCACCTCTGAGGACTTGGCGCGCTTGAAGTAGAGATGCATGTCGTGCTCCCAGGTGAACCCGATGCCTCCGTGCACCTGGATGCCGTCGCCCGCGACCTTGCGATACGCATCGGACACGTAAGCCTTCGCCATCGACGACGCCAGCGAGCGGTCGGGCGCGTCGGCGTCGACCGTCCACGCCGCGTAATAGGTCGCCGACCGGCCGCTCTCCGACAGCACCAGCATGTCGGCGAGCTTGTGCGACACCGCCTGGTAGATGCCGATCGGCTTGCCGAACTGGTGACGCGTCTTCGCGTACTCGGTCGACGTCTCGAGCACCTTCTGCACGCCGCCCACCATCTCGGCGCACAGCGCGGCGGTCGCCCATTCCAGCGCTCGCTTGAGGTGCGGCCAGGCCTTGTCGGCGGAACCCATGACCGCATCGGCGCCGACCTGCGCACCGTCGAAGCGAATCTCGTACCACCGCCGCGTCTGGTCGAGCGTCTCAAGCGGCTTGACCTCGAGACGCTTCATGTCGTGATCGACCAGGAACAGCGTGATGCCGTCCTCACCTTCGCCGCGCGTGCGCGCGGCGACGACGATGTGGTCCGCGACACCGGCGTCAGGAACGAAGGTCTTGACCCCATCGAGCTGCCAGCCTCCGGAGCGCTGATGCGCGCCGAGGCCGATCGCATGCGCATCCCAGCGTCCTGCCGGCTCAGTCAGCGCGAGCGTCGAGCGTGCGGATCCCTCGGCGATCGCGTTGAGGACCTTCTTCTTCTGCGCCTCGGTGCCGGCTTCGATGATGGCGGGCACCGCGAGCCCCATGGTGGAGAAGAAGGGCCCTGGAAGGAGCGCCCGGCCGGCCTCCTCCAGGACGACCACCAGGTCGAGGAAGGTGCCGACGCCGCCGTACTCCTCCGGTATGCCGAGCGCGGTCCATCCCAGGCCGGCGATCTTCTTCCACAGCGCTTCGTCGTAGGCGTCGGGCGTATCCATCAGCCTGCGCACGACGGACGGGGGACACTCCTTGGCCAGGAATTCGCGCGCCGAGCGGCGCAGCATCTCCTGCTCTTCGGAGAACGCGAAGTCCACGAGACCGCAGTCTAGTTAGTACTGGGCTCCGACTCGTGTGCTGGAAGCTCGGGCAGCTCCTCCTCGACGTGTGCGGGCAGCTCGGGCTCCTGTTCCGGCTCGGGGTCCGCCGCTGCGACAGGTGCCGGCTTCGGATCAGCGTGTGGCGCGACCGGCGGGATCCTGCGTGTGGGTGGAATCGAAGGCACCGGCGCCGTCCGCCGAAACACCACCATCAAGCCGAAGAACCCGATGAACAGCGCCGCGACCGCAAAGCCGGTGGCGAAGCCCATGCCCGTGTTCTCGCTCAGAGTCAGCGGTCGTTGCAAACCGCCGCCGCAGGGCGCCGGCGGCGCGGCGCAGCTACCGAGCGCCGCGAGCTGCAGCGGCACCGAGAACATCGCCAGCAGCCCATAGACGAGCGCCAGGCCCGCGATGAAGTAGAGGATCGCGCTCGCGCCGCGTCCCTGCTTGTAGACGAAGCCGCACGCGACGAACGCCAGCGCGGCGATCGTGAACGGGATCCCGACCGAGGCGATGCGGCTCGAGGTTCCCCCGATGGCAAGCGGGAGCAGGCCGCCGACGAGCGCCACCGCGCCCGCCGCCCAGAACGCCCAGGCAACCCGGTCCTCGGCCAGCTGATTCACGAGCGTGAATTCTGTCCTGCGGGACACCGCAAGACAAGTGAATTAGCGAGAGCGGGGAAGGCCCAACACCCTCTCGGCGAGGATGTTGCGCAGCACCTCCGAGGTTCCAGCCTCGATCGTGTTGGCGCGCGAGCGCAGGAACTGGTACTTCCACCCGTCGCCGTCACCGACCTGCGCGGCCGGGCCGGCCACGTCCATCGCGGTCTCGGTCATGCGCTGGTTGAGCTCGGACCACATGAGCTTGAGGATCGATCCTTCAGGGCCGGGGATGCCGGTGCGCTTGACCGCGGTCACGGCGCGGTAGCCGTTCAGCTGCAGCGCGCGGGCCTCGATCGTGTGCTGGGCGATCTTCTGGCGCACGAGCGGGTCAGAGCCGCGCCCAAGCTTCCGCGCCCGCTCCGCCAGCTGGGCGGCCGTGATCTGCGCGCGCGTCGCGAGGGCCAGCCCGAGCGTGCCGCGCTCGTGCAGCAGGGTCGTCATCGCGACAGCCCAGCCCTGTCCCGGCTCGCCCAGGATCTGCGACTTCGGCACCTTCACGTCCTTGAAGAAGATCTCGTTGAACTCGGCGTCGCCGGTGATCTGGACCAGCGGCCTGACCTCGATGCCGGGGCTCTCCATGTCGACCAGGAGGTAGGTCAGCCCGTCGCGCGGATTGGTCTCCTTGCGCTCGCGGGCGACGAGCATGCACCACTTTGCGACGTGGGCAAGCGTCGTCCATACCTTCTGTCCATTGACCAGGTAGTGGTCGCCCTTGTCCTCAGCCCGGGTCTGCAGCCCCGACAGGTCACTGCCCGCGTTGGGCTCGCTGAACCCCTGGCACCAGATCTCCTCGGCCGAAAGAAGGGGCGCGAGGTAGCGCTTCTTCTGCTCGTCGGTGCCGTGGGCGATGACGACCGGCCCGCCCATGCCGAGACCGATGACGTTGATCGGCTCGGGCGTGTGCGCCAGGATCATCTCGTCGTTGAAGATCAGCTGATCCATGAAGCTGCGGCCCTGGCCGCCGTACTCCTTGGGCCAGGTGAGCCCGACGTAGCCCGCGTCGAAGAGCTTTCGCTGCCAGGCACGGCGTCGCTCGATGAACGCCCGCATGTCGCCGGCGCCATCGCCTTCGCCGTCTGCGTCCCGCGGCCCGTTTGCCTTCAGCCAGGCGCGGACCTCGTCGCGGAACTCCTTTTCGGAAGCGCTGAGCTCGAAGTCCATCAGGCGCTCAGCTTAGGCCACCGCCGAGAGGACCTCTTCGGCCAGCAGCTCGAGCGCGTCTGAGTCGTCGAGCAGGAAGTGCTGGAGCATGAAGAGGTCGATGCCGAGCTTGCCCATCTCGCGCATCCGCTGAGCGATCTCTTCCGGCGTGCCCACGAACCACGCGTCCTTGCGGCTCTCGAGCACCTCCTCCGGCGACATCGAGCTCAACGAAGGAATCACCTCCCTCGCTTGCGCCGCCCGCGCGAGCTGCTCGTCGGGGGTCCGGCCGACGATGAAGCTCGTCATCACGGAACGCTTGACCGTGGACGGGTCGCGACCGGCGTCGCGGCAGCAGCGGTCGAGCTCGGCGCTGAGCTCGCGAAACTGATCCGCGTCAAGGCGTGACAGGTTCCATTCCGCCGCCTCGCGCGCGACGAGCGGAAGCGTGCGCTTGGCGCCCTTGCCTCCGATGACGAGCGGGATCGTGCCGCGCGGCGGCTTCGGGCTCGTCTTCTTCCACAGGTCGCGCATGGCCGGGATGCCGGCCTCGAGCAGGTCGAACCTCTCGCGCTGCGTCAGAAACGGGACTCCGAACACCGCGTGCTCGTTCTCGTTCCAGCCGGCCCCCACGCCGAGAAGCAGGCGACCGCCCGACAGTGAGTCGACGCTCGCGGCCATCTTCGCCAGCACGCCGGGAACGCGGAATGTCATCGGGCTCACCATCGGGCCGAACTCGATCCTCTTTGTCCACTCGGCGGCCAGGGCCAGGGACTCCCAGCATTCGATGCAGTCGCGTTCGCTGGTGTGCGGGCCCATCAGGGAGATGAGGTGATCGCTTCTGCGCAGCGACGCGAAACCGAGGCGCTCCGCGTCGGCGCAGATCCGACGCCAGCGGTCCCAGCTGAGACCCTCCTGGCCCTCGATCATGATCCCGACCTGCGTCACGGATGGATCGTAGGCGGTCTCAGGGCTCGGGTTGGATGCTCCCCGCGGTCTGCTCGATGCGCTCTCGCGTGGCGCCCAGGTCATCGAGGGCTCGGGCGGCGATCCCTTTGCCCTCCACCGACAGCGCCAGCAGCATCTGTCCGGTGCTCACGAGCGGGAACCCGGCGGCTCCGCAGATCTTGAAGGCCGTCTCGATGACCGCCTTCACCCGAGACGTCGGCCGGATCTGCGGAGCGGTGGGTGGCGCGCCGCCCGTCAACAATTCATGCAGCGCCGACCGCGCCGACTCGATGGTCACGGCGAGGGCGGCGAGGATCTGTGCCGACTCGAACCTCTCGTCGGCAAACGACGCGAGCAGCAGGTGCTCCGTGCCGATGTACGAATGCCCGGCGGACTTCGCCTCGGCCTGCGCGAGCGTGAGGAGCTTCTGCGCGCTCTGCGTGAACCGGTCGAACGGGTACACGGGTCGCCCTGGCCTCGTCATCGCCAGCTCGACCGCCCGGCGGATCGTCGCCCAGCGCGGCGCGGGGGTCAATCCCTGCATCGGCAGCGCCCCCGGCAGCGCGAAAGTTCCAGCCTCCGGCGTGTGGCGGTCCATCCACTCGAGGCACGCCGCGACCACGATCGAGTTGACTGGCATACCTGACCGGGCGGACGCCTGGTCGAGCCGGGCGGAAACCTCGTCCGAGAACCGAACCGTCGTCGCTCGGGCCATCAATGGCAATTAGAGCTCACTTTGAGCTCGCGGTCAATCCCAGGCGGGCCGGAAGTTGCGGATTCGCTCCTTTGGAATGCCGGCCCGCCGCGCCATCCACATCGCCATCGGCACGTACGCGAACTCGGCCGGCGCGTGGGCGTCCGCGTCGAGCACGAAGTCGCACCCCAGCTCGTACGCCAACCGGGCCATCTCGGGGGACAGGTCGAGCCGCGCCGGGTCGCAGTCGATCTCGAGCGCGATGCCGTTCTTCGCCGCCTCTTCGAACACGGCCTCGAAGTCATAGGTCGCGCCCTCGCGCGAGCCGGGGCGCCTGCCGGTCGGATGGCCGATCACGTCGACGTGCGGATTCGAGACCGCCTTCATCATGCGCTCGGTCATCAACGCCGGCTCCTGCCGCAGCTTCACGTGCGGGGAGGCGATGACCACGTCGAGTATCTCGAGCACCGCGTCGGGCAGGTCGAGCGCGCCGTCCTCGAGGATGTCGACCTCGATGCCCTGCAGGAGCGTCAAGCCGTCGACCTGCTTCTGGACCTCGGCCATCTGACGTGACTGCGCGACCAGGCGTTCCGCGTCGAGGCCGTGCACGACGGTGATCCGCGGCGAATGATCGGTGATGCCGAGGTAGCTGTAGCCGAGCGCCTGCGCCGCCATCGCCATCTCGAGCATCGTCGCCCTGCCGTCGCTCCACTCCGTGTGGGAGTGGATGTCGCCCTGGTAGTCGTCGTAATCGAGATCCGACTCGTCGTCGCGCGAGGGCTGGCCCATCTGCTCGCGCAGCCTGTTCAGGTAGCGGCTTTCGCCTGTCTTCACCAGCTCGGACAGCACGCGGGCGATGCCTTCGCCGACGCCTTCGATGGAGGTCAGCGAATCCGTTCGCGCCAGCTCGTCCAGGTCGGGACGCTCGAGCGCCAGCTGCCACGAGGCCGCGGAGAAGGCGCGCGCGCGGTATCTCTCCTTTTCCTGCTGCCGAAGCAGGTAGCCGATCTCGGAGAGCGCTTGCGAGGCGTCAAGCCAGTCCACCACGTAAATTGTCTGGGCAATGGCCGCACCGATACCGAAGCCGGGCGACCCGATCCCGGAGCTCGTCGAATCTCTTCTGATCGAGCTGGGCGAGGATCCTTCGCGCCAGGGCCTCAAGGCGACGCCCGACCGGGTCTCGAGGGCGCTGCGCGAGCTCACCGACGGGTACGGGATCAAGCCCGAGGACGTCATCGCCGGCGCCGTCTTCGACCAGGACTACGACGAGATGGTCGTGGTCAAGGACATCGCGTTCTACAGCCTCTGCGAGCATCACATGCTGCCGTTCTTCGGCCACATGCACGTCGGCTACCTGCCCAAGGGCAAGGTGGTAGGACTGAGCAAGATCCCCCGCCTCGTCGAAGTCTTCTCGCACCGTTTGCAGATCCAGGAACAGCTGACCCGCGAGGTCGCGGAGGCGCTCAACTCGACGCTCGGCCCGAAGGGAGTGGGTGTGGTCGCCGAGGCGCGGCATCTGTGCATGGAGATGCGAGGGGTGGAGACTCCAGGCGGACGCATGATGACGTCCTGCATGCTCGGCACGTTCCGGCGCGACCCGCGCACACGCGCGGAGTTCTTGAACCTGGTTCGCCCCACCAGGTAGCCCTCGTCCTGATCGCCGCCAACACATAAGGCAACCTTTATGGGATATTGGATAAAGCCCGCTTTATGTTTCTCCGCGATCCGCGTAAGGAGATCCCGGACCACTTCCTTGCCTTCGCCAACCCCACCAGGCTGCGCATCCTGCAGCGCCTGGGGGAGATGGGCGAGGTCAACGTCACCGAGCTCGCGGAGCACCTCCACATGAGCCAGCCCCGCATCTCGTGGCACGTCCGGATGCTGCGGCACGGCGGCGTCATCCGAGTCCGGCGCGACGGGCGCCAGGTCTGGTGCTCGCTGGACGTGGAAAACATCAGGCTGTACCGTCAGCGACTCGACGAGATGCTCGGCATCACTCAGCCGTCGGCCGGCAAACCGAGGGTGCGTGAGGAGGTCGAAGCAAGTGGAGGAGTTCGACGCGAGTGATCAGGCGGGAATCGATGGCCGCGACGGGCGCCTCCGCGGCGTCGCCCGAGCGAAAGCGACCGCAGCTGCTCGGCGCTAGCTACCGGCTCGGAGCGCGGGCGGTGCGGGCCGTGCCGGCGGGATTTCGCCACGCGGCGGCCACGCCTGGCGGTGCTGCGTGGTTCTGGCTGAGCGTGGCGCAGCGCCGAGCCGCCTTGAACAACTACGCGGCCGCCCTGGGACTCGAGCCCGGCGACCCCGAGGTCGCGTGGGTGGCGCGCCGCGCCTTCCAGAACTACGGCCGGATGCTGATGGACTTCCTGCTTCTCGGCAGCCTTTCGCCCGCCGAGATCCTGGACCGCGTGTCGGATGACGGTCGCGAGAGCCTCGACGCCGCTGTGGCGCGAGGCAACGGTGTGATCCTGGCCGTCCCGCACATGGGCTCATGGGACATGGCCGGTGCGTACGGCGGGGCGCTGGGCTACCGCATGTCGGCCGTCGCGGAGAAGTTTCCCGGCTCGCTCAACGACGCGGTCGTTCGGACGCGGCAGCACTTTGGCATGCAGGTGATCACGATGGGCCGCTCCGCGGTGAGGGCCATCACCGAAGCCCTGCGCACCAATCGAGTCGTCGCGCTGCTCTGCGACCTCGAGCAGGGCCCGGGCGTCGATGTGACCTTCTTCGGCCGCCGCGCGGTCGTTCCCGGCGGGCCGGCGGCGTTCGCGATCAAGACCGGCGCGACGCTCCTGCCTGCGACCCAGTACGCCGTCGGCCCCGGTCGCTATCGGGTCCACATAGATGCCGCGTTGAATGTCGGCCAGGGCGAGACGAAGGAGTCGCTGATGCAGCGAGTGATCGGAAGGTTCGAGGAATACATCAAGGAGCGGCCAGACCAGTGGTACGCATTTCGGCCCATGTTCCAACGCTGAGGGATGGGCGAATGGACGTGGCGCGCCTTCAAGGTGGTCCAGTCTTTCGTCGCGCGCCTGCCGCGCCCGTGGGCCTATGCGCTGGCGGTGGCGGCGTCCCGCATCGCCTGGTGGTTCTCACCGCTCGCCAGGCCACGCCTCGAGTACAACCTGACGATCGCGTGCCCCGAGCTCGCCGACGACCCGAAAGAGCTGCGGCGGATATCGCGACTCAACTTTCGCAACCACGCCAAGGCGTACGCCGACCTGATGCAGCTGCCCCGCGCGCGAGTCGAGGCGATGAGGCCGCGGCTCAAGGTCCAGGGCTGGGAGCATCTCGAACAGGCACGAACGATCGGCAAGGGCGTATTGGTGGTCTCGTGCCACATGGGCTCGTACGAGGAGGTGGCGGCCATCTGGTCGGCCACGCTGGCGCCCGTCAGCTTCTTCGCCGAGGAGCTCGAGCCGCGGGCGCTGTTCGAGTGGTATCGCGACACGCGGGCTCGGCTCGGGATCAGCGTGCTGACGCTCGACCACGGAGGCATTCGCAAAGTGCTCGAAGCGCTGCGCGAGCAGGAGATGGTGATCACGGCGATCGACCGCGACATCACCGGGACCGGCCACATGATGCCGTTCTTCGGCAAGCCGGCACCCATCCCGCTCGGCCCGGCCGCGATCGCCTTACGGACCGGCACCCCTCTTTTCCCGGTCTGCGTGTACCGGTTGCCGGACGACACGTACATGGCGGAGGGCACGGCCCTGGTGATCGCCGAGTCGACCGGCGACGGGCGGGCAGACCAGGAGCGCACGACCGGGCTGCTGCTGCGCCGCCTGGAGCAGTTCATCCAGGCGCATCCCGAGCAGTGGCATGTGCCGCACCGGATCTGGGAAGGCGGCCCGTGAAGAGATGAAGGTCGGGCTCGTCTCGCCTTACGACTTCGCCACCGCCGGCGGTGTGAACGACCATGTCCGCCACCTCGCGGTCCAGCTCCAGAAGGCCGGCCACGAGACGCGCATCTTCGCCCCTTCGAGCCGCTCGGACGTGGGCTTTGAGGCGGCCCGGTTCTATCGCATCGGCACGCCCATCGCCGTCCCCGCGAACGACTCCGTCGCGCGGATCACGCTGAGCTTCCACCTGGCCAACCAGGTCGATGCAATCGTCGCCGACGAAAAGTTCGACGTACTTCACTTCCACGAGCCGCTCATGCCAGCCCTGCCGATGACGATGCTGCGGATGTCGAACACCGCCAACGTCGGCACCTTCCACGCCTTCGCCCGCTCGAACATCGGCTACTACTACGGCCGGCCCCTGCTCAAGCCCTACCTCGGTCACCTTGACCGTGCCATCGCCGTCAGCGAGCCCGCGCGGGATTTCGTGAATCGCTACTTCCCGCACTTCGCGATGCGTGTCATCCCGAATGGGATCGACCTCAACGTTTACAGGCCAGGCCTCGCCCCGATCCGGCACCTGCGCGACGAGAACGTCAACATCCTCTTCGTCGGCCGCCTCGAGAAGCGCAAGGGCCTGGGCGACCTGCTCCGCGCCTACCGCGTCCTCAACGAGCGCGTGCCGGAGACGCGGCTGATCATCGTCGGCGACGGCCCGCAGCGCGGACGCGTCGAGTCATACGTCCAGCGGCACCGCCTCAACAACGTGATCCTTGCCGGCTTCGTCCCGGACAGGGTGAAGCCGCGCTACTACAGCAGCGCGGACATCTTCTGCGCTCCGGCCACCGGTGCCGAAAGCTTCGGCATCGTGCTGCTGGAGGCGATGGCATCCCGTTTGCCGGTGGTCGCGACTGAGGTGCCGGGATACATGTCCGTGCTCGAGCCAGGCAAGGACAGCGTCACGGTGCCACCGAAGAACTGGCGTGAGCTCGCCGCCTCGCTCGTGATCCTCGCCCGCGACGCCGAGCTTCGTCACCGGCTCGCCGACTATGGCCTGAACAAAGTCCGCCGTTACTCCTGGGAGCGGGTGGCCGCAGACGTCATCGAGGTTTATCAGCAGGCGCGCAAAGCCCACGCCGCGCAGCCCGCGCGAGAGCTGGAGGTGAGCGGTGTTCACCACGCGGTTTGAGGCCTGGGTCCGCCGCCACGCCGAGGCGCTGATCACAGCGCTCGGGCGGACGCCGCTCACGCCCAACCAGGTCACGGTCGTGGGTGTCGTCCTCACCTTTCTTGCGGCCGGGCTGATCGCTTTCGGGCACCTGCGGTGGGCGGGCGTCGTCCTGATCCTGGCCGCGACGTGCGACATCCTGGACGGCGCGCTGGCAAGATCGACGAACGCCGCGTACCCGTACGGCGCGTTCCTCGACTCCACGCTCGACCGCTACGCGGAGGGCGCCGTCTACCTCGGTCTGGCCGCGTACTTCGTGAGCTTCCACCCACCGCTCCAGGAGTGGCTGGTGCTGGCCACCCTGGCGGCGCTGGCGGGGTCGTTCCTGGTCAGCTACGTTCGCGCCCGAGCGCAGAGCCTGGGATTCGTCTGCAAGTCGGGCCTGTTCCAGCGGCCCGAGCGGGTGGTCGCGACGGTCTTCGGGCTGCTGCTCGGCGGGTGGTGGCTCTACGCGATCGTCTTCCTGCTAGCGGTCGTGACCAACATCACGGCGCTGCAGAGGATTCGCGAGGTCTGGCTGCAGGGCCGCGCCCAGCGCCTGGAGCGGGAGCGCGAGGTGGCGGCGAAGGCAAAGGCGCCGCGCGCGGCGCCGCCGCAGACTCCGTGAGCGATCCGTTCGCGGGCATCGTCGGGCACGCCCAGGCGCTCCGCCAGCTGAGCGCGCAGCTGTCCACCGGCCGGCTGGCCCACGCCTACCTGTTCGTCGGCGAGGCGGGGCTCGGCAAGGCGACGGTCGCACGCGCGCTTGCCTCAGCGCTTCTGCCGGAGGCGCCTTTGACCCGCCACCCCGACTACTGGGAGGACGACCGGAACAAGCTCATCCACGTCAACGAGATCCGGCTGATACCCGACAAGCCCGCCGAGTTCCACGAGCTCACGCTGCAGCAGTTCATCAACCTGAAGCCCGCGGTCGGCGGCCATCGCGTCGTCCTGGTGACCAACGTCGGGAGGCTGCGCGACGAGTCGCAGGGCGTCCTCCTCAAGACGCTCGAGGAGCCGCACCCGCACCGCGTCATCGTCCTGACGACGCCGAGCCTCAACCCGTTCGTCGTCCTTCCCACCGTGGTGTCCCGCTGCCAGCGCGTGTTCTTCCATCCCGTGCCGGCGCCGGAGATCGAGGCGCTGTTGACGGCGCACGGGACGGAGCCGAAGCGCGCGAAGCTGCTGGCCGAGCTGTCGAGCGGCCGGCCGGGTTGGGCCATGCGGCGCGCGGGCGATGAGCGGGTCATCGAGCTCCACCATTCGTGGACTCGACGGCTCGAGGAGATATTCGGCGCGCCCGCGGACGTTCCGCTGGTCGTGGCCGCGCAGCTGGACGCGGAGCAGATGGGATGGCGGCGCAGCGAAGGCGGAGAAGAGGATCCGGCGCTGTTCGCGATGGCGAGCTGGCAGATCGAGCTGCGCAGGCGGATGCTGGCCAGCAGCGGTCGCGAGCAGGGTCGTTGGGCACGGTTGCTCGAGCTCTCGTATGACACGCTGGGCTACCTCGAGCAGAACGTCTCGCCCCGGGTCGCGCTGGAAACTTTTCTGCTCGAATGCCGAAAGGCGTCGTAAGGAAGGCCCTGGAGGGCTTCCGGCCGTACGTCCCCGGCGAGCAGCCGCCCGACGGCGAAGGCTGGATCAAGCTCAACACCAACGAGTCGCCGCTTCCGCCTTCGCCAAAGGTGCTCGCGGCGATCAAGGCTGCCGCCGACGAATCGCTGCGTCTGTATCCGAGCGCAACGGCGCGGCCCGCACGCGAGGCGATCGCGCGCCACTTCGGGCTCGATCCTTCGCGCGTCGCCGTCGGCAACGGCGGCGATGAGCTGATCGACCTCTGCTTCACCGCGTTCGCGGGTCCGGGCGAGACCGTGGCTTATCCGATGCCGACGTATCCGCTGTTCGACCCGCTGTGCCGGATCCACGAGGCGCGCGCATCGACGCATCCGACCGAGACCTTCGACGAGCTGCCACCCAGCCTCGGCGCCGACCCGGCGCGGTTGAAGTTCATCGTCAACCCGAACTCCCCGACCGGGGCGTTGTTCGACGCGCAGGACGTGGAGGCGGTGGTCACCGCTTCGAGCGGCGTCGTCGTGGTCGACGAGGCCTACGTCGACTTCGCACCGCGCTCGGCCGTCGACCTGCTCGAGCGGCACGGCAACGTGCTGATCCTTCGCACCTTCAGCAAGTCGTACGCGCTGGCCGGAATGCGTGTCGGCTTCGCGCTCGGCGCGCCCGAGCTGATCGAGGCGCTCGACTCGGTGAAGGACTCGTACAACGTCGACCGTCTCGCCGTCGTCGCCGCCGTGGCGGCGATCGAGGACGATAGCTACCACCAGGCCCTGGTCGATGAGGTCGTGCGCAACCGCGGTGAGCTCGCGAGCGCCCTCGCCGAGCTCGGCTTCGAGGTCGTGCCGTCAGCGACCAACTTCGTCTTTGCGCGGCCGCCGAAGCCCGCATTCGAGGTTGCGACGGCCCTCCGCGAGCGAAAGATCCTGGTCCGCCATTACGATCGAGACCCGATCGCCGGTTGGATTCGGGTGACGGTCGGCACGCGTGAGCAGCACGACAAGCTGCTCGCCGCCTTGAAGGAGATCTTGTGACGGTACCGACGCGGGACGAGACGTGGGAGCTGGTCACCTCGATGACGCAGTCGGAGCAGCTGCGCCGGCACATGCGCAGCGTGTCCGCGGCGATGGAGGCCTACGCGCGGCGCTTTGGCGAAGATCCCGAACGCTGGGCCGTGCTCGGCCTGATCCACGACTGGGACTACGAGACGGGGCCGACCAAGGAACAGCACCCGATGCGCGGGATCGAGATGCTGCGCGAGAAGGGCTGGCCGGAGGACATCCTCGACGACATCGCTTCGCACGCCGATTACCTGGACGTGCCTCGCGACACCAACGCGCGCAAGGCGCTTTACGCGGTCGACGAGATGTGCGGATTCATCATCGCGTGCGCGCTGGTCAAGCCCGACAAATCCCTGAGCGCCGTCGAGCCCAGCACCGTGCGCAAGAAGATGAAGGACAAGGCGTTCGCGCGCGGCGTGCACAGGGAGGAGCTCGTCGCGGGCGCCGAGGTCCTCGGGGTACCCTTCGACGAGCACGTGGAGTTCGTCCGCGACGCCCTGAAACCAATCGCCGGCGAGCTGGGCCTGAACCCATGAGCCGGATCTTGTTGATGCATCCGATCCTCGATCCCGGACCTCAGATCCTGGCCGAGGCGGCCGAGGTAATCGCCTATCCCGCTGGAGGTCCGCTCGACGAGGCGAGCATCCGTCAAGCCGCGGAAGGATGTGTCGGCATCGTCAGCCAGCTGATGGATCCGATCCGCGAGACCGTTCTTTCCACTCCGGGTCTCAAGTGCGTGAGCAACGTTGCCGTCGGCTTCGACAACATCGACGTCGCCGCGGCGACTGCGCACAAGGTGATGGTCACCAACACGCCGGGGGTGCTCGACGATGCCACCTCCGACTTCGCCTTCACGTTGCTGATGACCACCGCGCGGCGCGTGGTCGAGGCGGACCACTTCATTCGCTCGGGCCAGTTCCACGGCTGGGCGATCGACATGATGCTCGGCCAGGACATATACGGCGCCACGCTCGGCATCATCGGCATCGGCCGCATCGGTCGCGGTGTGGCGCATCGAGCGAAGGGTTTCAACATGCGCATCCTCTACTACGATCCCCAGCCGCTCCCCCAGGAGGCGGAGGAGCAGCTTGGCGCGACGCGCGTCGACCTGAACCGCTTGATCGCCGAGTCGGACTTCATCTCCGTCCACGTGCCTCTGACGCCGGAGACGCAGCACCTCATCAGCACGCCACAGTTCAACGCGATGAAGCGCAACGCGATCCTCGTCAACACATCGCGAGGCCCCGTGATCGACGAGGCCGCCCTCGTCGAGGCGCTCAACGCCAAGAAGCTTGCCGGCGCGGGCCTGGACGTTTACGAGCGCGAGCCGGCAGTGCACCCGCACCTGATCCCGATGGCCAACGTCGTCCTGGCGCCTCACATCGCGAGCGCCACCGTGCGCACACGCTCCGAGATGTCGGCGATGGCCGCCCGCAACATGGCGACCGCGGTCCGTGGCGGACGCCCGCCGAACTTGTTGAACCCCGAGGTCAAGCGATAGCCGTCTCACTTAAGTACAAGCTGCTCGCGTTGGACCTCGACGGCACGATCCTGGCCATGGACCTCACGCTCGATCCTCGCGACGTCGACGCGGTCCAGCGCCTGGTCGGCGCAGGCATGACGGTGATCGTGTGCACGGGGAGGCCGTACCCAGGCGCGGTGCCATGGGTGACGAGTCTGGGGCTGACCGGGCCGATCGTCTGCTACCAGGGCGCGCAGGTGCGCACGCTGGAGGGTGGGACTCTCCTCGACCACGGCATCCCGCACGACGTGGCGATGGAGGTCATCCGCTTCGCCCGCGCCCGCGATCTGCACATCCAGGCCTACCGCGATGACAAGCTCATCGTCGAGCGCGACCGGCCCGAAGCGCACATCTACGCCGAGCACGCGAGCATGCAGGTGCACGTCGTCGGCGACCTCGACGAGGCGATGGGACCGACGACTCCGAAGCTCGTGATCGTGGCGGCGCCGGCAACGCTGGAAGTCCTGCTGCCGGAGGCGCGCGAGAGCTGGAAGGGGCGTCTCAACGTCGCCACCTCGACGCCGGACTACCTCGAGTTCACGAGCGTGGAGAGCGACAAGGCGTCGGCGCTGCGTTTCCTGTCCGAGCGTTTGGGTGTCGCACAGGGCGAGGTCGTCGCGGTCGGCGACGGCCGCAACGACGCCTCGATGATCGCGTGGGCGGGGCTCGGAGTGGCGGTCGACGGTTCGCCCGCGGAGGTGATCGCGGCGGCCGACAGGACCATTCCCGGACCGGGCCAGGGCGGAATCCCCGAGCTCGCGTCGCTGTTGCTTTCGTAGATGGGCACCTTGTTTGTCGTCTACGCGCATCCCGACGACGAGATCGGAAACAGCGGCGCGATGATGAAGGCGAAAGCTCAGGGCCACCGCGTCGTGCTGGTGACCGCAACGCGCGGCGAGGTCGGCGAGATCTACAACATGGACGAGGCCGCGTCGCGTCCCCGTCTGGGCGAGATCCGCGAGGCTGAGCTGCGGGCGGCCGGCGAGATCATCGGCGTCGACCGGCAGGAGTTCCTCGGCTATCGCGACTCCGGCATGGTCGACACGCCGGACAACAAGGACCCTCGCTCTTTTCAGCAGGCAAGGCTCGACGAATCCGCGGGAAAGCTGGCCGCGATCCTGCGCGAGGAACGGCCGGACGTCGTCGTGACCTTTGGCGACGACGGCATCTACGGGCACCCTGACCACATCAAGGCGCACCACGTCACGAACGCCGCACTCGACCTGCTGGAGCGTGAGGGTTCGCCGGTGAAGAAGCTGTACTACATGGCGATTCCGCGGTCGTTGATGCAGGCCTTCGTCGATCAGTTTCCCGACCAGGCGCAGGAGCAGGCGGGGCGGAACATGCGGGTGGCCGGAACGCCTGACGAGCTGATCACCGCGCAGGTTGACGTCCGCGATTACGTGGCGCGGAAGCGCGAAGCCTCGGCCGCTCACGTCAGTCAGAACGACCCGAACTCGTGGTTCGCCAAGATCCCGGAACAGATCTACGAGACCGCGTTCGGGACCGAGTACTACCAGCTCGCGAGGGGCAAACCGGGATCGAGGCTGCCGGAGTCAGACCTCTTCGCGGGGGTCGACTCGTAGGGCGGGGCCGCCTTCCCCTTTTTTCGCCATTCGGGCACGAATGGCCCGAATCAGGCCCGTGCCCCTCGCCATTCGGGCACAAATGGCGGAGGTTAACGACCTGGGTTGCTCTTTGAGGCACGTCGCCGGATCGTGGTCGGGTGTCTTCGAGACGCGTGCCCGCAGCGCTCAAGCAAGGTCCATTCACGATCGCCGAAGCCCGCGAACTCGGCGTGACCCGCTCCCGGCTGCGCGGAGCTGACTACCGTCCGCTGGGTGCCGGCTTATATCGCTGGGCCGGCCTCGAGCTGAGTCCGGAGCTCCTCCTCGCCGCGGTTTGGCGGCGACTCCCAATGGAGGCAGCCTTCTGCGGCTGGACCGCGGCCTGGCTGCATGGTCTCGACTGTGCGCCTTGCAATCCGATCGAGGTCAACATGCCCGAGCCGACCGGCAGCAGTCGTCGTTCGGGCGCGGCCGTTCGCCGATACGAGATGCAGCCGGACGAGATCGTGTCCCGGCGCGGCATGCCGTGCACCGCGGCGTTGCGCACAGTTGTGGACCTTGGCGGACGCATCGCATTGACGGATGGAGTCATTGCCGCGGATCTGTTTCTACACAGGCGACTGGTCAGCCTGGAGGAGCTTCACGCGTACGTTCGCGGACACGCAGGCAAGAAGGGCGTCGCGCGGCTCCGCCGTGTCCTTCGCTATGTCGAGCCTAAGTCCGAGTCGGCCATGGAGACCCGACTGCGGATGCTGCTCGAGCTAGGCGGATTGCCTCGGCCGGAATCTCAGGTTCCCATCCACGACGACCAGGGTCGGTTCCTCGGACGGCCGGACTTGCTTTACCGCCAACAGCGATTGGCGATCGAATACGACGGCGCCAATCACCGCGAGCGGTTGACCAGCGATGACCAGCGCCAGAACGGCCTCGTCGGGGCCGGATACCGGCTCCTTCGTTTCACGGCCCCCGACGTGCTGGCCACGCCCGAATCGGTCGTGACGCAGGTGCGCCAGGTCCTCGGCCGCGCCGCCTGACCGGGGCGCGAATCGCGCCATTCGGGCACAAATGGCGGCGGTATGCATCCGAAACGCGCCATTCGGGCACGAATGGCTGAAGGGGGTGACCTCTCGTAGACTCGACCCCGAGTCATGGAAGTCCTCAAGATCACCCCGCGCGGGTACTGCCACGGCGTGGTCGACGCCTTCCGCATCGCCAAGCGCGTGCGTGAGGAGACGACCGGGCCGGTGCACATGCTGGGGATGCTCGTCCACAACACGCACGCCACCGACGACCTGCAGGCTCAAGGCATAGCGCTCGTGGATCAGCCCAACCGCCTGCAGGGCCTCGAGCACATCAAGGAAGGCACCGTGATCTTCACGGCTCACGGCGTTTCGCCGCAGGTGAAGGAGCGCGCGGTCGAGCTCGGTCTCACCCCGGTCGACGCGACGTGCTCCGACGTCGTGCGCACGCACGAGCTCGTCGCCGACCTGGCTCGCAAGGGCTACGAGGTCGTCTACATCGGCCGGAAGGGGCACCCGGAGCCTGAGGGCGTGATGGGAGAGGCGCCCGGCAGGGTGCACCTCGTCCAGGAACCTGCGGACATCGACGCCCTCGACCTGCACGGCGACCGGATCGCGGTCACCTGCCAGACGACGCTGTCGGTTTGGGACACCGAGGACCTGATCGGGCGCGTGCGCGCTCGCTATCCGCAGGCCGAGGTCTACAACGAGATCTGCCGCGCGACGCAGGAGCGCCAGGAGGCGGCCGTCGAAGCGGCCAAGGAGGTCGACGTCGTCATCGTGGTCGGCAGCCCGCGGTCATCCAATTCCCTTCGCCTGGTCGAGGTGGTGAAGAAGCTCGGGCACAAGCCGGCCTACCTGGTCGATCGACTGGAGGACCTGCAGGTCGAGTGGTTCCGCGGCGCCAAGCGGGTCGGGGTGACCAGCGGGGCTTCGACGCCGACGCAGCTCACGCGTCGGGTGATCGAGCACCTGGAGGCACTGGAGGGAGTCACCTCCTAGGCGTCGTTGCCGCGCAGGCGGCGGAGCACGCCTCCGATTCCCTTGCGGGAAGCAGAGGTCTTGGCGGGGGCGGCGGGTTCAGGTGCGGAAGGCGGCGCCGAAACCTCTTGCACGTGCGCGGCACGTGGTTCGTGCTCCTCGTCCTTCTGCGCCCCGGATCCTGACGAGCGCCGGCGTCTGCGCCGCCGTGAGGAGCTCGAGGTTCGCTCCGGCTTGGCCGCGGCCGCCGGCGGAGCCGCCACCGGGGGAGTCTCCGGCAGCGCGGTGGGTGCGGCGGGGGTGCCTCCGTTGGTTCGCGACCGACGCCCGCGACGCCGGCGAGACGCCGTTCCCGTCGCCGCGGCCGCCTGCTCGCCAGTCTGCTGCTGACGCGGTGCGCCGCCGGCGCTCCGCGTGACTTTCGCGCCGATCTCGCCTTCGGCCGCAAGCGCGCCGTCCGCCGTGTGCACGTCCACCCGCCAGACCACGATCGCCGAAGGCGCGCCGGCGACGGGCGGACGCTTCTGGGTCAAGGTCCAGCGCGCGTAGATCGTGTCCCCGGCATGCACCGAGCGCGGGAACTTCCAGTTCAGCCACTCCCACTCCGCCACGGACGGCACGGGCATGTCGACCGAGCCAAGCCCGACCGCCATCGCCACGACGAGGGACGGAGGCGCGGGGCGGGGGCCGTTGTTGGCCGCCTCGATCGTCAGCGGGGACAGGTCGCCGGCAACGCCGGCGAACAGGGCTATCTCGGCTTCGGTGACCGTCCGGCGGCGGGTAGTCCACTCGCCGCCAAGCGGGAGATCGTCAAAAGAAAGCGGCTCCAGATCGGGCCGAGTATAGATCGATCTCTGATGATGCCGCGTTAACCTATCCGGACTTTAGATGGAACCGGCAGGCATTCTGCTCATCGTCTCGGTTCTCCTGGTCGCCGCCCTGTTTCTCCTGACGCTGTCCCTGATGCGCTATCGCGGCACGGCCCGCGAGCTCGAGGCGGCGCTTGCGGACCAGACCGGGGCGCGCGACCGAGCCGATCTTTTGCTCGCGCTGGCCTCGGCGGTCAACTCCACCCTGGCGCTCGAAGAGGTACTGAACGTCGCGCTCACCCACGTCGGCCGGCTGATGGGCTCGGTCGCGGGCGCGATGTACCTCGTCCGGCCCGGCAAGGCCGAGCTCTACCGCGAGTCCTCTTACAACCTGACGACTCGAGCTCGCGGCGGAGCGCGAAAGCTCGACGAGGAACCGATCCGGTCGGCGGTGGCGGCGATGCGTCCGCTGGTGGTCAATCTCGATGAGCGCTCGGCGCCGGGTCTCGACCAGGGCGGCCATCCCCAGCATGCCCTGGTGGTTCCCATCCAGCGCTCCGGCCAGCTGATGGGAGCGATGGAGCTGTACCTCAACGCGTGGCGTGAGCTGACCGACGACCAGGTCGAGCTTCTGAACGGCGTTGCCGCTCAGGCGGCCATCGCGATCCGCCACGCGCAGCTCTTCGAGGCGCAGGAGGAGAACGCACTGACCGACGAGCTGACCAGGCTCCCCAACCGTCGCGCCCTTGCGCAGCGGTTCTTGCAGGAGATGCAGCGCGCGCGCCGGCACCGCGCCGGCATCACGTTCGTGATGATCGACCTCGATCACTTCAAGCAGGTGAACGACACCTACGGGCACCTCAACGGCGACGCGGTCCTGGCCGAGCTTGCCTCGATCCTGTCGTCTGGACTTCGCGAGTCAGACGTATGCGCCCGGTACGGTGGCGAGGAGTTCGCCTTGATCCTGCCCGAGACGAACGAGTCCGGCGCGCGAGTCCTGGCGGAGCGCATCCGGGCGAAGGTTGCCGCCGCCACCTTCCCGGGCGGGCTCAAGCTCACCATCAGCGTCGGGGTCGCGGCGACCGACGACGCCGCCATCTTCACCCAGCTGATCGACCGCGCCGACCAGGCCCTGTACGCCGCGAAGCAGGGAGGGCGCAACCAGGTGCGGGTTGCGGACATGAGCGCTCCAGCGCCCAAGCCGCACGCGACCAGGACCGAGCCCGAGCCGGTCTAGGGATTACACCTAGGCGACGCGGCCTTCGGTCGCCCGAGCGCTTCGCCGGCGTGACATCTCGCTCTGCATCGCCGCCATGACCAGCACCAGGACCACCGAGGTTGCGGCGCACGCGGTGAAGCCGGGTGCGTAGCCGAAGCCCTGGACGATCGGACCGAAGAGCAGCGGCCCCGCCGACAGCCCGAGAAACAGGATCGAGCCGTATGCGCCCATCGTCACCCCGCGGGTCGATCCGGTAGACAGGTCCGCGAAGACGACGCCGATGGCGACGAATGCCGCGGCCATGAACGGCGTGCCGATCGCCAGCACGACCGCGGGCGCGGCAAAACCGCCGAGGTGCCCGATCACCGCCAACGCGATCGACCAGACGAGGCCTCCGACGAAGATGACCGGCCAGCGCTGCCGCATGCGGTCGACCAACCAACCGGCGGGTATACGAGACGCGCCGTTGAAGACCGCCTGCAGGGCGAGAAGGTATCCGACCTGCGAGCTCGGAAGCTGTAGCGACTCCTTGCCGAAGACCGGCAAGAAGGCGCTGATCGTGCCCCATCCCAGCGTCATCGCGATCAGCCCGACCGTCACGGGCGCGAACGCCGGCTGCGCGGCGAGGGCGCGAAGCGGCTCCCGAAGTGCCAGGCCGCGCGCCGAGCGCTGGGTGGTGTTGCCGGCCGCGATCGCGCCCGGCACTGACAGGATCAACAACGCGGTGGTGATCGCTATGTCCGCCCGCAGGTCGATCCAGCGCAGGGCCACTCCCGCGATCGAGGGACCGAGGAAGAACCCCGCCTGCATCGAGAACGTGAGCCAGCCCAGCGCGCGGCCGCGCCGCGATGGCGCAACCGACTCGGTGACCGCGCTGAACACGGCCGACTGCTGGATGCCGGCCGCCAGGCCGCCGACGACCTGCCAGAGGAAAAGTGGGGCCACAGTCGTCGTGGCCGCGGTTGCGAGCTGCGACCCGGCGGCCAGCACCAGCGAGACGACGATCAGCGTGCGGGCCCCAAAACGGTCGACCAGCACTCCCGAAGGGAGCGAGAGAACTGCCGCTGCCAGCGTCGAGACGGCGAACAGCGCGCCGACCGCGAACCGGTTTGCACCGATCTCGTGCGCGTAGAGCGGAACGGTAAGGCCGCGCGCCGCGAGGGCTGCAAAGATGGCCGCCGCAGCGAGGTACAGCCACAGACTCCGGCCCGACTGACCGACCGGCCGGCTCACGGCTCCTACCATACCGGCGACATGGGGAGCGAACGGGTGATCCTGGTCATCGCGATACCTCAAACCGGTGGGACGGCCGGCGCATTCGACGCGGACCCGGGACCATGACGGCGGAGCGCGCTGCCGAGCTGCTGCGCGGGGCGCGTCACGGGCTCGCGCTCACCGGTGCGGGCGTGTCCGCGGAGAGCGGCATCCCGACGTTTCGAGGCGAGGGAGGGGTCTGGACCCGGTACGACCCCGTCAAGGTTGCTTCGATCGAGGCCTTCCTCGCCGATCCCGCCGAGTACTGGCGTGTGTCGAAGGAGCGCGGCCGCGTCGCCCTGGCGGCCAGGCCCAACCCCGGACATCTCGCGCTCGCTTCGCTCGAGCAAGGCGGCCATCTCGTCGCGGTCGTGACGCAGAACACCGACGGGCTGCACCGAGATGCGGGGACGAGGCGCCTGATCGAGCTCCACGGGTCGGGCCGCACGGTCGAATGCCTGACGTGCGGGCGAACCGAGCCGCGCGCTGACGTCCAGGCGCGACTGGACGTGGAGATGCCGCCGCGCTGCAAGCACTGCGGCGGCGCCATCCTCAAGCCGACGGTCGTTCTGTTCGGGGAGCAGATGCCGGCGGCAGCGACGCGTGAGGCCTTCGAGCTGGCGGCTAAGACCGACGTGATGCTGGTCGTGGGGACCTCGCTTGTCGTCTACCCGGCGGCCGAGGTGCCGCTGCTCGCGTTGCGCTCGGGCGCTCGCATGATCGTCGTGAATGCCGAGGCGACGCCGTTCGACGCACTGGCAGAGGTCGTGATCCACGGCCGCTCCGGCGAGGTGCTGCCCGAGATCGTCCGCCTCATAGATGGGTGACGCTGCCCGCGACGAACGCGCGGCCGTCGACGATCAGCTCACCGCGCGGCCCGAGATCCTGCGCGACGCCCTCCGTGCCGTCGATCCGCACCTTCCGGCCTAGCGTCGCCGACAGTTTGCGCCAGCGCGCGAGCACGTCGTCGGTGGGCCTGACGGTCCACTCCTCGATCTTCGACCGCAGCCGTTCAAGGACCTCGTCCCGAGGCCGATCCAGCTTCGCGGCGCCGTCCGGCGCCCACGTCAGGTTGATGCCGATGCCGCAGATCGCCTTGTGCGCCGTCGCCTCGACCAGGATCCCGCCCAGCTTGCGATCGTCGAGCAGCAGGTCGTTCGGCCACTTGAGCCGCACGTCCGGGCCGCACGCCTCCGCGGCCGCAACCCCGGCGGCGAGGCTGAGCACCGGGTTTGGATGCAGCACGAACGACACGAGCAGCGCGGTGCCAGGCGGCGCCTCCCAGCGTCGATCCATGCGCCCACGACCTTCGGTCTGGTGATCCGCGACGACAACGGATCCGACAGGCATGTCGCGCGCAACGTCCTGGGTGGATCTCACCGACTCGAGCCGCACGACTTGCCCATGACTCATGCTCGGTAAGCTACATCCAGCCCAATGAAGGTTCACCGAGCGATCGTGCTCGTGGTGATGATGCTGATCGGGGTGGGCGCGCTCATCCTCCTGACAGCGGCCGGGATCGCGACCTTCGACAGCCGCAGCCTCATCGCGCTGGTGGTCGTGGTCGTCGCGGCGGTGATCGGCGGAGTTGCGTTTAGCTGGCAGCGCTACAACCGTCGCTCGTGAAGCCGCCGCTTCGGTTGGGGTACAAGGCGAGCGCAGAGCAGTTCAGCGCGCGCGAGCTTCTCGAGTTCTCCGTCGAGGCCGAGGCCAATGGTTTCGACTCCGTCTTCATCAGCGACCATTTCCAGCCCTGGCGGCACTCCGACGGCCACGCGCCCTTCGCCTTCTCATGGCTCGGCGCGGTGGGCGAGCGGACCTCGCGCGTTCTGCTCGGCACCTCGGTAAGCACCCCGACTTTCCGTTTCCACCCGGCGCTGGTCGCGCAGGCTTTCGGCACGCTGGGTGAGCTGATCCCCGACCGGATGATCCTCGGCGTCGGCACCGGCGAGCACCTGAACGAAGGCGCGCTCGGCATTCCCTGGCCCGACAACAAGGAGCGGTTCGCTCGCCTGCGCGAGGCCGTCAAGCTCATCCGCATCCTGTGGAGCGAGGACTCGGTGACGTTTGACGGCGACTACTTCCACACGCGCAACGCGACCATCTACGAAAAGCCCGACCGGCCGATCCCGATCTACATCGGCGCGGGCGGTCCGCAGGTCGCTAAGTACGCCGGCCGGGCGGGCGACGGGCTCATCGTCACCTCCGGCAAGGGAATGGAGCTCTACTCCGACCAGTTGCTTCCGGCGTTCTCCGATGGTGCCAGGGACTCCGGACGCGACCCCGACGAGCTCGACAAGATGATCGAGGTGAAGGTCTCGTTCGACACAGATCGGTCCCGCGCGATGGAGGACACCAAGATCTGGGCGGCGCTCGCGCTGCCCGGCGAGAGCAAGGCCGGGATAGACGACCCGCGTGAGATGGAGCGACTTGCCAAAACGGTGGAGGACGTGGCGCATCGTCGCTGGCTCGTCTCGGACGATCCCGACGAGCACCTCGAGCAGCTGCGCCCCTACCTCGAGCTGGGCTTCACGCACCTCGTCTTCCACTCGCCGACAGACTCGCAGTCGCGATTCCTCGAGCTCTATGGCGCGCAGATCCTGCCGAAGATCCGCGAGCGGTGGGGCAAGGCATGAAGACCTGGGTGATCGTCCTCGTCAAGGACTTCGACTCTGCCAAGGAGCGGCTGCGTCCGGCCCTCGGCGCGAAGTCGCGGCGCGCGCTCGCGCGCAACAACGCCCGGCTTGCGGTCAACGCCGCGGCCGCGGGCGATCACGTCCTGGTGGTCACCGGGTCGGACGAGGTCGCCGACATGGCTGTGTCGTGGGGCGCCGACATCTTGCTGGAGCCCCATGAGGAGGGCCAGAACGTCGCCGCACGTCGCGGGATCGACCGCGCGATGACGGGCGGTGCGGACTCTGTGCTGTTGCTGTCGAGCGATCTGCCACTGGTGACCGAGGCCGCCGTGCGCGAGATGCTGCTCGCGGCGGCGCGCCACCCGGCGCCGATCGCCGTCGCCGCACCGGCGACCGGCAGAGGCGGCACGAACGCTCTCTACCTGCGCCCACCGGACGTCATCGGCCTTCACTTCGGCGACAAGTCGCTGGCTCAGTTCCGGGCCGACGCGCAGGCCAAGGGAGTGAAGTTCGCGGTGTTTCAGTCCGACGCGATGGCGCTTGACCTCGACGAGCCCTCAGACCTGGCCCGCGTCCACGCGGTGTGAAGGTACAGCTCCTTCCGGTCGAAGGGCTGCCCGAGGTGCGGCCCGGCGACGACCTTGGACACCTCATCGCTTCCCGCGCCTCGCTGCAGGCTGGCGATGTCGTCGTGGTCGCCCAGAAGGTCGTATCCAAAGCGGAAGGCCGCATGGTCGACCTCGACTCGGTACGCGCGAGCGACGAGGCTGTGCGCATCGCGCCCGGGCTGGTCGCGCAACCTGACCCGCGTTTCGTCCAGGTCGTGCTCGACGAAAGCGCTCGCGTCTTGCGTTCGGAGAGAGTGCTCATCACCGAGACGCGGCACGGATTCGTCTGCGCGAACGCCGGCGTCGACCACTCCAACACCGGTGAGGCGAACGTGGTCACGCTGCTTCCGCTCGACCCGGACGCCAGCGCCGCGGGGATGCGCGAGCGGATTCGCGGCATCGCCGGTATCGACGTCGGTGTGATCGTCTCCGACACCTTCGGCAGGCCCTGGCGCCTGGGCATCCAGAACGTCGCTCTCGGCCTCGCCGGCCTGCCCGCGGTCCTCGACCTCCGCGGCACGCCGGACGACAACGGGCGTCCGATGCAGGCAACGGTGCTTGCGGTCGCCGACGACGTGGCAGCTTCGGCGGGCCTGGTCATGGGCAAGACCGCGCGCACGCCGGCGGTGATCGTCCGCGGCCTGGCGCTCACCGGCGATGGCTCAGGTCACGACCTCATACGCCCGGCGGCGGAGGACCTCTTTCGATGAGGGTCGTGATCCTGGCGGGCGGGACTGGCGGCGCGGCGCTCGCCGCGGGCATCCAGGCGGTGGCGCCGCAGCACGAGCTGACCGTGATCGCAAACACCGCCGACGACGACGAGTTCTGGGGAGTGCTGGTCTGCCCGGACATCGACGCCGTGATCTATCGGTTGGCCGGAGTCTTCAACGACCAGGCCGGATACGGCCTGCGGTACGACACGTTTCACGTGCTGGACGCGATGGACCGGATCGGCGAGGCGGCCTGGTTTCGCATCGGCGACAAGGACCTCGCAACGCATCTCGTGCGCACCGGCATGCTCCGGCGTGGCTGCACCCTGACGGAAGCGACCCGCGAGCTGTGCGCGCGATTCGGCGTCCGCGCCCGCGTGCTGCCCATGTCGGACGCGGACGTTCGCACCAGGTTTACGACCGACGCGGGCGAGCTCTCGTTTCAGGAGTACTTCGTGCGCGAGCGGCTCTCACCGCGGCTTCGGAACATCGCGTTCGCCGGCATCGATACGGCGCGTGCCACGCCCCAGGTCGTGTCGGCGCTGAACGACGCCGACCTGGTCGTCATCGGCCCGTCGAATCCTTTGATCTCCATCGCACCGATCCTCGCCTTGACTCGCGAGCACGTCGCGCGAGAGCGGGCTGTAGCGGTGACGCCCATCGTCGCGGGAGCGTCGTTGAAGGGGCCGACGGTGGACATGATGCGCGCGCTCGGCCACGACCCGAGCCCGGTCGAGGTCGCGCGAATGTACGAGGCCGTAGCCGCGAGCTTCGTCCTCGACAGCCGGGACGCCGGCCTGGCCGGCGCCATCACCAAGATGGGTTATCGGGTGCTGATCGCCGACACCGTGATGCGCGACGGCGGCCGTGCGCTGGCCGAGATGGTGCTGAGCGCCGTCGCTAGGTGACGTGCGAGTTGGCGACCATGACGAGCACGCCGATGAGCACCATCACCAACCCCACGACGAAGATGGCGTACTGAACGACCGCCACGACGCCGCCGCTCGGTCGCCGGGCCTGGGGCTCGTCGGCATCGTCTTCACCCGGCGCGCTGCCTGACGCGAGCGACCAGTCTCCGCTTGCCGTCGCAGACCCGGCCTTGTCCTTCTTCTTCTTGCCATCGGACCTGGAGTCGGGCGCGGGCTCAGAGCCGGTGGGGTTGACGATCGACCAGCCCCCGGCTGATGTTGACGAAGCGGACGCCGCCGCCGGCTCGAGCTGGGCCGCCGGTTCGACGGCCGGGGCGGGCGCGGGCGTCCACCCGGGCTCGCCGGACGTGGCCGGCGCCACCTCCGCGGCAGACTGATACGGCGCGGACGCGGGAGGCTCATAGGAAGGTGGCTCATACGCCGGCGCCTCGTAAGCGGGCTGTTGGGCGGCGGGAGGGTAGTCGAAGGTCGGAGTCGGCGCGGCCGGAGCGTCCCACGGCGTCGTCGCGGGCCCTTCCGTGGACGGCGGAGGAGGCGGCGGGGGAGGTGGAGCGGACGGCTCGGCAAATGGCGGAGCGCTTGGAGGAGCGGAGGTCGGCGCCTCGTATGCGGGCGTCGCCCAGGTGACTGTCGCTTGCGGGGCCTGCGGCGCGAAGGTGGGCGCGGCGCCGGGGATCGTCTCCTCTTGCGGCTTCCCCGCGTGACCGCGCGGCGCGAGTGTTCGCTGGCGCGCGGCCCGCACCTTGTGCTCGATCTGCGAGCGGCGCGCCGAGTACATGGACCGCTTCTCGACGGACTTCCGGCGCATCACGAAAAACACCGCGACGATGCCGATCACCACAGCCAGCGGCCCCACGACCAAAGCCATAGGCGCCGATTATGCCCGATGGGTACGCTTTCTCGAATCGGGCAAATGGCACTTTATGACCGCGTCCAAAGTGAGATGGTCGACGCCCGCGTTCGCCGAGACGACGTGGCGCTGGGCACGCTTTCACTTCTGAAGAGCGAGCTGGTGCGCGCGAGCAAGGAAGGCTCCGCCGGCGGCCGGATCGACGACGAGCTCGTCGTGCGCATCGCGCGCAAGGAGGTCAAGAGGCGCGAGGAGGCCATCGAGGTCTATCGCAAGGCGGGGCGTGAGGAATCGGCCCTTCGCGAGGAGGCCGAGATGAAGATCCTGCGTGAGTTTCTGCCGGCGACGATGTCCGAGCAGGACATCGAGGCCGAGGTTCGCGCCGTGATCGACGAGGTCAAGCCCGACGGCCCCAAGGGTTTCGGCATGGTCATGAAGGCGGCGACGGCGCGACTCGCGGGCCGCGCCGACGGCAACCAGATCGCCGCGGTGGCGCGCCGGCTGCTTGGTTAGAACCGCCTCGAAGACCAGACCGAGGAACTGGAACGTTCCGAAGTCGCCGCGCGGCGCTCGCAAGCGCGCGCTGCTGACCATCGACCGGCTGCGCGATCTCTACACGGCCGAGACCGAGCTGATCAACGCGAGCCCGTTTCAGCTGCTGATCGCGACGATCCTCTCGGCGCAGACCACCGACCGCTCGGTCAACCTGGTCACGCCCGAGCTCTTCCGCCGCTATCCGACCCCTCACGATCTGGCCGCGGCCGACCCGGCGGAGATCGAAAAGCTCATCAAGATGACCGGCTTCTTCCGCCTGAAGACGAAACGGATCATCGCCGCCAGCCGCGCTCTTGTTGAGCTGTTCGGAGGCGAGGTGCCGACGACGATGGAGGACATGGTCAAGATCCCGGGGATCGGGCGCAAGACCGCGAACGTCATCCTCGGCGCCGGTTTCGACGAGCCGGGGTTTGCGGTCGACACACACGTGACCCGGCTGACGAACCGCATTGGCCTGGTGGCGACTCGCGACCCGGTGAAGATCGAGTTCCAGGTCACGGCGATGGTGCCGGCGGAGGAGTGGACCGCGATGTCGTTGCGCCTGATCCTCCACGGCCGCCGCGTATGCGATGCGCGCCGGCCGAACTGCGGGGGCTGCGTGCTCAACGACTTCTGCCCTTCGTCATTGCTGCGGCCAGGGCGCCGGTTGCGCAAGGGCCGGCCGATCGGCGAGGCGCCGAACTCCGACATCAGGGTCGTCTGAGCCGGTTTCCCGCGCCATTTGTGCCCGAAGGGCGGCAGTCACCGGGTCGGTTCGCGCCATTTGTGCCCGAATGGCGATAAGGGGCCTCCTCGATGGGCCGCACGACCGAACGTTTGTTCTACAATGACGGAGGTGGCTGCGGTCGAACCTCGCCTCGCAGACGTGGCTTACGAGCAGGTCGAGTGCAAGTCGGCGCTCAATCCGGTCAAGAACATGATGTTCAGCTGGTCGCTCAACCCCTACACCGGCTGTGAGCACCGCTGCGCCTTCTGCTACGTCCGCGCCTTCGAGCGCCGCGCCGACCGCCCGTCCGACGATCGGTATGGCCGCACCATCCGTGTGAAGGTCAACGTCGCCTCGGTGCTGCGGTCCGAGCTCGCGCGAAAGTCCTGGAAGAAGGAGACCGTTGTCGTCGGAGCGGCGACCGATCCGTACCAGCCCGCCGAAGGCCGGTTCAAGCTCACCCGGCAGTGCCTCCAGGTCCTGCGGGAATTCTCCAACCCGACGGCGATGATCACGCGCGGGCCGATGATCATCCGCGACGTCGACGTCCTCGGCGAGCTGGCACGACGGGCTGAGCTCCACATCACGTTCAGCATCCCGACCCTCGACGACGAAATCTGGCGCAGGACCGAGCCTGGCACGGCACACCCGCGACAGCGGCTGAAGGCGGTCGAGAAGCTGGTCACCGCGGGGATCGACGTCGGCGTCGGCATGGCGCCGATCCTTCCCGGACTCTCAGACCGCCCGGAGCTCATCGAGGACGTTGTCAAGGCTGCTCGCGCAGCGGGCGCGACCGGCCTCTGGGCGGCGATGCTCCATCTCAAGGACGGCACGCGGGAGCACTTCATGTCGGTGCTCGACCGGCACTGGCCGGAGCTGGTGCCGCGCTACGAGCGCGCCTACCGCGATCGCGCGTACCTGCCGCAGTTCTTCGGCGAGAGCACGATGCACGAGGTGGCGCGCCTGCGTTCGCTTCACGGTGTCTCGGACCGCCGGCGCGTGATCCTGAAACCGCCACCGGAGCCGGAGCAGCTCTCACTGCTCAATTAGCATTTCCATTCGCACATGCGCGGTCCAATCGACGTCCTCAAGGGGCGCGTCGGCGGCTTCACCAAGATGGAGATCGCGCGCCGCACCGTGCCCTGCTACAAGCACGTGATCGAGAAGGACGGCGAGAAGCTGTCGGTGTGCCTGCTCGTCGACTCAGGCAAGCTTTACCGCTTTCCATACGAGACGGCGAAGGGCATCAAAGGGCTCGCGCTGAAGGCTCGCTTCCTGCGCGGCGAGATGGAGCACCTGCGTCTGCGTGAGTTCCAGCCCGGTCTCTGCCGCTATGTCGAAAGAGCCGACCAAGCCGTCTGAATCACTCGTCCAGGACCTGCTGGCCGAGCGTCGCGAGTTGAAGGTTGCGGTCGAGCGGCTGAAGCTGCAGCTGGCCGACGCTGAGGCGGCCGGCGGCGGTGGTGGACCCGATCCGCGCGTCAAGGAGCTGCAGGACGAGGTCGAGCGCCTTCGCTACCAGCTGGCCTCGGCACGCGCCGAGGCGACGAACCTGCGCGAGGAGCGCGACCACTTGAGAGGTGGAATCGAAAAGGCGCTGGCGCAGCTCAGCGCGGACGAAGAGGAATAAAAAAAGCCCCGCCCGAAGGCGGGGCTGTTGGAAACGACTCTGTTACTTGATGGCGTCAGCCAACTGGGTGGTCAGCTGGTCCGTGAACTGGCCGATGCCAGGTGCCGCGATACGACCGCCCTGGTAGTTGATGGCGCCGATCAGGAAGATGATCCAGTAGACGACACCAACCAGGTAAAGCAGAATCGACACCGGGAAGAAAACGAATCCGACGATGAATGAGATCAGCCAGATCCCGCCAAGGACTACCACGGACTGAGCTGCGTTCCACTTCACGTCCGGGTTGTCTTTGCCGACGAACAGGAAGATCAGGCCAGTGACCCACCACAGCAGGTAGGCGAGGATCACATTGGTCTTGGCGGCGCTTGCAGCCGTGGACTGTGGAGTGCCCCCCGGAGCCGGAGCCGGTTCGGGGCTGGCTGGAGGCGGGGGTGGCATCTGCGACATGGACAATCTCCTCCTGAAGCTGGCTGGTGCGGCCAGATTATCGACGGAATGACCGCAAAACGCCATAGCCGGCGCGACTTCCGCACTTCCCTGCTAGGCTCGGACGAATCTAGATGACCGACTCCGGTCAGCCGCCGGTTCCAGGGTGGGCGCCTAAGCACGAGGGAGACGAGCCGCAGCCGGATCAGGCACGTCCGACGCCGCCTGACCAGACCGCGCCATTCGCCGGTGACTACAACGCGACCATGCGGCTGATCCCGGTTCCACCGCCTTCGACCCCGCCGCCGCCGATTCCAAGCGAGCGGTACATCGGCAAATACCGTGTCCGCGGCCAGCTCGGTCGCGGTGGCATGGGCTCGGTGTATCTCGCCGAGCAGCCGGGCCTGGGCCGCGAGGTCGCGATCAAAGAGCTCATCCTGTCCGCCGACCCCGTGGCGTTGAAGCGCTTCACCCAGGAGGCGCAGGTGATGGCGCGCACGAGCCATCCCAACCTGGTCCAGGTCCACGACATGGAGCTCCAGGGGGACGTGAACTACCTCGTCATGGAGTTCGTCCGCGGGCGGTCGTTGCGTGAATGGCTGAACGAGAAACGTGTCCCGCCGCCGCAGGCCTTCGCCGTGATGCACGGCGTCCTCCAGGCGCTCGACTACGCCCACCGGCACGCGATCGTGCACCGCGACATGAAGCCCGAGAACGTGCTCATCTCCGACGAGGGGATGGTCAAGGTCGCCGACTTCGGCATCGCGCGGCTGATGGACGACACCGGCGCGGGCAGCACCGCCACCAAGACCGGAACCACCGTGGGCACGCCCCAGTACATGTCGCCCGAGCAGGTCTCCTCGAGCAAGGTCGACGGCCGGAGCGACCTCTACTCGGCAGGAATCATGTTCTACGAGCTGGTCGCCGGGCAGCCGCCATTCACCGCAACGGAGGCTGACGGGCCCTTCACCCTCATGGCCAAGCACGTGCAGGCTCCGCCCAGGCCGCCTTCCGTCTTCGTGCCCGGGCTTAACCCCGAGCTGGAGCGGGTCATCCTCAAGTCGCTCGCCAAGCGGCCCGAAGACCGGTTCCAGACCGGCGCCGAGTTCGACGAGGCGATGTCGCGGATCGCAGACCAGATGTGTCCGGGCTGGCAGAGAAGCCTCGAGCCCGGCGCCGATCTATCCCGAATGGTGCCCACCGCAACGCCCGCGGTGCCGATCCCGGTGATGGCGCAGCATGCCGCGGGCGTCGTGTCGCCGCCGCAGCACGTGATCTACAACCCGGCGCCTCCCGCCAGGTCGGTGGCAAAGAGGTCGATGAGCTGCCTCAGCCTGCTTGTGCTGGTCCTCGTCGCTGCGTCAGTTGTTGGAGCCCTGGGCGCGAGCCTGATCCGCTAGCGCCCGCTCGGCGTCGTCGCCGACGAGGATTTCGGTCGACCCGGTGTTCGCGGCCGCGAGCACGGTCTGCTGTGTGTACTGAGAGGTGAAGTCGCTGTGGGTTTGGGTCGCCATCTGGGTCGGCCACGGCACCCACGGTGCGTCGATCGACTCACGGATGGCCGTCACCTCGTAGATGCGGAACGTCTCGGCGGACTTGCCTTTCAGCTGCACGCCCGGCACGAGGTCGACGGCGATGTAGTCCTTGCACGCCTGGTACGTCTGCTCGCCGATGAGGACCTGGAACGCCGGCGCGTGCGTGCAGAACCGCGCGGCGGTGTTCACGGTGTCGCCCAGCGCTGTGTACTGCAGGCGGCTGCGCGAGCCCATGTTGCCGACGACGGCCGGCCCGGTGTTGATCCCGATGCCCCAACGGATCGGCGGCAGGCCTTTCGCGATCAAGCGCTGCTGAAGCTCGGGAGCGCGATTGATGCAGTCGTAGGCGCAGCGCACGGCGAGCAATGCGTGGTTCTCCTGCAGTCGGGGCGCGTTCCAGAAGGCCATGATCTCGTCGCCGACGTACTTGTCGACGGTGCCGTCCCAGGTGAAGATGATCGCGCTCAGGTGGTCGAGGTACATCTGCACCACCTCGGTGACGTCGCTCGCCGCCATCGATTCCGACATGGACGTGAATCCACGAATGTCGACGAACAACAGCGTGATGTCGCGACGCTCGCCGCCGCGCAGGATGTCGTCGATGCCGCCCCGCGTTTTCGCCAGCTCCTCGACGATCTCCGGCTTGAGGTAGTGGCCGAAGATGTCGGTGACCTTGCGCTTCTCGCGGTCCTCGTACAGGAAGCGATATGCGGTCACGCCCGAGTAGGTGAGGGCGATTGCAAGCCAGACATGGAACAGGTCCGGGACCCAGTTCTGGAAAGCAGCGAGCGCGGCCATGCCGACGGTGAAGATGCCGAGCGCGATGACGGTCCCGACCAGGCCCCACAACACGGTGACCCTCGCGACGCCGACGGCGGTCGCCAGGCCGAGAACCAGGATGATCAGCAGCAGAACCCAGGGCGGCTCCGCCACCAGGAAGCGTGAGGGATTGGGTGGGATGGGCACCGCGTTGAGCAGCATCTGGACGACGTTGGCGTGGATCTCGACTCCTGCCATCGGCAGGGTCCCGTTGTGGCCGAAGCTCGTCGTCACAGTCTTCTCGTCGTTGACGCCCGTCAGTCCGTAGGCGCCGATGAGCACGATCTTGTCTTTGAACAGAGCCGGCGATGCGCTCCCGTCGAGGACCTTATCGAAGCTTACGTAGTGCCCGAAGTCGTTGAAGTTCCCCGGCGGCCCCGAGAAGTTGATCAAGACCTGGCCTGAGGCATCCACCGGCGTGTGCCACGCCGACCCGAACGTCGCCACTCCGTTCGAGATCTCCACGTCGGCCCCCGTCTGGTAGCCGGGACCGAGCTCGAACGCTCGGTAAGCCTGCAGGCCCAGAGTGTCGATGACAGGCGTGCTGCAGGTTTGCCTGGCGAAGCAGACAGGTTGCACCGCGAGCGGGATCCGGCGCACTACCCCGTCGGCGTCAAGCACCAGGTCGGTCGATGCGATCGTGACGTTCGGTATCTCGGCCGAGCAGGGCGCGGTGACGTCGGTATTTGCGTCGAGGCAGCGGAAATCGTGGATCGGGCGTTCGTCGATCCCTTTCTGGACGATCTGGCCATCGGTGCTCTGCGTGTCGCCGCCGCCGGAGGCCAGGACGACCGGGATCTTGCTCTTGGCCAGGGCGTCGTGGAGCGCGGCGTCGCCCGCGGGTGTGCTCGGATCCGGGAAGCCGATGTCGAAGGCGACCACCGCCGCCCCGGCGTTCTCGAGGTTCCGCAGCGCCGTCGCATAGTCCTCGCGTGGGATCGGGTAGCGGCCGATCGCTCGCAGCGAAGAGTCGTCAAGACCGACGATCGTCACCGAGTCCTGGGGCTTGCCGGGGTCGTACTGACCGGCGAAACGATCCTCGGGATGGACGGAAACGTTCGCGTAGCAGCCCGTGGCGTGGGCGTCGCAGGTCAGCTGCTGGGTGTAGAGCCAGAACATCGACCCGGCGAGGACGAGCGACATCAGAACCGCCACCGCCGTTCGGTACGTGTACCAGTAGCGGATGTATCTCGGCAACTTGTGGCGCGGATCATATCCGCGTGACCGTGAAATGCGGCATCGCCGGCTGGGCCGACAAGTCGCTCATCGACTCCAGGCTCTTCTACCCGATGTCGGTCAAGACATCGATCGACCGACTGCGCTTCTACGCGTCGCAGTTCCCCCTCGTCGAGGTCGACTCGACCTACTACGGCATCCCAAAGCCGGAGACGGTCGAGGCGTGGGTGGCGCAGACGCCGCCGGAGTTCGTCTTCGACGTCAAGTCGTTCGCGCTCTTCACCAACCACCCGACGCGCCCGATGTCCATGCCTCCGGATCTTCGGGCCGACCTGCCGGCCGCGCTGCGGGAGAAACGCAACCTCTACCTCGAGCAGCTGCCGGACGACGTCGTCGACGAATCATGGGAGAGGTTCAGAGCTGCCCTCGAGCCTCTGCGCGCTGCGGGGAAGCTGGCGGCCGTCTTCTTCCAGTTCCCGCCATGGTTCCTGCCGTCGTCCCGTTCGCTCGCCTACGTGGAGCAGGTCCAGGAGAGGATGTTCGGATTCCAGGTCGCGGTCGAGTTCCGGCGCCCGGAGTGGCTCGACGGACGTCACCGCGACGGGACGCTTGCCTTCCTGCGCACGCGCGACATCCCTTACGTGGCGGTCGACGTCCCACCGGGTCACACGACCAGCATGCCGTCGGTCCACGACGTGACGTCGTCGAAGCTCGCGGTCATCCGCTTCCACGGCCGCAACCACCACACATGGGACATGAAGGGAGTCCCGCCCAACGTCCGCTTTCGCTGGGACTACACCGACGAAGAGCTTTCGGAGTGGGTGCCGAAGATCCAGGAGATGGAGCGGTCGGCGGGTCAGGTCCACGCCCTTATGAACAACAACTACTCGAACTACTCGGTCAAGAACGCCCAGCAGCTGGAGAAGCTGATGGAGGCCTGGCAGAAATAGGGCCTAATCTTGGTGCCAGCATGAAAGCGCTGACGTTCCAGGGCGAAGGCGACGTCAAGGTCATGGACGTGCCCAAACCGTCGATCGCGGGCTCCCGCGACGTGCTGGTGAGGGTCACCCTCGGCGCGGTTTGCGGCTCCGACCTCCACATCCTCCACGGCCACACACCGATGAATCCGGGTGCGGTGCTGGGTCATGAGTTCGTCGGGGTCGTCGATGACGTCGGACCGGAGGTCGCCCGCTTCAAGCCAGGCGATCGAGTCGTCTCGAGCTTCTTCACCGCGTGCGGGCACTGCGCCCTGTGCCGTAAGGGTTGGTTCAACCAGTGCGTGGACAAGGGCACGTTCGGCCACGGCGAGTACTTCGGCGGGCTGGGCGGCGGGCAGGCTGAGTACGTGGTCGTGCCCAATGCCGACAGCACAATGGAGCCCATCCCCGACGGGATGGATGACGAACAGGCCATCTTCGTCGGCGACATCCTGTCGACCGGCTTTTTCGGCGCCGAGCGCGCCGAGATCAGGCCAGGCGACGTGGTCGCAGTGGTCGGCGCTGGACCGGTCGGCCTGCTGGCGACGATGTCTGCCCAGCTCTTCGGGCCGGCGCGCACTTTCGTCATCGACATGGTCGATTCGCGGCTGGAGATCGCGCAGGAGCTGGGCGGGATACCGATCAATGCGAAGCAGACCCACCCCGTCGAAGCCATCGAGAGGGCGACCGGAGGGATCGGCGCCGACTCCAGCATCGAGTGCGTGGGCCTGCTCTCCGCCGTCGACACGGCCATTCACGCAGTGCGCGGCGGCGGGACCATCTCGATGGTGGGTGTGCCCAGCGCCGTCGGCGGCGAATTTCCTTACATGCGGATGTGGTTGAAATCCCTGACGTTCCGCGCCGGTTGGTGCAACGTGCAGAAGTACATGCGGCCGCTGCTTGACCTTATCGCCGCCGGCCGGCTGCACCCGGAGAAGATCATCAGCCACCGCATGAAGCTCGACGACGCCGAGGAGGCATACCGGATCTTCGACGCCCGCGAGGCGACGAAGATCGTCCTTTCCCCCTAGGCCATCGCGTCGAGCGCAAGCAGGTAGCCCTTCGCGCGTTCGGCCAGCGGGTAGCGGTTCTCGAGCGCGTGGAACTCTGGCCCGTGGTCGCTCTGCAGGAGATGCGCGAGCTCGTGCACGACCAGGTAGTCGAGCACCCAGTCCGGCAGGGCGGCGGCGCGCTTCGCGATCCGGATCGCGCCGTCGGTGAACGTGCAGCTGCCCCAGAGGCGATCCATGTCCGTGAAGTCGATGGAGTTCCACCGGAGCTTGCCCTCGAAGTGGCGGTGGTTCATCAGCCTTGCCCGTTCGGCCAGGCGGTCATCCGACGGACGGCGCCGTTCGGCCTGCTTCTCCAGCCGCCGGCTCATGACCTCTGCCCAATGCTCGCGCTCGGAATGGGGCATGGTCGCCGGCACCAACAGCTCGAGCACGCCCGACCTCATCCGGGCGGCCACTGTGCGTCGACGTTTGCGTGACGTGATGATGCGAATCGGAGGACGGCTCAGCGTGGGACGGATTGTAGGATGGCCCGGCAGCTGACTATGCCAAGGAGCCTCGTCCTCGCAAACGGCAACGTCCTCGTCGGCTTCGACGGGACATACTCGGTCCGCGACATCTACTACCCGCGTGTCGGCGACGCCAACCAGACGATGGGCAACGTCTGCCACGCAGGCTTCTTCATCGACGGTAGGTTCGCGTGGCTCGAGGACGGGGCGTGGTCGCGCACGCTCGGCTATGCGGAGGACTCGCTCGTCAGCGACGTGACGCTGTCCCATCCCGGGCTCGGGATCATCGTCAGGTTCGAGGACTTCATCGACCTCGCCCGCAACTGGTTCATACGCAACGTCACGGTCACGTCGCCTGACGGGTTCAGGGCCGGCTCCGTCTTCTTCCATTACGACTGGTACATCGAGGGCTCGGACATCGGAAACACGGTGCTGTATGACCCTCGCCATCGCAGCGTGATCGCCTACAAGGCCAACCGCTACTTCCTGATCGGCGGCCAGGCGGGGCCCGAGTTCGGGATCTCGAGCTGGGCCAACGGCAAGAAGGGCAACGGCGCCGCGGGCACCTGGGTCGATGCCGAGGACGGCATTCTCGGCCGCAACCCGATCGAGCAGGGCTCCGTCGACTGCACGATAGGTTTTGATCTAGGCGGCGCCGCCCCCAACCAGCCTCGGACAATCACCCACTGGCTGTGCATGGGCACCCGGCTGAGCGAGGTCACCACGTTCGGTCAGGAGCTGATCATCGATCGGGGCCCTGACACATATCGCGACCGCACCATCACTTACTGGCAGGTGTGGAGCGAGAAGGACCACCGCCACATCGACGATGCGCTCGGCGCGGAAGCGTCGAAGCTGTACCGGCGAAGCGTGCTGACCGCCAGGACTCACGAAGACAACCGCGGCGCGATCATCGCGTCGACCGACTTCGACATCACGAAGTTCGCGCGCGACACATACGCATATCACTGGCCGCGCGACGGTGCGATCGTCGCCAACGCGCTCGACCGAGCCGACCACGAGGATTCCACGCGCCAGTTCTTCCTCTTCAGCCAGCAGTGCCTGGTCGAGGAGGGCTTCTTCCTGCACAAGTACACGCCGTACGGCAATCCGGGCAGCTCGTGGCTGCCGTGGGTCGACTCGCACGGCGTGCGCACGCTGCCGGTGCAGGAGGACGAGACCGGTCTTGTGTTGTGGGCCTTGTGGCAGCACTACCGCATTCACCGAAACCTCGATTTCGTCGTCGACCTCTACTCGTCGCTCGTGACGCCGGCCGCCGACTGGATGGTGTCGTACGTCGACGAACGCAACGGCTTGCCGATGCCGTCGTGGGACCTGTGGGAAGAGCGCTGGGGAGTGCACGCGTTCACGGTCGGGTCGGTCTGGGCGGGCCTCGACGCGGCGCGCAACTTCGCCGACCTTTTCGGGGACGTGAAGGCGTACGTGAAGTACCGCGACGCGGTGGAGCGCCTGAAGGAGGCGGCGGACACGCATCTGTACAGCGCGGAGCTGGGAAGGTTCCCCCGCCGGATCACCGTCGAGGACGACGAGTCCGTGACGGTGGACACGGTGCTGGACAGCGCGATTCACGGGCTGTGGCGGTTCGGGATGTATCCCGCGGACGACGCGCGGATCGTCGACACGATGCGCGCCATCGCCGAGCAGCTCGCCAACAAGGCGGAGGCGGGTGGTATCGCGCGCTACTCGGACGACTATTACTTCCAGGTCGACCGCGACACCTCGCGTGTGCCGGGCAACCCATGGTTCATGTGCACGTTGTGGATGGCGCAGTGGTACATCGCCACGGCCAAAACGCAGGGGGACCTCGAGCCCGCGCGCCAGATGATCGACTGGGCGGTCAGGCACCAGCTGCCGGGCGGGCTGCTGTCCGAGCAGCTGGATCCTCACAGCGGCGCGCCGCTCTCGGTCTCGCCGCTGACCTGGTCGCACGCGGAGTTCATCGTCACCGTGGACGACTACTGCCGGAAGTCGGACGCCCTCAACAGGGCCGCTCACTGAACGCGTTGATTCGTGTGGGTTAGAGCGGGATGTTGCCGTGCTTCCGCGGCGGCCGCTCGACCGTCTTGCGCAGCATGAGCTCCAGGCCACGCGCGAGCTCTCGCCGGGTGTCTCGCGGCTCGATCACGTCGTCGATGTAACCCCGTTCCGCCGCCACGTACGGGTTCGCGAACCGCGCCGTGTACTCCGCGACGAGCTCCTTGCGCCGCCCCGTCGGGTCGGTCGCGGCCACAAGGTCGCGCTTGTAGATGATGTTCACCGCCGCCTCCGGTCCCATCACCGCGATCTCCGCCGTCGGCCAGGCGAGGTTCAGATCCGCGCCCATCTGTTTCGGTGACATCACGCAGTAGGCGCCGCCGTAGTCCTTGCGAGTGATTACCGTCAGCTTGGGCACGGTCGCCTCGGCGTACGCATAAAGCAGCTTGGCGCCGTGGCGGATGATCCCGCCGTGCTCCTGGTCGCGGCCCGGTAGATAGCCCGGCACGTCGACGAAGGAGATGATCGGGATGCCGAACGCGTCGCAGAACCGGATGAATCGCGCGGCCTTCACCGACGCGTTGATGTCGATCGCACCCGCGAGCACCTTCGGCTGGTTGCCCACGATGCCGACGACGTGGCCGGCCAGTCGTCCCAGGCCGAGGACGATGTTCGGTGCGAAGAACGGCTGCACCTCGAAGAACTCGCGCCCGTCCAGCACTCGTGACACCACCTCGCGCATGTCGTACGGCTTGTTCGGCGACTCGGGCACGATGGTCTGCAGCTCGACGTCCGCGCGCTCGAGGTCGTCGGTCGTCGGCACGAAGGGAGGAGGCTCTCCGTTCGACGACGGCAGGTACGAGAGCAGCTTGCGCACCATCGCCGCGCACTCGGCCTCGGTCTTGGGCAGGAAATGCGCAACTCCCGACGTCGCGTTGTGCACCTGGCCTCCGCCGAGCTCGTCGAACGACACCGCCTCGCCGGTCACGACCTTGATGACCTCCGGGCCTGTGATGAACATGTAGCCCTGGCCGGCGACGATGAAGATGAAGTCCGTGATGGCCGGCGAGTACACCGCGCCGCCGGTGCACGGCCCGGCGATCACCGAGATCTGCGGGATGACGCCGGACGAGCGGACGTTGCGCAGGAAGATATCGGCGTAACCTGCCAGCGCGACAACGCCCTCCTGGATGCGCGCGCCACCGGAGTCGTTGATGCCGATGACCGGCACGCGGTTGCGCAGGGCGAGCTCCTGAACCTTGACGATCTTCTCCGCCGTCACCTCGCCCAGCGAGCCGCCGAACACCGTCGCGTCGTACGCGTAAACGGCGACCGGGCGGCGGTCGATCTCGCCGAAGCCCGCGACGACCCCGTCGCCGGCGATCTTCCTCTCCTCCATCCCAAAGCCCTGCGCACGGTGTGTCGCGAAGACGTCGAGCTCGACGAAAGAGCCCTGGTCGAGAAGCATCTCGATTCGGTCGCGAGCGGTCGCCTTGCCGGCGGCACGCCGCTTGTTGGCGGCATCTGTGTCCGCGTGAAGCGCCTGATACCGGCGCTTGCGGTACTGATTGATCTTCTGCTCGGAGACCGTCGTCGCTTCGCGCTGCGGCGCCTCGACGCCTTCGAGGCTTGGCGTCGTCCGCCGAACCGGCGACAGCGACCTGGGTTTGCGGGCGGCCATGCGCATATATCGTAGGCGCCGTGCCTCGCGCCCAAGCTCAGCTCGATCTCGACCGCGCCGTCACGCTCCGGCAGCTGAGGACGTTCAAAACCGTCGCGGACGCCAGCAGCTTCAGCCTCGCCGCGCAGCGCCTCAAGCTCAGCCAGCCGTCGGTCTCGTACCAGGTCAAGGAGCTCGAGGAGGCGCTCGGCCTGCCACTGCTGGACCGCCTGGGCAAGCGGGTCAAGCTCACGGAGGCCGGCACCGTCCTGTATGGATACGCGCGGCGCATGCTCGACGTGCTCGACGAGGCGACCGTCGCGGTCGAGGAGCTGCGCGGCATCAAGCGCGGCAGCCTGCGAGTCGGCGCGAGCACGACCGTCGGCATCTACCTGCTTCCGGCAGCGCTCGGCGCCTTCAAGAAGCTGCACCCGGGGCTGGTCATCTCTCTCGAGATCGGCACCCGGACACGCGTGCAGGACCAGGTGCTGCGCAACGAGCTCGACCTCGCAGTCGTGGGCCCGGCATCCAGGGACTCCGAGCTGGCGATCATTCCGTTTCTCAGCGACGAGCTCGTCGTCGTCGCGCCCGCCGGACATCCGCTCGCCGGGAAACGAAGCCTCACGCTCAAGGATCTCGCGGGCGAGCCGTTCATCATGCGCGAGGCGTCGTCCGGCAGCCGCTGGTCACTGGAGAAGGAGGCTCGCAAGGAAGGCGCCAAGCTCCAGGTCGCGATGGAGCTCGGCTCCAACGGAGCGATCAAGCACGCGGTCGAGTCGGGCCTGGGCCTGGCGGTGATCTCGCGCTACGCGATCACTCTCGAGCTCGCGAGCCGGCGCCTGGTGGAGCTGAAGGTGCGCGGCTTTCCGATCCGCCGTGATTGGCATATCGTCCACCTCCGCCGGCGCAAGCTCCCGGCGTCCGTCGCGACCTTCATCGATTTCTTGAAAGGCACCAGCTGGCTTTCGCGCAACGGCGTCTCGACCGATTGATCCGGCGCGTCCTGGCCAACCCGCTCCTGTACTGGGCGCTCGCGGCCGTGTTCTGGATCCGCGTGATCGTCCTCACGATCCTTTCACCGCAGCGTTACGACGCCCAGGGTTTGTGGGAAGGGGCCCACGCGTACCTCAACGAGCCTTCGCACATGTACGACGCGGCGGCCGCGTACCTCGACCGGCTGCACATCATCGCGCCCCCGGGCGGCCTCGACGCCTTCGTCAGCCCGCCGCCCGTCGCGCTCCTGGCCGTCCCGATCGCCCTGCTGCCCAGGCAGGTCGGCGCCCAGGTCTGGACCGCGATCGACGGCATCGCGTTGGTCGCGGGCTTGCTGCTCCTGTATCGGGTTGTGGCGGCCCGCCATCCCATTGCGAGGCCTGTGTTCTGGCTGGTCGCCGGCTATTTCCCGCCACTGTTCGCCGACGTCAGCGCCGGCCAGCGTGGCGGCATCCTGCTCGTGCTCGCGATGGCCTCGATCTGGTTCGAGAGGCGTTCGCCGGTGATCGCTGGAATCGTGGGCGGCGTCGCGGCGTCGCTGAAGTACTTCCCGGCGGCCATGGTCATAGGTCCGCGCCCCGAACATCGACTCAAATACGCGCTCGCCCTCGGTCTCGCCGCGGTCCTCATCACCGTCGTGACCTTCATCCCGCTGGGCTGGAGCGGCGCGCTCTTCTACTACCAGCACGTCCTGATTCCATCTCTCGGCTCTCACAATCCCGACTGCGCGTACGACTCGGTGCGCACGCTGTTCGCGCGCTACATCGGCGGGGAGCAGTTCGCGGTTCCCGGCGGCTCTGGCTATGTCCTGATCACCTCCCCGCTCCATCTCGCCGCGCTGGCCCTGGTCCTTTCCTATCTGAGCGCCGTCGCTTTCGCACTCGCGGCCGCGTGGGCGGCGTGGCGCAGTGGCTGGAACGCCGCTTACGGCATGTCGCTGGGCTTCGCGCTGGGCGCGCTGATCCCGAACGAGGTCTGGCCATACCAGTGGTTGCCCGTGCTTCCGGTGGCCCTGCTTCTCGTCGTCCGGACGATCGAGCGCCGTCGATTCGTCACTCTCGGGCTCCTGGTGTTATGCCTGCTCGGCTTCTACAAGCAGCCCTGCGACCTGTTTTTCCCCAACCTCTGGACTCTCGCCGCGATCGGAATCTTCGTTTTGGCCGTGTGGGAAAATCGCCTTTTCCGGCTGGACGAGGGCGGGTCCGCCCTCCTAGTAGGGGGTAGAGATGGCGCTCAACGCTGACGTCAGCTTCACGTGGATCGGTCACGGCACCTGGAAGGCACGCAGCGCCAAGGGCAAAGAGGTCCTCATCGACCCGTGGGTCATGGGCAACCCGGTCGCGCCTGAGCCCCTCAAGACCGTCGACAGGTGCGACCTGATGCTGATATCGCACGGCCATTTCGACCACATCCACGACGCGCTCGAGATCGCGCGCCGCACCAAGCCCATGATCGTGTGCAACCACGAGATCGGAACCTGGCTGGGCTCCAAAGGCCTGGACGGCGAGAGGATCATCGCCACGAACAAGGGCGGCGCCGTCGACGTCGACGGCATCACCGTCCTGCTGGTCCGCGCGGAGCACACGTGCGGGATCACGGACGACAACGGAGCGATCGTCTACGGAGGCGAGGCCTGTGGCTTCGTGATCCAGTTCGAGAACGGGTTCACCGTTTACTTCGCCGGCGACACCGACGTGTTCGGCGACATGGCTTTGATCGCCGAGCTGAGCAAATTCGACGTCGCGTTCCTGCCCATCGGCGGCTTCTACACGATGGGGCCCGACCGCGCGGCCAAGGCCGCGCAGCTGCTGGGCGTCAAGACCGTCGTGCCCATGCACTTCGGCACGTTTCCGATCCTGGCTGGAAACCCAAGCCAGCTGCAGGAGCTGGTTGGTGGAAATGTCAAAGTTCTCGATATCAAGCCTGGAGACAGCGTCTAGATCGGAGAGGGAAACGCGCGGGTTTACGTCCAATCCGCGCGCCCGTGGGACTAACTCGCTGAATTACAAGGCATAGCCGCTAAGCTCCCCGGCCATGCGTGACGTGATCGGCGCTCCCGCCGGGTGGCTGGCGCGCGCCATCGCAGCCAAAAAGCTCTCCTCGGTCGAGGTCGTCCGGGCCCATCTGGAGCACATCCACACCGTCAATCCGCGCCTCAACGCCGTGGTCTTCGCGACCGCGGAGAGCGCGATCAAAGAGGCTCGGGCGGCAGACCGCCGGGCCAAGAACCGCAAGGCGGTGCTCGGACCTCTGCACGGCGTCCCGTTCACGGTCAAGGACATCTTCAACACCGCCGGCCTGCCCACGACCGCCGGCCTGCGCATGCTGCGCAGTCGCATCCCCGACCACGACGCCACGGTCGTCGCGCGCATGCGTCGCGCGGGCGCGATCCTCATCGGCAAGACCAACTGCCCGCCCAGCGATTCCGACGAGGACGGCTGGACTCCCGGCCGCGGCGCTGCCCGCAATCCCTACGACGTCAACCGCTCGCCCGGCGTGACGAGCAGTGGCGAGGCGGCGATCATCGCCGCCGGCGGTTCGCCACTCGGCCTTGGGAGCGACTCCGGCGGCAGCATCCGGCTGCCGGCCGCCTACTGCGGCGTCGCCGCCCTCAAGCCGACCGCCGGCCTGATCCCGGTGACCGGCGCATACGGCCTGGTCGGCGGCGTAACGGACACCCGCGGCCAGGTCGGCCCGATGGCTCGCTACGTGTCGGACCTCCGGATCGCGATGAAGATCCTCGCCGGGCCGGACGGCGTCGACTCGGGAGTCGTGCCCGTGCGGGCGTGGACCGCACCGAAGCTCGAAGGCTTGCGCGTCGCCTGGTACGCCGACGACGGTCTGGCCAGGCCGACCTCGACCGTGTCCGCGACGGTGAAAGCCGCGGCGCGGGCATTGGCCGCCGCGGGGTGCACGGTCACGGAGGAGCGACCGCCGTCGCTGGGCGAGGCCTACCAGGTCACGCTTGCCTTCTGGGGCCGCAAGCACATGAGCTACGAGCGGCTGTACGAGCGGTGGGACGCCTTCCGCACCTCGGTGCTCAAGTTCATGTCGCGGTTTGACCTGGTGCTCAGCCCGGTTGCGCCGGACATCGCGCCGCTGCTGAGGATCAAGCCCGTCGGCGACCACCAGCTCAGCTACACCGTGCCTTACAGCCTTTCCGGCAACCCCTGCGTCGTGGTCCGGGCGGGCACCTCGGCCGAGAACCTGCCGATCGGTGTGCAGGTGGTGGCCCAGAACTGGCGCGACGCCACGGCGCTGAAAGCAGCGAGGGCCATCGAACGCGCGCTGGGCGGTTGGCGCCCTGCTAGCGTGGTTGGCTAGTGACCGGCAAGTTCCGCTACTCCCGCTGGGACGGTTCGCAGAAGCTCGACGATCTTGACGCCGGCGACGTCCTCGACGCGCTCTCCGACGACCTCATGAACTACGGCGACCTGAACGCCGCGCTGCAGCGGTTTCTGCGCTGGGGCTCCCCGAACATGCCGGGCCTCGAGCAGCTCCTCAAGCAGCTTCGTGACGCGCGCGAGCGCGAGCTGGGCCGCTACAACCTCGACTCGACTGTTGAGGAGCTGCGCCAGAAGGTGCAGGACGTCATCGACACCGAGCGCAAGGGCATCGACCGGCGCACCCAGGAAGCGGCTCCGGATGCGCGCAAGCTGCTCGATCGCATAGCCCGCCAGCGCACCGACCAGCTCGACCGTCTGCCCGACGACCTCGGCGGTCGCGTCAAAGGGCTGCGCAACTACGAGTTCATGGACGAAGAGGCGCGGCAGAAGTTCGATGAGCTGATGCAGCAGCTCCAGAAGCAGATGCTCGACCAGATGTTCCAGGGCATCAAAGGCTCGCTGGAACAGATGCAGGGCCAGGACCTATCCCGCGTCCGCGACATGGTGCGCGAGCTGAACAAGATGCTCGAGCAGCGGATGGAGGGCCGGACGCCGGACTTCAACGGCTTCATGCAGAAGTTCGGCGACATGTTCCCGCCCGGGATCAACTCCCTGGACGAGCTCCTCGAGCACATGCAGCGCCAGATGGCGCAGATGCAGTCGCTGCTTCAGTCGCTCAGCCCGGAGGCGCGCGAGGAGCTGCGCCAGATGATGGACGCGCTCCTGCAGGACGACTCGCTTCGCCTCGAGCTCGCGCGCTTGTCGGGATTCATGCAGGCGATGATGCCGCCCTCTGAGCTGACCGAGCGCTATCCGTTCTTCGGCGAGGACCCGATGAGCCTGGGCGAGGCGATGGGCCTGATGGAGCGGCTGCAGCAGATGGACCGGCTGGAGTCGCAGCTTGAGCGCGGCAGCTTCCGCCCCGACGACGTCGACCGCTCGCTGGCCCAGGAGCTGCTCGGCCCCGACGCCCGGCAGGCGCTCGACCAGCTGCGACAGGTCACCGACGTGCTCGAGAAGGCGGGCTACGTCGAGCGCAAAGGCCGCCGCCTGGAGCTGACGCCGCGCGGCATGCGCCGCATCGGCCAGTCGGCTCTGCGCGACATCTTCGACCAGCTGAAGAAGACGCGGATGGGACAGCACAACCTCTGGCGTGGCGGCATCGGCACCGACGCCTCGGACGAGCTGAAGCAGTACGAGTACGGCGATCCCTTCCTGCTGGACATGAAAGAGACGCTCTTCAACTCGATCGTGCGCGAAGGCCCGCGGGTGCCGGTGAAGATCGCGGCGCCGGACTTCATCGTCCACCGCACCGAGCACATGACGCAGGCCTCGACCGTGCTGATGATCGACATGAGTCGCTCGATGTTCCTGCGCGGATGCTTCCTGGCCGCCAAGAAGGTCGCGATCGCTCTCGACTCACTGATCCGCTCGCAGTACCCCCGCGACTCGCTCTACGTCGTCGGATTCTCGAACTATGCCGTCGAGCTCAAGCCGCAGACGCTGCCGCAGCTGGCGCTCAACGACTACGTGTACGGAACCAACATGCAGCACGGGTTCCAGCTCGCGCGCTCGCTGCTCGCGAAGCACCGCGGCAACCGGCAGGTGATCATGATCACCGACGGGGAGCCGACCGCCCACCTCGAGGAGAACGGGCGAGCCAGCTTCGCGTATCCGCCGACCTACAAGACGATCCAGCAGACGCTGAGCGAGGTCAAACGCTGCACCCGCGATCGGATCGTCATCAACACTTTCATGCTCGAGCGGGGGCCTTACCTGACCGAGTTCATCAATCAGATGACCCGGATCAACAAGGGCCGGGCCTTCTTCGTCTCGCCCGACCGTCTGGGCGAGTACATCCTGATCGACTACGTCTCCGGCAAGCAGCGGCGGCGGGCCAGCAGCCGCAGCCGGGCGCGGATCGCTTAGGTTTTAGGCATGGTCGCAGAGAGGGAAGTGGCGGTCGAACGGCGCAACCTGAGCCCGGCGGCCCTCTACGAGGAGGCGGTCCGGCGCGGTGAAGCGACGATCGTCGCCACCGGGGCGCTGACCGCGGAGACGGGCAAGCACACGGGCCGGTCCCCACAGGACAAGTTCTTCGTCAAGGAGCCGACCAGCCAGGACGCGATCTGGTGGCACCCGGGCAACCGCCCGATCGCGAGCGCGAAGTTCGACCAGCTGCTGGCCAAGATGGAGGCGTTCATCGCCACTCACGAGGTGTACACGCAGGACGTCTTCGCCTGCGCCGATCCCCGCTACCGGCTTCGCGTCCGGGTGATCACCGAGCTCGCGTGGCACAGCCTGTTCGCGCGAAACCTTTTCATCCGGCCAACCGCGGAAGAGCTGGAGGACTTCGAGCCCGACTTCACGGTCATCTCGATGCCGTCGGTCAAGGCCGACCCCAGCGTCGACGGCACGCGGAGCGAGACGTTCATCCTGGTCAACCTCGGCCGCCGGATCGTGATCATCGGCGGCACCGGCTACGCGGGCGAGATCAAGAAGTCGATCTTCACCGCCCTCAACTACCTGCTGCCCGCGCAGAGCGTTTTCCCGATGCACTGTTCGGCCAACACCGAGCCGGATGGGTCCGACGTCGCGCTTTTCTTCGGTCTCAGCGGAACCGGCAAGACCACGCTGTCTGCGGAACCGTCCCGACGTTTGATCGGTGACGACGAGCACGGGTGGAGCGACCGCGGGATCTTCAACTTCGAGGGCGGCTGCTACGCCAAGACGATCCGCATCCACAAGGAGTCGGAGCCGGAGATCTACACCGCGACCGAAAGCTTCGGCACGATCCTGGAGAACGTCGTCTTCGACGAGCGGACCCGGATTCCCGACTACGACTCCGACGAGAAGACCGAGAACACCCGCGCGGCCTATCCGATCGACCTCATCCCGAACGCCGTCCTGAACGGCATGGGCAGCCACCCGCACAACATCATGTTTCTGTCCGCCGACGCGTTCGGCGTGCTGCCGCCCGTGTCACGGCTGGACGAAGACCAGATCCGCTACTACTTCCTGTCCGGCTACACGGCCAAGGTTGCCGGCACCGAGCGCGGCGTCACCGAGCCCGAGCCGATCTTCTCGACCTGCTTCGCGGCGCCCTTCCTCGTGCTGCCGCCCGAGCGCTACGCGGACATGCTCGTCGAGCGGGTCAAGCGCCATCACTCCGACGTCTGGATGCTCAACACCGGCTGGGTTGGCGGGCCGTACGGCGTCGGCGAGCGGATGTCCATCGCGCACACCCGAGCCATCGTGCGGGCGATCCTGCAGGGCGACCTGCGCGGCGCCTCGACACACGTCGACCCTGTCTTCGGGCTTCAGATTCCAAACCGCGTGCCCGGCGTGCCGCGGGAGGTCCTGGACACGCGCGACAGCTGGCCGAATCCCGACGATTACGACCGCCAGGCGGAAAAGCTCCGCGCGATGTTCGAGAAGAACATCAACAACATCGGCAAGAGCGCTTCCTCCGCCGGTTAACTTGCGCGTCGCCATTGTCGGGAGCCGGCACTTCGCTGCGCCGAACCGGGTCAACGAGTACGTCGCATCGTTGCCGCGGGGCGCGTCCATCATCACCGGCAGCGCGAGCGGCGTCGACGCCGCCGCCACCAGGGCGGCGCGAGAAAAGGGGATCCCAGTCCAGGTGATGCCCGCCTCGTTCGAAGAGATGGCCGACGCGAGCAAAGCCACGGCGCGTAACCAGCGCCTGGTCGACGCGTGCGACGTGCTGGTCGCTTTCTGGGACGGGTCGTCGAAAGGGACCCGATCTACGGTCGAGCGGGCGCTGGACTCGGGCAAGGAAGTCCACGTCTTCGTGGCTTCGTAAGATGCGGGCATGTCCGTAGCGATCGCCGTTCGCGTCCGATTCTTCGCCCGGCTGCGCGAGCTGACGGGCGTCGACGTGGAGGAAGTGAAGTCAACCCCGGGCGCAACCGTCGCGAGCGTTTACGCGGCGATGCGGGCCGATCATCCGGCGCTTCCTCGACAGGACGGCGTCAGCGCCGCATTGAATCACGAGTTCGTCGATTGGAATGTGACGATCTCTGAGGGCGATGAGGTCGCGTTCATCCCCCCGGTCAGCGGAGGCGAAATTTGAGGTACGACGTCGTCACCACTCCGATCGATGCGCGGGAGCTGGAGGCGGTGGTAACGCATGCCGGCGCCGGCGCGATCTGCACGTTCAGCGGCATCGTCCGCGACAACTCGCGCGGGCAGTCGGTCACTCACCTCGACTACGAGGCCTACGCGGAGATGGCCGTGCCGCAGATGAAGAAGATCGGCCAGGAGATCAAGGACCGCTGGCCGGAGGCGCGGGTCGCGATGGCGCACCGCACCGGTCACCTCGAGATCGGCGAGGTGTCGGTCGTGGTCGCGGTCTCCTGCCCGCACCGGCAGGAGGCGTTCGAGGCGTGCAAGTGGGGGATCGACCGGCTCAAGGAGTCGGTGCCGATCTGGAAGAAGGAGCACGCCGCGGATGGGACGTTCTGGATCGAGGGGGACGAGAAGAAGCCGGTAGGGTGACCCCCTCCGCCCATCGGGCCACCTCCCCACGAGCGGGGAGGACCGTCAGGGGTCAGCTCTTGACGCGGGCGACCGAAAGTCCGTCCCGGATGGGGACCACCACAGCTTCCAAGCGGGGGTGCCTGGCCACGAACTCGTTGTAGAACGCGATGTTCTTCGCCTGCTGCGTGCCCGGGTGCAGGATCTCGCCCCGGCCCAGCGCGTTGTCGGCCATCAGCAGCCCGCCCGCGTCCAGCCGCTCGAGGCAGAGCTCGCTCACCCGGCGCGTGATGTCCTCCGACCGAAACGAGTTCAGGAGGTCTATGAAGCAAACATCGAACCGCGCCTCCAGCTTCTCGAGGCCGTCCTTCGCGTTCTCCTCGAGCACGAGCGCGCGATCGCCAAAGCCCGCCTCGGCAAAGTTCGCCCGCGCCCGCGCCGCCCGGTCGTGGTCCATCTCGTACGTGGTCAGCGTCCCGCCGTCGGTGCCGCGAAGCAGCCAGATCCCGCTGTAGCCGGTGGCCGTTCCCAGCTCGAGGATTCGCTTCCCGCGAGCGATCTTGACAAGGAGATAAAGGAGCATGCCCTCATGCGTGTCGACGATCGGGATGTTCTCGCGATGCGCCTCGTCTTCCATCCGCGCAAGCACCCCGTCCCGCTTCGGCACCAGCCCGTCGAGGTATTGCTGCAGCTCGTCGGTTACGTCGATGCTCCTCATTCGCGGCTCCTCCAGAACTCATCCACCATCGGGTTTAGCGTACCGACGTAGGCGGTCAGGCACTCGACGGCGTCGCCGAGCACCTGCTCGTCCAGGCGCGCCGCCGGCAAGGTTTCGTAGAGCCGGGACCAGCCGCGGTCCCACGGCTCGAGCTCGGCCCGCGGAAGGCTCGACTTCACCTCGACCATCCGTGCCCGGAAATAGTCGAATGCAGCCTCGTTGATCGCCGGCGCCGCCTCGAAATGAAGCCCGACCTCGAGCTTGCCCACCCCGGTGTGGTGCCACGCCTCGTAGTGGAAGGCGGGCTCTTCGAAGTAGACCTTCATCAGCCGGCCGCTGCGGGTCGTCTTGAAGTCGCGCATGCCGGCGGGCAGATTCGACTTGAGGCCTTTGCGCACCCCGGCGAAGAAGTCAGCAGGCGCCAACAACATCAGAGTGCCCCGCCCCCCCGCGTTTTCATCGCACCCGGCAGGAGCGTGGCACTCTCCCGTAAGCTCGCGAAACAGATTGGCTTACGTTCCGACGGTCGTCGAAAACGAGGGCGGCAACCGCGAGCGCACGTTCGACATCTACTCGCGGCTGCTGAAGGACCGCATCATCATCATCGGCCGCCCGATCGACGACGTCGTCGCCAATCTCGTCGTCGCCCAGCTCATGTACCTGAACGCGGACGATCCGGAGAAGGAGATCCAGATCTACGTCAACTCTCCGGGCGGCGCGGTCACGGCCGGGCTTGCGATCTACGACACGATGCAGTACGTTCAGGCGCCGATCTCCACGGTGTGCATCGGCCGCGCTGCGAGCTTTGGCACGGTCGTGCTCATGGCGGGCGCGAAAGGCAAGCGATTCTCTCTTCCGAGCGCGACGATCCACCTTCACCAGCCGCTGATCGGGGGTCGCGGGCTGCAGGGTCAGGCAACAGACCTCGACATCCACGCCAAGGAGATCATCCGGATCCGCGGTGTGCTGAACGACCTCATCGCCAAGCACACCGGGCAGCCGCTCGAGCGGGTCGTGCGCGACACCGACCGCGACTTCTTCATGACGCCTCAAGAGGCGGTCGAGTACGGGCTGATCGACGGCATCATCGCGGCGACGCGAGTGCCGGTGCTGTCGACCGCGAAAGGCTGATCCGGGCCAGCAGGCCCCCGACCAGGATCAGCCCGGCGACCGCCGGCAGCGGCGCCGGTGCGAGGGCGCAGAACAGCGCGAAGGCCGACAGGGCGAGCCAGTCGAACCACCGGGCCTCGCCCCAGATGGCCAGTCCGACCGCGACCAGGACGAGGTCCGCGGGGAGCGCGTGGGGCGAGGCCAGGACTCCACCCGCGATCAGGATGGCGAGGGGCGGGCGCATCTCCGCGCCGCGCGACCGCCACGCAAGGTAGACGACGGCCGCGATCGTCGCGAGGGCCAGCACGGCAACCGCGACGGTCGAGCTCGGCAGCAGCGCGCCAAAGTGCGGGATGTCGACCTCGCGGCTGATCGGCGCCACGGTGGCTCGCGTCTGCCCGAGCCACTGGCCAATCCATCCCGGGTTCAAGGCAAGAGTTGGAAGCAACAGGACGAGGCCGGCCGTCGCCCATCCCGCGAGCACCTTCCACTCCCTCGCGACGACGACGGCCACTCCAAGCGGCAGGACCAGCTGCGGCTTCACGAGCGTCAGGCCGAGCGCCAACCCCGCGAGGTAGCGCCGCGGCCAGATGGCGATCGCCGCCCCGATGCCGAGAGCGACGAATCCGTCGAGCTGCGCGTTGAGCATCATCAGCGCCGTGGGCACGCTTGCAAAGGCGGGAAGGATTGCCGTCGGCGGCCGCGGCCGCGTGGCGAGATAGAGCCCGAGCGCCAGGCAGATCAATCCCGCCAGGACCCACGCCCGCCCGCCGAGGTTGCTCCCGAGCAGGTCGAATGGGACCGCGAGCAGGGCCACCCACGCTGGCGCGAGGAAAGGAAGGATCCCTTCGATGCCGGCGGTCACCAGGATCCGGCCACCGGTGACCTGCTTCTGCACACGCTGCTGCGTCGAGAGGTCGTAGAGGTGTCCCGGGTCGGACACGATCAGCCGGGCGCCCGTCGCGAAAGCGGGCCAGTCGGAGTTGACGACGTCGTCGTTGGGGAGCAGCGGGTAGATGAAAAAGGCGAGCGCGACCGCGAGCAGCGCGACTGAGCCGCGCCAGCGCCAGCGACTCAAGACAAGGGGGTCTTCATAGTTCGATCGAGAGGCCGTCGGCGGCCGCGCGCACGTCGATGCCAGTCCGCTGCGACATGCCCGCCGCCACATCGGCGGGGTTGGCGCGCCAGACGGTCATCCCGTAGTGGGTCAGGAAAGCGATGCGCGGTTTCGCCTCGCGCACGATCCGTTCCGCGTCCGCGATACAGAGATGCGGTAGGTGCGGGATGCAGTCGCGCAGCACGGTGTGGATGATCATCACGCCGGCCCTGTGCTGCTCGGCGATGCCGTCGTAGTAGCCGGAGTCGGTGACCCAGCCGAGCTTTTCGCCGAATCGGAATCCGTACGTCTCCGACTGATGGACATGGCGGCCGCTGGTCGTGAAGCTCAACCCGTCGACCGAGTAGGTGGTCTCGGGGGCCAGGCGCACGATCTCGCGGGGAAAGCGGCGCACGTACTCGAGAACGACGGGGTCGTCGTCGAGCGCGTCGGACGGGCAGAAGAGCTGACCGCGGTGCTGAAATCCGCCGTCGGTCATCGCCTCGAGCATCACGTTCACGTCGCCGGTGTGGTCGAGGTGGCGATGGCTGAGGACGATCGCGTCGAGCGTGGTCAGGTCGACCTTGCGCTGCGCGTACTGGACGATCGCGCCGGGGCCAGGGTCGAGCGCGAGCTTGACGTTGCCGTCCTCGAGAAAGAGCCCGCCCGAGGCCGCGACCTGTTTCGCGACCATGAATCGCGCGCCCGCCGTGCCCATGAACGTGAGCTTCAGTGTTTCGACTCCGAGGGCCGCCGCACATTTCGCGGCATCGGCGGCCGGAGCCAAGGAGAGGGTGGCGCAGCTAGGAGCGCATCTGTTGATGCGTGACGACGCGGCGCCGGGCCCCTTGACGCTGGCTTCAGCGCCGCAGGCGCCCGGCCGACCGGGCCGCGCAGATGCAAGGAACATCGGGTCTCGCGACACCTAAGCTTCTTTGAGGATCGCGATGCCGGGAAGCTCTTTGCCTTCGAGGTACTCGAGCGTTGCGCCGCCACCGGTCGAGACGTGCGAGAACCGCCCGGCCAGGCCCAGCGATTCGATGGCCGCGATCGTGTCTCCTCCGCCGACCAGCGTGTAGCCGCCTGACGCCGCGACAGCCTCGCCGACCTTCTTGGTTCC
>JAMXLM010000019.1 GCA_024280995.1 Candidatus Dormiibacterota bacterium
CCCCCTACACGTTCACCGCCACATACTTCGTCTCGAGGTACTCCTCGATCCCTTCAGGGCCGCCTTCGCGGCCGAAGCCTGACTGCTTGATGCCGCCGAAGGGGGCGGCGGCATTGGAGACCATGCCCTGGTTGAGGCCGACCATCCCAGTCTCGAGGCCCTCGACGACGCGCAGCGCGCGCTTGAGATCGCGTGTGTAGACGTAGGCGACGAGACCGTACTCGGTGTCGTTGGCGGCGGCGACCGCCTCCTCCTCGGAGGCGAAGCCCTTCACCGGCGCGACCGGGCCGAAGATCTCCTCCCTAAGCAGACGAGCGTCGTCGGGAACGTCGCTGAGGACCGTCGGGTCGTAGAAGTAGCCGGCGCCGTCGCGCGAGTGGCCGCCCACGAGGGCGTGTGCGCCGCGATCGACGGCGTCCTCGACTAGTTCTGAGACCTTCTCGCGCTGCGCCTGATCGATGAGGGGACCGACCTGAACCCCGTCCTCGGTGCCGCGTCCGACGCGCAGCGAGCCGAGCTTCTCGGCCATGCGGGACGCAAACTGCTCGGCGGCGCCCTCGGCGACGTGGAAGCGGTTGGCGGCCGTGCACGCCTCGCCGACGTTGCGCATCTTGGCGATCAACGCACCCTCGACGGCGGCGTCGATGTCGGCATCCTCGAACACGATGAAGGGCGCGTTGCCGCCGAGTTCCATCGAGAGGCGCAGCAGGTTCTGCGATGCCTGCCCCATCAGCCTGCGACCAACCTCGGTCGAGCCCGTGAACGACAGCTTGCGCAACCGCGGGTCCTCGATCAAGGGGGCCATGGTCCGGCTCGACGAAGAAGCGGTGACCAGATTGAGCACACCTCCCGGCAACCCCGCCTCCTCGAGGATCTTGGCCAGCATGAGCATCGAAAGCGGCGTCTGCTGGGCCGGCTTGACGACCATGGTGCACCCGGCGGCAATCGCCGGACCCACCTTGCGTGTCCCCATCGCCAGGGGGAAGTTCCAAGGGGTAATCAGCAGGCAAGGCCCGACGGGCTGCTTCATCGTCAGAAGACGACCTTGCCCGTTGGGCGCGACCGCGTAGCGGCCATCGATCCGGACCGCCTGCTCTGAAAACCAGCGCAGGAACTCCGCACCGTAGGTGATCTCGGCCTTCGACTCCGCTATGGGCTTGCCCATCTCCAGAGTCATCACCAGCGCGAGCTCGTCCGTCCGCGCGATGATTGCGTCAAACGCACGGCGGAGAATCTCGGCCCGCTCCCGGGGGGGATGTTTGGCCCATTCGGGGCCGGCCTCCACCGCAGCATCGAGTGCGCCCCTGGCGTCATCCACCGACGCGTCGGCTACATCGCACAGCGCCTCGCCGGTGGCGGGATCCTCAACGGACAGCGTCCCCTCCGCTGCATCGCGCCACTCGCCCGCGATAAAGAGCTGCTTGGGGACCTGGTCGATGACCTTTTGTTCTTGAGAAGAAGTGATCGTGCTCATGTCTGGAAACTACCCCACTAAGAAATACGGCCCGCGCCTTGGGCGCGGGCCGTAACGACAAACAGGCTGAAGGCCGCGTTCACGCCGCCGCGCGGACGGCGACCGGCTCAAGCGCGTTCTGCAGGACCTCGTCGATCGTCATCGCGAAGTCAAAGGTCATTGCCTCGCGCACTTCCTCGGGCACGTCGTCGAGATCACCGCGGTTGCGCTCCGGCAGAATCACTTTGGTCAATCCCGCCGCGTGGGCCGCGAGCACCTTCTGCTTGACGCCGCCGATCGGCAGCACCCGACCCTGAAGCGTGACCTCTCCGGTCATGCCCACGGTGTGCCGCACGGGGCGACCCGAGAGCAACGAGGCCAGCGCGGTGACCATCGTGACGCCCGCGCTCGGGCCGTCCTTGGGGATCGCACCGGCGGGGACGTGGACGTGGAACGAGGTGTTCTCGAAGACTGACGGCTCGATGCCGAGTTCCCCGGCGTGACCGCGCACGTACGACAGTGCGATCTGCGCCGACTCCTTCATCACGTCGCCAAGTTGTCCCGTCAGGGTGAGCCCGCCGGACCCCTCGGCGTTCATCGCTGTCGCCTCGACGAACAGAACGTCTCCACCCGTGCCGGTCACGGCGAGGCCGGTGGCAACGCCGGGGACCGCGGTCCTGATGGCCGACTCCTGGAAGTGCTTCTGGCGGCCGAGCGCGTCGCGGACCGCGTCGAGGTCGATGGTCACCGGCGCGGTGGCCTCACCCGAGGCGATGTGCGTCGCGGTCTTGCGAAGCAGTGTGCCGAGCTCGCGCTCGAGCTGGCGGACGCCGGCCTCGCGGGTGTACTCCGTCGCTACCGTCTCTAGCAGCTCGTCGGAGATCTCGGCCTCCTCGGGCGACAGTCCATTGCGCTCGATCTGGCGTGGCCACAGATATCCGCGCGCGATCGCCACCTTCTCCCTGGTGGTGTATCCGTCAAACCGGATCACCTCCATGCGGTCAAGTAGCGGGCCGGGGATGGTGTCGGCCACGTTGCCGGTTGCGATGAACAGCACGCTCGAGAGGTCGAGCTCCACATCCAGATAGTGGTCGCGGAAGCTGTGGTTCTGAGCCGGGTCGAGGACCTCGAGCAGTGCTGCACTCGGGTCTCCCCGCCAGTCAGCGCCGACCTTGTCGACCTCGTCCAGCATGATCACTGGGTTCATCGTGCCGGCATCGCGCAGCGCTCGCACCAAGCGGCCCGGCAGCGCTCCGATGTAGGTGCGGCGGTGCCCGCGGATCTCAGCCTCGTCGCGTACGCCACCCAAGGACATGCGAACGAACTTCCGTCCGGTGGCCCTGGCGATCGACTCGCCGATGGAGGTCTTGCCGGTGCCGGGCGGTCCGATCAGCGTCAGGATCGCTCCCGAGGTCTTGGGGTCCTCAGTGATGCCGCGATCTCTGCGTAGCTTCTTGACCGCGATGTACTCGACGATCCGGTCCTTTACGTCTTGTAGGCCGGCATGATCCGCGTCAAGAACTTCGCGCGCGTGACTCGGGTCAAGCCGCTCCTCGGAGCGCTCCGACCACGGCACCGCTAGCAGCCAATCCAGGTACGTGCGAATGACGCTGGTCTCGGCGGTCTGCTCGCCCATCCGCTCGAGCCGCCGCAGCTCCTTCTCGGCCTGCTCGCGGGCGGCGTCGGGCATACCGGCTTCCTCGATCTTGGTCTGATACTCCTCGACTATCGAGGCCTCGTCGTCGCCAAGCTCCTTGCGGATCGACTCCATCTGCTTGCGCAGGAAGTACTCGCGCTGCTGGCGTTCGGCGCCGGACTCGACGTCCTCGCGGATCCGCTTGCGGACCTGAAGCTCTGCCAACCGCTCGCGCTGGAAGCGCAGCGCCAGCTCGAGCCGCTCGGTGATGTCAGTCGCCTGAAGCAGTTCGACCTTCTGGTCGTACGAGAGGTCGGGCGAATAGCCGCCTGTATCGGCCAGTGCTCCGGGCTCGGTGATGCTGCGCACAAATGCCGAAACACGTCCGTCGTCGCCGCGCAGCTCAAGGATCTCTTCGACGACAGCGCGATACTCGCGCTCAAGATTGCGGGTGTGTCCGTCAAGCGTGCGGTCGGTGGCGTCGGGCCGCTCCTCGACCTCGACGTAGAGACGACCGTCCGGCATGGTGTGTGCCGCGCCCGCGATCCCGCGGTGCAGGCCCTGGAGCGCGACAGCGCGCGCACCGCCGGGTAGGCGGACGCGATCAGCTACTTCGGCGACCGTACCGACATTTGCGAATTCCTGCTCGTGCCGGGGAACGAGCAGAACCCGATCCTCGTCGCCCGTATCGACGGCGAGGGTCACTGACATGCCCGGAAAGACGACCACGTCGTCAAGCGGGACAAGAAGGAGGCGCGTCGTGGACATTTGAGGGTTTCCTACGCTTTCAGTAGTTGCTTACTAATGATAAGAAGATCATAGCAAGCAATCGGTCCGA
>JAMXLM010000020.1 GCA_024280995.1 Candidatus Dormiibacterota bacterium
CGGCGACGCGAAGCAGTCGATCTACGTATGCCGCGACGCCGAGATCGAGAACATCCGGTCGCGCTTCCCGGGCCGTCGGCTGCCGCTGACCCACAACCGCCGCTCTTATCAGGGCATCCTCGACTGCGCCACGGACTTCATCCGCCGCGACCCCGACTTCGCGGCCGAGCCTGAGCTGGTCGCGACACGCGGAGCCGGCGACCGAGTGCCGGTCAGCGTCCTCATGGCACCCGATTCGCGCACCGAGGCGCGCTCCGTCGGCGAGGCGATCCGCCGGCTGAATGTCAGCGGCGTCCCGTTTCGCCACATCGCGGTGCTTTCGCACTCCGTGCGCATGCTCCCGCGCGAGTTCGAGGACGAGCTCCGGCGGCAGGGCATCCCGTACCTCACGAGCGGCGGCTCGGGCTTTTTCGACCGGCAGGAGATCAAGGACGTGCTCGCGCTGCTGCGCCTCGCGGAGAACCCGATGGACGACGGCGCCCTCGTCCGCATCCTCCAGGGCCCGATCGTTCGCCTTCCCGACGCCGGCATGTACCGCCTGGCGATGCGGCGTTCAGGCCGCTCCGGGATGCGGCTCCGCGACTGCTTCCACGAGTCGGCCCGTGAGGGATACCCGGAGATGGACCCGAAGGTGGCGGCCCAGGCTGTGCGCCTGGTCGAGCTCACCGACCGCATCGGCCGCCTGCGCGACGCGCTCACCGTGGCGGACATCCTCAACCAGCTGCTCGAGGAGAGCGGCTACCTGCGGTGGGCGGAGCTGCGCGCGCAGCGAGACGGCAGCCCTCGCGCGCTGCTCAACCTCCGCAAGGTCTTTCAGCTCGCCGGCCGCTTCGAGCGCGACCTGGCGATGGCCGGCATCGGCGATTTCGTGCGGCATCTCGACCAGGTGATCGACGCCGAGCTGCCCGTCGGCGAGGCGCTGGAGGAGGCGGAGGGCCTGGAGGCCGTGTCGCTGTTGACCATCCACGCCGCGAAGGGCCTTGAGTTCCCGATCGTGTTCCTGGTCAACCTGCGGCCACCGCGACCGCGCGACACGGAGAGGTTGTTCTTCGACGCAGACGGGCTCGGCTTCGTGATGAAGAACTGGCGTGGGGAGAAGCACCCGCGCTATGTCGAGACGTCACCGGGAGCAGCCGCCGTGCGCCTGGCCATAGGGGAGAGGCGCCGGATCGTCTACGTCGGGCTCACACGAGCGAAGGACGCCCTGTTCGTCACGGCCACCCGCGAGGAGCCGACCGTGCAAGAGGTGGGAGCGAATGGGCTCGAAGACCACGACCATTTCGCCGAGATCCTCAGCTGGGCGCTCGCGCACCCCGAGTCGGCCACCGTGGTCGAGGCAGAGCAGCTCGAGCTTCCTGTGCCGCGCGCCTCCAACGGCCTAGTTCACGACGACCCGTCGGTGGTGGCCGCCGTGCTCGACCGTCTCGAGAAGATCCGTCCCACAGACCAGGCGCCGGCAGCCGGCGTTGCGGTTCCGATCGAGCTCAGCTTCTCCCAGCTGCACGACTTCGAGGTCTGCCCGGTGCGCTACCGCTTCGCGAACGTGTGGCGTGTGCCGGCTCCGCCGGACGAGCTCCAACCGATCCAGGTCCGCGCGATGGGATCGACCGAGCTTGGCTCCGCGGTGCATGAAGCACTCGCCGTCTGGCACGTCAACGGCGGCGATCTCCTCTCGCTGTATCGCGGACCCGACGCCGGGCGCGAGATGCTCGAACGCTACGCCGCGCACCCGCTCGCCGCGGCGCGAACGCTGGCGGTCGAGTCCGGGTTCAACATGGCCGTCGCCGACACCCGCATGCGCGGTCTGGTCGACCGTGTGTGCGAGGTAGACGGACGCGCGGCGCTCATGGACTTCAAGACCAACGCCACCCTCGATGCAGAGCTGATCAGGGTTTACTCGCTGCAGTTGAGGATCTATGGCCTTGCCGCTCATCGCGGCCTGCTGCCAGGCGGCGTTGATCCACGGCTGATCCTCTTCGACATGCGCCGGGGTGAGGTGCACGAGGTGAGTCCGGACGACGCCGCCGTCGAAGAGCACGTTCTGCGCGCGGCGATGCGGATCATGGCCGGTGACTTCTCGCTGGGAACGGAGCACGCCCAGCGGCCGTGCGGGCTCTGCGCCTACCGTCCTATCTGTCGGGATGCAAGACGGGATGCAGGAAAGGTACTTTGAGAGGCGCGAGATCAAGGAGGCGATCGCCTTCGCCGAGGAGGGCGGAATCGCCGTGCACCGCAATTTCGACTCCTATCACGGCTCGACGATCCGGGGCTTTCGCCGCGAGAAGCCGTTCCTACACGTGATCGGTTTGCGACCCGAGCTCGAAAAATGGGGCAGCCTGCACGGCCTGCGTCCGGAGTGGATCCAGCCCGAGAAGCGACGCATGGTCGCCCACTACGACGTCTTCGGCCCGGCCGCGGAAGCCCTCATCAAAAGGCTCAAGCCCACGCCTTGACGGGGAATGACGCAATGCGTTATACTGCGTCATGAAATCAACAGGTCAGGAGTGAGAAGAGCAATGAGCACCGAGTTTTCCGCAACCTCCGTCGAAGAAGTCGCCGTAGGCGCGGCGCAGGCCGCCGCCGAGGTCGCGACCGATCCGATCCGCGCCGCCCGCAAGCAGGTCCGCAGCTTCGAGCAGAAGGGCACGCCCGCGGTGCGCAGGATCAACCGCCGGCTGAACGCGATGATCCCGGACCGGGTCGCCATCTTCGGCCTCGAGGTGAATCAGCGATTTCCCGAGAAGCTGGCGATCAGGGGCCTCCACCTCATGAAGGCCCAGGCCAAGCGCCAGGACATGGTGGGCGGCGTCGCCAAGCGCACGCTGAAGGTCTTCAACGGCTCGTTCAAGACCATCGCTCAGACCGCGAACCGGCTCGAGCTGGCGAGCGACCTGACCCCGCCGCGCTCGGCGGAGCGAAAGACGACGGGTCGCAAGCGAGCGTCCCGCCGCCGCGCCGCATAACCAGGCACGACAGAGAGGGCGCCTCGATCCCGAGGCGCCCTCTATTGTTTTTGGGCTGTGGTGCTCTGCACGGGATCGATCGCGTACGACTACATCCTGACTTTCAAGGGTCGGTTCAAGGACCACATCCTTCTCGACAAGACCCACATCCTCAACCTCAGCTTTCTCGTCGACGACCTTCAGAAACGCCGCGGCGGCGTGGCCGGCAACTATGCGTACAACCTCGCCCTGCTGGGCCACCCGGCGGCCGTTCTCGCCACCGCCGGCACCGACGCGGCGGAGTACAGGACCTGGCTGGAGTCCCATGGCGTGGACTGCAGCGGCCTGCGCTTGCTCGACGGCGAGATGAGCGCGACCGGCTTCACCACGACCGACATGGACGACAACCAGCTGACCGGCTACTACGGGGGCGCGATGTGGAAGGCCGCCATGCTCGGGCTCGATGACGGCCCGAGTGACGTCGACGCCGTGATCGTCGGCCCCAACGACCCCGCCGCGATGAAGCGGCTCGTTCGCGAATGCCGTGATCGCCGCGTGCCCTTCGTCTTCGATCCGGCGCACCAGCTCCCGATGATGGACGGGGCGGACGTGACCGACGGCACCGACGGCGCCTGGATTGTGATCGGCAACGACTACGAGCTGGAGCTGATCCAGGAGCGCACGCGTCGAGACATGAACGGGCTGCTCGAGCTGTCGCGCATGGTCGTCACCACCCTCGGGAGACACGGTTCGCGCATCACGACCCGCGACGGCTCGGTCGACGTCCCCGCCGCGCCCGCGGAGCGCGAGGCTGACCCGACCGGCGCCGGCGACGCCTATCGGGCGGGCCTGGTCGCTGGGCTCCTGCGCGGGCTCGAGCTTGCCGAGGCCGGTCGAGTGGCCTCGCTGGCGGCGACATACGCGGTCGAGCACGTGGGCACGATCGAGCACCGCTACACGCGCGAGGAGTTCCGCGCGCGCCATCTCGACGCCTTCGGGTCCGAGCTCTCCGAAAAGATGTGGACGGCACGGGTGTAGATGGCTGCAAACGCGGTCGAAGTCGAGGACCTGCGCAAGTCATACGGTCCCGTCGAGGCGGTTCGCGGCATCAGCTTCAACGTGTCCGAGGGTGAGGTCTTCGCGCTTCTTGGCCCCAACGGCGCGGGCAAGACGACGACCGTCGAGATCATGGAGGGCTTCAGGTCGCGCGACGCCGGCCGCGTCTCCGTCCTCGGGTTCGATCCGGCGTCCGGCAACCGGCGCCTGAAAGAGCAGATGGGCATCGTCCTCCAGACGACGGGCGTGGACCCGTACCTGACAGTCGCCGAAACGGTCGACATGTTCCGCGGCTACTACCCGAAGCCGCTTTCCCGTGACGACGTGATCAAGCAGGTCGGCCTCGAGGACAAGGCCGGCAGCAGGGTGACCAGGCTTTCGGGCGGCCAGCGACGCCGGCTCGACGTGGCGATCGCGCTGGCGGGCGACCCGCGTGTCCTCTTCCTGGACGAGCCGACCACCGGCTTCGACCCTGGGGCGAAGCGCAATGCGTGGGACGTGATCAAAGGTCTCGCCGGCCTCGGCAAGACGATATTCCTGACGTCGCACTCGATGGACGAGGTGCAGTTCCTCGCTGATCGGGTTGTGATCATCACGGCCGGGAAGATCGTGGCCGAGGGCACGCCCGAGTCGCTGATGGCCGGCCAGGAAGCGGACACGCTGATCCGGTTCGGGTTCAAAGGCACGCTGCCCGAGGCGCTCCGCGCCGTTGCCCATGTAGACGGCGACGCTGTCGAGCTCGTCACCCGGGATCCGACCCGAACGCTGTACGAGCTGACTTCGTGGGCGGTGCAGAACGGCGTCCAGCTCGAAGGTCTGCAGGTGACTCGTCCTTCGCTCGAGGACGTCTATCTAGAGATCACGAAGGAAGCCGAGGCAGTGGGAACGCCTGCATGAGAGACCTGGGGCTCGCGTTCAGACAGGTCTGGTACATCAACAAGGCGTTCGTCCGCAATCCGGCCGCGCTGTTCTTCACGCTGATCTTCCCGATCATGTTCCTCGTCATCTTCACGGTGATCTTTGGCAACGGCCACCTTCAGGTAGCGCCAGGAAAGACGGTGCGGGTGGCGACCTTTTACGTGCCCGCGATCGCGGCGTTCTCGGTGGTCAACGCGTGCTACACGAACATTGCGATATCCCTGAGCGCGTCGCGTGATCTCGGCGCGTTGAAGCGGATCCACGGCTCGCCGCTTCCCGTGTGGTCCTACATGTTCGCCCGCATCTTGCACGCGGTCGCGATGGCGATCGTGCTCGTAATCATCTGCGCCGTTTTCGGCGCGCTGTTCTACGGGGCGACGCTACCGACGAGCACATTGCCGGCGTTCGTGCTGACGCTGGTCGTGGGCGCCGCGGTCTTCAGCGCGCTTGGAGTCGCGGTGACCGCCGTGATCCCGAACGCCGACGCCGCCCCGGCCGTCGTGAACGGAACAATCCTGCCGCTGCTCTTCATATCGAACGTGTTCATTCCGCTCGAAAACCCGTCTGGCTGGATCGACGTGGTCGGCAAGATCTTTCCCTTGCGCCATTTCGCCGACGCGATGATCGGCTCGTTCTTCCAACTGAGCGGATCAGGCCTCCACGCCAATGACCTCTACGTGATGCTCGCGTGGGGGGTGGGTGGCTTGCTTGTCGCGCTCCGCACTTTCCGCTGGGAGCCGCGAACCTGATGCCGACGATCTTCACGCGGATCATCGACGGTGAGCTGCCCGCGCGCTTCGTCTGGAAGGACGACCGCTGCGTCGTCTTCCTGTCCAACCGACCTCTGCGCCCGGGCCACGCTCTGGTCGTGCCGCGCGAAGAGGCCGACCACTGGATCGACCTCGACGCCTCGCTCCTGGACCATCTGGTCGAGACGGCGCAGGCGGTGGGTCGAGCGCAGATGGCCGGATTCAAGCCCGAACGGATCGGCATGATGCTTGCCGGCCTCGAGGTGCCGCACTGCCACTTCCACGTCGTGCCGATCCGCGGGCTGCACGACCTCGACTTCGGCAACCAGGATCCCAACCCGGACCCGCAAATGATGGAAGACGCCGCCGCGACCTTGCGCCGCGAGCTACGAACGCTGGGGTATCAGCAGACCAGCGACTAGCGGTCGAGCATCCTCTCGAGCTGCTCGACATGTAGCTCGAGATGGCTGACCAGCGGCAGCCTGGCGACCTCCTCCGCCGTCATCGTGATGCCGTCGCCGAGCTCTGCCGAGCGTCGAAGGTCCATCGGGTCGGTGTTGCGCAGGGCTTTGATGGTCCGCTCCTGGTCGGCGAGGGTCATCCGCAAGAGCTCCGCCGGCTCGAGCGCGGACATCTGTTTTCCGGCCGCGTCGCGCATCTGCACCGCCTGCAGCAGGTCCATGTTCAGCGGTTGGCCGGTGGAGATCCGATGCACGAGCACGCCGTAGAACTTCGAGAGGACGGCAAGGTGCGCAAGCAGCTCGTGGGCGTTCCACTCGGGGGCGTCGCTCGACTCTGACTCGATCCGGGGCGCCAGGGCGGCGATGCGGTCGGATGCGGTCTGCAGCCGGTCGGCGAGGATGTTGCGTTCCCTCTCGAGGTATGTGTCCATGAACGCCTTGACGTCGTCCAGCGTGAACGCGGGGCTCTCGAGCTTCATCGCAATCTCAGGGTAGGGGAGAATCGATTCATGTGCTATTCAGACGATGCGCAAGTGCCTTTGCCGCCAGTCGTGGGCGGCGCAGCCGCCGACCAGGGCGACATCACGCTCACGGCCGCCGACGGAACGAAGTTCATGGCCTACTACGCACGGGCCGCGAAGCCGACCGGCGCGGGAATGGTCGTCCTCCCAGACGTGCGCGGGCTGCATCATTTCTTCAAGGAGCTGGCGCAGCGATTCGCCGAGGCGGGGATCGACTCCGTCGCGATCGACTACTTCGCCCGGACGGCGGAGCACGACGACCGCAGCGACTCGTTCGAGTACATGCCTCACGTGCAGCAGACGACCGCCGAGAGCATCGCCGCCGACGTCGGCGCCGCGATCGACTACCTCAGGTCTTCTGAAGGCGGCGCGGTCAAGTCGGTGTTCACAGTCGGCTTCTGCTTCGGCGGTTCCAACTCATGGAACCAGTCCGCCGCTCATCCGGACATCGCCGGCGCGATCGGCTTCTACGGCCGGCCGATGAGGAGCCAGCCGTTCATCGAGCAGATGAAGGCGCCGCTGCAGGTGATGGTCGCGGGCGCCGACGCCGCGACGACCCCCGAGCAGTCGGTCGATTTCGACCGCGAGCTGAGCGATGCCGGGGTGCCGCACGAGCAGCACGTCTTCAAGGACGCGCCGCACAGCTTCTTCGACCGCACGTACGAGCAGTGGAAGGATGCCTCCGACGAGGCCTGGCGGCTGATGCTGGACTTCGTGAAGAAGCACAGCAGCCCGGTGGGTGCGAGGAGCTAGCCGCTCAAGCCAGCTTCAACGTCGCAGATCGACCTGAAGTCCAACAAACACGGGGCTGACGTATAGTCGCGCCATGGCCAGGTTGGCCCCCAAGTCCAAGACCGCGCGTGCGGCGCCTCGCCTTCCCCAGACGCTCCGCCTGCCGCAGGCACTGTTAGACGAGCTCGAGCGCCGGCACGCCGGCATGGCCAGGCATATGGCGCGCGCGGTGGTCACCCTGGTCCGTTGGGACGCTTCGACCGGCGTTCCGCCGCAGCGTGACGCCATCGTCCGCGCGTGCGAGGCCGGCCTGGACCTCTTCCTCGCCACCGCGCGCGAGTCGAGGCCCGCGACGCAGGAGGAGCTGCGCAGGGTCGCGCAGCTCGGCATCCTGCAGGCTCGCAGCAGCCAGTCGGTCGAGCCTATCCTCGCCGCCTACCGCATGGCCGCCCGGGTCGCCTGGAACGAGATCCTTCGCGCGTGGCGCGGCCACCCCGAAGCCACGCCCGAGGCGATCATGCTCGTCGCCAATTACGTCTTCGCCGCGCTCGACCAGGTCGCGGCCGAGGTCACCAAGACCTACCTGCACGCGCGCGAGCAGCACATGCAGCGCGGCACGCGCGCGCATGCGCGACTCTTCCACGCGCTGATCAGCGACAACTTCGATTCCGAGCTGGAGCTCCAGCGCCAGGCCCTTGCTCTGAACACTCCTCTCGCTCCGACCGGTTACGTGGCCGTGGTCTGCAAGCTGGTCCTCGGCAACCGGGACGGCGAGCGTGGCGGCCAGGCGCTCGCGGAGGTCGCCGCGAGCCTCGAGCTTCCGCGCAACGCGCTCGTGTACGCAACCGACCCGAGCACGCTCGCCGTCCTTTGGCCCGCGGACCCGGTCAGCGGCGTCGACAGCGCGCGTCAGTTTCTCGTCCTCCTGCAGGAGGAGGCGGCCCAGCGATCAGGAAATCTCCGCGCCAGGGTCCGCGCGGGTATCGGCGGCTACCACCCCGGCCTGCACGGCATCTCTCGCTCCTACCTCGAAGCACAGCAGGCGCTCGAGACCGGTCGCCGGCTGCGTCCCGACTCGCTCGTGCACGGCCACGACGAGGTCATCCCGCACCTCGTCCTCGCCCAGAACCCGCGGCTGGCTGAGCGCTTCGTCGCCCACAGCCTGGGCAGGCTGATGGATCCAAAGCTGCGCAACCGCAATCAGCTCATGGAGACGCTGGACGCCTACCTGGCAAGCGGCTCGGTCAAGGACGCAGCCGCCGCCCTCGGACTCCACCGCCACACCGTCCTCTACCGCCTGGACAAGCTGAAAGAGCTCCTGGGCGGCGACCTCGATTCGCCCGCCACCCGGCTTCGCCTCCAACTCGCGCTGGACCTCCAAAAGCTGCTCTAATTCCCCTTTGGACGCCAAGTCCAAAGAAACGGCGTCGTTTTGCCACTCGAAGCGGCTGTCCGTTGGCCGCCCTGTCCGTATGCTGGCGGCATGACTTCCAACCACAACGGGCGACGTGTGGCCGTCACCGGAATGGGCTTCATCACCCCGATCGGCAATGACCTCGAAACCGTCTGGTCGAACCTGATCGAGGGCGTCTCCGGCATCGGCCGCATCTCCCGCTTCGACACCACCAACTTCGACACCAAGATCGCCGGCGAGATCAAAGGGTTCAACCCGGAAGACTGGATGGACAGGAAGACCGCCCGCCATATCGGGCGCTACTGCCAGTTCGCCCTCGCCGCGTCGAAGCAGGCGCTCGCCCACGCCGGCCTCGACCCCGAGCAGATGGACCCTGACGACGTGGGCGTCATCGTCAGCTCCGGGATCGGCGGCATGGAGGAGATCGAGAAGAGCCACACGGCCCTGATGGAGCGCGGGCCGAAGCGCATCAGCCCGTTCACGGTGCCGATGATGATCGCCGACATGGCGGCAGGCATCGTCGCCATCCACACGCACGCCGGCGGCCCGAACTACGCGATCGTCAGCGCCTGCGCCTCGAGTGCGCACGGGATCGGCGAGGCTTCGGAGATCATCAAGCGCGGGGACGCGGTGGCGATGATCGCCGGCGGCTCCGAGGCGACGATCACGCCGCTGACGATGGGCGCTTTCTGCCAGATCAAGGCCACCAGCGAACGCAACGACGAGCCAGAGAAGGCCTGCCGGCCGTTCGACATCGGCCGCGACGGTTTCGTCATGAGCGAGGGCTCGGTGATGTTCGTGCTCGAAGACATGGAGCACGCCAGGGCGCGCGGAGCACGCGTGTACGCCGAGATCGCCGGCTATGGCGCAAGCGCCGACATGTACCACTTCACGGCGCCACAGCCTGAGGGCAAGGGCGCCAGCCGGGCGATGAAGCACGCGCTCGAGAGCAGCGGCGTCGACCCCAAAGAGGTCGGGTACGTCAACGCCCACGGCACGTCGACCAAGCTCGGCGACATCGCCGAGACGAAGGCGATCAAGTCGGTGTTCGGCGACCACGCATACGAGCTGGCGGTCAGCTCGACCAAGTCGGTGCACGGTCACCTGCTCGGCGCGGCGGGCGCGATCGAAGCCGCCGCATGCGTGCTCGCGCTCGAGCGCGGCCTGCTGCCGCCGACCATCAACCTCGACGACCCTGACCCCGAATGCGACCTCGACTACGTGCCCAACAAGGCGCGCAAGTCCGACATCAACGTGGCCATCTCGAACTCGTTCGGGTTCGGCGGCCACAACGCCACCCTCGTGATCAAGAAAGCCAGCTAGGAGAAGTGACAATGGCGAGTCAGCTCGATTTCAAGGAGTTGCAGGAGCTCTCGGCGGAGATCCTCGGCATCGACGCGGACCAGGTCCAGATGGATAAGAGCTTTCAGCGCGACCTGGCCGCGGACTCGCTCGACCTCGTCGAGCTCATCGCCGCCATCGAGGACAAGTACGACGTCGAGCTGCCGGACGAGGAGCTCGAGAAGATGAAAGTCATCGCCGACCTCTGGACATACCTGGAGCAGAAGACCGCCGAACGGCTGGAGGCGTAACGACATGGCCATCTCGACCAACTACCGAACTCGGTCGGACGCGGTGCCCCTCAGGTCGTTCAAGGCCAAGGGCCGGCCGAGCGCGATCGCCGGCGTCGGCGTCTACGCGCCCGAGCGCGTGCTCACGAACTTCGACCTCGAGAAGATGATGGACACCTCGGACAAATGGATCACCGAGCGGACCGGCATTCACCGGCGCCACATCGCGGACGAGGGCACGACCACGTTCGAGATGGCCACCAGGGCCGCGCGGGCCGCGCTCGAGGCCGCCGAGGTAAGCCCCAAGGACCTCGACATGATCCTGGTCGGGACCTCCTCGCCCGACGGTCCGTTTCCTTCCGTTGCGTGCAGGGTCCAGAACGAGCTCGACGCACCGGGTTCGGTGGCCTGGGACACGCTGGCCGCGTGCACGAGCTTCGTCTACGCCCTCTCCATCGCCGACTCCTTCATCGCCACCGAGCGCGCGGACACCGTGCTCGTGATCGGCGCCGAGGTCTTGAGCCGGCTTCTCGACTTCACCGACCGCGGAACCGCCGTGATCTTCGGCGACGGCGCGGGCGCGGCCGTGCTCAAGCCGGCGCAAGAGGGTGCTGGATTTCTCAGCTGGTGCCTTGGCTCCGACGGTCGTGGCTTCGCGCAGGTGACGTGCGGCAACATCGAAAAGGGCGCCTACGCGGCGAAGGATGCGAACCCGTACATCGACATGGTCGGGCCTGACGTCTTCAAGTTCGCGGTCGACATATTCATCCGCCAGGCGACCGAGGTCTGCGCCAAGGCCGGGATCGCGCTCGACGAGATCGACCTGTGGGTCCCGCACCAGGCGAACTTCCGCATCATCGACGCCGCGGCCCGCCGCATCGGCCTTCCGATGGAGCGAGTCGCCGTCAACATCGACGAATACGGCAACACTTCGAGCGCGTCGATCCCGATCGCGCTCGAGGAGGCGGTGCGCAAGGGCCGCGTCAACAGCGGCGACCACGTCCTGCTCGCGGGGTTTGGATCTGGGCTTACCTGGGGCGCGACGCTCCTGAAATGGGCGTAGCCGTGACCTGGCTTTGATTGATCTGAGCGGTCCGATCGCGCTTCTCTTCCCCGGGCAAGGCGTGCAGAAGCCGGGCATGGGCAAGAACCTGTACGAGCGCTACCCCGCCGCGCGCGGCGTCTTCGTCCGTGCGGAAGACGTGCTCGGGATGCCGGTGCGCAAGCTGTGCTTCGAGGGTCCGGTCGAGGAGTTGAACCGCACCGACGTCATCCAGCCCTGCGTGATGACGGTGTGCTGGGCCGCGTACGAGGTCTGGCGCGAGAGCTACGGCCTCGAGAACGTCAGCGTCACCGCCGGGCACAGCCTCGGCGAGATCGCATCGCTTGCCGCGGCGGGCTCGATCCCGTGGGAGACCGCGCTGCTGCTCGTCAAGGAGCGCGGCCGCGTGATGGCCGAGGCAGCCGGCGAGCACGTGGGCATGATCGCAATCGTCGGCCTCGACGAGGCCAAGGTCGAAGAGATCCGCGTCACGGCGTCGCGGTTCGGCCGCCTCTGGATGGCCAACCGCAACGCCGACGTGCAGTTCGTCCTCTCGGGTGAGATGCGCGCGGTGCAGGAGGCCGAGAGCCTGGCTCTCGCCGCGGGCGCGCGCCGGGCGCTGATCCTGACCATCCCGCTGGCGGCGCATACGCCCCTGATGGAGGCCGCGGCGACGGCGTTTCGCAAGGCGGTTGACCGCTTGCAGCTCAAGGCACCCTCGATCCCGGTGCTGGCGAACGCGTCCGGGGAGGCTCTGCGCACCGTCGCGGCGCTGCGCGAAGAGCTCCGCCTGCAGATGCTCCGGCAGGTCGACTGGGCACGGACGATGGTCGAGATGCGAGCGATGAAGGTGCGGACGGTGGTCGAGCTCGGGCCAGGGCGCGTGCTGGCGAGCCTCGCCGCCAAGCACATCCCCGGCGTCGACACCTGGAACGCAGAGGAGCTGTTCATAGATTTCGCAGGCCCCGCGACGACTTAGCGAATGGGTGACCTGGACGGGAAGACTGCTCTAGTCACCGGGGGCGGCAAGGGCATCGGCCGCGCCATCAGCCAGGCCCTTGCAGGAATGGGGGCGCGGGTGGTCGTGAACTACCGCTCCGACGCCGCCGCGGCCGAGGAGACGGCGGGCTCGCTTCCCAACGCGACCGCGCACAAGGCCGACGTGAGCGACCCGGCGCAGGTCGAGGCGATGGTCAAGGCGATCGGCAAGGTCGACGTCCTCGTCAACAACGCAGGCGCCGTGCGCGACAAGCTGCTGATCCAGATGTCGCCGGCGGATTGGGAGGAGCTCATCCGCACCGACCTGCTTTCGGCGTTCGCCACGACGAAGGCCGCGATCATGAGTGGCATGATGCGCGGGCGCTGGGGCCGCATCGTGAACATCTCGTCGATCGTCGGGATCACCGGCAACGCCGGGCAGACCAACTACGCGGCGGCGAAGGCCGGCCTCATCGGGTTCACGAAGTCGGTCGCGCGCGAGTACGGCTCGCGCAACATCACGTGCAACGCGGTCGCGCCGGGGTACGTGCGCACAGAATTGACCACCGGGTCACTGACCGACCAGATGGTGGGCGAGCTCGTGAAGATGACGCCGATCAAACGCGAGGCCACGGCCGACGAGGTCGCGGCCACGGTCGCGTTTCTCTGCTCGGAGAAGGCCGGGTTCATCACGGGCCAGGTGATCGCGGTGGACGGAGGCCTTTCCCTCTGATGGCCATCCTCGAGCGCCACTTCGAGTCGGTCGCGATCCAGGGCGGCGAGCTGCCGGAGATCCTGCTCCCGACCAACTGCCCGGGCTGCGGCATCGGGCTCGAGCAGGTCGAGCTTCGCGCCCACAACTACGTGTGCGCCAACTGCGGGCACCACTTCCGACTCGGTGCGGACGTCTGGATCCCGCTGATCGCGGACGACGGCTCGTGGGCCGAGCGATGGGCGGACATCCGCTCCCACGACCTCCTCAACTGGACGGTGCCGAAGCGCTACCAGGAGACTGTCGAGACCCTCCTCGACGAAGGCCTGAATGAAGCCGTTCGCACCGGCACCTGCACGCTGGACGGCAAGCCGATCTGGCTCGCCACCTTCGACTTCGGATTCGTCGGAGGCACGCTGTCGATAGTCGCCGGCGAGCGCCTGGCCAGGGGCATGGAACAGGCGGCGTCGTCGCGCACGCCGTACGTCCTCATCTCTGCGTCAGGCGGCGCGCGCATGCAGGAAGGCGTGCTGGCGCTCATGCAGCTGGCGAAGGTCAACGCCGCGGTGGGCAGGCTGCACGAGTCGGGCGTGCCGTTCTTCTCGGTGCTCAGCGACCCGACCTTCGGCGGCACCGCGGCATCGCTTGCGCTGCTCGGCGACATCAACATCGCCGAGCCGGGCGCCTCGATCGGCTTCACCGGCCCGCGCGTGATCAAGCAGGCGACGTACGCGGATCTGCCAGACGGATTTCAGAGCGCCGAGTTCCAGCTCGCGCACGGCCAGGTCGACCTGGTCCTGCCGCGCACCGAGCTGCGGCCTCTCCTCGCGCACCTGCTGGAGATGTACGCGACATGAGCGTTTGGGAGATCGTCGAGCTCGCGCGGCATCCGCAGCGTCCGTACTCGCTCGACTACATCCGCCGCCTCGCGCCCGACTTCATTGAGCTCCACGGCGACCGGCTCTCGGCCGACGATCCCGCGCTGGTCGGCGGCATCGGCACCTGGCACGACCGGACCACCGTCTTTCTCGGCCACCAGAAGGGCCGGAGCATGAAGGAGCGGGTGGCGCGGAACTGGGGAATGATGCACCCAGAGGGCTACCGCAAGGCGCTCCGCCTCGCCCACCACGCCGCGAAGTTCGGGTTCCCGATCGTCTCGTTGATCGACACGCCGGGCGCCTACCCGGGCGCCGGCGCGGAGGAGCGAGGCATCGCCGCCGCGATCGCGGTGGCGATCATGGACTGGTTCCGGATCCGGGTGCCGATCGTGGCGGCGGTGATCGGTGAGGGCGGCAGCGGCGGTGCGCTCGGCATGGGCGTGGCCGACCGGGTGATCATGCTCGAGAACTCGATCTACTCCGTCGCTTCGCCTGAGGCGGCGGCCTCGATCGTGTGGCGCGACAACTCGCGCAAGGTCGAGGCGGCGGAGCAGCTGCAGATCACGTCACGGGAGATCCTGGCGATGGGGGTGGTCGAGGAGGTCGTGGCCGAGCCCGAGGGCAGCGCCAGCGCGGACTACGACGCTGCGGCCGCGGCGCTCGACGAGGCGCTGGACCGGCAGATGAAGCCCCTGCTGGAGATGCACCCGACCGACCTCATGCAGCAGCGCTACGACCGCTTCCGCTACATCGACTCCCTCGTCCACGCCGAACCCCACTTCGGTCCCAAGATCTAAATATGAGCGGGAACCCGGATGGTTCCCGCTCATCGCGCATGCGACTTCGTCGCAGGCGCTGCTCACCCTCCGGTATAAGGATTGGACTTTGTCCTAATGCTGTTCCACACACGACGCCTGGCAGGCGCTAAAGACAAAGTTGCGGCCGGAGTGAATCCGGCCGCCAGAGCGACGTCTGGTTGAGGGTCGTCGCTCAAAGGGTCTCCTCCGGCTCCGTCAGCTGGGAGGGCGGCAACAGCGCAACCATCGGTCACGGCTTCGTCTTGTTGGTGGGTGCCGGTGGCGACGATGACGAAGCGACAGTCCAGAGGCTGGCCGACAAGGTCGTCGATCTCCGCGTGTTCGCCGACGAGGCGGGCAAGATGAACCTGAGCCTGGTCGACGTCAAGGGCTCGGCGCTGATCGTCTCCCAGTTCACGTTGTTCGCTGACATGAGCCGCGGCCGCCGCCCGAGCCTGCTTCGGGCGGGCGACCCGGCGCGTGCGGAGCAGCTCTACGAGGCGTTCGTGGAGCGATTTCGCCGGCGCGGAATAGAGACGAAGACCGGCAGCTTTGGTGCAGTCATGCGCGTGAACATCGAGAACGACGGGCCTGTGACGCTGGTGCTCTCTACCGACGAGTGGGCCACGCGTGTCTGATCCCTACGAAATCAGAGCCTTCGGCGTGATTTCGCGGGGGCCCCTGTGAGAAGCGCCGCCATGCCATACCTGGCATTCGTCGCCCTGTCGCTGATATGGGGCGTCTCGTTCCTGTTCATCAAGCTCAGCGTCGGCGACATGGGCCCGACCGCGCTCGTGCTCGTGCGCTCCGCATCGGGCGCCGTGACCCTGGTCGTGCTGATGGCTGTGATGCGCAAGCCTATCTTCGGCCCGCGCTGGAAGAGCTGGGTCCTGCCGTTCGCGATCATGGCGGTGATCAACGCGCTCTTCCCATGGGCGGCGATCGCGTGGGGCGAAGAGCGGATCACGAGCGGCCTGGCGAGCATCCTTAACGCCACCGCCACGCTGTGGACCGCGATTCTCGTCTTCTGGATCCTTCCGGCCGAGCGGCCGACGGCCCTCAACTATCTCGGCGTGATCGTCGGGATCGCGGGCGTCGGGATCCTGGTCCTTCCCGACATCATCACGCACGGTCTTAGCGGCAGCGTGCTGGGCATCCTCGCCGTCCTCGCGGCCGCACTCTCGTATGCCCTTGCCGCTCTGTTTCAGCGGACGCGGTTGCGCGGGATGACGGTTTACGAGCAGAGCACCGGCCAGATAATCGCGACCGCGCTGCTCGCGATCCCGATCGCGGCGCCCTCGCTGCCGAACTTCCATTTCGGGCTGGTGTCGTTTCTTCTCGTGGTCGCCCTCGGCGTGTTCGGCACGGGGGCCGCGTATCTGCTCTTCTACTACGTGATGAACTCGTTGGGAGCGGTCCGCGCCACCGCGGTGACACTGGCGGTGCCCATGACTGCGGTGTTCTGGGGGGTGGTGCTTCTGCACGAGAAGCTCACCGTCTCGATCGTCGCCGGCATGCTCGTGATCTTGAGTGGAATCGTGCTCACGAATGTCCGGCGGCGGGCGCCCCGCGCCCAGGCCGCGGCCGCCCAGGACTCCGCGGCCGCTTGACCGCGTTCCTCGAAGAGCACGCCGCGCAGGTCGAGCAAGCGGCGGCTCGGATCCGAGATCACGTCTGCCGGACGCCGGCTCTGACGACCGACCTCGATCAGTCGATTCGCCTCAAGCCTGAATGCTTCCAGGTCACCGGCTCGTTCAAGCCCCGCGGCGCCTTCAATGCGGTGCTTTCGCTGGTGGCCCGAGGGGAGCGACCGCGCGGCGTGATCGCCGTCAGCTCGGGCAACCACGCTCAAGCCGTGGCGCTGGCGGCGTCGTCGGTTGGCATCCCAGCGCTGATCCTCATCCCCGAGGATGCCAACCCGGCCAAGGTCGCGGCGACTCGCGCCCTGGGCGCCGAGGTGATCCAGGAAGGGATCAACTTCGCCAACCGCGAGGACCGGCTCCGTGAAGTGATGGCCGAGCGCGGTTACACGCTCGTCCACCCGTTCGACGACTGGGACGTCATCCACGGCCAGGGCACCGCGGCTCGCGAGCTCCTGGAGGACGCGCCCGACCTGGAGGTCATCGCGGCGCCGGTCGGTGGTGGCGGCCTGCTTTCGGGCTCGGCGATCTCCGCAAAGCACCATCGAGGCTCGATAAAGGTGGTCGGGGTGGAGCCGGTCGTCGCCGACGACGCCTACCGGTCGTGGCAGTCGCACTCGATCCAGACGCTCGCGACATCGCCCACCACCCTGGCCGATGGCGTGCGCACAACTCACATCGGCGAGCGCAACTTCGCGGTGATGATCGAGGAGGGCCTTGTGGACGAGATCGTCACGGTAAGCGAGGAAGAGATCGCGAACGCCGTCGCGGTTGCGTGGTCGCGGCTGCACCTAGCACTGGAACCGACTGGCGCGCTCACGCTTTCCGCGTACCTCTCGGGCAAGCTGCCGCAGGGCCGCGCGGGGCTGATGCTGAGCGGCGGCAACGCCAACCTCCAGACGGTGTCTACGATTCTGGGAAAGTGATCCCCGTCAAGGAAGTGATGACCCGGAACGTGATCACGTTCCGTGAGGACACGCCGATCGAGGAGATCGCGAAGATCCTCTCGTCGAAGCACATCACCGGTGCGCCCGTCGTCGCCGGCGAGGGACACGTGGTCGGCATCGTGAGCGAGACCGACGTGTTCTCGAAGAAGGGCAAGACCGCGCGCGACATCATGAGCCCACGCGTCATCTCGGTCACCGAGGAGACGGGCATCGACGAGGCTGCGCGCCTTTTGATCGGCGAGCGCATCCGCCGCGTGCCGGTGATCCGCGGTGGCGCGATGGTCGGGTTGCTCAGTCGCTCTGACGTGCTCGACTTCTACGCCAAGACGCGCTGGACGTGCGACGTATGCGGCTGGTGGGAGCGCAGCCTCGAGCGACCCGCGAAATGCTTCTCGTGCTCGAGCACCGAGCTGCGCCTGGAGAGGGCCGATCCCGGGCACTGACATAGGTCTCTCGATCAAGGCCGAGTCGTTCACCGAGTCGGTCATCCGCGAGATGACGCGACTCAACCTCGCGCTTCACGGCCCCGAGCGCGCGATCAACTTCGCCCAGGGATTCCCCGACTTCGACGCCGACCCGCGCATCCTCGACGCGGCGGCCCAGGCGTTGCGCGACGGCTACAACCAGTACGCGACGACCTGGGGCGCGCCGGCGCTGCGGCAGGCGATCGCGCGGAAGTACTCCGCCGCTTGGGGGCGCGCCGTCGACGCCGACGCCGAGATCACCGTCTCGTGCGGGGCCACCGAGGCGATGATCGCCGCGATGCTTGCCGCCGTCGATCCTGGCGACGAGGTGATCGTCTTCGAGCCCTTCTACGAGAACTACGGCCCCGACTGCGTGCTCAGCGGCGCCGTGCCGCGCTTCGTCGCACTGCGTCCGCCCCAGTGGTCGTTCGACGAGACCGAGCTGCGGTCGGCTTTCAACACCAGGACCCGCGCCATCGTGGTCAACACCCCGCACAACCCGACCGGCAAGGTCTACTCGCGCCACGAGCTCGAGCTGATCGCGAGCCTGTGCATCGAGCATGACGCGATCGCCATCACCGACGAGATCTACGAACACCTCGTATACCGGGGCAAGCACATCAGCCTGGCCACGCTGCCTGGAATGGCGGAGCGCACGATCACGATCTCGGGCGCGAGCAAGACCTACTCGGTCACCGGCTGGCGCGTCGGCTGGCTCATCGCGCCGCCCGCGCTCAGCTCCGGCATCCGCAAGGTTCACGACTTCCTGACCGTGGGCGCCGCGCACCCGCTCCAGATCGCCGTCGCGGAGGCGCTCGACTTCCCCGCGTCCTTCTATGTGGAGCTGCTGGGCGACTACCAGGAGCGGCGCGACGCGATGGTGTCAGGGCTGCGCGAGTGCGGCTTCGAGGTCGCGGCGCCAGACGGCGCGTACTACCTGATGGCAGGCATCGGCGCGTTTGGCGCCGCCGACGACGTTGCGTTCGCGCGGCGGCTCATCGAAGAGGCGGCGGTCGCGACCGTCCCGGCGTCGAGCTTCTTCCACGAACCCGAGCGCGGTCGCGGGCACGTCCGCTTCAGCTTCCCAAAGAAGATCGCGACGATCGAGCGCGGGCTGGAGGCGCTGCGCGGCCTGTCGCGGCCTTAACAGGCTGGGTTCTTTTTTCGGCCGCTCCTTCCTACCGTGCTGCGCATGCGCACATTCATCCGTTCACCGCTGACGTGGCTGGTCATCGCCGAGATGGTCGTAGTGGGCGCGCTCCTGGTGCTCGCGTGGAACCTGGTCGGCTCGTCACTGCGGCCCGTGGCATCCGCCCCGGCCCAGGCCGAGCAGCCGGTGGCCTCGGCGGACGACAGCTCACCGCTGCCGGACTTTCCGGGGTTGACCGGCGCCGGGTCGCGTGGCCCGCTTCCAGGCCTGAACCTCGACTCCGCGTTCTGGCGCGATCGGCTCGTGGCGCTCAATCGCGACCAGGTCTTGATGGCGCAGCTGGAATGGCGTCTGGTGCACGCGGCGATGTCAGCCGCCGAGAGCTACGTCAAGGACGTCGTGCTGCCGGCGATCGTCCGAGCCGAGAGAACTGTGTCCGGCTAGCCTCCCGACTGCATGGTGACGTTGCCGTTCAGGCTCGCCCCGTCCTCGACCGTGAGGCGGCCGACCCTGACGTCGCCGGTCAGCACACCACCGCCCGTCAGCGTCAGGCGGCGCTTGGCCGTGACGTTGCCGCTGACCTTTCCGCGGATGCTGACGTTCGCCCCCTCGATGGTGGCCGTCACGTTCGCCGTCGCGTCGACGGTGACGTCGCCGCTGACCTTCAGGTCGCCCTCGACGGTGCCCGCGACCTTGAGGTCGCCCTGGATGTCGAGCCGGCCCTGCAGGGTGTCGCGCGGGCCGAGGCTGACTACATTGTTGGCGCCATTCTGCGTGCCTGATCCCTGCGCGGCGGTCTTTTCAGCTTGAGCCATTGAAGCCTCCACAACGAAATGAGGGTCGATCCGGTTTTCAGCGAGCTAGCATCGTAGCAGCCGTGCCCGGAATCGTCCCCAGAGGTTGATCCGCAGATCGTGGCCGTGATGGACCGTGATTCCTCCCACGAAATGGTCGATCACGTCGTTGACTTCTTCGACCGTTTCGCGCCCCTGTACGACGGGTGGGCCGGCGGTCAACACGGCCGAGTCGCCGCCAGGCTCGTCGACCTGGCCGCGCCGAAGAAGAACGAGCACGTGCTTGACGTGGGCACCGGGACAGGCCTCGTCGCGCACCTGGTGGCGCCGAAGGTCAGCCCCGGCACCGTCCTCGGCATCGACCTTTCGGACAAGATGCTGGCGATCGCGCGCCTCAAGAAGGACAAGAACGTCCAGTTCGTCGGCATGGCTGCCGAGCACCTCGTCTTCAGGCCCGAGAGCTTCGACCTCGTCACCATGGGCGAGGCGCTGACCTACTTCGCCGATCCCACCACCGCCCTGGAGGAAGCGCACCGAGTCCTGCGCACAGGAGGTCGCCTCGCCGTTTCCTGCCAGCGCCGAAGCCTCAACACCCGGGCGCAGGAGCTCTTCTTCCAGGGGCTCACGCCGCTGGCGCGGCGCCATTACTTGAGCCTGCCGCGCTACAGCTCGGAGCGCTCTCGCTTCGGCGAGCCGGACGTGCTGCCGAAGATCCTCGCCGGCGCGGGTTTCGAGGTCGAAAGGCTCACCGACATGGTCACCGGCGGGCGCGCGAACGATGCCCGGGAATGGACCGATCTCATGGCAGGCGCGGGGCCGCGGCCGTACACGCTGATCCGAGCCCTCGGCCCGCGGTACAGGGACGAGCTGGAGGCCGAGGTCGAGGCGGCGATGGCGAGCCTGGGAGATCCGGACGATGCCTTCAGGTACCACCACTCGTACGTGCTGGCTGTAGCGAAAAAGCAATAACCAGCAGCGCCGCGACGCAAAGTGCGGCGGCGATCACGAAGATCTCGCGGTACTCCTGGAGGAACGCGTCGGCCACCAACTGCTCCAGGTGCTTGACGCGCTGGCGCAGGTCGGGGTCGCTCAGGATCGGAGTGCCGAGGATCTGATGGAAGCGATAGAGGCCGAAGGCGGTCAGCGTCGAGAGACCGATCAGCATGCCCATCGTGCGCGCGAGCACCACCAGGCTGGTCGCGAGGCCATGGCTCTGCCCGCGGGTCAAAGCGAGCACCCCGGCGGTCAGCGGCGCGATCACCAGCCCAAATCCAATGCCGCAAGCCGCGAGCGACAGGTCCGCTTGCCTCAACGGCCCGAGGTGCAAGGAAAGCTCGTTGGCCGGCCAGGTCGACATCTGGAGGAAGGCGGCGGCGGAGACCGCCATGCCCGCCGCGGCCGTGACGCGGTTGCCGATCCGCGCGGCGATCAACCCACCCGCGATCGCCCCGACCGGCACCCCGACGAGGAACTGAGTCAGCAGCAACCCTGAGTCCAGTGCCTCGAGGTTGAAGACGAGGCGGCCGACGATGGGCACGTCGACGAGGGTCACGATGAGGGCGGCGCCGATCAGGACGTTGGCCGACGTCGCGCCGATGAAGGCGCGGCTGCGCAGCAGGTCCCGCGGAATGAGCGGCTCGAGGGCGCGGACCTGCCTCCATCCGTACGCGCCCAGCAGGACCAGGGCGATGGCGCCGGCCGGGATGAAGAGCGCGTTGAGCGCGCGGTGCTCAGGGTCGTCGGGGTAGAGGGCGAAGACCAGGGCGCCCAGGCCGAGACCCAGCAGTACCGCGCTCCTCCAGTCGATGTCGGTGGTTGCCGGAGCGCTTGCCCTCTGGCGAGTCCCGACGAAGAGCAGGCCCGCGCCGCAGACCACCGCGAGCGGGATGTTCAGCCAGAAGACGAAGCGCCAACCGCCCAGCCCGGCGGCGGCCGCGGTCACGGTTGCGCCGTAGATCGGCCCCAGGACGCTGCCGGCCTCCTGCAGGCCCGCGACCGAGCCGAGCGCGATGGTCCGGGCGCGGTCGCGATAGACGTCCGCGGCGATCGCCAGCGACAGGGGCACCAGGCCGCCGCCGCCGAGGCCCTGGAGGAATCGCCCCGAGACGAGCCACGGCAGCTCGGCGAAGGACCAGAGCCCGGCCGTCGCGGTCACGACCGAGCCCGCCGCGAATGCGACGAGGCATGTCAGGTAGACCGGGATCCGGCCGCGCGCGTCGGAGTAGGCGCCGAGCAGCGGCATCGCGACCACGTAGCCCGCCAGGAATCCCGTGACGATCGGGGTCGCCTGCTCGAAGTTCTCGATCGTGATCCCGACGTCACCCGTCATCGCCGGCAGCAGCGTCACGACCACGTACGCGTCGAGCGCGGCCACGAACAGGCCCGCGCCGGCGAGACCGAGAAGAAGCGGCCGGCGGCTCACGGAGCGGGCGAAGTGATGCTCACCGTTCCGTTGAAGTTTGTGAGATCGACCTCGACCGCCGCGTCCTTTCCGCCATCGCCGAAGTCTCCCTCGAGCACGGCCTTGGGGATGAAGTGATCCGAGCCCACCCAGATGTTGGCGGTGACCGGCCCTTCCGAGTTGAGGTACGCGAGCAGGCCTCGCACCTGCTCGGGCATGTACTGCGTCGAGACGTGGTCGACGGTCTTGCCGTCGAGCTGCTCGCTCGCGACGTACTTCGACTGAGTGCCGGCCGGGATGACGGCGGCCAGGCCGGACGTGGCGTCGAACAGCTTCGCCATGTTGGGAAAGGCCGTGGCCTCGGCGCCTGTGACCTCCTGGAAGGGAGAGAACGGGATGTGCTCGTACACGTGGCCGCCCACGATCACGATCTCCAGCGCAAACGACACGTCCTGCTGCTTGACGGTGTAGACGGTGTCGCTGTCGGCTGGCATTCGCACGGACGTCTTGGCGCTGACCAGCGTGAAGCCCTTGATGCTCACGACGCCCTTGGTGAGCTTGAGGGTCGCGTTGACCGACCGAACCTTCGCCATCGCGCTCGCGCCGTCACGCAGGATCTTGGCCGGGTCGCCGGGAGGCTGGCTGCCACAGGCGATCAGCGCGAACAGCGCCAGCGCGAGGATGCGCCTCAATCTTTGGCCCGCACGATGAGGCGTATCGGCCTGTCGAGGAAGAGGTATTCGAACGCCCAGTTCACGAGCACGACGATGCGGCTGCGAAAGCTGACCACGTTGATGAGGTGCACGGTCAGCCAGATGACCCACCCGATGAAGCCCGAGAACTGCAGTCCGCGAATCTGCGCGACTGCGGAGTTGCGCCCGATCGTCGCCATGATGCCCGGGTCCTTGTACTCGAAGGCATGCGCGCCGCCGCCGGCCACCATGTCCGTGATGCAGGCGGCAACGTGCTTTCCGGCCTGCATCGCGACCGGGATGAGCATGGGCAGATACGCGCTGCCGTCCTGCGCGCCCGCGAGGTCGCCGATGACGAAGACGACCGGGTGCCCGGGGACCTGAAGGGTCGGGTCGATCGTCATCCGTGCCTGTCGCGTGAGCGGGACGCCGGTCGTCGCGCCCAGGGCCGATGCCTTCACGCCCGCGGTCCATATCACTAGGCCGGTGGAGATCTCCTGCCCATCGGCCAGGCGCAGGGTCGAGTCGGTCACCGACTCGACCTTCGAGCTCAGCATCACCTCGACCTTCTTGCGCTCGAGCGACCGGTGAGCCGCCTCGCGGAGGAAGGGCACGAATTGCGAAAGCACATGAGGCGCTGCCTCTATAAGCACCACGCGGACCTCGTTTGTGTCGAGCCCGCGGTAGTCCTTGCGCAGCACGAAGCGAATGAGCTCGGACAGCGCGCCGGCCATCTCGACACCCGTCGGGCCGCCGCCGACGATGGCGAACGTGAGGAGCATCCGCCTCCTGACCGGGTCGTCCGTCCATTCCGCCGCCTCGAACTGGGCGAGGATGCGGTTGCGGACGGCGAGCCCTTCGTCGAGCTGCTTGAGACCGATGGAGTGCTCCGCGATCGAAGAATTGCCGAAGTAGTCGCTCTGCGCACCGGTCGCCAGCACGAGGTAGTCGTATTCGACTGCGCCGTGGTCGGTGAGCAGCCGCCGGCCTTCGAAGTCCACGCCGCTGATCGACGCCTGGAGGAAATCTGCGTTGCGAAGCGGCCGGATCAGCTGCCGGACCGGTCGCGCGATCTCACCTGGATCGAGAAGCGCTGAGGCGACCTGGTAGAGCAGCGGCGTGAACAGGTGGAAGTTGTTGCGGTCGATCAGGAGCACGTCCACGGGCGCGTGCTTGAGGGCCCGCGCGCACGTGAGGCCGCCGAAGCCCGCGCCGGCGATCACCACCCGCGGCCGGCCCCCACGCCTGGGCGGGGATTTCATGTCGGGTTGTTGAGCTGGCCCTTCTGCGGCGGGTATCGGCCGCGGCCACCGCCGTGGCGGCGATTGGCCATCTTCTCGAGCGCCTCCTTGCCGCCGGTCGCCTGCAGCAGCGAGCGTGGGAGCTTCTGTTTCTTTTTCGCGACGGGCTCGAAGAGATCGCCGAGCTTGTCGACGCGCTTCAGCACCTGTTCCGAGTCGAAGACGAGCAGTTCGGGGTCCTTCGCCTTGAAGCACTTCTCGACTTCATCCCACGACACGGGCGTGGAGACCGTCGGGCGCTTGCGGGCACGAAGCGAGTAGACGTTGACGGTCGTCTTGTACTGGTCGTTCTGACTCCAGTCGATGAGCACCTTGCCGCCACGCAGCTCCTTGAGCTGCTTGTGGACGGCCAGCGCCGGATACTTCTCCTCGAACAGCTGGGCAAGGCCCTTCGAGACGACCTTCGTCTCGTCGTAGGTGACCTTGGTGTTCAACGGTACGTACAGCTGCAGGCCTTTCGACCCCGAGGTCTTGGCGAACGACTCCAGGCCGTGCTCGGCGAAGAGGTCGCGCAGCATGAGTCCGATCCGGCAGCACTCGACGATCGTGGCCGGTGGCCCGGGATCGAGGTCGAACACGAGGGTGCGCGGCTCGGGGAGGTTGCTGCACAGCGACAGCGACGTGTGCATCTCCAGCGTGGCCAGGTTGGAGAGCCAGACCAGCGTCGGCAGGTCCTGGGCCAGGCAGTAGTACATGTCGCGGTTGTTGCCGCCGCTCCAGACCCTGGCGGTCTCCACCCAATCGGGGCGGTGCTTGGGGCAGTTCTTCTCGTAGAAGAACTCGCCGTACACGCCGTTGGGATAGCGCTTGAGCGTGAGCGGGTGGTCGCGGGTGTGGGTCAACAGGATTGGCGCGATGCGCGTGTAGTAGTCGATGACCTGCGCCTTGGTGAAGCCGGTGTCGGGGTAGAGGACCTTCTCGAGGTTGGTCAGCTTGAGGGTCCGGCCCTCGATGTGGACCTCGACGGACGTGTCCTTAGCCACCTTCGCGAACCACCTCCTTGGCCTGCTTGTCGTTGCGGAAACCCTTGAAGGACGGCGCGCGCATCTGGCCGCCGCGCGTCCACTCGACGAACTCGAACTCGGCCACGATCTTCGGCTTCACGAAGTGCGCCCCCCGCGCGGGAGCCGCCCCGGCCTGGAACGGGTTCTTGTCCGACGCCAGGGGCTTGAGCTTCTGGTTCAGATCGTCGAGGGTGCGATCGGTGAAGCCGGTGCCGACCTTGCCGGCGTAGACGAGGTTGCGGTCCTTGTCGTAGTAGCCGACGAGCAGGGCGCCGGGGTAGCCGCGCCGCTTCCCCTCGCCCTCGAGCCAGCCGCCGATCACCAGCTCCTGACGGTTGTGGTTCTTGATCTTCTGCCAGACGCCGCTCCGGCCACCCGGCTCGTATTTCGAGTCCAGGCGCTTGGCCACGACCCCCTCGAGGCCGGCCTTGGCGCTGGCCTCCTGCATCGACTGCCCACCGCCCTTCTCGAACGGCGGGGTCTGCCACGACGCGCCGGAGAGCTTCAGCTTCGCCAGAGCCGCACGTCGCTCGGTGTACGGCTTCTGCATCAGCGAATGCCCGTCCTGCCAGAGAAGGTCGAACACCATGTAGGTGATCGGCACCACCTTCATCTTTCGCCGGATCTCGTTCTCCGAGGTCAGGCCCATCCTTTGCTGGATCTCCTCGAAGCTCGGCCGTCCCTTCTCGTCCAGGGCCACGATCTCGCCGTCGAGGATGACCTCCGCCGAGCCGAGCGCGCGGCCCATCGCGTGGATCTCGGGATAACGCGGCGTGACGTCCTCGAGCGACCGGCTCTGGAGCCGCATGCGGCCGCCGTCTACGTAGGCGAGCGCGCGGATGCCGTCCCACTTGAACTCGAAGCCCCACGAGTCGTCAGGCTTGGGCAGCGTCGTGGAGAGCCTGGCCAGCATCGGTGTGATTCCCGACGGCATGGCCTGGCGGTCGGGATCCTGCGGCGGGTCCATCCGGTGGATCATCCAGTCGTTGCCGCGGGTCTGAAAAAGGACGTAGCGGCCCTGCAGGCGCTTGCCGTGCAGGTCGATCATCACCTCCCGGTCGGACCACTTGACCGGCTCGTACGTGCCTTCGTCCCAGATCATCACCTGGCCGCCGCCGTACTCGCCCTTCGGGATGTCGCCCGCGAACTTGAAGTACTCGAGCGGGTGGTCCTCGACGTGCACGGCGAGGTGGTTGACCTTCGGGTCTGGCGGGATGCCTTTCGGCACGGCCCACGAAACGCCGACGCCGTCCTTCTCCAGGCGAAAGTCCCAGTGCAGGCGGCGGGCGTGGTGCTCCTGGACGACAAAGCGAAGCGCCCGCGATGCCTTTTTGGGAACGCGGGCGCCCGGTTCAGACGTCTTGGTGAAGTCTCGCTTCGCCTCGTACTCGGCGAGCTTCTTGCTCGGCACTTTAGAGTGGCCCGCCCCCGAGGACCCTCGCATCTGCGCGCCCTAGGCGGCCGGGCGCCTGCGGCGCTGAAGCCGGCGTCAAGGGGCCCGGCGCTGCGTCGTCGCGCACGACGAGTGCGCTCCTAGCCGCGCCACCCTTTCCTTGGCTCCGGCCGCCGATGCCGCGAATCTGCTTCGGATCCCGGGAGCGTGCCACTCCCTAAAAGGTTAGGCCACGGCCTCCTGCTCCTCGTGCATGGCCAGCGCTACCGGACGCCGACCTCGCACGAAGGCCGTCGCCGCTGCGGCGATGACCAGCGCCACGATCGGCAGAACGAGGGTCGGGTGCATCGCGTCGACGAACGCGCTGGTGAAGACCGAGTGGGCGAGCGCGGCCACCTGCGCCGGCATCTGCGCGGCGGTGCCGCTCTGCCCCGCGCCGACCTCAAAGCCCGAGTGGGCCGCGTTGCTGAAGCCGCTGACGAAGGTTGCGCGGTACTGGTCCGGCAACTGCCCCGAGGCGACCACCGCGTGGTCGTGAAGCGCGAGGGCGAGACGGTTCTGGAGAAACGCGCCGACGAGGGCGCTGGCGAGAACCCCGCCAAGCTCCTGGATCGTGTTGATCACGCCCGACGCGACGCCGCCAAGGTGGGCCGGCAGGTCGCGCGTCGCGATGCTGAACACGGGTGTCCAGATGAAGCCCATGCCGAGGCCGCTCGCGATCAGCCCGGGGACGAAGTCCCAGCGGCTCGAGGCCGCGTGCGCGGCCCAGTCGATGTAGCCGCTGCCCGCGGCGAGTATGAGCAGGCCGGGGATCAGCAGGTACTTGCCGTTGACCTTCTGCGACAGAGCGGCGGCGACACCGGACACGAACATCGTGGTCAGCGGCTGGATCGCGATGACCAGGCCGGCGTCGATCGCGCTGAGCCCGAGCACCGACTGCAGGTAGATGGTGAGAGGCAGGTAGAGGCCAAGGATCGCGAAGCCCATGGTCGCCATCACGAGTGCCATGACGGCGAAGTTGCGGTCCTTGAAGACCTCGAACGGCAGCAGCGGCTCGTTGCCCTGGCGCCGAAACTGGTGGTACAGGAACGCCGCAAGCAGCACGATGCCGGCGGCGATGATCTCGGGGATCGTGATGAAACCGGTCACGACGCCCCAGTCGTAGCGCTGACCTTCGATCAGGCCGAACACGACTGCGATTAGCCCGGCGGTCGCAAGCGCCACGCCGGCGACGTCGAGCCGGTGCTTGCGTCCAGGGCGTAGGTCGGGGATGAGGAGCATGGCCAGAGCCAGCGTGATGACTCCGACCGGGAGGTTGACCGTGAAGATCGAGCGCCAGCCGAAGTGGCTGACCAGGAATCCGCCGACCGTCGGTCCCGCGACGACCGCCAGTCCGGCGATCGTGCCGTAGATCGCGAACACCCCGCCTCGCCGCTCCGCGGAGAAGAGCGAGAGCATGAGCGGCATGCCCTGTGGCGCGAGCACGGCGGCGCCGAGGCCCTGCAGCCCGCGGGACACGATCAGCTGGGTCGGGTCCTGGGCCAGAGCGCTGAAGCCGGACGCGATGGTGAAGATGACGATGCCGACAGCGAACAGGTTGCGCGGGCCGTAGATGTCACCGAGCCGCGCCGATGTGATCAGAAGGACGGCGTAGAAGAGGCTGTAGGCGTTCAGCACCCACAGCACCTGGTCGAGGCTCGCGTGCAGGCCGTCGAGGATCGACGGGATCGCGATGTTGACGATCGTCAGGTCGAGAAGGGTCATGAAGACGCCGAGCGCGAGCACGGCCAGCGCCGCCATCGGATGGTTGCGAACTCTGATCATCGAATTTCTCCCTGGTTGAATTGCATTTCATGCTTCCGCGCCGTCGACGCGGTCGCCTGAGCGGGCTGGCGATTGAGCTGATCGCGCGTGCTGAATGCGACCCAGCCCATGGCGACGTACCAGGCCTGGAGCTCGAGGATCAGCACGCGCTCGGTCAGTCCGGCGATCCCGGTCTGGATGCCCTCGATGGTCGGGGTGAAGGTCGCGAAGTAAAGGACCGTCAGGGCGAGGGTCAGTGGACCGGCGAGGACCAGTCCGGTGCCCAGCGTCCGCCAACCTGGGACGCGCCGCACGAAGTAGCCGGCGACCGGCAGCGTGACGATTGCCGTCAGCGCGAGCGCGAACCCCAGGAAGTGCATGAAGAAGGACCGGAACGTGAAGATCCCGTCGGCGATGCCGCCGAGCCCGGGCAGGGCCAGGAGCGTGCCGAGGATCCAGCGCTTGCCGGTGGTGAGATTCGGAATTCGCATGAAGATCCCGGCCGACCCGACCACCATCAGCAGGCCTGAGGCGATGAAGGCTGCGTTCATGTAGGGGCCCGTCGGGTCGAGGCCGAGCCCGCTGATGGGCTGGCTGATCCAGGAGTAAGGCGCGACGTGGACGCCCCACAACGTATATCCGGGGCTGACGAAGCCAAGCACCAGCCAGGCGGCGGTCAGCACGACCGGGCCGGCGATCGCCCCGAGCTCTAGCGGCACGTCCCGCGGGAGCGCGGCCCTACGTTTGTCTCCCATCTCGATCTCCTCCTTGTCTCTAACGATGTTAGGCATCACGCGTGGTAGATTACCCCTAACAACGTTAGGAATGCAAGCACCACTACAACTTTTAGAGGAGAATTCGATGGAACCCATGAGCCCGGAAGAGGAAAAGCAACGAGGACTGACGCGGGAGCGCCTGGTCGACGCGGCCCTCGAGCTGGTCAGGGAGGAAGGCCTGGAAGCGCTGTCGATGCGGGCGCTGGCCGACAAGCTGGAGGTGAAAGCGGCGTCGCTCTACTGGCACGTCCGAGACCGGCGCGAGCTGCTCGACCTGCTCGCCGAGTCGATTGTGGACTCCGTCCGATTCCGCCGGCCCGGACCGGGATGGCGGGAGAACGTGCTCGCCCTCGGCTCAGCACTGGGCCGCGCGGTTGCCGCGCAGAAGGACGCCGACCGGCTGCTCCTCGAGGCCCCGGACGCTCTGCGGCGCAGCGACCTCTTCGGCGGCGTCGTCGAGCAGCTGCAGGCCGGCGGTCTACAGCCGGCCGAGGCGGCAGACGTCGCGCTGATGCTGCTGACCTACGTGGTCGGAGACCGGTCGCCCGCCGAACAGGATGTCGTGGTCGGGAGCACCGGCGCGGTCGCGTCGATCGCCATCGACAGCGGGTCGCGCGGCGTGATCCTGAGGGCCGGCGACCCCGACATGCAGGGCTTGATCCGCGTGCCGCCGGACCAGGGCGGCGCCGCACCGGCGGTCGTGCGTGGCGAGCAGGTCGTCGTCCGTAGGCTGCGTGGCGTCGGCCGCGGCGAGCTCGAGCTCAACCCGCGCCGGCCATGGAAGTTCAAGGTCCAGGCTCCGACCTGGAACACCGTGCTGGACCTGAACGGCATCGACGTGCGCGAGATCCACGTCGACAGCGGCGCGGCGAACCTGGAGTGTTTCCTTCCTGAGCCGCAGGGCGTCGTGCCCCTGCACATCTCGAGTGGCGTGGTCAACGTGACGCTTCACCGCGCCCGCGGTGCGGCGGTGGTCGCGATCGTTCACGCGGGTGTGTTCAAGCTCAAGCTCGACGACTACTCGTCGCAGGTGACGGTGATGGACGTGAACTGGCAGAGCAAAGACGCGCTAGGCGCGCCGAACCGTTATGAGCTTGACCTGAGCAGCGGCGTGGTGGACTTCAGGCTGGAGGAGTACGACCCGAAAGGGTCGCGGGCCGCGAGACAGCCCGCGCCGGAACGAGCAGCCAGGCCCACAGCCTCCTCTCCCGTCTCAGCGCTGGAGATCTTGCTGGACGGCGTGGAAGCGCGGGTGAAATCGGGTCGCGGTTAGGGCAAATCCGTCGCGGGTGACTGTTGAATAGGTGAATAATCGATTATTCGCCTATACTTCTGCCGATGGCCATCTTCAGCACGCCGCCCAAGTCAGGCTCACTCGAGCGGCGCCTGACTCAGCTCGACCGGCTGCGGCGTTATCTCGCCCAGCACCTGGGTGAATCGGCGCAGCCATGGACCGGCGCCCTGCGCCGTCTGGCCGCCGCCGAGGCGACGGTTGGATCGACGTCGATTGAGGGCTACGGAACAACCGTCGCGGACGCGGTCGAAATTCTAGCCGGCGGGCATCCCGCCCAGACAAGTGAGGAGACCGCGCGGATCATCGCCGCTTACGGGCAGGCGATGGACCGCGTCGCCGCGCTTGCGGAGGATCGGCATTTCCAGTGGACAAGGCAGACTCTGCTCGAGCTTCACTTCTTGATCTGCCATCCGCAGCCCGACGCGAGGCCAGGACTGCTGCGCGATGGACCGGTGTCGGTGACTCGCGGAGCCGGGCGCGAGCCTTACCGGGCGCCCGAATCGCACGAGCTGCCGGCGCTTGTGACTGAGCTGGTGACGTGGCTGGAGGGTGGAGATCCCACGCGCCATCCGGTCGTCCGCGCGGCGATGGCGCACCTCAACCTGGTCTCGATCCATCCGTTTCGTGATGGCAACGGGCGACTCGCGCGCGTTGTCCAATCACTCGTGCTGGCGCGGGAGGGCTTGCTGCGACCAGAGTTCGTCTCGATCGAGCCGTACCTGGGACGCCACACGCGTGAGTACTACGCCGTGCTCGAAGATGTCCAGGGCGAGGGTTTCGACCCGCGACGTGACGCGGGGCGATGGTTGCAGTTCTGCATCGACGCCCATGTCGAGCAGGCGACCGAGCGGCGCCAGTGGGTTTTGCTGGCGTACGCGCGACATGACTTTTGCGTCTGGCTCGCCGGCGATCAGCATTACCCCGAGCGATTCGTGACGGCACTCGACCAGGCGTTGCTCGGTCTGCCGGTGCGCAACGCCGACTACCGGCGCGAGGTCGGCATCGCCAGCCCGACCGCGGTTCAGGACCTGCAGCGACTGCGTCACGACGGCTGGCTCGAGCAGCAAGGTGGGGGTCGGTCCGTGCGCTACGTGGCGAGCGAAAAGCTGCGAGGCGCCTGGCTCGAATCACGCGAGCGGAAGGAAATCGGCTCTTAGCAGGCTGGGTTTCATGCGCCGTCGCAGCCGGGAGCGTGCCGCGACAGAGCTGGGCGTCAGCGGACGAGATTCTTACCCGAGGGCGTCGCGCGCGAAATGGGGGAGTCGGTGACAGGCCGAAACCAGTACAGCCGGCAAGGCGTTGGACAAGTGGGCTTGCCTGACGTGAGATTTGCAGCTTTCCTTGCGATGCTCGTTGTGGCAGCTTCTTGTCAGAATGCGCAGCCGAGCGCGTCCATAAGTCGGACTCCTTCCGCGCAGGCCGTTTCGAGCCCGACGCCGGCGCCCACGCCCACGCCAACCCAGATGCCCGTGCCTGTGCCGTCCCTACCGCCGTCGCCTGTTCCAGCGGGCTATGCATGCGAGAACGCCGGCACGTGCCCGCCGTCCGACTTCGTCGGGATGGCCTATGACCCGGTACGGCGGGAGATATTGGCGTTTGGGGGCGTATTCCACTCCAGCGGGAAGGTGTCGGATCAGACCTGGACATTTCGCAATGGGCGGTGGACCCAGTTGCATCCGGCTCACGTTCCGCCCTATCGAGCCATGGCCGCGATGGTCTTCGACCCGCTCCTCGGAGTCATCGTGATGTACGGCGGGGCGTATGTGGCGCCGTCGGTAACCGCCGGAATGGGAGGCGAGGTCCCGCTGATCCCGATCTCGGCAGATACCTGGACGTGGGATGGTTCCGACTGGACAGAGCGTCATCCGGCGCACCGCCCAGTCCTTTTCCGTCCGTCCGCCGCGTACGACTACGTCAGACACCAGGTTGTATTGCTTGCCGAAGCCAATGGTGGGATGCAGACCTGGACTTACGACGGAAATGATTGGACGCCGCAAACCGCCGCCACCGGAAAGCCTTCGCCGTCACGAGGGGCAGGCGCGCCGATTGGCTTCGATCCGGCCTCGATGGGAGTTGTCAGCTTCGGCACGCGCAATCTTGGCGGCGAGGACATCAGTGCGGTGTGGCGGTGGAACGGCCAGACCTGGATCCAGACGGCCTTCAGATATCCGGGGTCTACGTCCGGCGTGATGGGCCCGGATTTCGACTCCGGGTCGTCCATCGTCTATGTCCCGGCCCGACCAGACGCGCCCGCGTCGACCTTGGGCTACGACTCAGGTGGCTTTCACCCGCTCCATCCGGCTCACACACCTTCGATTGACGTCAATTCGTTTGCACTCATGGACCCTGATCCGCCTACCCACAGAATTTTGCTTTTCGGTTGGTCGGACCCGAACCACCAACTCCAGACGTGGGCGTGGTCCGGGAGCGACTGGGGTCAGGTGGCCATCTGACAAAGCGGCCTCCGGCAGATAGTTCCGTTCGTTAACAGGCAGGGTTCCTTTACGCGCGACCCGCCGGTAGCGTGCCGCGAAAAGACCTGGAGGCGCACATGGCTTTTCTCGCGGCAACCCCCGACATCGCACCCATCGTCGACCTGATCAACACCTGGATCCACATCGGCCAGGCGCTGGTCGGCTCGATCGGCGCGCTGGCTTTCATCTTCGCGTTCGCGTGGATGTCATAAACACAGCAGCAGTCAACCCCCCGCTGGCTTGATTCCTACGTCCCGGCGCGGTATCGGGGCGACAGATAGCATTTGGGTGATTCGGGCCGATGAGCGAAAGGGACGAGCGTCGCCGGTTCCCACGCTGCTCTTTCTGTGGGAAGAGCGAGGACCAGGTCCGCAGGCTGATCGCCGGTCCGGACGTCTACATCTGCGACCAGTGCATCGAGCTGTGCGCAGAGGCCCTGCGGGACACGAACGCTTCAGCCCTCCCGACGGCCGTACCGCCTCGCCACCAAGCGTCGGCGCTCACTGCTCGTGAGCTTCAGTTCGCAAACCTCTACGCGCACGGCATGGGCGTCGATGCGATATCGCGATGCGTCGGTCTTGCTGCGAGCATGGTCCAGTTCCACATCCTCAGGGTCTACAGAAAGATGAGCACAACGCCGAATGTCAATACCGAGTCATTGGATCGACGCCACCTGCACGACTGGTTGACCGAACGCGGCCTGCTGACAGATCCCCGTGAATCAGAGGCGCTTCTGGACCGAGCTTTTGCAGCCCTCGAAGGTCTTCCCGCCCTTCCTGCTTCGCTGTCACGTCGCGATCGTCAACGCCTCGAACGGCGGCTCTCTAAAGAGAAGGCGCTGCTGGAGGCAGCTCGCCAAGCGATGCGCGAACCGCTGTAGCGGCCCTTAACAACCTAGGTTCTCATGCGTCTTTGTCGCGCGTAGCGTCCCGGGAAAAGCTCTTGGAGGCGCAAATGGTCCTTCTCGCCGCATCACCAGACATCGCACCCATCACCGATCTCATCAACACGTGGATTCACATTGGCCAAGCACTCGTTGGGTCGATTGGTGCCTTGGCTTTTATTTTCGCGTTCATCTGGAAGATCACCGCGGTCGAATCGAAGTCGGCGCTCGCGGCCAAGCAGTGGATCCAGCGCATCGTCGTCGGCACCATCGGCGTCGAGGTGGCGAGCTCGCTGGTCGGCATCCTCACGAGCTCCGTCCCCACCCACTAGATCCGCGTGAACCTTCCCGACCTACAGGCTCTCCTCGCGTCGCTGGCGCGCATCGAGGGCTACCTGTTCACCATCGTGCATCCCAACCTGGTGATCGCCAAGATCCTGGATGACAGCATCGGCCTGCTGTTGAACGTCTGGTTCAAGTTCATCCTCAGCACGACCGACTTCGAGACGGGCGGGGATTTCGTCGCCGGCTCCGCAATCCAGCAGTTCGAGCCAAAGGTCCAGCTGGTCGCCAATGCGGGCCTGGTGGTGATCGCGATGTGGGCCTCGTACCGAATCATGTGGGGCCACGGCCTGTTCACGCAGTACACGGCTCGCATCCTGCTGCCGCGCCTGTTCATGGCCGCGGTGTTGATCAACTTCGCGATGCCGCTGTTCCAGATGGGCGTAACCGCGGCGAACGCGATCAGCCACTCGGTGCAGACGTTCGCGGTGACTGATGACATGACGACGTTCATCACCGGGCTCAAACGTGGCGACGCAAGCACCGGGACGTGGGAGATCGTCACGACCGCCGTGCTCGCCGGCGGTTACGGCGTACTCGCGATCGCCTATCTCGTGCGTTACGCGATTCTCGTCGTGCTGGCGATCACTGCCCCGCTCGCGGCACTGCTCTTCATGCTCCCGGAGACCAACCACCTCTCGAAGATGTGGACGTCACACTTCGCGACCAACCTGTTCATGCAGCCGATGCAGCTGTTCGTGCTGGCCATCGGATTCACGCTCGAACGTGACGGCATCACGCCAGTCCACCACCTCTTCGCGCTGGCGTCCCTGCTGATCGTCCTCAAGGTGCCTGGTGCGATGGGAGCCAGCGAGAAGGCGGCTCACAAGGTCCAGTCGACGGTCACGCACGCGTTCAAGGACATCGCCCACGCGATGGCGAAAGGGTGATTCGCATCGTCGCGGTGGCGGGCGGCGCGATCGCCGTCTTCCTCGTGGGCGCGACCCAGGTGCCGAGCCACGTGCGGCTGCCCGTGTCGACGGTCGTGGTTGGTGCGGTGGTCAGTCAGCCGTTCGGCTGCACTTCCGTCGCTCTGGAGCCGATCGACATGTCATGTCCGACGCATCACACCCACACGGGGATCGACCTCGCCGCACCGCTTGGCACCGACGTCCACGCCGCGACGGGCGGCACCGTGGCGACCGGTTGGGACCCCGCGGGAGCCGGGAACTTCGTAGAGGTCTGGCCGGACGGCCACACTCGCATCCTCTACTGCCATCTCTCGGCTTTTGCCGTGCAAACCGGAGACGTGGTGGTTGCCGGCGAGGTCATTGGTTACGTCGGAGAGACCGGTCTGGCGACCGGCCCGCACGTTCACCTGCAGGTCGACGTCGACGGCGTGCCTGTCGACCCCGCCGTGTTCCTAGCTTCTTAACAGGCTGGGTAGGAATTCGCGTCCGTGGCACCTAGGCTGGGGTCAATTTCACGGAGGTGATGCGATGGTCAACAAAGTCATCCTGATCGGCAACCTGGCGGCCGACCCTGACGTAAAGGCGACGCCGAGCGGCACGTATGTGGCCAAGATGCGGCTGGCGACGAACTCGTACCTGGGCAAGGACGAGAGCGGGCACCGCAAGGAGGCGTCGGAGTTTCACAACCTCGTCGCGTTCGGCAAGACCGCGGAGTTTGCGGGCCAGTATCTGAAGAAGGGGCGCTCGCTCTACGTCGAGGGCCGGCTGCACACCAGCTCCTGGGACGACACCGCCGGCCAGAAGCGTTACCGGACCGAAGTGGTGGTGGAAGAGGTCAAGTTCGTGGGCCAGAAGCCGGTTGAGGCGGCCGCCTAGCGGGATGCAGTTCGGGGTCCTCGGACGTAATCTTGTAATCCCATGGCTGAGGACATCGGCGCCTGGTTCGCTTCCCGAGTTCCGTCCGGCTGGTTCGTCGCGCCGCCGGACGTGACCGCCGACGGGGAGGAGATCCTCGTCATGGGCACGCTACCGGACGTCGAGCTGGCCGGCGGCACAAAGTCAGAGGGCCGGACGGCTGCCCGGATCGCACGGATCGACAGGTTCCGCGAGGAGACCCGGGAAGATCGCATCAAGATCGCTCGCGAGGCCGAACGTCACTTCCGGCGCAAGGTGGCTTGGGGCGCTCGGTGCGGTGCCGAGTCGAGGATCTTCACGACGCTCAGCGTGCCGGTCATGACCCGGCTGCGGATGAACGAGCGGTCGATCCTGGACACGCTGGTCGCCGGCGGGGTCGCCAGGAGCCGGAGCGAGGCGCTCGCGTGGTGCGTCCGGCTGGTCGGTATGCACCAGGCGGACTGGATCAAGGGGCTGCGCGACGCGCTGGTCAAGGTCGACGAAGTTCGCAGCAAAGGGCCGCTCAACTAGACCGAATTTCGCAGTAAGCGAACTCAGATCGAGTTAGTCCCGTTGATACTGTGCCAACCGTGATTGCCGAGGGCGAACGCAAGCACGTCGTCGTCATGGGTGCCGGGCCCGCGGGCCTGACCGCCGCGTATGAGCTTCTGAAGCACGGCCTGCCCGTCACCGTGCTGGAGAAGGACCCCAAACAGGTTGGCGGACTGGCCCGGACGGTCGAGCACAACGGCTACCGGTTCGACATCGGCGGCCACCGCTTCTTCTCCAAGAACGAAGAGGTCGAAGAGCTGTGGACCGAAATCCTCGGCGATGAGATGCTGAGCCGCGGCCGGCTCTCGCGCATCTACTACCGCGGGCGGTTCTTCGCCTACCCGATCCAGGCTTTCAATGCCTTGCGGAACCTAGGGCCATTCGAGGCGACCCTCTGCCTTGCGAGCTACCTGCGCGCCCGGCTGCGCCCGATCAAACACCCGAAAACGCTCGAGGAGTGGGTGCGCAACCAGTTCGGCTGGCGCCTGTACAGCATCTTCTTCAAGACCTATACCGAAAAGGTCTGGGGAATCAGCACCAGGGAGCTGTCCGCCGACTGGGCGGCGCAGCGGATCAAGAGCCTCGACCTTTGGGTCGTCATCCGCAGCGCGCTCCTGCCCAGCCGCAAGGCCAAAAAGCGCGGCGAGATCGTGACCACGTTGATCGACCGCTTCCGCTATCCGCGGCTGGGTCCCGGCCAGATGTGGGAGCGGGTCGCCGACATCGCTGCCGCCAAGGGACAGCCGGTCCAGCTTGGCCATGCGGTCAGGCGGATTCATCACCGCGATGGCGCGGTCACGTCGGTGGAGACGGATGGCGGGACGTTCGATGGAACCGACTTCATCTCCAGCATCCCGATTCGCGAGCTCATCAACCGCCTCGATCCGCCGGCGCCCGCGCCGGTCAGGAAGGCCGCCGACAGCCTCGGCTACCGCGACTTCATCAGCATCGCGCTGATGATCGACCGGCCATCGGTGTTCCCGGACAACTGGATCTACATCCACGACCCGAGCGTGAAAGTCGGCCGCATCCAGAACTTCAAGAACTGGAGCCCTGACATGGTGCCGGACCAGGCCAGGACGTGTCTTGGGCTCGAGTACTTCTGCTTCGAGGGCGACGGCCTGTGGTCGAGCTCCGACGCAGAGCTTGTCGCCCTCGCCAAGAAGGAGCTTGCGCAGCTGGGCATCTGTGGGGAGGGAGAGGTGTTCGACGGTGTCGTGGTTCGTCAGCAAAAGGCCTATCCGGTCTACGACGACAGCTACCAGGCCCACGTCGGCGTTGTGCGCGAGTACCTCGCGACCTCGCTCCCCAACCTGCACCTGGCCGGCCGCAACGGAATGCACAAGTACAACAACCAGGACCACTCGATGATGACCGCGCTGTTGGTGGCGCGAAGCATCGCAGCAGGCTTAGCGCTCGACCCGTGGAAGGTGAACGCCGACGCCGTGTACCACGAGGACATCAAAGTCGGCGAACACGACCTCACCGGACGTCAGGTCCCGACGCGGATCCCAGCCGAGGTCTGAACTTTAGAAGTGCGCCCTGCGCGCGCCCGGCGGGCCTAGACGGTCCTCACGCGCGCGAAGTTGGCGGCGACGAAGCTCGCCACCGCAAGCACCGCGCAGAGGATCGCGTGCTTGGCGTGCGGGCCTGCCGACCCCGACGAGGTGAACGTCGGAAGGATGCCTCCGACGAGGTAGAGGATGGCCGCGACGATGAAGACGATTCCCAGCAGCCCAAGCACCACGGCGAACGTATTGCTCTTCACGCGCCGAAGCGTAACAAAGCCAGGCTGATGAGCCCGGCCGCGATGCAGTACCAGCCGTACGGGTCGAGCCGGCCCGAGCGGAAGTAGCGGAGGAGAAAGCGAGCGCTCGCGTAGGCGGCCAGGCCCGCGAGGATGGCGGCGGCGACGTACTCGAGGACAGGGACGCCGCCCTTGAACAGCTCGGGGACCTCGACCAGGCCCGCCCCAAGGATGGTCGGGGTGGCCAGAAGAAATGAGAAACGTGCAGCCTCCTCATGCCGCAAGCCCGCAATCAGGCCGCCCCCGATCGTCACCCCCGAGCGCGAGATTCCGGGAATGAACGCAAGCGCCTGGCAGGCGCCCACGATCGCCGCCGCGCGGAAGCTGATCCGCTCCGCTGATGCGAAGCGCTCCTCCTGCTCCTGTCGCGTCTTGCCTCGCTCGGCGCGACGGCGGAAGAGCTCAAACCCGAGCATCAGAACGCCGTTGACGATGAGAAACGCGGCCGCCTCATAGGGCGAGGCGAAGAGCGCCTTGATGCGGTTTTCGAAGAAGACGCCGAGGACGGCGGCGGGGATCACGCCGACCAGCAGCAGCATCGCCAGGCGCTCGCTGTCGCTCTCCATCGAGCCGCGAAACGCCGCGGCGAAGAACCCGCGGACAATCTGCACCCACTCGTCCCGGTAAAGGACGAGCAACGCCGTCGCGGTGCCGATGTGGAGCAGGACGAGGAACGGCACGAACGATGGATCGGATTGCTTGAAGCTCCAGTGCAGCAGGCTCGGCACGAGCACCGCGTGTCCCAGCGAAGAGACGGGGAACAGCTCGCTCGCGCCCTGCAGCAGGCCCATGAACAATGCCTGCCACGGATTCACTGGTTAGATTGTCATGCAATGAAACGACTCGCCGCCGGTGTCCCCGCCGTGAAGACGATCGAGGAATCGGTCAAACGCGTGAAGCTTGCCGAGCAGCTCGGATACGAGTCGGTCTGGATCTATCAACTGCCGAACACTCGCGAGGCCCCGCTGGTGCTCGCGGCTTACGCCGCCGGAACGCAGCGAATCAAGTTCGGCACCGGCGTATTGCCGATCTACACGAGGCACCCAACAGCGATGGTGCAGATGGCGGCGACCCTGGACGAGCTGTCGGCCGGCCGCTTCATCCTCGGCATCGGAGTCAGCCATAAGGTGACGGTCGAGGGTTTCTGGGGTCTCCACCTCGAGCACCCCGTTGAGGCGATGCGCGAGTACCTGACCATCGTGCGCACGAGCCTGCGCGACGGTGGATGCAACTTCGAAGGCGAGCACTTCACCGCGCGGTGGGCCTACAGCGGACCTCGACACGCCGACCTGCCGGTCATGATCTCGGCCCTCAACCCCCGCATGCTCGAGCTCGCCGGCGAGCTGGCCGACGGCGTGGTCCTGTACATGTGTCCGCCGGGACACATCAAGGACGAGGTGATCCCGAGGGTTCGGGCGGGCCGGGAGAAGGCAGGCAAAACCATGGAAGGATTCGAGGTGGTGGCTGCCGTCGATGCGTGCGCGACCTCCGACCGCAAAGCGGCGATTGAGGCTTACCAACCAACGCTCGACCGTTACGCGTCGCTTCCGTTCTACCGCCGAGGGATGGAGGCGGGACACCTCAACGCCGATGAGCTCGCTGCGATCGGCGAACCGAACGAGGTCCGCAAATCGATAGCTCGCTACATCGATAGCGGCGTGACCCTTCCGATGGTGGCGCCGTTCGGCGGCCGGTTCGAGGCGACCCTGGAGGCCGCCGCGGCCACAGACTAGCCGAGCTTCGCGGCCGCTTCGTCGAGGAGCTTGCGCGCCGTGTCGAACTCGCGGCGGACGCCCGCATCCTCGGTGCGCTCGAGGAGCGAATCGACCTCCTTCCAGCGCATGGCGTCGCGCTCGCCGAGGCCCGAACGGACCTGGCCTATGGTCTGGGTCGCGAACAGCAGGCCGCCTCCCGGGTTGTCCATGATCGAGCGTGCGATCGCCAGCTGAGCGCGCGCCCACGTGACGATCTCGTCGCCCGGATGCGTATCGAGCGGTTTCGGCCTGGTGACATCGACGCCCACGCTGCGACTATTGTCCGCCAAGCGCCCTCAGCGGCTCGCCCGTGAGCCGCCACCGGCGAGCGCGCGAAGCGCGCCGCCGGAGATTCGATAGACGGTCCATTCATCGTTCGGCCTGGCGCCGAGGCGCTCGTAGAACCGAATCGCGTCCTTGTTCCAGTCCAGCACCGCCCACTCGAGCCGTCCGCAGTCGCGCTCGACCGCGATCTGGGCAAGCCGCTCGAGCAGCAGCCGTCCTACGCCGCCACCGCGCGCCTCCGGCTTGACGAACAGGTCCTCGAGGTACAGGCCGGGCTTGCCGAGGAAGGTCGAGAAGTTGTGAAAGAAGAGCGCCAGCGCGACGGGCTCGCCTTCGTCCTCGGCGATCAGCGTCTCGGCGTATGGCCGGTCTCCAAAAAGGCTTCGCTCCAGCGTCTCGTCGGTCATCGAGACCTCGTGCTCGAGCTTCTCGTAGCGGGCGAGACCGCGGATCAGCTCCGCGATGACGCCCACGTCCGCCTTCTCGCCCGCGCGAATCCGGACGGTCACTTCGGCCGGTCCGTCAGCCGGAACACGAACCGCATCGCTCCGTGCGTGTCCGAGAAGCTCGCGATCTTGTTGTCCACGAGTCCGGCGTCCAGGCCCGCCTGGATCAGGTCGGTGTCGCGCAGCGCACTGCCCGGGCCTTTCCGCCTGACGGCCCAGATCGCCCCATTCGGCTCGATCCAGGTCTTGAGCTCGCGCAATCGGTCGAGGTCGCGGAGCTGCTCCACGCCGAAGATGACCATGTCGCAGCGGGATCTCGGTTTGCGCGTGACGACGTTATGAGTCCGTTCGCGCAGCTGCTCGAGGAAGGAGGCGTCCTCGACGTCGAGAACCGCCACCTTCGACGACGGCTTGACGCCGAGCTTATCGAGAAGCGGTTTTGTTGCCGTTTCCGCCACGGACCGCTCCGAACACGATCACGCCCAGCAACCAGCCCGCATATGCGCCGGCCACGACCAGGACTATGAGCGGGATCGGGTTGCCGACCCGGCTCGATATCAGCCCGCCGAACCCCGCCAGCGCGCCGAACACGAGCGCGCCGGCGACTCCGCCCACGATTGCGCCGACGACCGCCGCGGGAGTGAGACTGCTCTTCAGACCTCGACCACCTGCAGGTCTTTGACCGCGCCGGTTATGGTCCCCGAGTACACGTGGTTGAAGAAGAACCGCGTGTCGGGGTGGCGTTTGCGCAGCTTTGCCGCCGCCTCCCAGCTCATGTGGCTGAACACGTCGCCGGGCCCGGTCGCCTCCACGATCGCGACATCCGCCTTGTCGACCAGCTTGTCGAGCGGCGCGGTCGCCTCGGTGTCGCCCGAGTACGCGACCACGATGCCGTTGACGTGGATCCTGTATCCCGTCCCGCCCATGGTCCCGTGATCGAGCCTCACGGTCTCGTACCTCACCCCCGATGCGGTGCCGGCGGGCTTGGCCGTCAAATACCGGACCTTGAACTGGGGTTTCATGACCCGCTTCCAGTCCGGTCCCCAGCTCACCTCCCACAGCTTCTCCAGGTGATCCTCGACGCCGGCCGGTCCGACAAACGTAAGGGGCCGGCGGTCGACGAACACGCGGTGCAGCACAAACGGCGGGAGTCCCAGCGTGTGGTCGCCATGGAAATGCGTCAGGAAGACGACCTCGATCGCGCCCGGGTCGACGCCCAGGCGATGCATGTGAGGAAGCAGAGGCGCGCCACCGTCCAGGAGCACACGACCGTCGACCACCACGGCCCCGTTGTAGCGGTCGAGCGAGAACGCCGCGCCGCTACCGAGGAACGCGAGCTTTACGCGATGGTTACCGCCTGGTTCAGGTACACGTCCTGAATTGCGTGCAGTAATTCGACACCCTCCTTCATCGGACGCTGGAAAGACTTCCGGCCGCTGATCAGACCCATTCCTCCGGCGCGCTTGTTGATGACGGCGGTGCGGACCGCGTCCTTCATGTCAGAGGCGCCTTTGCTTTCGCCGCCGGAGTTGATGAGTCCGGAGCGGCCCATGAAGTTGTTGATCACCTGGTAACGGCAGAGATCGATGGGGTGGTCGCTTGACAGCTTGCTGTACACGTCGGGCGACGTCTTGCCGAACCCGATGACCTCGAAGCCCCGGTTGGTGTCCGGAAGCTTCTGCTTGATGATGTCCGCCTGGATCGAGACCCCGATGTGGTTGGCCTGTCCGGTGAGGTCGGCCGCGGTCTCGTAGTTGACGCCGTCCTTCTTGAAGGCGTTGTTGCGGACGTAGCACCAGAGCACCGTCGCCATGCCCAGCTCGTGCGCCTCGTGGAACGCCCGCGAGATCTCGATGATCTGCCGGTCGGACTCGGCCGAACCGAAGTAGATCGTCGCCCCGACCGCAACGGCGCCCAGCTCCCACGCCTCCCGGACGGTGCCGAAGAGGATCTGGTCGTAGTGGTTCGGGTAGGTCATCAGCTCGTTGTGGTTCAGCTTGCAGATCATGGGGATCCGGTGCGCGAACTTCCGCGCCACGGAGCCCAGGACGCCGAAGGTGGAAGCGACCGCGTTGCATCCGCCTTCGATCGCCAGCTCGACTATCTTGCCGCCGTCGAAGTAGATCGGGTTGGGTGCGAAGGAGGCCCCGGCCGTGTGCTCGATGCCCTGGTCGACGGGCAGGATCGAGAGGTAGCCGGTGCCCGCCAGGCGGCCGTGCGACCACATCGACTGGAGGCTGCCAAGCACCCTCGTCGGGCGGTCGCTGTCCTTCCAGACCCGCTCGTTGAAGTCCGGGCCTGGCAGGTGGAGCTGCTCTTTCGGGACGGTCTGGCACTTGTGCTCTAGGAGGTCCCGGGCGTCGGCGCCGAGGAGCTCTTCGAGCTTCTCCTGGGATCCACGGGTGACAGTTGCCATCATTGCCTCTTACACATTTAATTAGCGCGCCCCGCAGAGGCGCGAATTCCCATCCGTCACTCTATAGTGCGCCGATATGACCCAGCGGGCGAGTGATCTTCTCGCCGAGGTGGCCGATCGGCTCTCGAATGACGCCACCGAGAGCGGTTTGGTGGCTGCGGAAGCCGTCCGCGCGATCGAGCCGGACGTCCTGCGCGACTTCAATGGCGGCGGCTCCCCCGACGGGCTGGCCCGGACGGCGTCAGGCTTCCTCCAGGCCCTGTTCCGCTCGCTTCGTCTGGACGCCAGCATCCCATGGCCTGAGTACTACTCGCAGGCGCGCGAGTTCGCCCGCCGCTACGCCGAAAAGGGCGTTCCGCTCGAGTCCCTCATGGAGGGGTTGGCGGTCTTCCGGCGCACAGTGGTCGCCCGCGTGACCGAGGGCCTGGAAGACAGCCCGTACGCCGACGAGGTGCTGCTCCTCGCCCAGAGCCGGCTCGGCGCCGTGGTCGAGCAGCTGAACTCGAACTTCATCCGCGGCTACCTCGACTTCACCGAGAGCAAGCACCGCGCGCGCCAGACCGAGCTGCACGGGCTCTACCACATCGCCAGCGCCCTCGGGCGCTCGCTCGACGTGAACGAGATCGCCGAGGTGGGCCTGCGCGAGACGCTCAAGGTGCTCGGTCTCCAGGCCGGCGCCGTCTGGATCCGTGAGGGCGCGCGCCTCAAGCTCGCCAAGACCATCGGCATGCAGCCTGGCGAGGAGGAGGAGTTCGCGCAGACGGGCGGATCCAGCACGAGCCGGGTGGTCGAGACATCCACCGGCCCGGCCGAATCCCGCGTGGACAGGGTGGCCGGCGAGTGGAGCGCCATCCGCGCCGAGCTGCGAACAAAGGGAGTCTTGCTCGGTGCGATGACCGTGGCCACCCGTCTCCCGCGGACTTTCGAGCCCAGCGACCTCGAGTTCGTGGCCGCGGTCGCCGACCACATCGCCGTCTCGCTCGACCGCGCCCGCCAGCACACCAAGGAGGCGCGCACCGACTACCTGACCGGGCTGGCCAACCGCCCCGAGTTCGAGAGGGCGATCGACCGCGCGGTCGCGTCGGCCGAGCGCCACAAGCGCCGGCTCGCGCTGATGATGATCGACCTCGACAACCTCAAAGAGATCAACGACACCTACGGCCACCACGTGGGCGACGAGGCGATCCGCGTGCTCGCGGCTGAGCTCCAGCGCGCGGTTCGCGCCACCGACACCTGCGGCCGCCTGGGCGGTGACGAGTTCGGCGTCGCGATGCCCGACGCGGACGAGCGCGACGCCCGCGAGGTCGGCATTCGCGTGCGCGAGGCGCTCGAGCACCTGAACCGCACCGCCAAGCTGCCGGTGCCCGTGGAGTTCAGCATCGGCATCACCGCGTGGCGGTCGGGTCTTGACTGGCAGGCGATGTACCAATCGGCGGACAAGGCGCTGTACGTCGACAAGCGGCGCCGGCACGCGGCCAAGAAGAGGCTTGGCGACACCCGAGTCAAAACCTCACCCTCCTGAAGGGGTCGTCCTAGAAGAGGCGTTCTTCGCGCGCGAGACTCGCGAGGTTGCGCGCGACCTGCTGGACAAAGTGCTGGTGCGCGAGCTCGACGGCCAGGTGCTCTGGGGCCGCCTCGTCGAGGTCGAGGCCTATCTAGGTCCGGACGACCTCGCCGCCCATTCCAAGGGCGGGCGGCGCACGCCGCGGACGGAGGTCATGTTCGGAGCTCCGGGTCATGCGTATGTCTACTTCACATACGGCATGCACTGGTGCCTCAACTTCGTCACCCGCGAGCAGGGCGTGCCCCAGGCCGTGCTCGTGCGGGCGCTCGAGCCCGGGCCGGGGGTCGGACGCTGCGCCGGCCCGGGCCTCGTGACTCGCGCGCTGGGGATCGACCGGGCGCTCAACGGTGCGGCGTTCGTGCCGCCGGATCTCTACGTCGTCGACGACGGCGCGCCGCAACGGCGCGTCTACGTCACTCCGCGCATCGGCGTCCAGGGCACCGGCGTCTGGGAGAAGCGGCTGCTCCGCTACGTCGTCGACTCGCCGGCGCTTTCGCGGCCGCTGCCGCGCGCTATTCGACTACGCGGTCGATGATCGTCGCGGTGCCCAGCCCGCCGCCGCAGCACATCGTCTCGAGGCCGTAGCGTCCGTCCCGCCGCTCGAGCTCGTAGAGCAGCCGGTTCATCAGGATCGCCCCCGACGCTCCGAGCGGGTGACCCATTGCGATCGCGCCGCCGTTGACGTTGGTCCTGGCCATGTCCGCGCCGGTCTCCTTCTGCCACGCGAGCACCACGGAAGCGAACGCCTCGTTGACCTCGAACAGGTCGATGCTGCCCAGGTCCAGCCCGGCCTTCTTCAGGACCGCCGCCGTGCCGGGGATGGGCCCTTCGAGCATCAGCACAGGATCTGTGCCGACCACCGCCATCGCGCGAATGCGCGCCCGCGGGCGCAGCCCGAGCTCCTTCGCCTTCTCGAGCGACATCAGCAGCAGCGCCGCGGCGCCGTCGGAGATCTGGCTCGAGTTGCCCGCGGTGATGTGGTGCGCCGGGTTGAAGGCTGGCTGCAGCGCCGAGGTCGCCTCGTAGTTGGCGTTGGCGCGTATGCCCTCGTCTTTGCTGACGATCTCGGTCTGCCCGTTGGTGACCTCGACCGGGAGGATCTGGGACTTGAAGTAGCCCTTCTGCGTCGCCTCGTTGGCGCGGTGATGGCTCTCCACGCTCAGCTCGTCCATGGCCTTGCGCGAGATTCCGTACTTCTGCGCCATCAGCTCGGCGGAGATGCCCTGCGGAACCAGGTCGTAGAGCTCCATGAGCTCCGGCGGAAACGGCAGGCCCGGGCCCGCGGCGTTGGAGCCCATCGGCACGCGGCTCATCGACTCGACGCCGCCGGCGATGGTCACGTCGCAAACGCCGGACTGGATGAGGCTCGCCGCGAAATGCACGGCCTGCTGGCTCGAGCCGCACTGGCGGTCGACAGTCGTCGCCGGAGTGGTCACTGGAAAGCCGGCCGTCAGCCACGCGTTGCGGCCCACGTTGAGGCTCTGCTCGCCGACCTGGCTCACACATCCGAAGACGACATCGTCGACCACGGACGGCTCGATGCCCGCGCGGCCCACGACCTCTTTGAGGACGAGCGAGCCAAGAACGACCGGGTGCACGTCCTTGAGCTTTCCGTTGCGACGCCCGATGGGAGTGCGAACCGCCTCGACGATGACTGCTTCGCGCATTTCCCCTCTCCTTCATTCCTCTCCCCGGAGGGGAGAGCAGCGTTGCCTATAACGAGTCGCGTTTCTCTGTGTCAAGCCACCGAGATTTGCCTGGCGATTCGATTTTTTTCTTTGTTGACGTGCTCTTAGGCGCCTGTTAACTTTCGCGTCGCCCCAAGCGGCTGAGTACGGTAAACCTGAGGATACCGAACGTCGAGTAGGTGGAAGGTCCGGCGCAAGCCGGGATGGAAACCGAAAAACGCATAGGGGACTTCAGGGTAAACAGGAAGGTCTCTTGGGGCATTACTTTTTCCCCAGAACTTTCACACGGGCTGACTAATTCGAATAGCCCAGTTTTGACGCCTCCGCGCAGGCTTTGTCCACAGCCTCGGCGTCGAATCGTACGCCCTGCTTTCCCAATCTTCTGACCGCGTCGGAAAGGCGCGCGACCGGGTCGGGATCTTCGTAGTGAAGCCAGTGATACGCATCGGGCCGCGACGCGCCGGGGTTGTTTTTCAAGTAGGCCGCCACGACGATCTCTTCCACGTCCCTTAACAATCCGCTCGCGACCAGGGCGTCGAAATCCTGGTTGGCCATCCATGCCAGGAGGCCCAGTACGGCCTC
>JAMXLM010000021.1 GCA_024280995.1 Candidatus Dormiibacterota bacterium
CCCACTCCGGCCCAGCCGGCCCCTGAGACCTCTGGCCCGCCGCAAGCCTACTTCCCGCCGCCCATGGGTCAGCCCGGCGTGCCCCCTCACCGTCGCGGAGCCGGCCCCCTCATCGGGATCATCGTCGTGGTCGTCATCGTCATCGTCGCAGTGCTCGGATATGGCGTCGGCGGCTACGCGTACGCGGGAGCCAAGCTCAACGACGCGCAGGACAAGTACAACGCCGTCGTCGACCATCAGAACACGCTGAACGACACCCTCAAGTCGCTCGACACATCCTTCCCGGACGTTTCCGGTTCGGCATCCGCGTCGAGCGTCACCCAGGCGAAAGCGAACGTGAGCCAGATGATCACAAAGTCGCAGGACGCGCAGCCGCAGATCGCGTCCGACGACGGCTCGCTGGCCGCAGCCTCGTCCAGCCTCGACCAGAACTCGTGGCTGACAGTGCTGCGCAAGCCCGACATCGACAAGGCGCACAGCCGCATTGACCACCTGCGCAAAGCGCTCGCGCTTGCGAAGACCTTGACCGCGGACTACGTGCAGGTCGGCAACTTCGAGCAGGCTTTGCTCGACGTGGTCAGTGACCTGGACGACCTCTCCGCCAAGGCCTCCGCGTCAGACCTGACAGGCGCGGACACGGCCGACCAGAAGCTGAAGGCTGACATCGACAAGGCGATCTCGCTGGACAAAGCGCCGGGCCTGCCCGCCACGATGGACCAGCTCCTCCAGGCACTCAAAGCGCTTGGGAACGACTTCGGCACCTTGATCAGCGATGCGAAGAGCGGCAATCAGGCTGGAGCGCAGGCTGCCGAGAACGCCCTGATGGCCGACGCGACCAAGATCCAGGCCATCGACGAGTCCAAGATGGACACAGACATCAAGGGCTATTACGACCCGCTCGTCGCGCAGTACAACTCCGAGATCAACGCGGCCAACAGCGTGTAGCTGTGACGCTCCAGGCGGAGCGGAGGCGTGAGATCGCGCGCCGAATAGTCGAGCAGTTGGCCGCCCGGACCGAGTTGAGAGCCTGCTTGCTTGCCGGCTCCGCGGGCGCCGGGACGAGCGATGAACACTCCGACATCGACCTGATCACGTACTACGACGGGGTGATGCCCGACGAGGCGACGTTCGACGGCGTGATGCGAGACCTGGGCGCGGAGCCTTCGGGGTTGATCAGCCCACCGGGGCCGGATGGGTTCGCCGCGCGATACCAGCTCGACGGCATCGAGGTCCAGACGGGGCCAAGTCCGATCTCCCAGCTCGAAGAACGCCTGCAGAAAATGGAGCAGGGCGACGTCGACTGGATCACCGCGAAGGTGGCGATGGGTCTGGCGGAAGGCATCCCGCTCTACAACGAAGAGCTCGTCCGCGGCTGGCAGCGACGGGCCGCATATAGTGATGCGCTCCGCCGCCGTGAGGTCGAGGCGAACCTCGGCTTCTTTCCGGTCTGGAGACTCGACGATCACCTCGCCGCGAGAGACGCCGAGCTGTTCCGGCGGCAGATGCTCCTGGACGGAGCGTTCAAGATCGTGGCCGTGCTGTCGGCGATCAATCGCCTCTATTTCTCGACGTTCCAGTTCAAACGAGCCGGCGAGCATTTCGATCGGATGACGCTCAAGCCCGAGCGCTTTCACGAGCGGCTCGACCTCGTCGCCAACGGCATTCCATCGGAAGCGGCAGAGGAGCTGCGCAGGCTCGTGGAGGAGACGAAGGCGATCGTCCGTGTAGAGCTTCCAGACGTGGATGTCGAGGTCGCGTGGCGGCCGTTGTGAGGCGGCCGATAAAATCATCCGCCGTGCCGAGGTAGCTCAGCTTGGTAGAGCACCGCACTGAAAATGCGGGTGTCCCCAGTTCAAATCTGGGCCTCGGCACCACCCCGCCGTTACTCTCAGCGCCGTGAGTTCGCGGCCGTTCAGGTTCAGCGTCCAGGAGCACGTCGCGCACAGCGCGAAGCAGTGGCGCGAGCGGGCGCGGGCCATCGAGTCAATGGGCTACTCGACGCTCTACCTGCCCGACCATTTCGGCGACCAGGTCGGCCCCATCGCCGGGCTGATGGCGGCGGCCGATGCGACGACGACGCTCCGGATCGGCGCGCTCGTCTTCGACAACGACTACCGGCACCCGGTCGTGCTCGCGAAAGAGGCGGCGACCCTCGATCTCCTGTCCGACGGCCGCCTCGACTTCGGGATCGGCGCCGGCTGGATGATCACCGACTACCAGCAGTCAGGGATTCAGTACGACAGCCCGGGCACGCGCATCGAACGGCTCGCTGAGGCGCTCGCGATCTTCAAGTCGTTCTTCGCGGGAGAAGAGGTCTCCTTCACGGGCAAGCACTACACGGTGACTGGGCTCGAAGCGTCGCCGCGGGCCGTGCAGAAACCGCATCCTCCGATCGTGCTCGGCGGCGGCGGGCGCAAGATGCTCCAGCTCGCCGCGCGGGAGGCCGACATCATCAATGTCAACTTCGACCTCCGGGAGGGACGGCCCGGACGAACAGCCGCGAAGTCCGGCATGGCCGAGGCGACCGACGAGAAGCTCACATGGATCAAAGAAGCGGCCGGTGATCGCCTGGACGCCATCGAGCTCGGCTCCTGGACCCTGCTCGCGAACATCACCGACGACCGCGACTCGATGGCCTCGATGGTTGCGCCTTCGATGGGCATGGAGCCGGCCGACGTGCTCGCGATCCCGCACGTGATGATCGGAACCCTGGAGCAGATCGGCGACGACATCGTCGGCCGCCGCGAGCGATACGGGATCTCGCACGTCATCGTGCCGGGCGACAGGGCGGACGAGTTCGCGCCCGTGGTGGAGCGACTCGCTGGGACCTAGAACAAAGTAGATTGGTGGCGATGGCCACCACCGAGCACGTCCAGCTCAAGGGTCCGGTGGAGGGTCGCGCTGCCGAGGTGCTGACACCCGAGGCGCTGGCTTTCGTCGCTCTGCTGCAGCGCGAGTTTGGTGCTCGCCGCGAGGAGCTGCTGCGCCTGCGCGAGGAACGCCAGCGCCGGATCGACGGCGGCGAGCTGCCGCAGTTCCTGGTCACGACGAGCTCCGTGCGTGACTCCGAATGGCAGGTGGCGAAGGCGCCGAAAGACCTTCAGGACCGGCGTGTCGAGATCACCGGCCCGACCGACCGCAAGATGCTCATCAACGCCCTCAACTCCGGCGCGCGCGTTTTCATGGCCGACTTCGAGGACGCGAACTCGCCGACCTGGTCGAACCTGGTCGAGGGCCAGGTCAACCTCATCGATGCGATCGAGCGCCGGATCGACTTCACGAGCCCCGAGGGCAAGGATTACAAGCTCAACGAGAAGGTCGCGACCTTGCTCGTCCGTCCCCGTGGTTGGCACCTCGACGAGAAGCACGCGGAGGTCGACGGCAAGCCGATCTCAGGCGGCCTTTTCGACTTCGGTCTCTACTTCTTCCACAACGCGAAGCGCCTGCTGAAGAAGGGAAGCGGGCCCTACTTCTACCTGCCCAAGCTCGAGAGCCACCTCGAGGCGCGAATGTGGAACGACGTCTTCAACCTCGCCCAGGATGAGCTCGGCGTGCCGAGGGGAACGATCCGCGCGACGGTTCTGATCGAGACGATCCTCGCCGCATTCGAGATGGAGGAGATCCTTTACGAGCTTCGCGACCACTCGAGCGGGTTGAACGCGGGGCGTTGGGACTACATCTTCAGCGTCATCAAGAAGTTCCGGAATCGCCCGGAGTTCGTTCTCCCCGACCGCGCGCAGGTGACCATGACGGTCCCATTCATGCGCGCGTACACCGAGCTGCTCGTTAAGACGTGCCACAAACGAGGCGCGCACGCGATGGGCGGGATGGCCGCGTTCATTCCGTCGCGTCGTGACCCGGAGGTCAACAAGGTCGCCCTCGCCAAGGTCAAAGAGGACAAGGACCGCGAGGCGGGCGACGGCTTCGACGGGACATGGGTCGCGCACCCCGACCTGGTGCCGACCGCGACCGAGGCCTTCGATCGCGTCCTCGGCGATCGGCCCAACCAGCTCGAGCGGCAGCGACCCGAGGTCTCCGTGACCGCGGGTCAGCTCATCGACGTGAAGGTGCCCGGCGGGACGATCACCGAGAACGGTTTGCGCATGAACGTGAACGTCGGTATCCAGTACATCGAGTCATGGCTGCGCGGCACCGGCGCGGCGGCCATCAACAACCTGATGGAAGACGTCGCGACCGCCGAGATCTCGCGGTCGCAGGTGTGGCAGTGGGTGCACCACGCATCACGCCTCGAGGAAGGACCCACGGTGAGCGCCGACCTGGTGCGCGAGATCGCCGACGAGGAGACAGGGAAGCTAAGCGGCGGGCGGTTCCAGGACGCGCGGAAGGTGTTCGAGGAAGTCGCGCTGTCCAAAGAGTTTCACCCCTTCCTTACGCTGGTCGCGCAGAAGGAGCTCTAGGCCGGCTTTCCGTTCGTCGGTGGTACCGGTGGCTTGCCTGGCAGGCGCCGCCACTGGCGTGGTCCCACTCCGTTGTTCGGGTTCCCGGGCACGAACGCGACCGCCGATGGCTTGACCATGCAGTTGTCCTTGCGGACGACGCTTCGCTCGCCGCCTTCCTGGTGCTCGATGACCACCGTCCGCTCCAGCACCGCACGAACACGAACTTGCTTGCCGTCGACGAAAGCATTGAATCCGCCGCTGACTTCGTGGTTGGGAGGGGGAACGATGGTGGCCAGCGAAACTAGATCGGCGGTCTTGTTCATAAGGCGGCTTCCCTCGGGCTAGGCGGCGCAGGCGACGCCGCGGAAATCGGCATGCGCCGAGATTTTCGGCAGCAGCGAATGTTACCAGAGGGGCAGGTTCCGACTTCCGAAAGGTAAGCGGCCTGACCGGGTGCTTACGCGGCGGAGCTGTGCTGCTCCTGCAACCGCAGCTGGCGGGCCGCCTCGCGTCCACGCCGGGCGGCTTCCTTGCTCGCAAGGTGGCGAACCCGAAGGTCGCGCGGGTTCACGAACAGGCGCCGGCGGTTGACCAGGACCTTCGGCTCACCCGGAGCAGGCTCGATCACCGCGGTGCGCTCGAGCACGGCGGTCACCCAAACCTTGCGGCCGGCCTCGTCCTCCGCCTCGAAGTCTGGGAGGATCTCATCGTCCTCGTCCATCGAGACGCTGTCGAGCCGAACCAGGTCTGCCTTCGTAGTCGCCGTTCCCTTCCTCGTACCCATCCTCATATCCCTGCTTACCCGATAACGACCGAGCCCAAACTCAGTACCGTCTCCTGTTACTACGCAATAAATACCGCCCAGGTAACGACCGGTATTCCGTCAGCTGCGTACGGGCGTTCCCACAGCCACCTGCGCCCACTCGATCTCTACCCCGAATGTGGCCGCGAAGTTGCCGGCATAGGTGACGGCCGCCTCCTGCACGGGCACCCGGCGCCCCGTGATCGCCGCGACCGAGGTCGGGCGGCGCTCGGCATGGCCGCAGGGCACGATCCCGTCGAAGTAGGCAAGGTCGGTCGTCATGTTCAGGGCGAAACCATGACTGACCACCGAGCGGTTGAGCTTGATCCCGATCGCCGCGAGCTTCTCGCCCTGGCGCCAAACACCGGTGAAGCCTGGCTCGCCGGGCTCGGATTCGATGCCGAGAGCGGCCAGGTAATCGATCAGTGACCGCTCCAGGAGCTCGATGTAGCGGGGGATGCTGAGGTCGAGCCGGCTGAGGTCGATCACGGGATAGCCGACCAGCTGGCCCGGGCCGTGGTAGGTCGCCTCGCCGCCGCGGTCGGACCAGACCACCTCGACGCCCCGGCGCTCCCGCTCGGCCTCGTCCCACAGCAGGTGATCGGCCACGGCCGCCTTGCCCATGGTGAACACGTGCGGGTGCTCCAGCAGGAGCAGGGTGTTCTGACCTCCGCCCTCGCGCAGCTCGCGCACCAGCTCAGCCTGGAGGTCCCAGGCCTGCCGGTACGGGACGCTACCCAGCCAGGAGGCTCTTACGCGGGGCAGGGATCTGCTCATCTGCGTGGTAGGAGGAGCGCACCAGCGGTCCGGCCTCGACGTGGCCGAAGCCCATCGCAAGCGCGTGCTCCTTGAGGTGGACGAACTCTTCGGGCCGGTAGTAGCGAACGACCTCGGCATGCTTCTTGGACGGCCGGAGGTACTGCCCGACGGTCAGCACGTCGATGTTGTGCGCGCGCATGTTGCGGAAGACCTCGACGAGCTCGTCCTCCGTCTCTCCCAGCCCGACCATCAAGCCCGACTTCGTGACCATGTCGGGCGCCAGCGCCTTCACGTGCCGCAGCAGCGCGAGGCTGTTGGCGTAGACGGCCTTCGGCCGGATCCGCGCGTAAAGGCGGGGCACGGTCTCGGTGTTGTGGTTGAAGATGTCAGGCCCGGCCTCGACGACCGTGCGCACGGAGTCGAAATCGCCCTGAAAGTCCGGCGTGAGGACCTCGACCGTCGTCTGCGGGCTTCGCCGGCGGATTGCTCGGATGGTGCGCGCGAAGATGCCCGCGCCGCCATCCTTGAGGTCGTCACGGTCGACTGAAGTGATGACCGCGTGCTTGAGCCCAAGCTGGGCCACCGATTCCGCGACGCGCAGCGGCTCGCCAAGGTCGAGCTCCGCCGGCCGCCCGGAAGTGACCGCGCAGAACCGGCAGGCGCGGGTGCAGACGTCGCCGAGGATCATGAACGTCGCCGTTCGCCTGTTCCAGCAGTCGAAGATGTTTGGACAGCGCGCTTCCTCGCAGACGGTGTGCAGGTTCGCTCCCTGGACGAGCTGCTTCAGCTCTTTGAAGTTGCCGCCCTCGGTGACCTTGATGCGGATCCAGTCCGGGATCGGCGCGAGCTTGAGGGGCTCGGACGTGCTCACAGCCGAATGCTACCGGCCGTCCATTCCTCGAGACGCTTCTTGACGGAGCCGAGAAACTGGCCGGCCATCATGCCGTCGATGATCCGGTGGTCGAAGCTCAGGCACATGTTCATCATGTGGCGGATCGCGATCGCGTCGCCGATGACGACCGGGCGCTTGACGATCGACTCGGTGGTCAGGATCGCCGCCTGCGGCTGGTTGATGATCGGCTGGCTCGCCACCGAGCCCGTCGCCCCCGTGTTGTTGAGCGTGAACGTCCCGCCCTGGACGTCATCCGTCTTGAGCTGTTTGTTGCGCGCGCGGTCGACCAGGTCGTTGATCGAGCGCACCAGGTCGGTGAAGCCGAGACTGTCCGCCTCTTTCACGACGGGGACGATCAGGCCGTCGGGGATCGAGACGGCTATGCCGAGGTTGATGTAGCGCTTGAGGATCACGCCCTCATCGCTCCATGACGAGTTGAGCCAGGGAAACTCCTTCAGCGCTTCACAGAGGATCTGGGCGACGAAAGGCAGGTAGGTCAGGCTCGTGCCGTGGCGAGCCTTGAAGCTGTCCTTCTCCGCCTCGCGGTAGCGGACGAGGTTGGTCACATCGATTTCCTGCAGCGTCCACGCGTGCGGGGAGGTGGCGAGGCTGCGGACCATGTGCTCCGCGATCGACTTGCGCATGATGCTGAGCTTCGCGAGCTCTTCACGCTTGCCGTCTATATGAGCCGGCGCCGGCCTTGGGCCGGCGGGTCGCGTGGGCGCAGGCGCCGCCGGCGCGGCCGGCCCTGGCGTTTCGATCGCCGCCAGCACGTCGTCACGCGTCACGCGGCCTCCCATCCCCGAGCCCCGCAAGGTGGTCGGGTCGATGCTGTGCTCGGCGGCGAGCTTGCGGACGGCCGGCGACAGGCGGGTGTGCTCACCGCCGTCGACCGTCTGCGAGACGGGCTGGGGGATGGGCTGCGGCGCCCTCCCGCCGGCAGGCTCTGGCGGCACCTCGGTGGCGGCGACGCCTGCTTCCGGGGCCTTCTCTTTGGCGGCGGGGACGGCTGCGGCGGCGGCCGCCGCGCCGGCGGTCTCGATCTGAGCGATCACGGCCCCGACGCGAACGGTCTCGCCCTCGCTGACCGCGATCTTGACGAGCTTCCCTTCGAACGGGGAGGGGATCTCGGCGTTGACCTTGTCGGTCACGACCTCAACCAGGGGCTCGTCACGCTTGACCATGTCGCCTTCGTGCTTGAGCCACTTGTCGACGGTGCCTTCAGTCACGGACTCGCCAAGCTGCGGCATCTTGATCGTCGAGACAGCCATTCGTTCGTCCCGAGTGTACCCGGGTAACTCCGATTACTCGCGCGCTTCCTCCTTTTGGAGGGAGTCGTGTTCGTGTTCTTTCAGCCGGGGGTCGGCCCTGGGCTCGTGCCCTTGGTCCTCGCCACCATGCTGTTCGTCGGCGCGACGGCGCTGGCGCTCTGGATCACACGCCGCCGCATATAGCCGCTGGCCTTCCGGTTGCGTGACCAGGCCGCCATAGTTCTGGGGCTGATCTCGCGCTGCTGAGGCGACAAGCCTCGAGGTCGAAGTTGGAGGCGACGCCCAGAATCGAACTGGGGATGGAGGTTTTGCAGACCTCTGCCTTGCCACTTGGCTACGTCGCCGCCGGAACCCCGAGCCCCGATTCTAAGATCCCCACGTGCCAGACCAGACCTTCCTCGACGCCATGGCGCGCCTGCCCGCGGGGGTCGTCGTCGTCAGCGCACGGACCGGTGACGAGTTCCGGGGACTGACCGCCAGCAGCCT
>JAMXLM010000022.1 GCA_024280995.1 Candidatus Dormiibacterota bacterium
CGGTGGACCCGGCGGCGACGCTGGTCCCGGTCCGGTCGTCGACCAGGGTGACCTTCTGGCAGGCCGCGGGCACCCCGCCGCAGGCCACGGGCCTAGATCCTGCCGAGTAACTGCCCCGGGTGACGGCGGCGAATAAAGCAACACCGATCCAGGGGGATCAGACTTCAACATGGATGACAAGCTCACGCGCAAGAGCCAGGAGGCGATCTCGGCGGCGATCCGCCAGGCCGCCTCTGATGGCAACCCTCAGGTCGAGCCGGTACACCTACTGCTCGCCCTGCTGAAGCAGGCCGACGGCACGGCCCAGCCGCTGCTCGAGGCGGCGGGCGCGGACACGAGCAGGATCGCCGCGGAGGCGACCGCGCTGCTGCGCAAGATGCCGCAGACCCGCGGCGACACGGCGAGTGCCCCGGAGACATCGCGCCAGCTGCTGTCAGTGATCAACACCGCCGCGGCCCTGGCGAGGGAGCTCGGCGACGAGTACATCTCCACCGAGCACCTGCTCGTCGGCCTGGCCAGCGGGGGCGGCCCGGTTGCCACGGCGCTGCAGCGGGCGGGCGCCAGCCCGGAAGCGCTGACGAGCGCCTTCACCAAGGTGCGCGGCAGCGCCCGGGTGACGAGCGAAGACCCGGAGTCCACGTACCAGGCGCTCGAGAAGTACGGTGTCGACCTCACGCAGCTCGCGAGGGACGGCAAGCTCGACCCGGTTATCGGCCGCGACTCCGAGATCCGGCGCGTGGTCCAGGTGCTGTCCCGGCGGACGAAGAACAACCCGGTGCTGATCGGCGAGCCGGGCGTCGGCAAGACGGCCATCGCCGAGGGTCTCGCTCAGCGCGTCGCCCAGGGCGACGTACCTGAGGGTCTGAAGGGCAAGCGCGTGATCGCGCTGGACCTCGGCGCCCTCGTCGCCGGCACCAAGTTCCGCGGTGAGTTCGAGGATCGGTTGAAGGCCGTGCTCAAGGAGGTCGAGGGCTCGGACGGCAACGTGATCCTCTTCATCGACGAGCTGCACACCCTGGTCGGCGCGGGAGCCGCGGAAGGCGCCATCGACGCCGCCAACCTACTGAAGCCCGCGCTGGCGCGCGGCGAGCTGCGCGCCATCGGCGCGACGACGCTCGACGAGTACCGCAAGCACATCGAGAAAGACGCGGCTCTGGAGCGCCGCTTCCAGCCGGTCATGGTCGACCAGCCGTCGGTGGAGGACACGATCAGCATCCTTCGCGGCCTGCGCGAGCGCTATGAGGTGCACCACGGCGTGCGCATCAAGGACGCGGCGCTCGTGGCCGCTGCCGTGCTCTCAAACCGCTACATCACCGACCGCTTTCTGCCTGACAAGGCGATCGACCTGATCGACGAGGCGGCCGCGCGTCTGCGCACCGAGATCGACTCGATGCCCGCAGAGCTGGATGAGCTCGAGCGCCAGATCCGCCAGCTCGAGATCGAGAGGCAGGCGCTTAAGAAGGAGTCCGACCGCGCTTCGAAGGAGCGCCTCACCGCGCTCGATAAGCAGCTCGCCGAGCTGAACGAGAGGCGCACCGGATTGCGCTCGCGATGGAACCAGGAGAAGGAGGTCATCGCTCAGATCCGCGCCCACAAGGCGAAGCTCGAGGAGGTTCGCGGCGATGCCGAGCGCGCTGAGCGAGCGTCGGATTTCGCCAAGGCGGCCGAGCTGCGATACGGCAAGGTGGTCGAGATCCAGAAGCAGCTCGACGAGCTAAACGACCGGTTGGGCCGGCTGCAGGGCGGACACCCGCTGCTCAAGGAAGAGGTCAGCGAGGAGGATATCGCCCAGATCGTCGCCAAGTGGACCGGCATCCCGGTCTCGAGGTTGATGGAGGGCGAGGTCGCCAAGCTCATCCAGATGGAGGAGCGCCTGCACGACCGTGTCATCGGCCAGGACGACGCGGTAAGCGCGGTCGCCAACGCGGTCCGCCGCTCGCGCTCGGGCCTGTCCGACCCGAACCGGCCCGTGGGCTCGTTCATCTTTCTCGGCCCGACCGGCGTCGGTAAGACAGAGCTCGCGCGAGCGCTCGCCGAGTTCCTGTTCGACAACGAGCAGGCGCTGATCCGGCTCGACATGTCGGAGTACCAGGAGAAGCACACGGTCGCTCGGATGCTCGGGGCGCCGCCCGGCTACATCGGCTACGACGAAGGCGGGCAGCTGACCGAGGCTGTGCGGCGCCGGCCGTACTCGGTCGTGCTGTTCGACGAGATCGAGAAGGCCCACCCGGACGTGTTCAACGTCCTGCTGCAGATCCTCGACGACGGCCGCCTGACCGATGGTCAGGGGCGGACAGTCGATTTCCGCAACACGGTCCTGATCATGACCTCCAACCTCGGCGGTCCGCTCATCCAGGAGATGGCCAACCGGCCGTTCGAGGAGGTCCGGGATGCCGTCCTCACGGTCCTGCGCGACCATTTCAGGCCGGAGTTCCTGAACCGCGTCGACGACATCATCGTGTTCAAGGCGCTGACCCAGGAGCAGCTTGGCGCGATCATCGACATCCAGCTGGCCCGCCTGCAGAAGCGGCTCGACGAGCGCAAGATCACGCTTGTCGTCACGGACAAGGCTCGCAAGCTGCTGATCGAGCGTGGCTGGGATCCGGTCTACGGTGCCCGCCCGCTGAAGCGGGCGATCCAGCGAATGGTCCAGGACCCCCTGGCGATGATGCTGTTGGGCGGCAAGTTCGCGGACGGCGACGCGGTCGAGGTTGACGTCAAGGGCGGCGAGCTCGTCTTCGAGAAGGCGAAGGCGAGGGCGAAGGCCGCCGCGTCGGTCTGATTTAGCTAGAGCAGACGGTCCCCGCGGCGGGAAGACTGAGGCTCATCAGGTAGGCGTCTTCTGCCGCGTGGGCGCATGCGCTCACGTCGTATGAGGTGTGGCCGTTGCCCTGGCGGGTGAGGAGCACCGAGCCGGCGATCTGCCGGTTCACCGACTGCGACTCGGAATAGGGAGTGGCGGGGTCGTTGGTTCCGCCGACCAGCAAGATGGGCGGGGCGCCATTTACCGGGATGGCTTCGCTCGAGTGCTTGGGCTTGACCGGCCAGTACGCGCACTGGAGGTTCGAGTACTGCGTCCAGGGGCCGAAGAAGGGCGAGGCGCTGGCAAACGACGGCCCCAGCTGGTCATAGGCAGCAACGTCCGCGGGCGCCGCGAAGTCGAGGCAGTAGGTCGCCCAGTTGATGGCGACGAAGTTGTCATAGGTCCCGTCCGCTCGGCGGTGGATGTACTGGTCCGCGAGAGCAAGAAGGATCGCGCCGTCACCGCGGTCGAGCCCGGCCAGCGCCATGTCGAGGTAGGTCCAGAACTGCTGGCTGTACAGCGTCAAGAGCACGCCCGTCATCGCCAGCGAGCGCGTCAACTGGCGGTTGCCGACGCGCAGCGGCTGGGCGTCCAGCCGCGCCATGTCGGCGTTCAGCTTGCTCGCGGTGCCGGCGGGGCGGCTCGCCAGATATGCCTGCAGGTTCTGCTCGAACCCTTTGACCTGGCCGAGCAGGCTCTCGTTCGCGGACACCGTCGGATCGACGACTCCGTCGAGCGACAGCGCGCGCACGTGGTCGGGGAAGAGGTGCGCGTACCACTGGCCGATGTACGTGCCGTACGAGTAGCCGAGGTACGTCAGCTTCTGGTCGCCCAGCGCGTCGCGGATCTGGTCGAGGTCGCGCGCGGTGCCTTCCGTGTCCATGTAGGGGAGCAGATCGCCGCTGTGCTGTTCGCATGCGGCGGCAAAGTTCTTGTCGGCGTCGATGGTGGCCTGCTTCTCCTGGGGGTCGTCGAGGACGGAGTCCAGCGCGACGTAAGTATCGAGCTCGGCGTTGTTCAGGCACTGCACGGGCGTGCTCGCCGCGACCCCGCGCGGATCCCAGGACACGATGTCGAAGCGGCGGTTCAAGTTGCTGTAGGTGCGTATGTCGCCGCGCAGGTAATCGATCCCCGATTCGCCAGGTCCGCCCGGGTTCAGGAGCAGCGAGCCTATCCGCTCGGATGCCGTGGTCGCCGGCCTGCGAATCAAGGCCAGCGAGATCTTTCGGCCGTCCGGCTTGGAGTAGTCGAGCGGAACCTGAAGCGATCCGCACTGGAATCCGTCGCCGCAGTCCGTCCAGGCGATCTTCGAATGGTCGACCGAGGAGTTCGGGCTGTGAACGGCGCTCGGTTGGCTCCGCGAGCACGCCGAAAGCAGGATCGTGACGAGCACCAAGACTTTGAAACCGCGACCCGTCACAGAGATCGAGTCTAGAGGGCGTTTCGGCCAAGGCCGTCTGCAGCGGGTGTAACCTGCCCCCGCGTTGGCCAGATCGCTCGAGCTCTCGGACGAAGAAATGACGCTGCTCGTGGAGGCGCTGCAGGACGCCGCGTTCTATCGCGACACCCGTTCGCACGTGCTGCGGAGCGCGGTGAGGAAGAGGGGAGGAGGGGAGCCGGTGCCCGGTGACGAGCACCGGGTCAGGGCGTGGGCTTATGAGGCGCTCGCCCTGCGCCTGAAAGGCGGCTGAGACTGTGAGCGGGTTTTCCGAGGACGGCTCGTGGTGGTGGGACGGCACCGCGTGGGTGGCGACCTCTCAGGTCGTCATCCCCGATCTTCCGGTTTCCGACCAGCAGGGCATCGAGAGGATGGACGCCTACCGGAACGTCGGAAAAGCCGCGTTCTGGCTGGGACTCGGTGAGATCGGAACGACGAAGGACTACGCAGGCGCGGTCTTCATTCCGTGGCTGGTCTTCCAGCGGCCGACGTTCAGGGCTTACCGGGCGTCGATGCTGAAGCAGGTCGAGGCCGCGTGTACGTATCTGCTTGGACCTGACGAGCCGATGGTCGCCGGCGAGGTAGCGATCTATCCACGAGTTTGGGGTGGCTTGCTGGACGGGAAACTCGCTCTCGCGGTGACCCGAGCTCACGTGCTCGTTCTCGGGATCGATATATCGAGTCGTCGCCTGAGATGGATCTTTGTCGCGGCACGGCCGGGCGACGTTTTCATCGGCTTCCATTGGGGATTTCTGTGGGGTTATCCGACGCTGTTCGTCCATCACGCCGGGCGCGTCTATCAGATCCGCGGTTCGTGGGGAATCCTGCAGCGAGATCCAGTGCTCAAAGCCTGGAGGGAAGCGCTCGCCCAGCCGGTGCCTGCCGCCGTTCCGAAATGACGACCGTTTAGTTCGGCTTCGCCTTGTCTGCGGCTCCGTGCCGAGTTCGGCGTCGGACGGCCATCGCGATTTGTACGACGGCATAGAGGGCGAGCCCGCCAGCGACTGCAATGTAGACGACTGGATACGAGAAAACGATGGCGATCAAGGATCCCGCAACGAGTAGAAGCACCCACGCGCTAACGAAACGGGGGATTCGCGCCGTCCACGCTGCTTGTGGCGGAGGCTCGCCGCCCTCTGCTTCCCTGGCGAGCATCTTGGCTTGAAAATCGGCCAGGACCCTGTCCTCGCGTCCGGGTTCATATGGCCCAGGGGGGCCGAACATCCTGTGAGTTTAGGCGGCGGCTGGCGATCTCGCGGCCTTGAGCCAGGTGACCGTCAGCTGGCGGCCTGTCGTCTGGGTGTCCTGCCAGAGCAGGTGACCTCACGGCCTTAGGCTTTAGGCTCGAATGAACCTCGCCGGCAGAGTCGCAATCGTGACCGGCGGGGGCACTGGCATCGGCCGCGCGACGTTGCTGAGGCTTGCTAAGGCAGGTGCCAAAGGCGTCGTCGTCAACTACTCGCGCTCGGCGGCCGACGCCGAATCCACCGCCGAAGAAGCGAGGTCGGTGGGCAGCGATGCGGTCGCTTATCAGGCCGATGTCGCGAACGAATCGCAGGTCAAGGCGATGGTCCAGTCGGCGATCGATCGCTACGGGCAGCTGGACGTGCTGGTCAACAGCGCCGGTACGACTCACTTCATCCCGCATCCCGACATCGACGCGCTCACCGACGAGGTGTGGAACGACGTGTTGAGCGTGAATCTGAAAGGAACGTTCTTCTGCTGCCGCGCTGCGGCGCCCGAGCTGAAGAAGACCGGCGGCGCGATCGTGAACGTCGCATCGATCGCGGCCCATCGTGCCTCGGGCTCGTCGATCGCGTACGGAGTCTCGAAGGCGGGGATCGTTCAGCTCACGCGTGCGCTCGCCCTCGCGCTGGCGCCCGAGGTGAGGGTCAACTCGGTCTCACCCGGGCTGGTGTCGTCGCGGTGGTTCAGCAGCAGGTTCGGCGAGGAAGCGGCGGCCGCGCAGGAAGAGACTTTCGCTCAGTCGACCCCGCTCCGGAAGATCGCGACGCCGGATGACGTCGCCCA
>JAMXLM010000023.1 GCA_024280995.1 Candidatus Dormiibacterota bacterium
GCGATCGCGTCGGCCCTGTCGATGGCGACGGGCGCGTTTCTGGCCGAGCGGTCCGAGAGCGAGGTGGCGTCGGCGAACGTCGCCCGCGAGCGCCAGGAGATCATCGACAACCCGGAGGAGGAGATCGAGGAGACCTCGCTCTTCTATCAGCTCAAGGGCATCGACCCGGCGCTGGCCGACCAGCTTGCCCGGCAGCTTGCGGCGAACCCCGAGGCTCTGCTCAAGGTGCACGGGCCAGAGGAGCTCGGCGGCCTCGACACCGCGGGCAATCCCGGTCAGGCGGCCGTGGCGGCGGGTGTGAGCACGTTCATCGGTGCGATGGTCCCGGTGGTGCCATTCTTCTTCCTGCGCGGAACGGAGGGCGTGGTGACCGCTGCGATCGTCTCGCTGATCGCGCATTTCCTGGTCGGCGCGGCGAAGTCCCTTTTCACGCTGCGGAAGTGGTGGTCGGCGGGGCTCGAGATGACGCTCGCCGGCGTCATCGTCGGCGGGATCACCTATGGAATCGGCCTCGTGTTAAAGGTCGGGGGCTAGCGCACGCAGCCGGATATGTGATAGATGATTGAGGTTGGAAGGCCTCGATCGTTTCAAGCAAGCGACCAGATGGATGTGGTCGCTCGGTGACTACACGCAAGTCTCGCCATATCTCGAGGCATGCGCCCGCAAGCTGGCTGACGCTTGCGAGATCACTCCCGGCATGTCGGTCCTCGACGTCGCCGCGGGCGACGGCAACTTCGCCGTGGCCGCGGCCGCGCGCGGCGCCACCGTCACGGCCACCGATTACACCCCGAAGATGCTCGAGCTCGGACGCGCCAGGACCGCTGCGGCGGGCGCCGATATCGAATGGATCGAGGCGGACGCCGAGGAGCTTCCGTTCGATGACGGTGGATACGACGTCGTGGCCTCGGTCTTCGGCGCGATGTTCGCGCCACGGCCGGACGTGGTCGCGGGTGAGATGTTCCGCGTTTGCCGGGCGGGCGGCATCGTCGCGATGGCCAACTACGGATGGGGCGGATTCCTCGCCGGCTACACGAAGCTCGTCGCGGGCTACTCCGGCCCGGCCCCGTTCCCGCTCCCTTCCCCGTTCGAGTGGGGGGACGAGCCGGTGGTTCGCGGGCGTCTTGGTAACGTCGTCCAGCTGAGGCACGAGACGCTGACGATGCCTTTCCCGTCGCCGGAGGCTGCGCTCGAGTTCTGGGAGGCCAACAATCCACCGACGATCGCTCTCCGCGGCACGCTGCCGCCCGAGCGATATGCCGATCTGCGCCGTCAGGCGATGGAGCTCATCGGCGACGGAACGCTGACGTCGTCGTACTTGATCGCCATCGCTCGGAAGTGAGCTACGAGTCGGGCAGCTTGTCCACCGCAATGTCGCGGCCGAGGAGCTTGGAGATCACCCGCGCGGACCTCTCGGGGTCGCCGCTGGTCCAGAAACGCTCGTCCGCCTCAGACCCATTCGCGCGCAACCCGCGCTCGTCCAGCACATGCCCGAGGTGCCTCGCCACCGCGGCACCGGTCTCGACAAGGGTCACGCGCTCACCCGCCAGCTCTTTGAGCAGCGGTTTCAAGAAGACGTAGTGCGTCGACCCGAGGACGATGGTGTCTGCCCCGGCGTCCAGCATCGGGCGGACGTAGCCCTCGACCATGCTGCGAAGGCCGGCACTGTCGAGGTCGCCTGCCTCGATGTGCTCGACCACTCCAGGCACTGGCTGGATTACGACCTTCACGTCGCCGCCGAATCGCTCGAGCAGAGAGCGAAGGCGGTCCGATTCGCCGACTGCCGCCGGAACGATGGCGCCGATGACTCCCGATCGAGTCGCCCCGACCGCGGGCTTGATGCCGGGCTCGATGCCGACCACCGGCACCGTGAGAGTGGCACGCAGCGCCTCGGCCGACCCCGCGGTGCCGGTGTTGGAGCCGATGACTATCGCCTTCACGCCCTGGGCGACCAGGAAGTGGCCGATCTTCAGCCCGCGCTCGCGCACGTACTCGGGCGGCTTGTCTCCCCAGGGGGCGTGCGCAGAGTCGGCGACATAGAACAGAGATTCGGCCGGAAGCGCCGCCTTGATCTCGCGAAGGACCGTCAGGCCGCCCACCCCGGAATCGAAGATGCCGATCGGCGCTGAGTTCACGACCTAACGCTAACCAATCTCGTTCAGGTCCCAACTGAGATCCTGAACCGAGAAATTTATACGGAGTTTTTGGCCCCCATGCGTTTTCTAGTCGTGCCGCGATCGTGGCAATTGGGAGTCGCGCTCGGGCTTAGCGTCGGCGTCGGCGTAGTGATCATCGGCGCCGTCCGAAACGGCCTGAGCGCGCCCCTTTTCGTGCTGGGCGTGGTGCTGGTCGCCGTGTTTGGCGGCTTCGCCGCCATCGGCCCGTTCGTTGGTGGACGACCGCACTTAGACTGAGGGTGTGGGGGAGCGCGTAGGCATCACGCCTAAGAGCTGGACCGGCGAGCTTCACCACGGCGTGCTTCATCTCGGCAAACGCTGGTACGTGGTGAGCGCCGAGATCGACGAGCAGGGCCGCGGCGTGGGCGGTGTCAGGCTCGACGGCCCGTACCCCGACAAGGCCGCAGCCGAGGCTCAGGCGGGCCGGCTGGGCGAGGCCGAATAGTCGCTCCGGCGGCCGGGTTCAGGAAAGAATGAGACCTGACATCACGCCCGGAGCGAAGTTCCCCGACTACACGCTTCCCGACGAGACAGGCACCCCTCGCTCGCTGTCCTCGATCCAGTCAGGCAACCCGATGATCCTCGTCCTGTCGCGGGGCAATTTCTGCCCGAAGGACCGCCAGCAGCACCGCATGCTCGTCGGTCTGGAGCCCGAGATCGACGTCGCGTACACGAAGATCGTCACCATCTCGACGGACGACCAGCTGGAGTTGAACGAGATGCGCACCGGGGCCGGCGCACACTGGCCGTTCCTTTCCGACCCAGAGCGCACGGTCCAGAAGGACCTCGACGTGCAGGAGTACACGGACCCCCGTCACAACCCGATGGTTCCGTACACCTTCGTGCTCGGGCCGGATCTCGTCATCCACTCGATGTACAACGGCTACTGGTACTGGGGCAGGCCCGGGCCTGAAGACCTGCGGCGGGATCTGCGCGAGGTCACGAAGAAGATCCGGCCGGACTGGGACATCGGCAAGCCTGGGATGCGCGAGGCCTGGGACCGCGGCGACAAGGGCTCGTTCTTCCCCTACGGCAAGCTCAAGGACTTCTTCAAGAAGAGCGCGTGAGCCATCGCGTCGCCGTCCTGTCCGACGTTCATGGAAATCTGCCGGCCCTCGAGGCGGTGCTGCGTGAGGTCGAGCACGAGCGCCCCGACCTGATCGTGTTTGGAGGCGACGTGGCCTCGGGACCGATGCCGGCCGAGACGATCGAGCTGCTGCGAGCTCTTGAGGGAGCCCGCTTCGTCCGCGGCAATGCCGACCGCGGACTGGTAGACGAATTCGACGGCAAGGCGCCGGCCGCATTGCCCGGCCCATTCTCGGGCTGGTGCGCGGCGCAGCTGAACCGAGATCAGCGCGACTTCCTCGCGTCCTTCGAAGAACGAGTCGAGGTCGACGGCATCGTGTTCTGTCACGCCTCGCTTCGCAACGACGTCGACGTCTTCACCATGGAGACCCTGGACGATCGCGTGCGCCTGCTCATGTCTGGAGCGAGCACGGGCATGGTGGTGTGCGGGCACACGCACATGCAGTTCGACCGCCGCGTCGAAGACATCCGCATTGTCAACCCGGGCAGCGTCGGCATGCCTTACGGCGAGCCCGGCGCCTACTGGGCGATCGTCGGCGACGATGTGGAGATGCGGCGCACCGACTACGACCGCGAGGCGGCAGCGGCGCGAATCAGAGAAACGCATTCGGACGTGGCCGAGAAGTTCGCGGCCGACAACGTCCTGACCGTCCCATCGGTGGAGCAGGCGATGACATTTCTGCGACGCATCGAAAGCGAGCAGGTCGCGGCGCAGGTCTAATCCGGGCAGCTCATCGTCGGACACGCGGGCTCACTGACGCGGCGGCCAGCGTCAAGATGTTGGGATGAGCAACTTCAGCCCGCTGCAGGCCCTCTTCGTCCTGGCGCCGAGGCTGCGCCGCGCTTCGAACCGCGTGGTGAGCATCTATCTGCCCGCGCGCACGGAGGGCTACGACGCTCGGTTCTACGACATCGAGTTCCGCGACCTCCTTCATCGCTACCAGGATCGCGTCACGGCGAAGGATCGAGAGCTGATGGAGTACGAGATGCGCCGCCTGCGGCATCACGTCGCGGCGGTAAGGCCGGCGGGCTGCCCGGCTGTCGCGGGTTTCGCCGACGAGCCGCGCGGGGTGCTCGAGCTGGTCAAGCTCCGAGACGAGACCGATGAGCGCCTCGAGGTCGGCGAGGTGCTGCTTGCGCCGGTGCTGCGACAGCTCGAGCTGCACCCTCCGGCGCTGATCGCCGTCGTCGACAAGGAGCATGCCAAGACCTTCGGCGCGATCCTCGAGGACCTGATCGTGCTCGATCAGGTCAACGGCGCTGAGGTCCGGCACACGCGCGCCGGCGGAACATCCGCGCCGAGCAACCAGCGCAAGGCGGACAACAAGGCCAAGGCCAACCTCGAGACGGCGCTCAAGGCCGTCGAGCGAGAGATGGCGTCCGGCGTCTACGCGCAGCTCTTCCTGGCCGGACCCGCCGAAGCACGGTCGGCGTTCGAAAAGATGCTTCCCGAGAAGCTGAAGAAGGTGATGGCAGGCCACCTCAGCGCGTCGCCAAACCCGGCCGAGCTCAAGCGCGCGCTGCGCGAGCAGGTGACGGCGAAGAGTTGACGCCGGCCGTCCACACGGGCGATTGGGACATCGCTTACGTCGAGTGGGGGGTGGAGGGCACGCCCGATTCGCCCGCGATCCTCATGCTGCATGGCCTGGGCTCGAATGCCCGCTACTGGGACCGCGTCGCCATGCGCCTGCCCACGCGCCGCCGAGTCGCCCTCGACCTGACGCCCGCCGACCCGGCGCACGCGGCGATGCCCGAGCTCATCGCGGACATCGCGTTCGTGATCGAAGAGCTTCGACTCGAGCGTCCCGTGGTCGTGGGTCATTCCTGGGGTGCCGGGCTCGCGCTCGAGTTCGTGGTCGCGCATCCCGAGCTGACCTCCGGTTTTGTCTTCGTCGATGGACCGCTGCATGGCGTCGCGCGCATGTTCAGGTGGGAGGAGGTGGAGGCGATCATGCAGCCGCCGTTCCGCCACTACGCATCCGTCGCAGAAGCGATCGCGGAGAAGCGCCATGAGCTCGGGAGCGCGTGGGACGACGACCTCGAGACCTACGTCGCCGCCGGGCTGACGCGCGACGAGCAGGGACTTGTATCGACGCTGACCCCGCCGGTCAGGCTGCGGATCCTTCGCGACCTCTACGACTCGGACCCGGAGCAGCTCTGGCCGCGGATCGAAGTCCCGGTGTGCGCGCTGATCGCTCGCAAGAGCGACGCGCGGATCTCACGCTCGACCGACGTCGGCATGGAGCGCATTCCAGAGATCGCACCAGGCGTCGAAATCGTCCGATTCGAAACCCCGCACGACATTCCGCTCTATGCGCCGGCGGAGGTCGCGCGAGAGATCGACCTCATCGCAGAACGATCTGCGTCTGGGTCACCTTTGCTACGAGCTTCCCGGCAGAATCCCTGACCGCCGACTCGACAACGATCGTCGTGCCGCCGCGATGCAGCGGGGTCGCGGTAGCCGTGACGGTGCCACCGCGGACCGCCCCGAGGAAGTTGGTCTTCGACTCGATGGTCGCCGTCCCGGATGCGCCTTCAGGCAGGTTCAGCAAGGCGCACGCGCCTCCCGCCGAGTCGGCCAGGGCCATGATCACGCCGCCGTGAAGGATGCCGTTCGCGGTGCACAGTCGCGGAGCCCAATCCAGCGAGAGCACGACACGTTCGGCCGTGTACTCGTCCGCCCGGATGCCCAATGTCGCCGCGAGGGGCATGATGTTCTCGATCACTCCGCCGAGTATGGGAGTAAGCGGTCCCTGCATGGCGTTTCATGAGTTGGGGGGATCAGATGGAAAAGACGAATCCGATCGCCGAGCTGAAGCGGCTCGGCCAGAGCGTCTGGCTCGACCAGATCGACCGCGGCATGATCAGGACCGGGCAGCTGGCGCGCTTGCGCGACCGCGGCGTCAGCGGCGTGACCGCGAACCCGACCATCTTCGCCAAGGCGCTGGAGACGTCCGACGCCTACGCCGACGACGTCGTCAATCGACTCGACCGTGGGCAGGAACCCGAAGCGATCCTGTGGGACCTGCTGATCGAGGACGTGCAGGCAGCGGCCGATGTCCTCCGTCCGGTGTTCGATCGCGAGCACGGCGGTGATGGCTACGTGAGCATCGAGGTATCACCGGAGATCGCGGGCGACACCGAGCAGACGATCGCCGCGGCGCGCGACCTGCGTCGCAGGACGGCGCGGCCGAACGTGATGGTGAAGATCCCCGCCACGCCTGAGGGCCTGCCCGCGATCCAGGCGATGACCGCCGAGGGCGCGAACATCAACGTCACGCTCATCTTCGCGGTCGAGCGCTACGTCAAGGTGGTCGAGGCGTTCTTCGCCGGACTCGGAGAGCTGCGCGAGCGCGGCGGCGATCTCCACACGGTCCACAGCGTCGCGAGCTTTTTCGTGAGCCGCGTCGACACCAAGGTGGATCGGCTGCTCGAGAGCAAGCTCGACGGGTCGCCCGAGCTCGTTGGGCTGCTCGGCAAAGCGGCGATCGCGAACTCCAAGCTCGCCTACGAGATGTTCACGCAGCTCCACTCGGGCTCGCGCTGGGACGCGCTGCGCGACTCGGGCGCCTCGGTCCAGCGGTGCCTGTGGGCGAGCACATCGACGAAGAACCGGCGCTACCGCGACGTGATGTACGTCGAGGAGCTGATCGGCCCCGCGACGATCGACACGATGCCCCTGGCCACTTTCGAGGCGTTCGCCGACCACGGACGCGCCGAGCTCACGCTGCAGAAGGACGTTGAGGGAGCACGCCGCGTGCTCGAGCAGCTGGCCGTCAGCGGCGTCGACCTGGCGGCGGTGACCCAGGAGCTGGAGGACGAGGGGGTGGAAGGCTTTGCGAAGTCCTACCGAGAGTCCATCCAGAACCTGGGTCGGGTCAGGACGCGGCGCTAGCCGTCCGGCGCGTGCCTAGACGACCCGGCGGAGGTACGGCCGGCCGTCGAGCCGGTCGGCCACGGACCGCAGCCGCGCGGCCATCCACAGCCGCATCACCGGCGCGGGATAGGCCGGCGCCAGGCGGGCCCGCCGCTCCGCGGCCTTCGCCATCTCCTGATGCCGCTGCAGAAGCAGTCGTTCCGCGGTGTAGTGGTCCATGGCTATGATTATAGGCGCCGATCTTTGGTAATAGTCAAGCAACTAAGCGTTAATCTTGTTACCATAGGAGCTAAGCTATGCCGACGCTCGATGACGAGCTGACGTCCTCGATCCGCGTCGCCCCTTCGGCGGCCTTCGAGCTGATGTGGGCGCTGCACTTCGCCGCCGCCGGTCACGAGCACGACGAAGCATTCGATCCCCTGGAGACGCTGCGCCGGCGGTTCGGCCCGGAGCTCAAGGAGCTGAGGTCTGACGGCCTCGTCCAGTACTCGACGGAGCTGGTCGTCCTTGCCCACCGTTCCGGCACGCTGCTCGACCTCGACCTGGACCGCTTTTTCTCCCGCGTCGATGCGGCCGCGACCGCGGACGCGCCGACGCCTTCGCTCCTGTCGGAGACCCCGGCCGAGCGCAAGGTGGTCGCCGAGCGCCTCGATCGGCTTCGCTCGAGCAAGGCGCTGCGCGGCCGGTACCTGCAGCTTCTGAACAAGGTCTGGGAGGAGCTCGAGCCGGACTGGAAGCGGAACGGACGAGCCGCGGTCGTCGCCGAGACGGAAAAGTGGCGGCAGTCGCTGCAGCGCGGGGGATACATGGGAGTCCTCGGGCTCACGCGCCTGTGGCCGGGCCGACCCGATCTCGACGACCTCGCCGACGCGGCAGCCGCGCAGGGCCGCCTGGTGCTCAACCCGAGCTGGTTCGGCGGCAAGATCCACATCGTCGAGCTCGACGGCACCGTCCACGTCGGCAGGCGAACGCGAATGACCGATTTCGACTGTCGCAAAGTCGCCAACGAGGTCTCGGCGAGCATCAAGGCGATCGCCGACCCGACCCGGCTCACCATCCTCCTTCGACTGGCGCGAGAGCCGGCCTCGGTGACCGAGGTTGCGCGCGAGCTGAGGCTCTCGCAGCCCACAGTCAGCGCGCACGTCCAGCTGCTGCGCGAGGCGGGCTTGATCGAGGAGCGGGCCAACGGCCGCAGCGCCGAGCTGAGTGCAAGCCAGCAGGCTTTGCAGGAGCTGTTCTCGAGGACCGAGGAGCAGCTCGTCCGCATGTTCCGTCCCTGACCTGATGCCTGCTATCGAAGCGCGCCGGCTGCGCAAGACCTACAAGACGACGCGTGGAGTCTTCCGGCGCGAGAAGGTCGAGCGGGTCGCGCTGCGCGGTGTCGACCTGGCCATCGAGCCCGGCGAGCTTTTCGGGGTGCTCGGACCCAACGGTGCGGGCAAGACGACGATGACCAAGATCTTCACCACCCTGCTCCTGCCGACCTCGGGCGCCGCGACGGTTCTCGGCCTTGACGCGGTGCACGACCAGTGGGCGCTGCGCCGGCGCATCGGATTTGTCTTCGGCGGCGACCGCGGCCTCTACTGGCGGCTCTCGGGCCTGGACAACCTGCGCTACTTCGCAGACCTCTATCGGATCCCGCCCGAGGTGACGAGGAAGCGGATCCCGGCGCTGCTCGAGAGACTCGGCCTGGCAGGGCGCGAGCGCGACCGGGTTGAGCTTTACTCGCGCGGAATGAAGCAGCGCCTGCACCTTGCGCGTGGCCTCCTGAACGACCCCGAGGTCCTGTTCCTGGACGAGCCGACGATCGGCCTGGACCCTGTCGGTGCGCGAGAGCTGCGGGTGATCGTGCGCGAGCTGGCGGACGCGGGCAAGACGGTCTTTCTGACGACCCACTACATGTTCGAGGCGGACGCGATCTGCGACCGGATCGCCGTGATCAAAGGCGGAGAGATCGTCGCCGAGGGCACACCGAGCAGCATCAAGAAGGTCGTCCAGGACCAGGGCGTGGTCGAGTTCGAGGTCGTGGGCATGCCGGCGGAACGCGTTGCGGGCTTGCGTGGCCTGCAGGGTGTGAAGTCCGTCGCGGTCGTCGATCACGAGCTGGCGCAGGTCGTGACCATCCACTGCTCGAGCCCCGCCGACGTGATGACCCAGCTGGGCCTGGTGCTCGACGGGATGAGTCTCGAGAAGGTCAGCTCGCGCGAGCCGACGCTCGAGGACGCTTACGTTCAGCTCATAGGAGAATCGTCGTGATGTCACTGATCCGCGCGGGGTGGAGGGCTTTCGTCATCACGATCCGAATGCGGGTCATCAGCACGTGGTCGTACCTCAGCTGGCTCGTGTTCCCGATGCTGTTCACGATCGTCGGCCTGTACGTGCTCAGCTCGGGCGGCGCTTCTTCATCGCGGCTCGTGTACGGAGTTCTCGGCGGCGGCCTGATCGGTTACTGGTCGGTGGCCTACCTCGATGCGGGGAACAGCATCCAGGACGAGCGCTGGAGCGGCACGCTGGAGCAGATCTTCGCCACCCCGACGCCGATCTGGGTGATCCTCTTCGGCAAGGTCTGCGCGGGCCTCGTCTTCGGGCTGGTCTCGTTCTTGCCGAACGCGGCCCTCGCGTACTTCGGCTTCCACGCGGTCCTGCCCGCGCTCGACCCATGGAAGTTCGTGATCTCGCTTGGCGTGCTCACCCTCTCCTTTTTCTGCATCGCGCTCACGCTCGCGCCGCTCTTTGCGCTGTGGCGTTGGGCCTTCAGCATGCTCAACGGCTTCGAGCTGGGCGTCTACATCCTGTGCGGCTTCATGTTCCCGATCGCGGCGCTCGCGTCGTGGGCGCAAGGTGTCGCGGGGGTGCTGGCGCCGACGTGGGCGGTGCGCGCGCTGTACGCCTCGACCGTGATGCAGGGGCCGCACGACTTCACGCTCTGGTGGCTCGCGGCCATCGGCCTCAGCGTCGTCTACCTGGCCGGCGCGTACTTCCTGTACGGGCTGGTCGAGCGCGAGGCGCGCGTTTCCGGAGAGCTCGCGCTGGCGTGAGGCGGCTGGCGCTCGAAGTCGCCGTCTTCGTGAGGTCGATCTGGCTGCAGTACGTGGCCCTATTCCAGTGGGCGACCATCAACGGTTACATCGCCTACAAGCTGCTGCTGCCGGTGACCCAGATCCTTTTCTTCGTCGAGCTCGGCGTCTACGCAACCGGTCGCCAGAACGCCCTTTACTTCGCGCTCGGCAACGCGCTGCAGCTGACCGCCAACGCAGGCATCTTCGGCGTGATCGCGACCGTCGCCAACGAGCGCCAGTACGGCACGCTGCCGCTGCTGCTGGCCTCGCCGGCGAACCGCCTGGTGACGTTCCTGAGCCGCGCGATCGTGAACGTCATCGACGGCATCGCCACGGTCGTGGTCGGTCTTGTGATCACGGTGATCCTGTTCGGTCTCGACCTCCACCGCGCGAACCTGCCGCTGCTCGGACTGTGCGTGGTCGTGATCTCGCTGACGACCGCGGGGCTTGGCCTCATGTTCGGAAGCATCGGCCTGGTGATGCGCGACGCGATCATCCTCGCGAACGTCGTCTACTACCTGCTGCTGATCGTGTGCGGCATCAACTTCCCCGTCAGCCGCCTGCCTTTCGTCCTGCAGCTCGTCTCCTACAGCCTCCCGCTCACGCGCGGGGTGCAGGCGGCGCGCGAGGCGGCAGCGGGGGCGTCGATCGGCCAGGTGAGCGGGCTCCTCGCGGGCGAGCTCATGATCGGGCTGCTCTGGGCGCTGGGAGGCTACGCGCTGTTCCGGATCCTCGAGAGTTGGGCTCGTCGCGGAGGCCTGCAGGAGGCCTACTGAGTTGATGCCGTTCGTCAGCCGCCCAGAGATCGCCGGCACCGTCGGGGTGGCGAGCTCCACCCACTGGCTCGCGACGCAGACCGCAATGACCGTGCTCGACCGCGGTGGCAACGCCTTCGACGCCGCGGCCGCGGCCGGGTTCGTGCTGCAGGTCGTCGAGCCGCATCTCAACGGACCGGGCGGCGAGGTGCCGATCGTGCTCTGGGACGCCCGAAACAAGAAGGTCGAGGTGATCTGCGGCCAGGGCCCCGCGCCCGCGGCGGCGACCGTCGACAGCGTGCGGAGCGCCGGCATCACGGACATTCCCGGCAACGGCCTCGTCCCGGCGTGCGTGCCAGGCGCGTTCGGGGGCTGGGTGAGCCTGCTGCGGGACCACGGAACCTGGCCGCTTGCCGACATCCTCGAGTTCGCGATCGGATACGCCGAAGGTGGTTACCCGCTCCTGCCTCGCGTGGTGCTGACGCTGCAGATGGTGGAGTCGCTGTTCCGCGAGCACTGGCCCGGGTCGGCCGAGCTCTACCTCGCCGGCGGCATGCCTGAGCCAGGCCAGAGGTTTCGCAATCCGAGGCTCGCGGAGACATACCGCCGGATCTCGCGCGAGGCGTCGTTCGAAGCCGCTTTGAGCGCCTTCTACTCGGGCTTCGTCGCAGAGGCCGTCGGCCGGCACTGCGAGGGCGCGTTCATGGACAGCACCGGATCAGCGCATCGGGGATTCCTGACGGCCGAAGACATGGCCGGCTTCGACGCGTGCCACGAGGATCCGTTGACCGTCGACTTCCAGGGCTGGACCGTCGCGAAGTGCGGCCCGTGGAGCCAGGGTCCGGTGTTCCTGCAGCAGCTGCGGCTCGTGCAGGGTTTCGACCTTGGGCCGGCCGACTTTCTGTCCGCCGAGCACGTCCACCTGGTGACGGAGTGCGCCAAGCTCGCCTTCGCGGACCGCGAGGCGTGGTACGCCGATCCGAACTTTGCCGACGTCCCCATCGACGACCTCCTGGCCGAGGACTATGCCGGCGCTCGCCGCGGGCTGGTGGAGAGTCGTGCCTCGCTCGAGCTGCGACCCGGCGCGCCCGGCGGACGCGAGCCGCGCATGCCGCGGCGGGAGGCGCAGGGCGTCAACATCTTTCGCGGCGACACGGTGCACGTGACTGTCGCCGACCGTGCGGGCAACTTCGTCGCGTGCACGCCGAGCGGCGGCTGGCTGCAGAGCTCTCCGGTCATCCCGGAGCTTGGCTTCTGCCTCGGCACGCGCGCGCAGATGTTCAACCTCGACTCGGATCACCCCAACCACCTCGAGGGAGGCAAGCGCCCGCGCACGACGTTAAGCCCGTCGATGGCCTTGCGCGACGGCGAGCCGGTCCTGGCGTTCGGCACGCCGGGCGGCGATCAGCAGGACCAGTGGACGTTCGAGTTCTTCCTGGCTCACGCGCTGTTCGGTCTTGACCTGCAGGCGGCGAACGACGCGCCGATGTTCCACACGACTCACTTCCCCAGCTCGTTCGCTCCGCACGACGCGCATCCGGGAGTCGTCCATTCCGAGCCGATGCCCGCCGGCGTGCTCGACGACCTCCGCCACCGGGGCCACGAGATCGTGGAGGCGTCGCCATGGTCGATCGGCCGGATCTGCGCCGTCGGCCGCGACGCGAGGAGCGGGATGCTCAAGGCCGCCGCCTCCGCCCGCGGCGGGCAGGCCTACGCCGCGGGGCGCTGACCCGCTCGGCTAGACAGGGAAGAAGCAGGCGGCTCGGTGGTCGCCCAGGTTCACGGCGCTCAGCGGTGGCTCGCTCTCCGCGCATTTCGGCTGCGCTTTGAAGCAGCGCGTGCGGAACCTGCACCCGCTCGGCGGGTCGAGCGGCGACGCGACGTCGCCCTTGAGGATGATGCGCTCGCGCTTGCGCTCGAGACGCGGCGACGGGATCGGGATGGCGGAGAGCAGGGACGCCGTGTAGGGATGCTTCGGCACGCGGTAGAGGTCGGCCGCGGGCGAGACCTCGACGATCTTGCCGACGTACATCACCGCGATCCGGTCCGAGATGTGCTTCACCACCGACAGGTCGTGGGCGATGAATAGGTACGTGAGGTGCAGCCGGTCCTGCAGGTCCTCCAGCAGGTTGATGATCTGCGCCTGGATCGAGACGTCGAGCGCGGAGATCGGCTCGTCGCACACGATGAACGACGGTTCCACCGCCAGCGCCCTCGCGATGCCGATGCGCTGGCGCTGACCTCCCGAGAACTCGTGCGGATAACGGCCCGCAACCCGGGGCGAAAGGCCGACCAGGTCGAGCAGCTCGCTGATCCGCTTCTTCCGCTGCCCCCGTCCAGGCGCCAGGTGATGGATGTTCAGAGGCTCGCCGATGATCTGCTCCACGGTCTGCCGCGGGTCGAGCGAGGCGAACGGGTCCTGGAAGATGATCGCCATCTCCCTACGCAGGCGGCGCATCCCTCGCGGTCCGAGCGGCAGCACGCTCGTGCCTTTGAACAGAACCTCGCCTTCGGTCGGCTCGACGAGGCGCAGGATCGAGCGGCCCAGCGTCGACTTTCCGCAGCCTGACTCGCCGACGAGCCCGACGGTCTCTCCCTGGCGAATCGTGAGGTCGACGCCGTCGACCGCGCGCACCCAGCCGACCACGCGGCTGACGACGCCGGAGCGGACCGGAAACCATGTCTTGAGACCGCGGACCTCGACCAGCGGCTGTCCGTCGGCCGTCAACTTGCGCCGTCCAGCGACCTTCCGGCCTGCGTGACCCAGCACCTGGAGAGCTGCGAGCGGACCGGTTCCAGCTCCGGCTCCTCGACCCCGCACCTGTCGATGGCGAACGGGCACCGGGGCCGAAACGTGCAGCCCTCGGGGAGGTGAAGCATGTCTGGCGGGGACCCCGCGATCGGTTTCAGGGGCTCGTGCGCCTCCGCGTCGAGGCGCGGTATGGAGCGAAGAAGCGACCACGTGTACGGGTGCTCCGGGTGCTCGAAGACGTCGTCGGTCGTGCCCTGCTCGACCACCCGGCCGGCGTACATCACGGCCACCCGGTCGCACATCCCCGCCACGACGCCCAGGTTGTGTGTGATCAGGATCGTCGCGGTGCCGTAGTCGCGGTTCAGGTTGCGCAGCAGCTCGAGGATCTGCGCCTGGATCGTCACGTCGAGCGCGGTGGTCGGCTCGTCGGCGATGAGAAGGCTCGGACCGGTGCTGAGCCCCATCGCGATCATCGCCCGCTGGCGCATGCCACCCGAGAACTGGTGCGGGAACTGCGTGACGCGCCGTCTAGCGTCCGGGATGCCGACCTTCTTGAAGAGGTCGATCGCCGCCTCGATCGAAGCGCCACGATCCATGTGCCGGTGGATTCGCAGCGGCTCACCGACCTGCCAGCCCGAGCGATAGACCGGGTTCAGGGAGGTCATCGGGTCCTGGAAGATCATCGCGATCTCGGTGCCGCGAACCGACTCCATCTCGTCTTCGGACAGCTCCGCCAGGTCGCGGCCTTTGAACTTGATCGCGCCGCCCGCGATGCGGCCGGCCCTTGGAAGCAGGCGCATGATCGACAGCGCCGTCATCGACTTGCCCGAGCCCGACTCACCGACGATGCCGACGGTCTCGCCCGGATCGATCGTCAGCGAGACGTGGTCGACCGCGCGGATCACGCCGTCCTTCAGCGCGATGTGGGTCTGGACGTCTTCGAGCTCCAGGAGGTGCGCCATGACGACTACGAGCGCAGCCGCGGGTCGAGCGCGTCGCGCAGCGAGTCGCCGAGGAGGTTGAACGCGTAAACGGTCACGGAGATCGCCGCCCCGGGCACGATGGCGAGCCACGGGTCGTTGGTCAGGAACGCCGCACCGACGCTGATCATCTGGCCCCAATCGGGCGTCGGCACCTGCGCCCCCAGTCCGAGGAACGAGAGCGTCGCCTCGGCCAGGATCGCGAAGCCGGCCGAAAGCGAGACCTGGACGATGACCGGGTTGAGCAGGTTAGGCACGATGTGCGCCAGCAGCAGGCGCATGGGCGAAGCGCCAAGCGAGCGCGTCGCGACGACGAACTCCATCTGTTTCAGCTGCAGGACGACCGCGCGCACGAGGCGCGCGTAGACAGGGACGGCCACGATGCCGATCGCGATCATCGCGTTCCGGATCCCAGGCCCGAGGCCCGCGACGATGGCGATGGCGAGGATGAGCGCCGGAAATGCGAGCAGCGCGTCCATCAACCGCATCAGCAGCAGGTCGACGACCCCGCCCGCGTAGCCGCTGACCAGGCCGATCAGCCCGCCGACGACGAGGCCCACCGCGACGGCCACGAACGCGACAGGAAGCGAGACTCGGGCGCCCCACAGCACGCGGCTGAAGAGGTCGCGACCGAGCTCGTCCGTGCCGAGGACGTGGCCCGGGCTGAGCGGCGGCTGGTACGAGTTGTCGGGATTGGTGGCCAGCGGGTCGTGGGGCGAGATGACAGGCGACAGCAGCGCGATCGCGAAAAGCAGCGCGACCAGGAGTGCCGCCGCCGTGACCCGGCGGTGGGTGCGCAGGAGCTCGACCACGGCGACCGGCGTGCGGCGGATCGGCGTCTGCGCGGCGACGATCGCGGGCGCGTTGCTCACGAGTAAGAGATCCTCGGATCGAGCCAGCCGTACACGAGGTCGACCAGCAGGTTGGCCACCATGTACGAGAAGGCCGCGATCAGCACGATGCCCTGGATGACGGTGTAGTCACGGTTGAAGATCGACTCCACGGCGAGGCGTCCGACCCCGGGCCACGTGAACACGGTCTCGGTGACGACCGCGCCCTCGATGATGCCGCCGATCTGAAGCCCGACGATCGTCACGACCGGGATGAGCGCGTTCTTCAACGCGTGCACGAACACCACCCGCCGCCAGGACGCGCCTTTGGCGCGCGCCGTGCGGATGTAGTCGAGGTTGAGGACCTCGATCATCGACGAGCGCGTGAAGCGCATGTTGATCGCGGCCCCCGCGGTGCCGAGGGCGATGGCCGGCAGCGCCACGTGCCGCAGGCTCTCCAGGGGATCGGTCGTGAGGGGCACGTAGCCGCCGAACGGAAACAGCCGCAGCGTCACCGAGAGGACGAAGATCAGAACGATCCCGATGAAGAAGTTCGGAATCGAGACACCGGCGACGGTGATGCCGGTCGCGATCTGATCCGTCAACGAGCCCCGCCGGACCGCCGCGATAGTGCCGAGCGGGATGGCGACCAGGAGCGACCAGATGAGCGCGACGCTGCCCAGCTCGAGCGTCGCAGGCAGGCGTTCGGTGATCGCCTGCGCCACCGGCTCGTGCGTGGTGATGGACCGGCCCCAGTCGCCATGCACGATGTGGCCGAGCCAGATGAGGTACTGGACGTACAGCGGCTGGTCGAGCCCGAGCTGCTTGTGAATCGTGGCGATCGCATCCGGGGTGCGGTCCTCGCCGAGCATGATGAGCGCGGGATCTCCCGGGCTCAGGTGTATGAGCATGAAGACCCCGACCGTGACGAGGAACGCGACCGGGACCATGAGCAGGAGCCGGCGAAGGATGTAGGCGGTCATGCCGGGCTGTTCGGCACGACCGCCTCAGGTTGATCTGTCGAAATGCCTAGCTCTTCCAGACCTCCGCCATCCGGATCATCAGGTCTGGGTAGAGCGTGAAGTTGTGGATCTTGGTGTCCGAGATCTGCGCGCTGACGCCGAACGTCGTGAACACGTACGGTGCGTCCTGGACGATCTGCTTCTGCGCGTTGTCGTAGTCGTCCTTGCGCTTCGACTGGTCGGCCGTGGTCCGCGCGTCGTCCAGCCACTGGTCGACCTGCGGGTTGCTGTAAAGGCTGTCGTTGAAGCTGCCACCGGTGTGCCACCACGCGTACATGTTCCCGTCGGGGTCGATGCGTCCAGACCAGTTGACGTTGCACGCCTCGAACTGGTGGTTCGCGCACTCCTGCTCGTAGGTGGCGAACTCTTCGGTCTGGATCTTCATCGTGATCCCGGCGGCCTGCATCTCGGCCTGCAGCAGCTGCGCCTCCTGCTGGTTCACCGGGTCGGAGGTGGTCTTGAAGGTGAACGTGAACCCCGTGGCCGTCGATTTTGCCTTCGAGGCGTCTGCGTGGTCGAAGATCTTCTCGCTGTTGTCGAAGGCCCAGCTCGAGGGTGGGATCGGCCCGTAGCCGATCACGCCGATGTTGAAGTCGATGTCCTTCAGGATCGCGTAGCGGTCCACCGCCTGCGCCACCGCCTGGCGCTTGGCGGCGTCGTTGAAGGGAGGCGCCCCAGCGTTGAGCTCGAATCCGTTGAACCCGATCGCGGGCACGTCCTTGTAGATGAAGTTGGAGTCGGCCTTGACCGACGCGACGTCCTTGCCGGCGATGACGCGCGCGATGTCTATGTCGCCGGTCTTCAGCGCGCTGAGGATCGCGTTGACGTCAGGGATGGCGCGGTAGGTCACGCCGTCGAGGTAGGGAAGCCCCGACTTCCAGTAGCTCGGGTTCTTCTTCAGCGTGAGGTGGTCGTTGCGCTTCCACTCCACGAACTCAAACGGCCCGGTCCCCGCCGCCATCGGCGCCAGGGAGAAGTTGTCTCCCGCCTTGGCGACCGCGTCCATCGAGACCATCATCCCGGCGCGGTCGACGAGCGTCGCCAGCAGGGTGGCGTCGGGATGCTTCAGGTGGAAGATGACGTGGGTGTCGTCGGTCACCTCGACGCTCGCCACGCTCGCAAGATCCGACTTGCGCCGCGACGTGGAGGCGGTCTTGTCGCGCTCTATGTTGGCCTTGACCGACGCGCCGTTGAACGGCGTCCCGTCCTGGTACTTGACGCCGGACCGGAGCGTGAACTTGTAGTTCATCGGGTCGGACGTGTCCCACTGCGTGACCAGGCCCGGCTGAATCTTCAGCGACGGGTCGATCGTGAAGAGGGCGTCGTACATGTTGTAGAAGACCTCGCGCTCAACCAGCAGAGACGACCCCATCGGGTCGAGCGTGTGGAGCTCGCTCTCCAGGGCGATGACGGCGGTGCCGCCTTTCTGAGGGGTGCCGGAGTTGTTGCCGCCGCTTCCTCCGGCTCCGCCACCACACGCCGCTATGACAAAGAGCGACAAAAGCCCAACGGCAACTCGTCTCATCTATCTACACCTCACCTACAGCCACGCTCCCGCATGGGCGCGTCAGAACTGGAAATAGATTAGGCGTTGGCTAAAGGAAGAATGTCAACTTCGAACTCATCCAGCCTTGCGGCGACCAGTACCTCGAGTGAGTCGACCAGGCGTGGTCCCGGCCTGTTGAAGTAAGCGGAACCGTCCAGGACGACCAGCTTTTGGGCCCCGACGGAGTTGACCCGGTCGCGGACCGCGGCCACCTCCTGCACGGCGCGCGCCCGGTCGAACCCGCACGGAGCGATCACCAGCAGGTCCGGCGCCGCGGCGGCGACCGCCTGCCATGTGAGTGCGCGTGAGGGGACGCCGGGGCGAGCCAGCGGGTCGTCGATCCCTGCTTTCGCCAGCAGGTCAGGCGTCCAGTGACCGGCCGGGTACGGCGGGTCGATCCATTCGAGAAAAACGCCTTTCGCGCGAGGCAGGGAGGCGACCCGTGAAGAGGCCCTCGTGATCCGGCTGTGGAGGTTGGCGACCAGCGGCGCGGCGTCGGCGCCGCATGCCTCCGCGAGCTCCTCGATGTCGCTTACGACGTCGGCGAGCGTGTGCGGGTGCTGCCGGATCATCCGCACCCCTGCAAGGTCGGTGGCGACCTGGTCGGCCGGGATGGCGCACACGTTGCAGACGTCCTGCGCGACCACGAGGTCGGGACGGAGACCGAGGATCGCCGCGGTGTCCACCGCGTACAGCGAGCGGCCTTCCCGCGCGGCCGCGGAGACGGCGTCCTCGATCGCGTCGCTTGGGCTGCCGGCGAGCTCGAGCGTCGATCGCGTGACGACCGGGATCGTCGCCGCCTCGGGCGGGTAGTCGCACTCGTGCGTCCGCGCGACGACCTGCTCGCCGAGGCCGAGGGCGAACAGCGACTCGGTCGCGCTGGGCAGCAGCGAGACGATCCTCATTCCGCCGGCGCGGTGATCCGCTCGACCACCTGCTTCAGCACGTCGAACGGCTGCGCGCCGAGGACCAGGAACCGCCGGTCGAAGACGTGCGCCGGGATCGCGTCGATGCCCACCGAGCTTGCGAGTCGGCGGTTGTCGTCGATCACCTCGTCGTAGCGGTTCGTCTCGACGGCCTCGCGCAGCTCGGCGCCATCCAGCCCCACGCCCTCGCCGATGCGGACGAGGTCGTCGGCGTCCTCGAGCTTGCCCTTGCCCTCCCAATGGGCCTCGAACAGTGCATGGTGCATGGCCTCGAAGCGGCCGCGCTCGCGCGCAAACTCCGCCGCGCCCAGAGCTCGGCGCGAGTTGATGATCACGTCGCGCGTCTGCATGGTCAGCCCGACGGACGCCGCGATCGACTGCATATGCTCGCGCATCCTCTGCGAGCGCTCCCCACCGAAATAGCGTTCGCGAGGAATTCCCTCAGGTGGCGCTTCGGGGTGAAGCTCGTAGGGCAGCCACGTAACGTTCACGAGCCCTTCCCTCTCGAGCTGTTCGACTCGGACCGAGTCGATGTAGCACCAGGGTCAAACGTAGTCGGAGAAGATCACGAGGTCCACAGGAAGCATTTGATCTGCCCTAAGCATCCCTTAATCGGCCGGTGGCAGAATGGAATTCGAGGGTGAAGGGGAGCTCGCCACTGGGTTCCCGCGTCGGCTCCACAACACAGGAGGTACGCGATGGCAGACGCGAAGACATTCGTAGCGAACGCGCCCGCATGGCTCGATCTTTCGAGCAAGGATGCAGCGGGGTCACGTGAGTTCTACTCGAAGCTTTTCGGCTGGAAGCTGGACGTTCAGGGCCCCGAGTTCGGCGGCTACGCGCTGGCCCGCCAGGGCGGCAAGGACGTAGCCGGGATTGGGCCGGCGCAGGATCCAAACGCGCCGACGGCCTGGAGCGTCTATATCGGCACGAAGGACGCGGACGCGACGGCCAAGAAGATCGCCGATCACGGCGGCAAGGTGATCGCCCCGGCATTCGACGTCGCCGACCTGGGCCGCATGGCGGTGTTCCAGGACCCGGCCGGCGCCTTCATCTCGGTCTGGGAGCCGAAGAAGATGTTCGGCACGGAGGTCGTGGGCAAGGACGGTACCTATGGTTGGGCCGAGCTGAATGCCCGGGGCATCGACAAGGCGACCGCCTTCTACACCAAGGTCTTCGGATGGACGACCAAGGTGAGCCCGATGGGCGACGGCCAGCCTGACTACACGGAGTTCCAGCTCGACGGCACGAGCGTCACCGGGGCCATGGAGATGAACCCGATGGTGCCGGCGGAGGTGCCGTCGTACTGGCTCGTCTACTTCACGGTCGCCGATGTGGACAAGACGCACAAGAAGGCCGTGGAGCTCGGGGCACGGGAGCTGGTTCCGCCGCAGGAGTTTCCGGGCGGCCGCTTCTCGATCCTGACCGACCCGCAGGGCGCCACGATCGGGCTCATGACGATGAGTCAGAGCTGACGGCGAAGTAAATTGTCAAGCCGGCGGGCCTCCAGGCCCGCCGGTCTTCTTTTCTTCTGGTGAAGCGAGATCCGTACGTTGAGCGCTGGTTGGAGGGCAAGCCCGCCGAGCCTATGCTCCGCCGCGTCCGCGACGTGATCATGTGGGCGGACAATCGCGTGACCGAATACCTGAAGTACGGCACCGTGCAATTTGCCTGCGGTGGGGACCTGGCGAACTTCGTTCAGCACGACAAGAAGACAGTCACCCTCATGTTCAACCGGGGCGCCAGGATCCAGGGGAAGTTTCCGCACCTCGAAGGCGCCGGCCCTTCGGCGCGGTTCATGCGCTTTGCCGAGATGAGCGACGTCGAGGGGCTGACCACCGAGCTGACTGGAGTCGTCCGAGCGTGGTGCGAGATGATGGCGCCGAGGACGCCGGTCAAGAGCCGGGGCCGGCCGAGGAAATCACCCGCGAAAGCTCGCTGAAGCTCGTCTCCCAACCGACGCACGTCGCCAGGCAGGTATCGCGCGACGCAAAGCCGGTATGCCGGAGCGTCACGCGCGTTTGGTCGCCAGCAGGCTCGACGACGTATGTGACCGTCGTCGACGCCGAGGCCGGCGCGCCGGCGGGCCGCCACGTGTGCACGAGCTTCTTCGGCGCGTCGACCTCGAGGAACTCGCCCTCGAGCACATAAGGCTTGCCCCGTCCGACGCCGGACGCGCGCCACGCGCCGCCGACCCGCGTGTCGGCGCTCCACTCGCGCGTGTCGAAGACGCCAGGGTTCACCCACCACTGCGTCACAGCGTCCGAGGTCAGGGCGTGGAACACGACGTCGGGCGGTGCGGCCACCTCGACCGTCGCCAGGATCAAACCTTCGGCCAGGTCGGCGACGGCGCGCGCGTTCTCGGGGCTCACCATCTATCTCTGCTCCTTGACGAAGTCGAGCGCCTCCTGCGCGAGCGGCGCCCACCGGCTCCTCGAGGTGGGTGAGAGGACGAACCACTCTCTCATCGGCTTGCCCTTGCCGGCGTCGAAGTGCACGCCCTGGCGCTGCGCCACGAGCTCGGCAACGCGCTCACGTGGCAGCTTGAGGACGAGCTCGTCGCGCACGAGCATGGCGAAGATGCGTCCATTGACCTTCAGCTGGCCGCTCGAGCCGAAGCCCTTGGCCTCGGAGAGATTCGTGACCCCGCTGACGCCGATGAACCTCTCGACCAGCGAGGCGTAGCGACGTTCAGGGGTGGTCATGCCGCCTCCACCGCCGCCTGGGTGTCCGGCGCCAGCGCCGCCGCGGCTCTCGCGCCGACAGCCAGGGAGACGACTGCTCCGATCAACGAGAGCGAAGCCACCACGGCCAGCGCCGGGCGGAACCCGGCCTGGAAGGTCGCCGGCGTTCCGATGTGACCGTTGGCCGCGAAGACCGCGGCGCCGACCGCGATGGCGAACGCGGCGCCAAACCGCTGCAGCGTGCTGTTGACGCCCGAGGCCTTGCCAATCTCGTGCCGCCTGACCGAGCTCACGACGATGGTCGGCACGACGGGTAGCGCCATCGAGACGCCGACGCCGGCGAGGACGAGGGCAGGCACGAGAGCACCGTACGTCACCCCGACCGTCGCTACATAGGCGAACCACAACAGGCCGGCACCTTGCATCAAGAGACCCAGCACGAGGACCGGGCGGCGGCCGATGCGGTCGGACAGCAGGCCCGCCATCGGCGCGACGAAGAGGGGCGTCGCCGTCCAGGGCAGCACCCGCAAGCCGCTCGCCAGCGGCGAGTACCCCAGTCCGAACTGCATGTACTGCGCGATGAGAAACGCGGCCGAGAAAAGCGTGCCCTGCATCAGGAACGCGGCGATGTTGGCCGCCGAGAAGGAGCGATTGCGGAAGAGGTGCACAGGGAGCATCGGGTCGCCGGCGCGTGACTCCCACGCGACGAAGGCGGCGATGAGCGCGACGCCGATCGCGATCGTCGTGACGGCCGCGGTGTCGGTCCAGCCGTCGTCGCCCGCCCGAATCAGGCCCCAAACGACCGCGAGCGCACCGCCCCCGATGAGGCCGGCGGCGACCAGGTCGAGCCGCGTGGCCGGACCCTTGCTCTCCGGCAGCCGAAGGAGCGAGAGAAAAACCGCCGCGACGCCGATGGGCGCGTTGACCCAGAAGATCCAGTGCCAGCTGAGGCCCTGGGTGATCGCTCCGCCGACTAGCGGGCCGGCCGCGACCGCAAGTCCGCCGATGCCGCCCCAGATGCCGACGATCGTGCCGCGCCGCTCGGCGGAAAAGGCAGTGGTCAGGATGGTCAGGCTCACCGGCATGACCATCGCGGCGCCGATGCCCTGGACGGCCCGTGCCGCGATAAGCAGCCCGGCGGTCGGCGAAAGGGCGCATGCGATCGAGGACAGCGTGAACAGCGACAGCCCGGCGACGAACACGAGCCGGCGGCCGAAACGGTCGCCCAGAGCCGCGGCGGTGATGATGCCGGCGGCGTATGTGAGGGTGAAGGCGTTGACCGTCCACTCGAGGGTCGAGATGCTGCCGCCGATGTCGCGGTGGATCGCGGGCAGCGCGGTGACGACGACAAGCGAGTCGAGCGCCACCATGAAGAACGCCACCGAGGTCAGCGTCAGGGTCCAGATCGGCTTGCTCATCGCAGGTCCTCCAGCCTTTTGATTCTGCTCAGGTCACTACGCATTCTCCATTGGTCACTTGAAAAAGTCAAGTGAAAACTTGAAAAGGATCGGACGCTGCTGTATCGTGTGGGCGTGCGCTCTTACCAACAGTACTGCGCCGTAGCGAAAGCGCTCGACGTGATCGGTGACCGTTGGACCCTGCTCATCGTCCGCGAGCTCATGACCTCAGGGCCGTCGCGCTACACCGACCTTCTGAAGGGCCTGCCGGGTATAGCAACGAACCTGCTGGCGGATCGCCTCAGGGAGATGGAGAAGTCGGGCATCGTCCGGTCATGGGCGGCGCCACCTCCGGTTGCCACGACGCTGTTCGACCTGACCGCGCGCGGTCAGGCGCTCCGCCCGCTGCTCGAAGAGCTGGGGCGTTGGGGCGCACCGATGATGGGCGTGCCCCAGATCAGCAACGTCTTTCGCAGCCACTGGCTCGTCTTTCCCTTCGACGCGTACCTCGTGGACAAGACGCCCGACGAGCCGCCGGTGAAGATCGAGGTGCGGACGGGAGACGAGCCGATGGTCATCGAGACCGTCGACGGCAAGGTCAGGACGCGTCGCGGCGCGGTCGAAAGTCCCGACACCGTCCTCGAGGGCAAGCCCGGGCCCATTCTCGGTCTGCTCTCCGGAAGGCTCGACATCGCTGAGGCCAGGCAGAGAGGGCTTGTCGTGCATGGCAGCCAGAAGGCCCTGCGCCGCGTCGTCGGCAACTGGGGCGGCGCCCAGCAGGTCTAAGAGAAAAACGCCTTCGCGACTCGCGCGGCGGTCCGCGCGTTGTTGATCACGAGCTCCACGTTCAGCTCGACTGAGCGACCGCCTGAAAGCTCCGCCATCCGCGCAAGCAGGTGAGGCGTCACCGCGGCCCCACTGACCCCGGCGGCGTCCGCGCTCGCTTGCGCCGCAAGCTCCTCCGCGCCCTCGAGCTCGCGAGGTGGTGGCACCGCGACCACGATGCCCGCGCTGCCTGTGTCCCATGCGGCGCGGATCGCGCGCGCGGCGCCGACCGGATCGTCGACGCGTGCGCTCACCGGGCACCCGCTGCGCGCGCTGTAGAACGCCGGGAACTCGTCGGTTTGATAACCGACGACCGGCACGGCCAGGCTCTCCAGGCGCTCGAGCGTCAGCCTGAGGTCGAGGATGATCTTCGCACCGGCGCAGAAGACGGCGACCGGCGTGCGGGCGAGCTCCTCGAGGTCGGCCGATTCGTCCTCGGGATGACCGCGGTGGACGCCGCCGATCCCCCCGGTGGCCATGAAGCGGATGCCCGCCATCGAGGCCGCGCGCATCGTTGCGGCGACCGTGGTGGCCCCCGCGCCACGGCGCGCGATCGCCGGACCGAGGTCGCGTGAGCTCACCTTCATGGACCCGGCTGCGATCCTCTCGAGCTTGGCGTCGGTGAGGCCGACGTGCAAGCTGCCCTCGAGCACGGCGATGGTGGCCGGCACCGCGCCCTCCTCGCGGATGGCCTCCTCGCAGCCGCGCGCCGCGCGGAGATTGTGCGGCGCCGGAAGACCCTGGCCGACGATCGACGTCTCCAGGGCGACGACCGGGGTGTTGCTCGCCACCGCGCGGCTGACCTCGGTCGCGACCTGCAGGAGGTCGCTCAGCTCGGCCTGGCCCCCGCCACGAGGACCGATTGGCTGGCGGCCTCGACCGCCTGCTCCGCCGACTCGACCGGAGTTGCCCCCCTCAGCCACGCGCTGCAGAACGCGGCCGCAAAGGCGTCGCCCGCGCCGGTGGGGTCGACCGCCTCCACGGCCGGCGCTGGGATCGTGCGGCCGAAGACGCGGCTGCCGGCCCGGCCAAGCTTCAGCACCGGGACCTGGGCCAGGCTCTCGAGCGGCACCGCGAGGGTCGCAGCCTCAGCCTCGGTCGCGAAGAGGACCTCAGGGCTCAGCCGCGCAAGGACGTAGGCCATGCGAGAGGGTCCATATGCGTTGATCCCCGCGGCCGAGGACAGGTCGACGGCGACCATGCCTTTTGCCTCGCGCACCACGCGGATCGCCGCCCGCGCAGCGGCGGCGATGGGTTCGACGAAAAGCGAGTAGGCGGGAATGTGGAGCAGTCGCGCGTCGCTGAACCAGGCTTCCTCGAGGTCGTCCGGGCTGAGGCCGACGCTGGCGCCGCGGTGGGTCGCCATCGTGCGCCGTCCGGCGGCGTCGACGATGACCGCGATCGCGCCCGTCGGCTCGGCCGCATAGACGGCTCGGACCTCGACACCGCGTGCCTCGAGGTCCGAGACGAGCCGCCGGCCGGTGTCGTCGTCGCCGACCCGCGTCACGAGGCGGGCGCTGCCGCCCAGCGCCGCGATCCAGGCGCAGAAGTTCGCCGACTGCCCGCCGCCGCCGAGCGTGATGGTCGAGGCGGTGTCGTCGTCCGGCACCAGCGGGCCTTCCGGGACGATCGCGATGTCCAGCAGGAGGTCGCCGATGGAGACGATCAAGACCTGTCGAGGATAGCGAGCGATGGGCTACTGCAAATGAGGTAGGCCGAAATCACCCAAATGGCGCTGGCGAGCTCACCTCCTGCCGCCCGATGATTCAGCGCAGCCGGGGAGAGTGGGTCCCTCCTCGCCAGGCTGTTGGGGGATGAGCCACGCGCTCGAAGCGCGTGGCTCTTAGCTTTTTCGTCGGCCTCAATGCGGCGTCGGCGCGGCGCTGAGCAGCCCGAGCGCTTCGAGCCGCACGCGCAGGGCGCGCTGCGCCGGCTCCGCCAGCTCGCGCGCGGGCGGAGCGGACCATGGCTCGCAGATGCCCTGGGCATGCAGCGCCGCCTTGATGGCGAGTGGGAACACTCCCTCACGCAGGCCGACGGTCAGGCCGAACAGCCTCTCCTGACTGCGGCGTGCGCCGGCGAGGTCGCCCCGCATGAACTCGTCGTAGACCTGCACCACCCAGGCCGGCGCGACGTTGCCCACGCCGCAGATGGTCCCGGCGCCGCCGGCCGCGAGCGAGGCGACCAGCATGGTGTCGCTGCCTGTGAAAGCGCGAAAACCGTCCACGCCGCGCGTGGCGATGACGACGCCCTCGAAATACTCGAAGTCGCGGCTCGAGTCCTTGATGCCCTGGATCGCACCCTCCACCGCCAGCTCCGCCACGGTCGCCGGATCCGTGTGCACCTTCGTGAACTGGGGGATGTGATAGAGCAGGACCGGCAGCGGCGCACGCTCCGCGACGCGGCGGTAGAAGGCGGCCACGCCGGACTGGTCGGTCGGGTAGTAGAACGGCGGCGCGACAAGCACCGCATCAGCGCCCAGCGACTTCGCGGCGTCGATCTCCGCGATCGTCGAGGAGAGCTGGGGCTGTGCGACGCCGCACAGCACCGGCACGCGACCGTGCGCCGCCCGCACCACGGCCTGAAGCAACGCGCGGCGTGCCGGTTCGTCCAGAGACGCGGTCTCACCCGTCGAGCCAAGCGCCAGCACGCCGTGCACCCCCCCTGCAAGAACGTGCTCGACGAGGCGCTCGACGCCGCCCTCGTCCACCGAACCGTCGCGGTGCAGGGGAGACGCCAGAGCGACGAGCACACCGCCGAGGGCTTTCACTGTCTTGCCCCCTCTCCCGCACGCAGGCGCTGGCCGATGAGTCGGGCACACTCGCGCATCAGGTCCAGTATCTCCTGCTCCACGTCGACCTGATCCTTGCTCGCGCCGCACAGCGTGCCAAAGAAGCGGCCCTCCTGCGTGAACACCGGGTAGGAGATGAACGTCCTGATCCCGAGCAGCCGGGCGACGCTGCTGCTGGGGAACTGCTTCTGCGCGTCCGAGCTGTAGTGCGGGCCACCCTCGACGACGAACCGGCACACGCCCTCCGACCACGGCAGGGTCACGTCCTCGGGGATGTGAAAAAGGTCGCTCCGATTGACCGCGAAGACGATGTACTGCTCGTCCGACAAGAGCCGCGTCTCGGCGAGGTAGGTCGAGCTCAGCCCCGTGAGCTCGGAGAGGCGCTCCAGCACGCCTCGAGCAACAGTCTCGAGGTCGCTCCCCGACCGAGCCGCCTCTTCGAGCAGCTCGCGCGCGGTCTGCGCCATGCGAAGTACGGTATCAACGTTGATCCGGAATTTAGTCGGGTCTGAGTGGCGGTCGCCTGAGGGCCCGAGCTCTCTGCCGATCTTCAACCCGGCGACCGGCGAGGAGATCGAGAAGGTCCCGCTCTCCAACGCGTCGGACGTGGACGCCGCCGTGCGGGCGGCGGTCGAAGCCTTCCGCCCATGGTCGCGAACCGCGGTGATGGATCGCGTCCGTCTCATGTTTCGGTTCAAAGCCCTGCTCGAAGACCACTTCGAGGACCTTGCCGCGATCGTCACCCGCCACCACGGCAAAACGCTGGACGAGGCGCGTGGCGAGGTGAGGCGCGGCATCGAGGTCGTCGACTTCGCCTGCGGAGCGCCGACGCTGCTCCAGGGCAGGACTCTGCGCGACGTCTCCGGCGGCGTCGACCAGGACCTGTACCGCTATCCGGTCGGGGTCTGCGCCGGCATCCCGCCGTTCAACTTCCCGGTGATGATCCCGCTGTGGATGTTCCCCCTGGCCGTGGTCGCGGGGAACACGTTCGTGCTCAAGCCGTCCGAGCGCACGCCGCTCGGGGCGCAGCTTCTGGCGGAGATCTTTGTCGAGGCGGGCTTTCCGCCGGGAGTCCTCAACCTCGTGCACGGCGCCGGCGACACGGTCCAAGCGCTGCTGGACCATCCGGGCGTCAGCGCGATCTCATTCGTCGGGTCGGCGCGGGTGGCGAGGCAGGTGTACACGACGGCGGCCGCGAACGGCAAGCGCGTGCAGGCGCTGGGCGGGGCGAAGAACCACATCGTCGTCATGCCGGACGCCGACCCGGAGGTCGCCGTGCCCGCGATCCTCAACTCGGCGTTCGGCAACGCCGGCGAGCGCTGCCTCGCGGGTTCGGTCGCCGTCGCCGTGGGTGGCGCGGCAGGCAAGCTCCTGGATCCGCTGCGAGAGGCTGCGTCGCGCATGGTCGTGGGTCCCGGAGACGAGCCGGGCGTCCAGGTCGGGCCGCTGATACGCGCCGACCACCGCGACCGGGTCGCGTCATACGTCGAGGCCGGAGTGAACGAGGGTGCCGAGCTGGTGGTCGACGGCCGGGCCGAGATGTCCCGCCGCGGATTCTTTCTCGGGCCCACGATCCTCGACCGCGTGACGGCGCGCATGTCGGTCGGTCGCGAGGAGATCTTCGGTCCGGTCCTGTCGGTCGCTCGGGCAGAGACGCTGGACGCGGCGATCGCCCAGGCCAACGAGTCGTCTCTCGGCAACATGGCGACGATCTTCACGCAGTCGGGCCGAGCCGGACGCGAGTTTCGAGACCGGGTCGAAGCCGGAATGACGGGCATCAACGTACCCGTCGCCCAGCCGTTCGCGTTCTTCCCATTCAGTGGCTGGAAAGGTTCGTTTTACGGCGATCTTCACGTGCACGGGACCGATGGGATCGACTTCTTCACGCGCAAGAAGGTCGTCGTGACGCGCTGGTGATCGGCCGCCTTTTCTCCGCGACCGTGACGGCTCTCTTCGGCGTCATCACGCTTCTCCTGACGTTCGAGACGTGGGCGCTCCTCACCGGCCACACCCCGATCACGCAGTACATCCGGCCTGCGGTGCACGCATTCCCCGGCTACGCCTTCGTGATCGCGGTGGTCATCGGCATCTTGCTCGGGCACTTCCTGTGGGGCCCCGCCTGGGGACCGACGTCGCCGGTGAAGAAGCCATGACCGTCACCTGGACACCCGACGCGGTCATCTCGCTGATCGCCACCGCGTTCGCGTTGGTCGCGTTCCTCCTCATGCTCCAGGAGACGATCGCGCTTGGCAAGGACCAGGACCCGGTCAACAACGATGTCCGCGCGGTCGTTCGCCGCTTCCCGCGTGCCACGTACGCCCTGGCGGTCGTGATTGGCATGATCCTCGGCCACCTGCTCTGGCCGTAGAGAGCCTCGTCGCGGCGGCGACCGGCCGCAGGACGGGGTGGACGGGAGTTGCCCTCGTGCTCGCCTCGGCGACGGCGTTCGGCACGAATGGGATTTTCGCCAAGTTCGCATACCGCGCCGGTCTCGCCACCACCCAGCTGCTCGCCTTCCGCTTCGTCGTGGCCGCGATCGGAATGTGGGCGCTTGCGATGCTTCTGCGGCAGAGCCCGCTTCGCTTCGAGCGACGGAGCCTGATCTCGCTCTTCGGCCTAGGCGCGATCGTCTACACCGGCCAGTCGCTCGCCTACTTCACCGCGCTGCAGACGCTGCCGGCGTCGCTCTGTGTGCTGATCGTGTACGTCTATCCGAGCCTCGTCGTCATCGCGGGCTGGCTGTTCCTGCGCCGTTCGGTCTCGCGCCTGCACGTGGTTGCTCTCGCGGGCAGCTTTGCCGGCCTCGTCCTCCTGGTCGGGGGCGCGGAGCTGCATATCGCGTGGGGCCTCGTGTTCGCGTTCGCAGCGCCGGTGATCTACACCGCGTACATCCTGCTGAGCGAGAACGTGATGGGCAGAGTGCAGGCGATCAGCGCCAGCGCGGTGATCATGTCCGGCGCCGGGATCGCGTTCTCGGCGATCGCCCTCGTCCAGGGCCAGCTGAAGCCGCCGCCATCCCCGCAGGGCTGGCTCGTGGTGCTCGGCCTGGCTTTGATCCCGACGATGATCGCCATCTCGACGTTCCTCGCCGGCCTGCCGCGCGTGGGCGCCGCTCGCGCGTCGCTCCTGAGCACGTGGGAGCCCGTGGTGACCGTGATCCTCGCGGTGATCCTCCTGGGCGACAGGTTCAGCGCGGTGCAGGCCGTCGGGGGGCTGCTGATCCTTGCCGCGGTCGTGATGCAAGCCGGTCGCGGAGGTCGCACAGCACCGGATGCAGCTGGTGTGCTCCCGTGATGCCCGAAAGATCGAGCTTCCATTCCGCCTTCGCCAGGAAGAACGGGTGCAGCTGTTCCCCGCCGATCGAGCCGTGCCCGCCGGCCTGTTTCTCGAAGTTGATCTGCTTGCCGTCGACGAACGAGCCGAAGAGGACGACGTCGCCGCTGTGCGCGAACGAGTTCAGGCGCACGAGCTGCGCGTAAAGGATGTCGGGATCGTCATAGTCGGACAGGATGCGCCCCAGCTGCGAGCGGTCCAGGACGGCGCCCCGATGCAGGAACACAGGCGCGTCGCCCGCGCGGGCCATCACGAGCGCGACCTCGGGAAGGCCGGACAGGTCGCGAGCGAGATCCGCGACGTCCTGGTAGTCCTTCCGCCGAGGGCTGTCCTGGAAGTACAGGTGGGCCAGGCCTCCCGACGCCGTGATCAAGATCGTCGCGGCCGCGGTCTCCGCGGACGCGCCGCGGTCCTTGCCCTTGACCGTGCGCACTCGAAGGCGCGGCATCAGACCCGCCAGCTTCTCGCCCAGGTCGAACGGAGTCGTGTCGACCTGTCCGTGGTCCGAGAGCACGACCAGCTCGTAGCGATCCTCGCGCGCAGACGCGATCCTGGCGACGGTGTGGTCCACGTGTTTCAGGACACGCAGCGCCGACGGGTCGTTCGGGCCGAAAGCGTGCGCGGTCTCGTCGTACGCGTAGAAGCCGGCGTAGATCGGCGAGTAGCCCTCACGCATCGCTTTCTGCACGGCGTACCGCGTGAGGTGGTGGACGAAGATCTCCTCCACGACGTCAGTCGCGACGTACATTCGCGCGGGACGGCGACCTTCCGAGCGGGACGTGAGGTAATCCCGAACGGTACGCGTCGCGACCGCCCCCGTCTGCCAGACCCAGTCGCCCAGGTGCAGCGGGTTCGCGAGATACGGAACGAGCACGTTTGCCGCCGACCGCGACCCCTTTTCCTGCCCGTAGCTCCGGTCCTGGTACGCGATGCCGAAGTCGTCGGCCGCCCCGGCGGGATAGCAGGCCGCGATGCACGCGCCGTCTGCGGTGAACGGCGCGGAGCCGTGAAAGTACTTGTCCGCCACCTTCTTGAAAGTCGATGCGGCGCCGAACTGCACGATGACGCGCCGCTCGCGGTCCCACCAGCGAAAGCTGGGTATCTCCGAGTTGTCGCCGTAGAGGATCCCGGCCTGGGCGAAGGGTGTCGTCGATGGAAGACCGCAGCGGTAGCGGTGCAACCGGTAACCCTCGGCGTCGATGAGCCGCTGCACGCTCGGCATCTTCCTGGCGCGCAGCGCACCTTCGAGCGCATCCGCGCTGACGCCGTCGACGTGGAGCACGACGAGCTTGCGGCTCATGCCAGGTCGGCGAACACCGGAAGGTGATCCGAGGCGCGGACGCTCAGCGTCCACGCGCGGTGCGCGTCGCCGATTTCGCCCGCCACGTAGATGGCGTCCAGCTTCTGGCCCATCAGGTGCGTTCGGCGGAGCGAGCGCGTGAGCTCGACCAGGCCCGCGGCGTGCGCGGTCGCGCGGATCCTGCGCCACAGCTGCAGCCGTGGCGGTCCGAATGTGTTCAGGTCGCCGGCGACGACGGTCAGCGGCACCGCGGGCCGTTCCGACATGTCGCTCACGATCGCCTTGAACTGCTCGTGCTTGTGGGCGAAGCCGATCACATCGAGGTGCATGACGTAAACGCGCATCGCTTCGGATTCGGCTCGAATCGCGATCCTGCGCTGCGGCGGTATCGCCCGCAGCAAAGTTCGTTCGATTCGCTTCAGGCGCAACCCCGGAAGGTGGCTCAGCGACACGACCGCAGGCTCGTGCGTGAACATGCCCCTGCGCCAGATGATCGCGTTCGCCTGCTCGCGACCCCGGAACTTCTGGGCGGCCGCCTGGAACCATTCGTACTCGAAGCCCGACGCTTCGCCCAGGGCGTGCGCGATGGTCTCGGCGTCCGGGCGACCGTAGTGCACCGAGGCTTCCTGCAGGGCGAGGAGATCGACGCCGTGAAAGTCCGCGTGCTCGTGAATGACCTCCAGAATCTTCCCGAGACGCAGCCCCAGCAGGATGTTCCACGTGCACACCCTCACGCGACTATCCTCGCGGTGATTTGGCACCGTTCGCGCAGCTCGACTACCTGTACACGCCCTCGCGCGACGTCGCGACGGACGCGAAGCTGTTCACCGAGGTCCTCGGCGGCAGGCTCGCCTTCGCGGTCGATGGAATGGGCGCGCGAGTGGCGATGATCGAGCTCACCGACGGCCCTCCTCATGTCTTGCTCACCGATCACCTCGACGGCGAGAGAACGATCTACATCTATCGCGTCGACGACCTCCGGAAGGCGGCCGGCGCGCTGAAGCGGCGCGGAGCGGAGGTCGAGCGCAGGCTCGAGATCCCGATGGGCCCCTGCTCGTCGTTCGTGCTCCCGAACGGCCACCGGATCGCCCTGTACGAGGCTTCACGCCCGGACGTCCTCCAGCACTTCCTGGGCCGCCGGGACTTCTGATCCCCGCGCGAGATCCGAGCAGAATACGCAGCGAGTTGAAGGGGTTTCGGGAGGTCACAAGGCCATGAACATGAAGCGTTGGATCCTGACTGCGGCCGTACTCGGCTCGGGCATCGTTTTCCTGGACTCGACGGTCGTCAACGTCGCCCTGCCGCGCATCGGGCGCGACCTGCCGCGCGTGTTCCTTGGTGTCCTCGAAGGCCAGTCGTATGTCTACAACGCTTACCTGCTGACGCTGTGCGCCCTCCTGATCCTTGCCGGCGCGATCAACGACTACTACGGCCGCAAGCGGACGTTCATCCTGGGCCTGGTCGGGTTCGGAGCGACGTCGGTGCTGTGCGGGTTCGCGCCGAACATGGAGCTCCTGGTCGCCTTCCGAATCCTGCAGGGCGCCACCGGCGCTCTGCTCGTGCCTGGCTCGCTCGCGCTGCTGACCGCCAACTTCTCCGGCGAGGAGCAGGGCCGGGCCTTCGGCATCTGGGCCGGCGCGTCGGGCGCGACCACGATCCTCGGCCCTCTGGTCGGCGGACTCTTCGTGGACACGATCTCCTGGCGTGCGGTGTTCTTCATCAACGTCCCGCTCGTGATCGTCGCCGCGTGGGCGACATGGGTCCACGTCCCCGAGAGCCGCGACGAGCATGCATCTCCGCAGTTCGACTGGATCGGTGCGGCGATCGTCGCCCTCGCGGTCGGTGGTCTCGCGTTCGGCGCGATCTACGGCCAGCAGCGCGAGTGGCGCGACCCAGTCGGCTACGCCGCGCTTGCGGTTGGAGTCCTGGCCACCATCGCCCTGCCGCTGTGGATGCAGCGCGCGCGCCATCCACTCATCCCGCTCGGCCTGTTCCGGTCGCGCAACTTCACCGTCACCAACATCTCGACGTTGTTGATCTACGGCTCTCTTTACGTGACCTTCTACTACGTCGGCCTTTTCCAGCAGGGCACGCTCGGCTACGCCGCCGCCGCGGCGGGCGCAGCCGGAATCCCAGGCACGCTCTTCTTGATCTTCGGCTCGCCTCGCTTCGGACGCCTCGCGTCGAAGTACGGCCCACGGTTCTTCATGGCTCTCGGGCCGGCGATCATGGCCCTCGGCGTGCTGTGGTACGTCCGCGTCCCGTCGAGCAGCACCCCGTGGAAGCTGATGCCAGGCGACCCGGCGTCGTACATCCCACCGGCGTCTTACTTCATCGACTTCCTGCCGGCCGCGGTCATATTCGGCGTCGGCATCATGATCCTGGTCGCGCCGCTGACCACGGCTCTCATGACCTCGGTGCCGGTTCACAACGCCGGTCTGGGCTCGGCCATCAACAACGCCATCTCACGAGTCGGTCCGCAGCTCGCCGGCGCGCTGATCTTCGTCTTCATCACTTCGAGCTTCTACAGCGCGCTCGGGGCACATGGGCTTCCGGTCAACGACGAGAGCTTCCGCAAGGTGGTGAGCCCCCTTAACACGCCTCCCGACGCCAACCTGGTGTCGGTCGTACGCGACGCGTCGACGAGCTCGTTTCACCTTGCGATGCTCATCGGGGCAGCACTGCTGCTCGCGGGCGCGATCGTCAACGCGCTGGGGATCCAGAACCGCGCGGCGCGGCCGCAGGAGCAGCCCCAGTCCGAGGCTCAGACGGAGTCGCAGCCGGCAACGGCCTAGACCGTCGCCGTCACCAGCTCGTGCGGCGGGTCGAGCGGGCCGAAGAACTCGTCCAGCCACGCCGGATGCTCGGGCAGGGGAGAGACCGGCGCCGTCAGCCGCTCCCATCCTTGCGACTCGAACCACTCCGGATGCTCGGGGCTGATCAGCGCCACGCGCCCGCCTTTCGCGGTGACGCGGAACAGCTCCTGGAGCACGACGGGGTCGGGGCCGAGCGCTCCGCAGGCGGCTGTGAGCTGGAAGGAGCCCGCGTCGAACGGAAGCTTCTCCGCCCATGCGGAGACCACCTCCACGGTTGGGCACCGCCGGCTCAGGAGAGCCCGGAGCGGGTCCGACGGCTCGACCGCCACGACCCTCGTCGCCCTCGCTACGAGGTGCTGGGTCAGCCGGCCGCTTCCCGCGCCGACGTCGAGAGCCGCGTCGACGTGGCCGGGCAGCGCATCGAGCACCGCTGCGGCGATCGGCTCGTTGCGCGCCAGCTCGTCCCAGCGGCCCGCGTCGAGGTGGTAGACGAGGGTCCAGAACAGCCCGCGCACGATGCGCTCCTCGGGCTCACCCGGAGGCACGCGCGCCAGCTCGTGCTCGCGCACGGCTGCGGGCAGCCGTGCCACGTCTTCGAACGCGAAATGCCGCCAGCCGGGTGGCGCCTTGTCGGCGGCCTCGTCGAACTCCAACTCGCTTCGCGCTCAGACTAAGACGCGGCCGTGAAGATCGCCGTGGTCGCCTCACCTGTGACGCCGCTGCGCCCGGCGCAGCTGGGTGGCGCTCAGGCGTTTGTCGCCGACCTCGCGGCGGGGCTGACCCGGCGCGGTCACGACGTCACGCTCCACTGCGCGGAGGGCTCCGCCGTACCGAACGTGCGCCTGGCGACCGTACCGATTCCATCCGACGCCGCCGCGGCCCTGGTCATGCCGGGCGGTGAAGGGTCGAACCCCGCGCCGGGCGTCGCGGCCGCGCTGCAAGTGATGTTCAACGCGATCGCGGCCGCCGGGGTCGACGCTGTGAGCCAGCACGCTTTCGATGCGCCGGCGTTGGAGCTCGGGCGTGGCATGCCGGTGCTGCACACGCTGCACATGCCACCGATCGTCGAGGCCGTCGTGGAGGCCGCGCGGAGGGTGGATGGCGCGCATCTCGCGACCGTTTCGCGCGCCACCGCGACGTCATGGCGCGCCGCCGGCGTGGAGGTGGGGGAGGTTCTGCCGAACGGCGTCCTGGACATCGAGGTGCCTCACGCGATGGCGGACCGTTTCGCGCTCGTCGCCGGCCGCATCTCGCCGGAAAAGGGGATCGAGGACGCACTCGTAGCGGCTCGCAAGGCCGGGCTCCCCGTGCGTGTCGCGGGCTCGCCTTACGATCCGAAATACGTGGTCGATCTCGAGGCTGTCGAGCTGCTGGGGTCGCTCCCGCGCGAGCGGCTGCGAGCGGTGATGGCTCGTTCGGCGGTCACGATCTGCGCCGTGCGCTGGGACGAGCCGTTCGGGCTGGTGGCGGCCGAGGCGCAGATGGCCGGATGCCCTGTGGCCGCCTACCGTCGCGGCGCCATGCCCGAGGTCATCGAGGAGGGAGTGAGCGGCTTTCTCGCCGAGCCCGATGACGTCGCCGGCCTCGGGAGCGCGATCACGCGATGCCTCGCACTCGACCGAGGGACGGTGCGCGCCAGCGCGCAGCGGAGGCTTGGTCTCGAGAAGGCCCTCGACGCGTACGAGCGAGCTCTCACTCGGCTGGCGTCATGAGCCCCAAGGCGGTGGTCACCGGCGGGTCCGGCGGCATCGGCTCCGAGGTCGTGGCGCAGCTGCGGGAAAAGGGATGGGAGGTGACGTCGCTGAGTCGTCGGGAAGGGACCGACGTCTCCGACGAGAGCCAGGTCGCCCAGGCATTCGCGAAGTTCGAGTCGCTCGACGCACTCGTCTGCGGCGCCGCGGAGCTGGTCAAGCGGCCGTTCGTGGACCTGACGGCGGATGAGTGGGACGTCCAGCTGGGCGCGGGGTTGCGCGGGGCGTTTCTCTGCGCGCGAGAGGCATTCCGCCTGATGCGCACGAGCGGCGGCGCGATCGTGATGGTCTCGAGCCTGTCCGGCGTGTTCGGCGCCGAGAAGTTTCCGGGCATGGCCGCATACGTGGCGGCGAAGTCCGGGCTCGCGGGGCTCACCGAGGCCCTGGCGGTCGAAGGCAGGCCGCTGGGAATCCGCGTCAACGCGATCAGCCCGGGCGCGGTAGACACAACGATGCTTCGAGTCGCCGGTGTCGAGGGTCCCGCGCTCTCGCCGTCGGAGGTCGCGCGGATGATCGTGTGGCTGGCTTCGCCGGAATCCGCGCCGCTGTCGGGTGCTAACTTGCGGATGGACCCATGAGCTCACCAAACGTGTCGGTCACGCGCCGCGCGACGTTTGCGGCAGGTCACATCCTCTGCCACGACGAGTGGAGCGACGAGAAGAATCGCGAGATCTTCGGCGCCTGCGCGACCGACCACGGACACAACTACGTGATCGAGGTCACCGTCGGCGGACCGCTGGACGGCGATACCGGAATGATCGTCAACCTCAAGCAGGTCGACGCGGTCTTACGCCGCGAGTTCATCGATTCGGTCGACCACCGGCACCTGAACCGCGACGTGGACTTCATGCGCGGCGTGATGCCGACGGCCGAGAACGTGGCCATGGTGGCCTTCCAACGCCTGGAGCAGCACATGAAGCCAGCGCGGCTGCTGAAGGTCAGGATCGTGGAGACGGAGAACAACTCCGCGGAGGTGACCGCGTCCTAGCGGAGCGGGTAGGCCAGCTTCACCTCGACGATCCCGGCGCGCTCGCGAACCGACAACAAGGGCTGGTCGAACGTCGCCGGGCCCTTGACGACCCTTCCATCGGAGAACTTGAACCTCGAAGCGTGCCAGGGGCAGGTGACGACGTCGCCGTCCAGCTTGCCCTCGTCCAGCGGACCGCCCGCGTGCGCGCAAACCGCACCGATGGCGCGAAGCGATCCTGCGCGCCGGACGATCACGACAGGTAGGTCGCCGGCCAGCACGCGACGCATCTGACCATCGGGGAAGTCCTGCGCCGAGCCCACCTGGACGAAATCGGCGGGGCCCTCGTAGAACGCGTTGTGATTCACTGCCGTCCCCATGCCGAAGCTGAGGTGGCCGCCGACATAGGCCCCGGCCAGAACGCCGAGCCACGCAAGGGTCGAGAGCACGATCGCGCCCGCATGCGGCGCCGGCGCGGCCACTCGCCAGACCAGCGAGACGATCATCGCGGCCGTGACGGCGACCATCGCCAACCCGTGCAAAGTCGCCATGCGCTCCTCGAATCCGACCGTGTCGTGATGGTCGGTCAAGCCGGCGACGGCGGCCAGGAGCGCGCCGAGGATGCCGACGACCAACGCGAGGTCGCCCGCCACGGCGGGCACCCGACCGGTGATGACGAAAAGCCAGTCGGCGACGACGCCCACCGTCCACGCGCCGAGCGGCACGTCGCTCAAGGCCGGATGCAGCGGGTGATGGGTGATCGAGGTCCCGTGCATGGCGTTCCGCAAGAGCCAGCCCGGCGTCCCGATCGCGTCGTAGGCGGCTCCGACCACCTTCTGCGTGCCGTTTCCCAGGCCGTCCAGCCACGGCCAGCCCCGCACCCATCGCTCGAGGGTCCGCGCCTCCGTGCGCCTGTCTTCGGTCATGCGTGAGCCGCGCGTGCGGTCGATTTCCATGCCACTCCCCCCAGTCCGAAAACGCTCACGAGTAACGTTTTGACCATGCCCGAGAGAGAGATGGGGGTCATCGGCCTCGGGACGATCGGCGGGGGGCTCGCGCGGAACCTAGCCTCGCACGGCGTCCATGTCGCTGTTTACAACCGCACGCACGCCCGCACCGAAGAGTTCATAGCGGAGCATGGCTCCGAAGGAAGCTTTACCGCGACCGCGACAATCGAGGAGCTCGCGAGCGCTTTGAAGCGACCGCGCGCGGTGGCGATCCTCGTCAACGCCGGCAAGCCGGTGGACGACGTCATCGATTCGCTGGCCGAGGTCCTGGACGCCGGCGACGTCATCATCGACGGCGGCAACTCGTTCTTCCAGGACACGCGCCGGCGCGCGGACGAGCTCGAGGCGGCCGGCTTCGGCTTCCTCGGCACCGGAGTGTCGGGCGGGGAGGACGGTGCGCTGCGCGGGCCGAGCATCATGCCCGGCGGCATGCGCGAGGCCTACGCCCGGGTCGAGGAGATGCTGACCACCATATCCGCCCACGTCGACGGCGAGCCGTGCTGCGCGTACATCGGGCCCGACGGCGCGGGCCATTTCGTGAAGATGGTGCACAACGGCATCGAGTACGCCGACCTGCAGCTGATCGCCGAGACGTACGACCTGTTGCGCAACTGTCTGCATCTGTCGGCGGACGAGCTGGCCGCCGTGTTTCGGAGCTGGAACGAGGGCCGGCTGCAGTCTTACCTCGTCGAGATCACGTCGCACGTGCTCGCCAAGCACGACGACGGGGCGGCGTCATCGCTGGTCGACGGTATCGAGGACGAGGCCGAGCAGAAGGGCACCGGCCGCTGGACGAGCCAGTCGGCGCTCGAGCTGGGCGTGCCGCTGACCGCGATCACCGAGGCGGTGTTCGCGCGCATGCTGTCGAGCCAGAAGGCGCGGCGCGTCAAGGCCGCGCAGGTGCTTGCCGGCCCGGCCGGGGGCAAGGCGTCGTCGGACCTCCTCGACGACATCGAGGCGGCGCTGTACGCGTCGAAGATCGTCGCCTACGCGCAGGGCTTCGAGCACATCGGCGCCGGGTCGAAGGAGTACGCGTGGAACCTGGACGGCGGCTCCCTGGCGACCATCTGGCGGGGCGGCTGCATCATCCGCGCCAAGTTCCTCGGCAAGATCAAGGACGCGTACGAGCGCGATCCGGACCTGCCGAACCTGATGCTCGATCCCTTCTTCCAGGAGGCGCTCGCGACTGCCCAGCCGGCGTGGCGGCGGGTGGTCAAGACCGCCGTGGACCTCGGCGTTCCGATTCCGGCCTTTGCGTCGTCGCTTGCCTATTACGACGGCTATCGCCGCGCGCGCGGGCCTGCGAACCTCATCCAGGGCCTGCGCGACTACTTCGGCTCGCACACGTATCACCGCGTCGACCGGCAAGGCGCCTACCACACGCGGTGGGCGCAGGACGGCACGGAGGTCAGGACCGACTGAGGCGGCCGCGCGCCCTGCGGATGAGCGCCATGACCTCCGCATCCGTACCGCCGACAGACTCGCCCGCCATGTAAGCCTCGATCACGGCCGGATGGATGTATGACTTCCGGCAGACGGCGCGCGTGTGCCCCAGCTTGCGCGCGACCTCGTCGATCGCGGCCACCACCCTTCGCTTCGCCTCGGCCTCGGAGTCGAAGCCCAGGCGCCGGCGGAGGGCGCCGGCCGCGAGCAGCGTCCCGGCCCACGTGCGGAAGTCCTTCGCGGTGAAGTCGCCACCCGCCGCCTCCCGGATGTACCCGTTGACGCCGTCCGACGACACCGTGCGCAGGCCCTCCGAAGCGACGTACTGAAAGAGCTTCTGGCCGGGCAGCTCTTCACATCGCGTGATCACGCGTGCGACCCGCCTGTCCGCGACGCCGGTCGAAACCTCGATACCGCTCTTGCCGGTGAACAGAAACGTGATCGTTGAACCGCGCACGTCGACGTGGCGGTCGCGCAGCGTGCTCAGGCCGAAGGATCGGTTCCGCCTGGCGTACTCCTCGTTGCCGATGCGCAAGAAGGTCGTCTCGAGGAGGCGGACGATCGCCGCCACGACCTTTTCCTTCGGCAGCCCCTCGCGGCGCAGGTCGGACGCAACTCGCCGGCGGATCCGCGGGAGTGCGCGCGCGAACTCCGCGACGCGATCGAACTTGTCCGCGTCGCGTAGCTCGCGCCATCGCGGGTGGTATCGGTGCTGCTTCCGACCGCGGGCGTCGCGGCCTGTCGCCTGGACATGGCCGCGTGGTCGAGTCGAGATCCAGACGTGCTCCCACGCCGGTGGGATGGCCAGGCTGCGGATTCGCTCGAGCGTCGCCGCGTGGCGGACGTGCTGGCCCGTCGGGCCGATGTATTCGAAGTGCCGTCCTCGGCGGACGCGGCGGATTCCAGGTTCGTCGTCGCTGGCGTAAACGAGCCCGGCCGGCGCTGCCGGATCTACGCCGCGCTCGGCGGCGTGATTCCGGGGCCGCCCCAATCCGGCTCCATCGCCATCAGAACGCTGCGCTTCCGCGCCCAGAGTCCGGCGATGAGCTCCTCGCGCGTCGCGAACTCGACGTCGGGAAGACCGAGCAAACCAAGCTTGCGTCGTACCTCGGACGGCAGCTCGTCGTCCGCGTGGTGCGGGCGCGCGACCTTCGCCAGCATCTCTCCCAGCAGCGACAGCGTTATCTCGCGCTCGTCCATCGCCGGGAAAACGCTCAGGCCGAACCGGCTACCGTGACACCTCCGCGCGCGTCTCGACGAACGCTCGCACCGCCCGCTCGAGGTCGTCGCGCGAGTGCGCTGCCGAGACCTGGCAGCGGATCCTCGCCTTGCCCTGAGGCACGACCGGGTACGAGAAGCCGACCACGTACACACCCTTCTCGAGCATGGCCGCGGCGGTCCTGCCCGCCAGCGCCGCGTCGCCGATCATCACCGGCACGATCGGGTGGTCGCCGGGCAGGATGTCGAATTCCTCCTCGGCCATCCGCGAGCGGAAGTACTTCGTGTTGTCGACCAGGCGCTCGCGCAGATCGCCCGCCGAACGCAGGAGCTCGAGCACCGCCAGGCTCGCCGCGACAATCGGCGGCGCCACGGAATTGGAGAACAGGTAGGGACGCGAACGCTGGCGGAGCATCGCGACGATCTCCTTGCGTCCCGAGACGTAGCCCCCGCTCGCCCCGCCCAGCGCCTTGCCGAGCGTGCCGGTGATGGCGTCGATCCTGCCCATCACGCCGTGGTCCTCGTGAGTGCCGCGGCCGTTCGCGCCGATGAAGCCGACCGCGTGCGAGTCGTCGACCATCACCATGGCGTCGTAGCGATCGGCGAGCTCACAGATCTCGGGCAGAGGCGCCATGTAGCCATCCATCGAGAAGACACCGTCCGTGACCACGAGACGAAAGCGTGCGTCGGCCGCGTCCCGCAGCTGCTTCTCGAGGTCGGCCATGTCGCGGTTCGCGTAGCGAAAGCGCTTCGCCTTGCACAGCCGGATGCCGTCGATGATGCTCGCGTGGTTGAGCGCATCGGAGATGACCGCGTCGCGCTCGTCGAGCAGGGCCTCGAAGATGCCGCCGTTCGCGTCGAAGCATGAGGAATAGAGGATGGTGTCCTCGCTGCCGAGGAACTCGGTCAACGCATCCTCGAGCTCCTTGTGCACCTCCTGGGTGCCGCAGATGAACCGCACCGACGCCATGCCGTAGCCCCAGCGGTCGAGCGCTTGCTTGGCGGCGGCGACCACGGCCGGGTGATCGGCGAGGCCGAGGTAGTTGTTGGCGCAGAGGTTCAACACCTCGCGTTCCATCACCGCGACGTTGGCGCCCTGCGGCGACTCGATGATGCGTTCTGGCTTCTCGAGGCCGGCCTCGCGGATCTCCTGCAACTGTTCGGTGAGGTGGGATCGCATGCGTTCGAACATCAGCTAGCTCAACTCCAGTTCAGGACGATCTTTCCGCACTGGCCCGAGTGGCCGATGCGGAATGCCTCCTTGTAGTCCGTGTAAGGGAACCGGTGGGTGATGACGGGTGAGATGTCGAGCCCGCTCTGGACGAACACCGACATCTGGTACCAGGTCTCGAAGATCTGCCGGCCGTAGACGCCGCGGATGGTCAGCATCTTGAACACCACCTGCGACCAGTCGACGGGGAACTCGCGGTCCGGCAGGCCGAGGACCGCGATCCGGCCGCCGTGCGCCATGTTGTCGAGCATCTCGCGCATCGCGCTGGGCACGCCGGACATCTCGAAGCCGACGTCGAAGCCTTCCTTCATGCCCAGCTCGTGCTGCACCTCGTGAAGCTTCTCGGTGCGCACGTCGATCGCGCGGGTGACGCCGACCTTCCGCGCGAGCTCCAGGCGGTAGTCGCTGACGTCCGTGACCGCGACGAAGCGCGCCCCGATGTGGCGGGCGACGATGGCGGCCATGAGGCCGATCGGACCGGCGCCGGTGACCAGGACGTCCTCGGCGACGAGGCGGTACTGCGTGGCCACGTGGACGGCGTTGCCGAAGGGGTCGAAGATCGATGCGACGTCCAGGTCGATCTTCGTGAGATGCGGCCACAGGTTGCCGGCCGGCATGACGATGTACTCCGCGAACGCGCCGTCGCGATGGACGCCGATGCCGACCGAGTTCGCGCACAGCGCGCGCCGGCCCGCCAGGCAGTTCCTGCATTTTCCGCAGGTGATGTGGCCCTCGGCTCCAACGAGCTCGCCGGCGTAGACGTTCTCGACTCCCTCGCCAAGCTCGGCGACCTCGCCGACGAACTCGTGTCCGATGACCAGCCCCGGCTTGATCGTGTGCTGCGCCCACTCGTTCCAGGCGTCGATGTGCAGGTCGGTGCCGCAGATGCCCGTGCGAAGGACTCGGATCAGCACCTCTCCCGGGCCCGGCGTCGGCTGCGGAACGTCCTCCAACCACAGCCCCGGCTCGGCTTTTGCTTTGACGAGCGCCTTCACCTAGAGTGTCGGGCCCCCGCAATTCCTCGCATCTTCGCGTCCTAGGCAGCCGGGCGCCTTCGGCGCTGAAGGCTGCGTCACGGGGCCCGGCGCGGCTTTGTCGCGCATGAACGATGCGCTCCTCGCCGCACCACCCTTTCCTTGCCTCCGGCCGCCGATGCCGCGAGTCTGCGTCGGAATTCGGGTGCTCGACACTCCCGTGAGGATAAGATTCCCGAGCCGCGCAACGCGGGCGCGGACTCTGATGGCGTGCCGGGAAGGCTGGTCGGCGAAGGTCGAGTCACGTCCCGATGACCACTCCACAGGGCTTCCTGTTCTTCCTCATCCTCCTCGGCGCCGTCGCCGTGGGCCTGCGCCTGCTCTCGCGGCGCGCGCCCCTGGTGCCCTACCCGGTTCTGCTGGCGGTCGGAGGTGTGCTGATAGGGCTGGTCCCTGGGCTGCGGCTCCCGTCCATCGGGCCGGACCTCATACTGCTGGTCTTCGTCCCCGGACTGGTCTTCGAAGCGTCACTTGCGCTCGACCTCGCCGAGCTCCGTCGGCGGATCGTCCCGGTGTCTCTCCTTGCGACCGTCGGTGTGCTCGGGACGGTGCTGATCATCGGCGCGCTGACGCACCTGCTGCTCGGACTCGACTGGGCGAGCGGCTTTTTGCTCGGCGCGATTGTCGCCCCGACGGACCCGATAGCGGTGGTCGCTCTTCTGCGCCGCCTCGGGGCGCCGAGTGGGCTGGAGGCGATCCTCGAGGGCGAGAGCCTGCTGAACGACGGCACTGGCGTGGCGGTGTTCGCTGCAGTGCTTGGCACGATCCTGGCCGGGCATCCGTCGGTGACGGACGCCGGCCTGCGCTTGGTGCTGGTCACTGCCGGCGGCATCCTCATCGGGTTTGTGGTGGGGGCGGCCGGCGTGCTGCTGATCCGCTTCGTCCACGAGGCGGAGCTGGAGATCCTGACCACCTTGGTTGTCGCATACGGCTCGTACGTGCTCGCCGACGTCCTGCACGCGTCGGGTGTGGTGGCGGTCGTGGCCGCGGGCCTGCTCGTGGCGCGATATGGGAGCGTGCACGGGACGCAGCTGACGGGCTTCTGGAACCTGCTCGCGTTCGTCCTCAACGCGATCCTCTTCCTGATCGTCGGGATGGCGTTGCCTGCCCAACGTCTGATCCCAGTCGCGGGACTGGTCGCCGGCGCCTACCTGATCATGCTCGGCGCGCGTGCGGTGCCTGTCTATGGCCTGCTCACCGCCGCCGGCTCGACGCCGTGGCGATGGCGGCACATGACCCTGTGGGCCGGCCTTCGCGGGGCGCTGTCGGTCGCGCTCGCACTCTCGTTGGTCCAGCGGTCGGGTGTGAACCAGACCGTGCCTCTGCTGGCATACGGGTTGGTGATCCTCTCACTCGTCATCCAGGGCGGGCTGCTGATTCCGGTCGCCGACCTGCTGAAGCTTCGGGCGAGGCCCGTCGATTAGATTGGGCGAGGCATGCGGTTGCGGGTGGGGTTGGCCCTCGTCTTGATCGTGGCCGCCGTGGCGGCGTTTCAATGGTTCAGGCCGATCCCGGCGGTCGCGGCGACCGCGCTGCTGCCCGCCGCGGACAGGACGCCCGGCACCGCGCCCGCCCTTCCGTGGCCGGCGCGCGGCGCGGGCGCCGTCGGAGTTTCAGGGCTTGGGTTCGTCGCCAGCTCGGGCAACGAGGAAGAGATCCCCGCGGCCTCGGTAGCGAAGGTGATGACCGCGCTGATCATCCTTTCCGACCACCCGCTGGTCATCGGCGCGGTCGGGCCTGGCATCACGGTCACCGACGCCGACGTGCAGGCCTATCAGAGCGACCTCGCCCAGGGCCAGTCGGTGGCGAGAGTCCAGTCCGGCGAGGTGCTATCGGAGCTGCAGATCCTGCAGGGAATGCTCATCCCGTCGGCTAACAACTTCGCCGAGATCGCCGCGCGCTGGGACGGCGGCTCCGTCGACGCGTTCGTCGCCAAGATGAACGCTCGCGCGACGGCGATGAAGATGACCCACACGCATTTCGCCGACCCCGCCGGCGCGCTCCCCGAGACCGCGAGCACGCCGTCAGACCTGTTGCTCCTCGGCATCGCGGCGATGAAGGACGCGGTGTTCGCGTCGGTCGTGGCCATGTCGCAGGCGGACCTTCCCGTCGCCGGGACCGTCTACAACGTCGACGCGGCTCTGGGCGCCGCCGGCATCGTGGGCATCAAGACGGGATCGGGGCTGAACACCGGCGCCAACTTTCTGTACGCGGCGAAGCTGACCGTGGACGGCCACCAGATACTGGTCTTCGGCTGCGTCATGGGCCAGCCCACGCTCGCAGTGGCCTTCGCCGCCGCGAAGTCCTTGATCGCGGCGATGACGCCTGTGCTCCACGTACGGAGGGTCGTCGCCCAGAACCAGTCGATAGCCACGTACACGACGCCTTGGGGAAACGCGACCGACCTGGTCTCCCAGTCCGACGTCGACCTCGCGGAGTGGCCCGGCATGGTAGTTCGTGAGCACCTCGACGCCAACTCGGTCGTGGTCGACCAGCCGCTGCCGGCGATGACGCGTGAGGGGACGTTCCGCATCGTCCTGGGCGACTACGACCTGACCCTGCCGCTGGTGACGGCGGACCCGCTCTACCCGCCCGGCAGGTTCTGGCGGCTTACCCGCGTCTCCATCTGATACGCGGGCAGGACGCCCGTCCAGCCCGCGACGTTCGCGTCTCGCCAGCCCGGGCCCAGGTCGCCGAGTCTGTCCCAGCCGCCGTGCTCGACGTCCACTCGCGTGGCCTCTTCGGGCATCGGCGTGAAGGCGATCTCAACATCAGTGGCGTTCTCGGCATCGGTGGCGATGCGCCAGAGGTAGCGGAGGCGTCGTGGCCGGTCCCATTCCACGACCTGGCCCCACTCGATCTCGTTTCCGTCCGCCGTGCGCTCGAAGATCCTGCCGCCCGGATGCGGCTCGAAGACGATGTGCGCACCCGGCTCGTGGGAAGCGGTGTGCTCAGGTGGCCACCACGATGTGGCGCGCTGCGTCCAGGTGTCGAAGGCGTGCTCGGGCGGGCACTCGACCACGAAAGAGATCCGGATCGGCTCGATCAACGCCTGCGTGTGTTTTCGGCAAAAAGCTTGAAGCGGGTCGCGACGTCGCCCCAAAGCTGCGTCAGGTAACCGCGTTCGAGCCGGTACAGCCTGCGGGTCCCGACCTGCTCGTCGGTGACGAGTCCTGCGCCGTTCAGCACGCGCAGGTGGCGAGACACCGCGGGCCGGCTGATCGGAAGGCGGTCCGCGATCTCCTGCACCGAACGGGGCTTCCGTGCGAGCAGCTCGACGATCTGCCGGCGGTACTCGTTGCCGAGCGCGTCGAGCGCATCCAGCCTTTTGCCCGCGGGCTTCATATGCCTTATGGTAACGGCGCGGTTACGTAACCAAATCGTTACGGGAGGAAGGACGATGGCGAAGGTCAGGGGTTCGGGCACCAAGCAATCACCCTGGGAGCTGACGACTCCGAGCGGGTCGTCGAGCTACGTCATGTACAGGGACGAGGCCGCCGATCCGCCTGCGATCGTTTGCGTCGTCGGCAAGACCGAGCTTCGCTACCAGCTGCGCGCCATCGACGACCTACACGCGATGTTGAAGAAGCACGGCGACTGGATGCCTCTCGGCAGCGCTGACGAGCAGAAGCCCGCCGCCGACGGAACGGTCGAGGCGTGGGGCCGCTCACCGAAGAACCCTGTCGGCGGGTGGTACGGGATGAAGAAGGGATTGCGTGGGCGGTTCGGGATGTACATGCCGCCCCTGCTCGAGGCGCTGGGCCTGGCCGAGGTCGAGCACAACCCGAAAAACAACCGGATGCGTGCCATCTAGGATTTAACCCCGATGGGGTTCGTCTCGCGGGGCTTCCGCGGCAAGCGGCGTGGCGAGGCCTCGAGCACGCGGCTGCCGCCGGGTCAGTACCTGGTCACAGACTGGCCGGTCCTGTCCGCCGGTCCGACGCCACGCGTCGCCCTCGACGATTGGACGTTTTCAATCGAAGGCGAGATCGACGAGCCCAGGAAGTGGACGTGGAAGGAATTCAACGCGCTGCCCTCGGAGGACGTGACGAAGGACATTCACTGCGTCACGAAGTGGTCGAAGTTCGACGTCGAGTTCAAGGGTGTGTCGCTGGACACGCTGCTTGACGGCGTCGACACCGCAGCCGAGCACGCGACGCAGATTTCCTACGGCGGCTACACGACGAACCTTCCCCTCGATGACCTGATGGGCAACAAGGCCTGGATCGTCTATGAGGCCAACGGTGAGCCGCTCGCGCCGGAGCATGGCGGTCCGGCGCGAATGGTCGTGCCGCATCTCTACTTCTGGAAGAGCGCCAAGTGGATCCGCACGCTGCGCCTCGACAAGGACGACATCCCGGGCTTCTGGGAGACGAACGGTTATCACAACTATGGGGACCCCTGGCGGGAGCAGCGGTACTGGGGCGACTGAGTCCCCATGTTCTGGCGTGGCAGCTCGGCACGCTCGCCGAGGTCGTTGCCGAGACGCCGCGGGTATCGAGCCTCTACTTCGACGTCCCCGACTGGCCCGGCCATCTCGCGGGCCAGCACGTCGACGTCCGTCTGACCGCCGACGACGGCTACCAGGCGGAACGCAGCTACTCGATCGCCTCGGCGCCAGGCGACGCGCGCCTCGCCCTGACGGTCGAGCGCCTCGACGACGGCGAGGTCTCTCCTTACCTCGTGGGCGAGCTGATGACTGGCGACAAGCTCGAGCTGCGCGGCCCGATCGGCGGGTACTTCGTCTGGGCGGGCGACAACGCGAGGCCGCTGCTCCTGATCGGCGGCGGCTCGGGCGTCGTGCCGCTGATGGCGATGCTCCGCCACCGCGCGAACACGAGATCGGCGATTCCGGCCCGACTCCTGTTCTCCTCGCGGACGCAGGCGGACATCATCTACCGGGCCGAGCTGGACCGCCTCTCCGAGGCGAACGACGGGCTGACCGTCTTCCACACGCTGACGCGCGAGAAACCCTCCGGCTGGCAGGGATACACGCGTCGCGTCGACGAGACGATGTTGAAAGAGGTCGCGTGGCCGGCCGAACAGAATCCCGCCGTGTTCATTTGCGGCCCGACATCCTTCGTCGAGGCCGCCGCGTCGCTGCTGGTGGCGATGGGCTACGAGCCGCGCACTGTCAAGACGGAAAGGTTTGGCGCCACAGGAGGCTGAGATGACGACCCAGATCGATGAGATGCGGCTCGACGGCAACGCCATCGGCGGCCTGCTGCATGAGATCTTCGCGGTCGAGATGACGAACGCGGTGGGCACCTGCGCGCACTGCGGTGCGGTCAACGAGGTCGGTCGGGTGCATGTCTACGTGCACGCGCCCGGCACGGTGGTGCGCTGCCCGGACTGCGAGCAGGTGCTGATGAAGATCGTTCGGGCGAAGGGTCGGTACTGGATCGAGATGACGGGGACGCGTCTCCTGGAGTTCGCCGTCCCCTAGCTGTCCGCGTGCCTGGCTAGGCGCCCGGCTTCTTCATGGCCCACGGGCCGTACTTGATCACGCCCACCAGCATCCAGACGAAGAGGCCGAGGCTCGCGAGCGACAGAAGCTCGCTGACCGCCAGCGCCGCGACGGGCAGCGGCGAGGTGGTGGGCCGTCCCAGGGTGCCGATGTTGGTCAGCGCGCCCAGCCCGCCGAATCCGAAGAGGATCAGCGCCGCCCAGAACATCCACCGCCATCCCAGGAAGCTGCCGGCCGCGGCGACCAGCTCGAGGATCGCGATGAAGATCACGAATCCGATGGCCGTGGCGATGCCGATGCTCACCAGCGTGTCCATGCTGGTGCCGCTGGGTGGCTGAGTTCCCTGGGCCTGCAGCGCCTTGAGCATCGAGTCGTGGTTGATGAAGATCAGCGAGGTCACGACCGAATAGACCGCTTCGAAAGCGAACAGGCCGGCGGCGGCGAGCTGCATCGGGCGGGTCCACGGGGTCGGTTCGCGCTGACCTTTCGGGATCGGAACCCACTGCGCTCCGTCCCACCTGAACTGCCCGTCCCCCGAGACCTGGCCGACAGCGGTGCTTGGACTCTGGCTCACAGCCGCGCTAGAGTATCGCGCGGCATGCGGCTACGGAAGATAGCCTGGGCGACCCATCGGCCCGTCCTGGTCGTTGAGGAGATGGACGCCAGCAGCAAAGGATTCCCGAGGGGGAAGAGGTTCTTCTTGTCCGTCCATCCGCTGTCACACCATTCGTTGTGGAGCTGGATCGACGCGGTTGTGGCTCTCGGCATGAGAGTCAAGGACCGAGAGGCCCGCGCGCACAACCTGCGAGTTGCGCGGCTGTGCGTGCACATCGGCAGGCAGCTCTCGATGAGCGCCCACGAGCTTCGCGTGCTCGCTCGCGCCGGGCTGCTGCATGACATCGGCAAGCTCGCGATCCCGGACGGCGTCCTCGCCAAGCACACTCCGCTCGACGACGCGGAATGGAGCCTCATGCGCACGCACCCCGCGCTCGGGCTCACGCTGCTCGACCGAGCCGGCCAGTCGACACGCGAGCTGCTCGCGGTGCTCTACCACCACGAGAGGTTGGACGGGAGCGGCTACCCCTACGGCCTGCGCGCGGGGGCGATCCCCATCGAGGCACGGATCGTCGCAGTGGCCGACACGTACGACGCGCTCACCTCGGACCGTCCCTACCGCCACGCGCGCACCGACGAGGAGGCGCGCCGCGTCCTAATGGAAGAAGCCAGAGCGCGCCTCGATCCCAAGGCCGTCCACGCGCTGTTTCGCGCGCTCGACATCGAGAGACTGGCCGCCCCCGCCTCCTGACCCGACCGCCGGCCGCCTCGACACTACGCTTTAGGTCAGGGATGATCCGCGTCGTCACCATCGCCGGCGTTCGAGAGTTCGACCAGGCGACCGGCTACACGGTGACCGTCGAACCGCAGCGGGCGCTCGGCAACCTGCCCGGCTCGGTCAAGATCTGGAGGATCGACGGATTCGGCCAGGGCAAGCACCAGCTGCTCGGAATGTTCGCGCCCGGCGGCTGGATCGGCCTCGAGTTCGGATCCGAGGTCGAGCACATCACCGACTTCGGCTTCAAAGGCCCCAACGAGCAGCAGGCTCCCGCCGGCAGCCTGCCGGATTCGCAACCGTCATGAAGTTCGGCGTGGCGATCTTTCCGACCGAGTACGCGATCTCCATGACCGAGCTCGCGCCGGCGGCCGAGGAGCTGGGCTTCGAGTCGTTGTGGGTCGCGGAGCACACGCACATCCCGACCAGTCGCCGGTCGCCGTGGCCGGGCGGGGCTGAGCTGCCGAAGCAGTACTGGCACACCATGGACCCGTTCGTCGCGCTCACCGCCGCCGCCCTGGCGAGCAAGACGATCCGCGTCGCCACGGGCATCTGCCTGGTGGTCGAGCGCGACCCGATCCACACGGCCAAGGAGACCGCCAGCGTCGACGTGATCTCCGGTGGTCGCTTCATCTTCGGTGTCGGCGGTGGCTGGAACAGCGAGGAGATGGCGAACCACGGCACCGACTTCAGGACGCGGTGGAAGCTGATGCGCGAGCGGGTCGAGGCCATCAAGGCGATCTGGACCACCGATCCGGCCGAGTACCACGGCGACATGGTCGACTTCGGACCGATGTGGGCCTTTCCAAAGCCGGTGCAAAAGCCGCACCCGCCGATCATCCTCGGCGGCAGCGGCCCGAAGATCCTCGAGCGCGTGGTCCGTTACGGCGACGGCTGGATGCCCAACCGCGGTGACGTCGTCGAGCGCATTCCCGAGCTCCAGCGGATGGCGAAGGATGCGGGCCGCGGCCCGATTCCGGTCACGTTCTACCCGAGAGGGGGCGCGGACCAGATCGAGCATTTGGCGGAGGGTGGGGTGGACCGGTTGATCTGGTACGTGCCGCCAGACGGCCGCGACGCCGCACTGCGCAGGCTGGAGGAGCTGGCCGCGATGATCCGACCGTATCTGAAGGACGCCTAGGAAGCTTTCGACACCTCGGCGGTCGCCGTCGCTTTGATCGGCAGGGTGAAGTGGAAGTCGGAACCGTGCCCCTGCTCGCTCTCCACCCAGACCTTGCCTCCGTGCATCTCGACGATCTGGCGGGTGATCGCCAGCCCGAGGCCGGTGCCCAGGATCTTGCTAGGCGCCTTTTCGTAGCGCTCGTAACGGCTGAAAAGGTGCTCCCTGAACTCGGGCGCGATGCCGATTCCCTGGTCGCGGACACCGACGTCGATCTCCCCGTCGCGGAGCGTGCTGGTGACCGTGATCTCGCCTCCGTCGGGCGAGTACTTGATCGCGTTCGTGAGGAGGTTGGACACGACCTGCGCAATCCGGTCGGGGTCGCACCAGACGGAGGGCCGGCCTTCCAGCTTGCAAACGATCGTGTGCCTGGCACTGACGGTTCGCCCCCTGTCCGCGGAGTCCTCGACCAGGCCGTTGAGGTCGACCTCCTGAGGGTGCATGGTCAGGCGGCCGGCCTCAATCCGATCGAGGTCGAGCATGTCGTTGATCATCCGGTTCAGGCGCTCCGCGTCCTTGTTGATGTCGGCGGCGTAGCTCTTCGCCTCCTCGATCGTGACCTCCTCGTCGCGGATCATCTCGCTGAAGCCGGAGATGCCGACCAGCGCGGTGCGGAACTCGTGGCTGACGAGGGAGACGAACTCGCTCTTGAGCGTGTTGAGGCGCTCCAGGCCCGCAAGGTGGGCGGCCGCCGCCTCGTTGGCGGCGTGCTCGGCGTCGACGTCTTCGTACATGACGAGGAAGTACTCGATCCGTCCGGACCTGCCGCGGACCGCGGTGGCGCTCCAGTGCAGCCAGACCTCGGTGCCGTCCCCCCGGATTGCCTTGCTCTCCGACTCGATGCTGTCCACCTGGCTCGTCCACAGCGGCCGAAAGAGCTCGAACACGCGCGCGAACTCATCGGGGTGGAGGTATGAGGCGACCGCCGTGCCGATCATCTTGTCCGGCGTCGTCCTGAGCAGCGCAGCCATCCGCGGGTTCACGTCGATGACGTTCATGTCGACGCCGGCGCGCGCGATGCCGAGCGGCGCGTGGGTGATGATCTCGTTCAGCAGCGCGTTGCGCCGCGACACCTGGCCCTCCGCGTAGCGGCTCTTGTGCAGAAGGTCGAGCGAGTCGCGGTGCGTCAGGATCTGGTTGGCGACGAAAAGAATCCCGAGCCCGCCGGCGAGGATTGTCTCGAACAGGTCGAGCGGCCGGCCGGTGGCCCCGAGGTGTACCACCGCGAGCGCTCCGGCGAGCACCGCCACCCACGGCAGCGCCAGCTGCCACAGCTCGATCGGGCCCTCCACGTCGTGCTGCTCGTCGACTCCGCGCGTCGGCCACAGCGGGGCAAGCGCGATCAGCAGGTAGCCGACCACCCAGCCGGCGTCGAGGACGCTGCCGGCCTCGCCGTAGGTGCCGTTGGCGGTCAGGTACGTGAACGCACTGTCGGCGAGCGCGATGCAGGCCAGGCCTCCGAGAAGGATGAGCATGCGCCCGACGGCGCCGCGCCGCGCCCGTCGCAGGGCGATGACCAGGACGGTCGCCGTCACGATGTCGCCGACCGGGTACGCAAGCGAGATCAGCAGCGATTCCGGCGACGACGCCGAGGTCTCGTAGACCATGCCGAGCCCGAACACCCACGCGACGAACAGGAGCGACAGGGCGACGATCGCCCCGGAGAGCACAGTCTCGCCGCGGGTCGCCAGGCGCGTCGGCGCGGACGTGAAGGCAAAGACGCCGCCGATCGCCAGAGGGACCGCGAGCAGGTAGAAGGCGTCGGCGATGGAGGGGAAGGGCAGGGCTTCACCCCGGACCACCTCGTTCCATGACCAGATGACCTCTCCGAACCCCCACGAGAAGGCCGAGACCGCAAAGAAGGCCCATGCGACGCGCACCCGGCCCTTGTTTCGGAACGCCGCGTAGCCACAGCTGCCGGCGGCGATCAGAGCCGCGACCGCCTCGCCGACGTCGTCGACGCCCACTGACGCGCTCTCGCTCAACCAGCGGTTCCAGGTCCACAGGACGAACACGGCCGAGAGCACCGCCGCCGCCGCCGCGGCGACGATGAACGGCGTCCAGGTCTCGATGCCCAGCCCGGTCACCACGACCGGGCGCCGCTGGGCGAGCGTCAGCGGCCGGATTTGCTGCACCCCGCGAGGGTAGGCCTCGCTGCTCACGATCGAACCCCGAATACGAAAAATCCCTGGGCGGTCGTTAAGTCAAACCAGATTTGATTTAACATGCGGGGGCAGTTGTTTTAGCACAGCCGTGCGGGTGTGGAACACCGCTAACGGGAGGGGCTGCTATTTCGGCTCAGGTCGCCAGGGAGGGGTTGCGGCCGGATCTGTCGCCGGCTGAGGACGAGGCGCCGGCGAGCGCCTCCAGGACCGGCGCCGCGCTTGCCGTCTTTCTTTGCGCCGTAGTTCTCCTCGCGCTGCCGGCCGTGGTCGCGTCCGGGGTGCCCGCCGGACTCGTGGGGCGCCTCGCCGCCTGGACGGCGGGCCTGCTGGCCGTTGCCGGTGCGATGAAGTTGGCGGCGGTCGTGTGGGGACTGCTCGCCCGGCTGTTCGACCGCCCTCGACGCGCCGCGGTCGCGGCCCAAATCGATTAGCCCGAAACCCTCATTTCCCAACGCTGGTGCCCGGTCTGGCGAAGGAGGTGAGATTGAATGCGCAAGTTCCTCTTTGCAGCCATCCTGGCCCTGTCGGCCATGATGACCCTGGCGATGACGGTCGTCGCCGACAATGGCCCAGGTTGCTGCTGATACAAGCTTTGTAAACGCAGTGTCAAGTCAAAGGGCGTACGTTAAGCTGGCAACGTGCCGGAGGTTTCCGTTCACCCTTTGATCGATACGACCGCGCCCAGCCGCCGTCGCGGCCGGCGTCGCGGCGTCGAAGTTCGCCCCGGGGCTGTCAAGCAGGCGCGAAGTGAGGCCGGCCTCAGCCTCGGCCAGGTCGCTCAGGGCGACATCAGCCGCACGGCCATCTATTTCGTCGAGACCGGCAAGGCCAAGCCCTCGATGGAGACGCTGCAGCTCATCGCCGCCCGGACGAAGAAGCCGATCGACTTCTTCCTCGGCGACGGCGGGGCCGGCGATGACTCCGCGCTTGCCGAGGTCGAGCGACTCGTCGCCGTCGGCGACAACGCCGCCGCGGTGAGCTCGGGCGAAGCTCTGGTGGCGCGGAGCTCCGATCGTCGAGTCGTCGCCAACGCGCGGCTCGCGATGTCCACCGCGCTCGTCCGACTTGGTCGCGGACTCGAAGCTCGGAGCCTGGCCTCTGGGGCCCGCTCGTATTTCGAGGAGGCCGGTGACGTCCTCATGGCGGCCGAGTCGCTCGGGTGGGAGGCGGCGGCCGCTCGAATGATGGACGACGCCGTTTCCGTGGATCTCGCCACCGAGGCACTGCGTCGATGCCGGACGGTCGACCCGGTGCCCGCGATGACGGAGGCGAAGCTCCTGGCGATCCTCGGTCACGTCCTTGCCGCGCGCCAGGAGAACGCGAGGGCGGTCGAGGTGTTCGAGGAGGCCCTGAGGGTTGGTGCCGGCTTCCTCGACTTGCGCCGCCTCTCGTACATCTACGGAAACCTCAGCGTCTGTCACGAAGCGATGGGTGAGCTTTCTCAGGCCGGCCATTACGTGCGCAAAGCGATGGCGATCTACGAGACGCTGCAGGACCGTAGGCAGCAGGCGCTGAGCGAGAACAACCTGGCGGTTCTGATCCTTCATGAGGGTGACCCGGTCGCAGCGCTCCGGCACGCCGAGGAGTCGTTGCGCCAGATGGACCAGCTCGACTACGTCGTCATGAAGCCGCACGTGCTGATGACCATTGCCGAGATCCAGCTGGCCCTCTCGGAGTACGACCTTGCGACCCACCATGCCCAGGCGGCGGTTGACCTGGCGCAGCGGCACGGACAGGTGGCGAAAGCCGGCGAGGCTCACCAATGGCTTGGCCGCATCGCCGAGGCGCAGGGGGATTCGAAGACCGCCGACGTTGAGTTTGGGATCGCCTTCAGGCTGTTCGACCAGGACCGGGCCACCGAATGGTCCGCCCGAAACCACGTGATCTACGCGGAGATCCTCGAGGCCCGCGGAGACCTGGCCGGAGCCAATCGTCAGCTGAGGCTGGCACTGGCGGCGGTCGGCCGCCGCGAATCCCCACGGGAGAGCGCCCGAACCGCCATCGCATAACGGTTGGCGCGGTCGCGCCGAGCGTTCCTTCGTTGACTTTTCCGTAGCCTCGGTCACGATGAGATGCGGTTGGTGAGCCAATGCCCGTAGTCCTGGTCGTGGATGACAGCCCCGCGAACCGCGAGATGATCCGGCTGTTCCTCGCGAGTCTCGAGTGCGACGTCATGCTCGCGCCCGACGGCCCCAGCGCCCTCGCGCTCATCGAGTCGAGCCCGCCCGACCTCGTCCTCCTCGACGTCCGCATGCCGGGAATGGACGGGTACGAGGTGTGCCGGCGGATCAAGGCGATGCCACGCGGCCGCTTGCTGCCGGTCGTGATGATCACCGGCCTGAGCCAGACCACGCATCGAGTGATGGCGCTGGAGGCGGGAGCGGACGACTTCATGGCCAAGCCTGTCGAAGGCGCGGAGCTCATCGCCCGCGTCCGCTCGGCGCTGCGCCTGAGGGAGCTGTACAACACGCTCGACGGCGCTGAGCACGTGATCTTCTCGCTCGCCACGGCGGTGGAGGCGAAGGACTCTTTCACAGAGCGCCACACGCAACGCGTCGGCGAGTCGGCGCGCCTGCTCGGCGAGCGGCTTGGTTTGCCGGAGCAGACGCTGGACACGCTCTATCGCGGCGGGATGATCCACGACATCGGCAAGATCGGAGTGGCCGATTCCATCCTGCACAAGCCGGGGCCGCTCAACGAGAGCGAGCTGCCTCAGATGCAGGCCCACGTGGCGATCGGGGAGAGCATCGTCCGGCCCCTGCGTTCGACGTCTGGGTTGCTTCCGATCATCCGCCACCACCACGAGCGCTTCGACGGGTCGGGTTATCCCGACGGCCTGCGTGCCCGAGAGATTCCGCGCGTCGCGCGCATCGTCTCGGTGTGCGACGCGTTCGACGCGCTCGTGAACGACCGCCCGTACCGCAACCGCTGCTCCACCGAGCAAGCGCTTGCGGTGCTGCGTGCGGGGGCGGGAACACAGTGGGACCCAGAGACCGTCGAGCTGCTCGCGAGCGAGCTGCCCCGGGTGCAGGCGCTCGGCGCCGCTTAGCCTGTGTTCTGCAGTCCCGCCGCAACTCCGTTGACGCTCAGCTGAAACACGCGCTCCGCCTTCGCCCGGTCTGACCGCGACGTCTTCGGGTTGCGCATCGCGCGCAGTGACCGCAGCTGCAGATGTGACAGGGCATCGACGTACGGATTGCGCAGCTCGATCGCCCAGGAGAGCACCCGCCGGTCTTCGAGCAGGCGCCTGTGTCCTGTGACCGCGAGGACCATCTCGAGCGTGAGGTCGTACTCGCGCAACACCATCTGCCCGAGGTCGGCGCGGTCACCGAGCGCGAGGTAGCGCTCCGCGATCCGCCGATCGGTTTTGGCCAGGCTCATCTCGGCGTTGTCGAGCATCGCGTTGAACAGCGGCCAGCGCCCGTAAGCACGCCGCAGCTCGGCGAGCGAGGCGGCCGCAAGGCCGCTGCCGATGCCGTACCAGCCTGGAAGGTTGAGCCGCATCTGCGACCAGGCGAACACCCACGGTATCGCGCGCAGGTCTTCCAGCCGTCTTGTCCGCGCGCGCCGCGCAGGCCGCGACGCGATGCGCAATCGCCCGAGCTCCTCGAGCGGGGCGATGGCCGCGAACCAATCCTCGAAACCCGATGCCTCGACAAGCGCTCGATACGCCGTGCGCGACGGTGCGTCGACCTGCTCAGCAAGCTCGCGAAATTCGTGCGCGCGGTCATCGCGGACGGAGCTCGGAGCGGATGCCTCGAGCACGGCCGAAGTGACCTGCTCGATGTGCCTTCGCGCGATCGCCCGGTTCCCGTATCGGGCGAAGATCACCTCGCCCTGCTCAGTGACCTTGAAGCGGCCCGCGACCGATCCGGGCGCCTGGGCCCGGACCGCGCGGTTGGCGGGACCCCCGCCGCGACCGAGCGCGCCGCCCCGCCCATGAAACAGGGTCAGTCGCACGCCCCGTCGCTTCGCCCACGCGGTGAGCGCCGCCTGCGCGTCGTGCAGGGCGATGGTCGCCGACAGCGGACCGATCTCCTTGGCCGAGTCGGAGTAGCCGAGCATGACCTCGACAGAGCGGCCGTTCTTCTCGAGGCGTTGCTTGACCTCCGGGATCTCGAGCACGCCGTCCATCACCGCCGGCGCCCGGCGGAGGTCTTCGAGGCTCTCGAACAACGGCACGACGTCCAGCGCCGGCGTCTGTCGGGCCCGCCGAGCCAGGTCGTAGACTGCCGCGACGTCGGCCGCGCTGCGGGTGAAGCTCACAACGTAGCGGCGGCATGCCGCCTCGCCGAACCTCGACTGGAGGTCGGCGATCGCCTCCATGGTTTGAATCGATTCCCGTGTCGCCTGTGCGTGGACGCCCGAGTGCTGGCGGACCTCCAGCTCGGCGAGGTGGAAACCGAAGGTCTCCGCCTGCCAGATGAGCGCCTGCACCTCGCCGTCCGCCAGACGTCCCGCGCCGGCCGCGGCAAGCGAGCTCTGCAGGATCCGGAGGTCGTCGAGCAGCTCCGATGCATCTCGGTAGCGGCGCGCGTGAAGACGGCCGGCGACGTCGAGGAGGAACTGACGATGCGGTTCGGCTCCTGGCTGTCGTAGTCGTCGCGCGAGAGCACGCGAAGGGGGAGTTGTCGCGGCGTCGACGGTGAGCGCGCGGCCGACTCGATTCGCGACCGTCTCCAGTCCAAGCATCGCGTGCTCGGACTGGATCTGCATCGCCTCGCGCGTGACGGCGGCCGTCACCGCGGGGTTGCCGTCCCGGTCGCCGCCGATCCAGCTGCCGAACCGCAGAAATAGCGGAGGTGCCTCGCCTAGAGCCGCCTCGAACGAGCGCAGCACCTCTGGCACCATTCGGAACAGCGTCTCGTCGAAGACCGCCGTGAACGAACGCACCTCGTCGAGCGGCGTCACCTGGTGGGTGCGCATGAGCGCGGTGCGCCAGAGACCGTCGACCTCTTCAGCCAGCCGGCGCCGAGCCTCTGTTTCCTCGGGCCTCGAGATGCGAGGGTCGTCGAGGCGTTCGAGCTGATCGCCGATGCGGCGTATCGCGGTCACCACCGCGCGACGGCGCGCCTCGGTCGGATGCGCGGTGAAGACCGGATGCACCTCGAGCCCGGCGATAAGCGCCGCAAACCGCTTGCGGCCAAGCTTCGGCCGGAGCTCGGCGACTGTCGCGGCCAGCGATTCGGGCAGCGGCTCCGGCCCACGCTCGCGCTCGCGGATGACCCGAGCACGATGGTGCTCCTCGGCAAGGTTGGCCAGGTGGAAGTAGCACGTGAAGGCCCGGGCCACGAGCTCCGCGCGGTCCAGGCGCCATGACGCGACCAGCCGCTCAGCGTCGCGCTCGAAACGCCCGTCGTCGCGCGCGCGTATGACCAGGCGGCGCAGGCTCTCGACGTCGCGCAGGAGTCCTTCGCCTCCGAATTCGGCGATGACCTTGCCCAGGACGTCGCCGAGCATGCGGACGTCCCGCCGCAGCTCTTGCGGGATCTCCTGACGCGCGGTCTGCCTTGACCCGGGCTTACTCGAGGACCGCGTACTCCAACGAGTCGAGGAGCGCGAGCAGCGAGGCCTCGATGATGTTGGCCGAGCAGCCGACGGTCGTCCACCTCCTCGTGTCGCGGCCGGACTCGATGAGCACCCGCGTGGTGGCGGCCGTGCCCGCGTCGCCGTTGAGAATGCGCACCTTGTAATCGTGCAGGCTCACGCCGTCGAGGGCGGGAAAGCGTGGGCTCAGCGCCTTGCGCAGCGCCGCGTCGAGCGCGTTGACCGGGCCGTTGCCGGAGGCGGCGGTGTGGTATTGAGTGCCGTCCACCTCGACCTTGACCGTTGCCTCTGCGTGCACCGACCCGCCGTTCTGACGGACCTGGGTCGTGAAGTCGGCGACGGTCCACGGCGCGACGTAACCGGGCTGGAGCCGGCGCAGCAGCATCGCGAAGGATGCGTCGGCGGCCTCGTACGCGTAGCCCTTGTGCTCGAGCTCCTTCAAGTGGTTGACGAGCCAGCGCGTCTGCGGGTCGTCGCGGTCGAGCTCGAGGCCGAACTCGCGCGCCTTCGCCAGGACGTTTCCGCGACCCGACAGCTCGGACACGAGCACGCGCGCTTCGTTGCCGACGAGCGCCGGGTCGATGTGCTGATACGCGTCCTTGTGCTTGAGGACGGCAGCCACGTGCTGGCCGCCCTTGTGGGCGAACGCGCCATGGCCGACGAAAGGCTGCTGCAGCGGCAGCGCGAGGTTCGCGATTTCAGCCACCGTCCTCGAAAGCTCGGTGAACCGTTTCGTCGTCGCCGGTGGAAGAGCCTCCGCTCCAAGCTTGAGGACGAGGTTCGAGACCACGGAGACGAGGTTGGCGTTGCCGCACCTTTCGCCGTAGCCGTTGATCGTCCCCTGGACCATGTCCGCGCCAGACATCACGGCTTCGAGCGAGTTGGCCACCGCGAGCTCGCAGTCGTTGTGGGCGTGGATGCCGACGCGCGCGGTGACGCCTGCGTCAACGAGGGCCTTGACCACGGCCTCCACGCCTTCGCGGATCTGCGCCGGCTGGCTGCCACCGTTCGTGTCGCAGAGCACGACCCATGAGGCTCCGGCGCGCGCCGCGCTGAGGCAGACCTCGACCGCGTACTCCTCGTCGCGCGCGAAGCCGTCGAAGAAATGCTCAGCGTCGAAGATCACCTCGCGCCCCCTGGCGACGCCGAATGCCACCGACTCTTCGACCATCGCGAGGTTCTCGTTGTTGGTCGTTCCGAGCACGGTCGCGACCTGCCATGTGTCGCTCTTGCCGACCAGCGTCCAGACGGGCGCCTCGCTCGCGATCAGCGCGGCGAGGTTGGCGTCGCCCTCGCATGTTCCGCCGGCCCTGCGGGTCGCGCCGAAGGCGGCCAGGCGCGCGTGGGCCAGAGGCTGCGCGGCGAGGTTCGAGAACAGCTCCTCGTCCTTGGGATTGGATCCGGGGAAGCCGCCCTCGACGTAGTCGAACTCGAGACCGTCCAGAAGACGAGCGATGCGCTCCTTGTCGGCGGCCGAGAACGAGACGTCCGGGCCTTGCGCCCCGTCGCGCAGGGTCGTGTCGTAGACGACGATCTTTCTTCTGCTACCGGCGGGCATAAAAAAACCTCCCGACCTTTCTGGCCGGGAGGTCCAACCGACTTCAGCGCGGCGCGCTAGGTCGGGGGACCTCCCCGGGTAATCTCGATCGCGATCAGGCGTGGATTGCGCACTGTGCGGGCAAGCCTAGGTTCTGGGCCTGCTGCGATGCCTGGCTGCCGCCACCAATTCCTCGCATGCGGATTTGGCGTCGCCGGCCAAACGACGTCTAGCCGATCGCGCGGGTCTTCACGCTGATCGACATCGTGCCCGCCGCCGAACCGACGTACACCCCGCGCGTCGGCGCCGCGTCCGTGTAGTCGCGTCCGACGGCCAGGCGGACGTGGTGCGGCGTCGTCCGCACGGGATGCGTCGCGTCGAAGCCGATCCACCCGCGTCCTGGCACCCACGCCTCTGCCCAGGCGTGCGAGGCAGTGGTCGCCTTGTCGCCCCACTTCGGGAGGTGGATGTAGCCGCTCACATAGCGCGCGGGCACTCCCATCGCCCTGGCCGCGGCGATGAAGAGATGGGCGAAGTCCTGGCACACGCCGGCCTTCAACGCCAGGACGTCGTCGACGACGCTGTAGACGTTGGTCACGGTCGTGTCGTACGCGAACTCCTGGCTGATCGTCACCGTCAGGGCGTCGAGCGCGAGCAAAACCGACTCGGCCGAAGACGGGTCGGCGACCGGATGCCGAGCCGCGAGCTCGCGCACTCCTTCGATGTCCTTGACCGGCGAACGAAAACGAAGGAAGTCCTGGACGAGCTCTTCCCCCGGGTGGTCGTCGGGGGCAAGCCCGGTCTCGACCGTGGAACGGCTGATCACGCTCAACCCCGCATGCGGCCTGACGAGGTTGAAGTAATGGACTTGATTGCCGAAGCCGTCCCGGTAGTTGCGCGCCTTGACACCGTGGCTCAGCTCGAGCCGGAAGTCGAGGCATCGTTGTCCGTTGCCGTCCATCGGCTGCAGGCGGACCTCCATCACCGTCTCGGCGATCGGCGCCGTGTAGCGGTAGCGAGTGCTGTGCACGATCTCGAACCTCATGTCAGCTGCTGCTGCTGCTGCTGCGGCATCCCGCGGCCCTCCTCTCCGGTCACCGCGGCCGGGACCTTGCTCGGGTGGAAGTAGGTCTCGCGCAGCGCGATCTCGAGCGCGCGCAGGATCGCGCGGCATTCGTCTTCGAAGTCACGTGGTCCGTCGCCGATGGTCTGCGTCGTCGCGAGCCGGTACAGGTCGTCGAGCCGCGTGAGCAGCCTGAGTGGCTTCGACCTCCGCGTCTTGCCCTCGATGTGAGCCACCGACTCCAGCGCCATCGTCGCGGCGAACCGCGCTGACCGAGGCAGGGCGCGGTCGAGCATCAGGCACTCGATGACGCCGTCGGGGGTCACGCCACCGCCGTAGCGCGCCTGGTACGACTCGAACGCAAAGCACGACTTCAACACCGCCGTCCACTCGAGCGCGTCCTCCGGCGTGCCGGCCAGCTCGGCGGCCTTGCGCGTGACTACGGTGGTCACGTTTGCTGCGCGCTCCATGAACTTGCCCAGGCGCACGAAGTCGCGTGTCTCGTCGTGGAACATCGCATCCTCGAGCAGCCCATCGACGAGCCGGATGCTCATCTGGACGTCCATCAGAAAGCGGTAGAGGTCGGGCTGCCACACCGCCTCCTGGACCCGCCAGTGCAGGGCGTTGACCTGCTCGTACAGCTCGGTGGGCAGGGACGGCCGCACCGCCTGCGCGGCAAGGCGGGCCGCCGCGATGCTCGACCGGACAGAAGGTCCGAGCGTCCCCGCGACGAGGACCTCGACCGCCTGGTCCCGCCTGCCGGTGTCGCTCGCGGGCCAGCCGGCGAGGTCCATGACCCGGCGCCAGAACTCCGGCCCGGGCTCGTCCGCGCGGTCGAGCGACAGCGCCACGTGCACGCCGAGGATGCGCGCCAGGTGGTCAGCGCGCTCGAGGTGCCGGCCGAGCAGCGTCAGCGAGGTGGCGGCGCGGCTAAGCACGTTTGCTCCTAATCATTTGGGCCGATCACCCACGTGTCGCGGCTGCCGCCGCCCTGCGAGCTGTTGACCACGAGTGAGCCGGGCTTCAGGGCCACGCGCGTCAGCCCTCCGGGCGTGACGTAGACATCGGGGCCGGTCAGAACGAACGGCCGCAGGTCCTGGTGGCCGGGCCGGAAAGCACCGCCGTCGAACACGGGCTGCACGGACAGCGACACCACCGGCTGTGCGATGAAAGCGCGGGGCCGCGCATCGATTCGTGCCCGAAACTCGTCGCGTTCCTCGCGGGTCGATGCCGGTCCGATCAGCATCCCGTAGCCGCCGGAGGCGTCGGTCGTCTTGACCACCAGCCGGTCGAGGTGCTGCAGCACGTACCGACGGTCGGAGTCGATCGCGCAGAGGTATGTCTCGACGTTGGGCAGAATCGGGTCCTCGTCGAGGTAGTAGCGGACGATCTTCGGCACGAACGCGTACACGGCCTTGTCGTCGGCGACGCCGTTGCCGAGGGCGTTGGCGAGAACGACGTTCCCAACCCGGTACGCGTTGACCAGACCCGCAACGCCGACCAGCGACTCCTGGCGGCCGAAGATCGGGTCCAGCCACTCGTCGTCGATCCGCCGGTAGATCACGTGGACCGGCTGAAGGCCCCGGGTCGTCCGCATGAACACGTGGTCGTCGTCGACGACGAGGTCGGAGCCCTCCACGAGCTCGATGCCCATCTGCTTGGCGAGGTAGAGGTGCTCGTAGTAGGCCGAGTTGTTGATCCCCGGTGTGAGCAGCACGACGGTCGGATCCTCGACGCCGTCGGGCGCCAGCCATCGCAGGTGGCGGAGCAGCTCGTGGACATAGCCCTCGACGGGGCGGACCGGGTATCCGGCAAACAGGTCCGGCAGCACGCGCTTCATCACGTAGCGGTTGGCCTGCACATACGACGCGCCCGACGGGGTCCGCAGGTTGTCCTCGAGGACGAAGAACTCGCCCTTCTCGTCTCGCACCAGGTCGATGCCCGCGATGTGGCAGTGGATGCCGTGCGGCACCGGCAGTCCTTCGATCTCTCGCATGTACAGGGAGCTGCTGAGGACGATCTCGGGCGGGATCGCGCGCTGCTTGAGGATGAGCTTGCGACTGTAGACGTCGTCGAGGAACAGGTTCAGCGCGCGCAGGCGCTGCGTCAGGCCCGCCTCCAGCCTTTCCCACGTCGAACCGTCGATCAGACGCGGGATCACGTCGAAAGGAAAGACCTTCTCCGTGCCCTGGGCGTCCGGATAGACGGCGAAGGTGATGCCGTGGTTGCGGAACATCTCCATCGCGAGCGTCCAGCGGCGCTGGAGCTCGGCGGCGCCGAGCCTGTTCAGCTCCTCGTAGAGTCGATCGTAAGGAGGGCGCGGCCTGCCGGAGGCCGCAAGCATCTCGTCATAGAAGCCGTTGACGTCGTAGTTGGCATCGAGAGCCACCGCTATAGTGTTGCCGCCATCCCGCAATCTGCGAAGACGATCAACTTACGGGTCGGCTGCGAATTCGAGTACGACGTGAGCGCCCCGACCGTCGCCACGGTGCAGGTGCGCCCCCGGTCGGACGCTCGCCACCAGCTAGTCACCGAGACCTGGTCGACCCAACCGTCACTGCCGGTCGACGAGTACGCCGACTTTTACGGCAACCCGATCAAGCGACTCGTCATGCCCGACGGCCGGCTCAAGCTGCGCTACGACGCCGTGGTCAGCGTGCCGGACGAGCCAGACCCCGATGCCAGCGCGGCGCCGCAGCTCCCGGTCGACGACCTGCCGGGAGAGCTGCTGCACTTCACGCTTCCGAGCCGCTACTGCCTTTCCGACCAGCTGATGGGCATGGCCTGGGACCTTTTCGGCGGATCCGAGCCCAGCGGCATGCGGGTGCGCGCGATCTGCGACTGGGTCCACGAAAACATCAAGTTTCAATACGGCACCAGCAGTCCGATGACCACCGCGGTCGACGTGCTCGAGCAGCGCAAGGGCGTCTGCCGCGACTTCGCGCACCTGGCGATCACGTTCTGCAGGGCTCTGAACATCCCGGCCAGGTACGTCTTCGGCTATCTCCCCGACATCTACGTCACGCCGCCTGACAGCCCGATGGATTTCGCCGCGTGGATGGAGGTCTACCTCGGTGACCGGTGGTGGACGTTCGATCCCCGCAACAACAAGCGGCGTGTGGGCAGGGTCTTGATAGGCCGCGGAAGAGACGCTCTGGATGTGGCGATGATGACCACTTTCGGTCCGGCGGCGTTCAAGTCGATGGTGGTCTGGGCCGACGTGAACAAGGAGCCGAGCTGATGGCGCTCGAGTGGGCGAGCGCCCGGCGTGCCTCGTACCTCGTGCGTCAGACGTTCCGGTACGTCTACCCGCAGCCGATCAGCGACCTCAGCCATCGCCTGATCGTCATCCCGCCCGAGCTCTTCGGCGACCAGCGCCGTCTCTCCCACAACGTGACGGTCGCCCTCGATACGGCGAGCATCGAGAGCCACAGCGACCGGTTCGGCAACGTGGTGTTCGACGTCTTCGCCGCGCGAGTGCCCGAGGCGATCGAGTTCACGGCCGAGGTCGCCGTCGAGCGCGAGGCCGACCACCCCAACCGGCTGCCCGACGGCTGGCTCGCCGACGGTTATCTCCTCGAGCCGTCGCCACTGACCGAGCCGGACGATCGGATCATGCGGGCGGCCGACGAGCTCGTCGGGGCCGGGGAGTGGGGGCTGCCGCTGGCGGACCGGATCAACGACTGGGTCTATCAGTCGATGACCTACCGGCACGGGGCGACCGGCGTGCGCACCACCGCGGCGGAGGCCCTCGCGCTGGGTTCCGGCGTTTGCCAGGACTACGCCCACGTGATGCTTGCCGTCTGCCGCGCCTGCGGGCTGCCGTCGCGTTACGTGTCCGGCCACCTGGTCGGTCAGGGTGGAACCCACGCGTGGGTCGAGGTCGTGCTGCCGACGCGCGACGGGACCGGGGACGCCATCGCCCACGCTTTCGACCCGACGCACGCGAGCCGGGGAGGCCTGGGCTACGTGACCGTGGCGGTGGGCGCGGATTACTCCGACGTCGCGCCGACCTCGGGCCACTACCGCTCAGGGGCGGCGGGGAGCCTGATCGCCACCAAGAAGGTCACCCTCACAGACCTGGCGTAGTTCTTATCGAATCCACATCCGGCGGTCTATAAATCGATCGGATGGCAGGCTCGAGGATTCTCGTCGTCGAAGACGACCCGCCGGTCGCGGCGATGCTGGAGCGCGTGCTCGGGACCGAGGGGTACGACGTAGCCATCGCCGGCGAAGGCGGCGATGCGATCCGGCGCGCCCGCGAGCGGCCGTTCGACCTGGTCGTGCTGGACCTGATGCTGCCGGGCCTCGACGGCATCGCCGTGTGCAGGAGGCTGCGAGCGGCAAGCTCGATCCCAATCCTCGTCTTGACGGCTCGAGGCAGGACAGAGGACCGGGTGCTGGGCCTCGACTCGGGCGCCGACGATTACGTCGCCAAGCCGTTCCACAACGAAGAGCTGCTGGCCCGCGTGCGCGCGCTGCTGCGGCGCACTACGCCGGCCGAGCATCTGCGCTTCGGCGAGCTGCGCCTCGAGCCGGCGAGCCGCCAGGCCTGGAGGGCGGACCGCGCGCTGCCGCTTACGTCGACCGAGTTCGACCTCCTCGAGCACCTCATGCGCCACCCACGACAGGTCCTGTCCCGCGAACAGCTGCTCGAAGCGGTCTGGAGGGGCGAGGCGGAGACGGACAACGTCGTCGCGGTCTACGTCGGGTACCTCCGCCAGAAGCTGGGCGAACCACTGCTCGTGCACACCGTCCGCGGCGCCGGCTACGCGCTGCGCGAGTAGGCCACTTGTCGCTCCGCCTGCGCCTGGCCCTGTTCGGCGTCGGCCTGGTCGCGCTGGCGCTGCTTGTCTTCGGCTTGCTTCTCTACGCCCTGCTCGCGCGCGGCGTGAACGGCAATCAAGACGACGCGCTCCGCACGCGGGCGCAGCAGGCTGTCGCGTCGCTCAACGCGACCGCGCAGATCGCGCCCACTGCGCCGGTGGCGCCCGAAGACCTGAGGACGAGCACCGACGTCTTCGTCGAGGTGTTCGACCGCGACTGGGCGCCCGTCTACTCGACGGGGGAGCCGGTCGTCACGCCGAACGGCGTGCGCGCTGGGTTCACGACTGACGGCGGCTTCCGCCTGTACGTCGCCGCTTTCGACCGCGGTCATGTGGTGACCGGACAGTCGACGAAGGTGCCGCAGTCGAGCCTCTCAGGCATCCTCGCCTTTCTCGTCATCGCCGGAATTGCCGGCCTGATTGCCGGCCTGATCGCCAGCTGGGTCGTCGCCGGGCGCGCCCTGGCCCCGCTCAAACGCGTGGCCGTGACGGCCGACGAGATCGGACGCACGCGCGACTTCGCTCGGCGCCTGGCGGTAAACGGCGCGCGAGACGAGGTCGGGCTGCTGGCCGCGAGCTTCAACGGCATGCTGGGCCGGCTCCAGGACGCGTTCGATTCGCAGCGTCAGTTCGTGTCCGACGCTTCGCACGAATTGCGTACGCCGTTGACGACGATCCAGGGCAACGCCGGGTTGCTCGCGTCGCGGAAGGTGCCGGAGGAGGTGCGGCGCGCGGCGGCCGAGGACGTCGCGAAGGAGGGCGCACGGATGGCGCGGCTCGTCGATCGCTTGCTTACTTTGGCGAGCGCGGACTCGGGCCTCGGCCTGACGCTGGCGCCGCTCGACCTGAAGTCGCTGGTCGACGAGGTCTGCCGCCAGGCCTCCCTGTCCCATCCTGACCGCACCGTCTCGGTCGATGCGACCGCCGCGCGCGTCGACGGCGACGACGACGCCCTTCGTCAACTGCTGTGGATCCTGCTCGACAACGCTTTTCGTTTCGCGGCCGCCAACGTCGACGTCACGCTGTCGACCCAAGACGGATGGGCGCGCCTGCTCGTCGCCGACGACGGGCCAGGCGTCCCATCGGAGCACCGCGAGCGGATCTTCGAACGCTTCTACAGGGTTGAAGGCTCGCGGGTGGGCTCGCACCCGGGTCTCGGCCTGTCGATCGCGCAGTGGATCGTCGGCCAGCACCGCGGAAGAATCGTCGCCGGCGACGCACGGCTCGGCGGCGCCGCGTTTCTCGTCGACCTGCCTCTCTTACCTCTCTTACGCGCTTCTTAACCGCGGGCGCCACGCTCGTGGCATGTTCGACATTGCACCGGACCACGCGATCGGTCTGTACGCAGGTCTCGCCGCCCTCGCTGTAGCGCTTCTGAGCCTCAAGCTGCGCCGCGGTCGCAAGCCTGTACCGGAAACCGTGCTCGGCGCTTCGGTGCTCATGGCGACCGCCGGAGGCATTCACCTTGGGCTTGTGTGGACGCACCTCGACGAGACGATCACCGCCGCGCTGTTCGTAATGAACGGCGTCGCGTACGTCGCGCTGTCGCAGATGTACACGTGGCGGTGGTGGCGGCCCGCGTCGGTCGCGCTCATCACTGCCACGCTCCTCGGTTACCTCGGCTACATCGTGCTCGGCCTCGACACGCCCGACCAGGTGGCGATCGCCACCAAGCTGCTCGAGCTGACGACGCTGGGCCTGGTGCTCGTGCCAGTGGACGGCACGCACAGGTGGCGCCAGATGCGCTGGACCGCGCTGGGGGCGGCGCTTCCAGTCCTCACGATCGTCACCCTCGCCACCGTGTGGATCGACGCCCTGGCACGCCCGGATGCGCAGCACGTGCACGCGGGCGCCATCTTGCAGGACACGAACGCCGTGCCCACCCCCGAGCAGGTGGCGGCCGCGCAGCGACTGTACGACCAGACCGCCGCGGCGATCGCGCCCTATCGCGATTGGCGAAACGCGTGGGCGGCAGGCTACAGACCGGGCGGCCCGCAGACGATGCCATCGACGCACTGGATGAACCAGCGGAATGTCGAGGCGGGATACGTGATGGACCCGCGTCACCCCCAGGGCCTCGTCTATGCGAACACCAGGCACGGTCCGGTGCTGCTCGGCGCGATGTTTCAGATGCAGCACATCGGCCAGTTCGGGCCCGACCCTGGCGGGCCGCTCACGGCGTGGCACGAGCACGAAAACATCTGCTTCACGCCGTTCGGTGTGGAGTTCAGCCTGATGACGCCGACGGCGACGTGCCCCCTCGGTTCCATCGACATCAGCGCTGCGCCGATGCTGCACGTCTGGATCGTCGACAACCCCGCCGGCAGATTCGCCGTCGACATCGACGACAAGGTGGTGAGGAAGATTGATCAGGGCTGAAGCTTCGTCGCGTCCCGAGGCGGTGTTCGTGCTGCTGTTGATGCAGAGCCTCTTCTGGCTCATCGCGGGAATCTCGGCAATGCCGTTCGCGCTGGCAGGCGAGGTCTACATGGGCGGGCTCGGCGTGTTGACGATGCTGCTGGCGCTTGCGACGTTGCTGCTCGGGATCGGCGTGCTGTGGAGGATGAGGCGGGCGCGCGCCTTGACGATCGCTCTCGAAGTCGTATGCCTGTTCGGCGCGGCGGTTCTGCTCCTGCTGCCGATCGGCTCCAACGGCGGTGTGGTGTCGATCCTCGTGAACACGGCGCTGCCGGTCGCGGTGCTCGTCCTTCTGCGCAAGGAAGCCGGTCGAACGTTCTGATTAGGCCGTGCTCTACATCGGGACTTCGGGTTGGCAGTACCGGCACTGGCGAGGGGTGTTCTATCCCGAGCGGCTTCCACAGCGGCTGTGGCTCCCGTATTTCGCCGAGCGCTACCAGACGGTAGAGGTGAACAACACGTTTTACAACCTCCCGGAGCGGACGGTGTTCGCCGGCTGGTACGACAGATCGCCACCCGACTTCGTGTTCGCCTTGAAGATGAGTCGCTACCTCACGCACCTGAAGCGACTGCACGAGCCGCACGAGCCAGTGCAGAGATTCATGGACCGCGCGTCCGCTCTGCGCTCAAAGCTCGGTCCCGTGCTCCTGCAGCTGCCGCCGGGATTGACGGCCGATGTCGAGCTGCTGAGCGCAACGATTCGGGCATTCCCGCCTGCAGCCCGCATCGCGGTGGAGTTTCGCGACGAGTCGTGGTTCACGTCTGCGACCCGGGATGTTCTGCAAAGCAACGGCGTGGCTCTCTGCCTGGCCGACTCTCCACGCCGCTCCCAGCCGGCGTGGCGGACCGCCCCATGGGGCTTCGTCCGGTTTCACGAAGGCTCCGAGCCTCATGCCCCCGGTTACGAGCGCGACGCGCTGCGCCGGTGGGTGGAGAGGATCGGAGAGACCTGGACCCGAGACGACGACGTCTACGTCTATTTCAACAACGACATCGGCGGTTACGCGATCCGCGACGCGATCAGCTTCGCGGAGCTGGCGGCGGCTAGCGGGCTGAGGCCGACGCGCGCACGCTCCGCCGCTTGAGCGCTTCGTCCGCGTCCTCGGTCGTCACGTAGCGACGGCGGAAGTTACGCAGCGCGAAGCGATCGCAAGCCGTCTCCGCGGACGAGCCCTTGCCGAGCATCTCGTCCAGATACCAGTGCATCCATTCGTGGCAGTACAGGAACCGAAGGACATCGCGCCGGGTGCCGAAGTACACGGTCTCCGAGGCCCACGCAAACCGCATGCCCGCGCCCCGCTTGCGCCGCGCGGCGTAGATCACGGGTTCCTTGAAGGTCCGCCACGGGACGGGCACCTGGAGGACGATCCTCCGCTCGTCGAACTCACACCGGGCGGCCAGGTGCGGCCCCCACCGGTAGCGCAACGGCCTGACGACGACCTCGTAGTCGCAGCGCGGAAGGCCGCCCAGGATCTTTCGCGCCTGGGCGGAGCTGAGGCCTGGAAGCTCGGAGCGCACCTGCATCGGGAGAATCAGGATAGGTCGCCGTCGAGGGGGTTACCTGTGTAAATGCCTGATTCAGCCGTCGGTCTTTTTCGCTCCCGTTCGGAGGCCCGGCAAGCCCTTCGAAAACTCGAGGTAGCCGGCGGCGACGGGCCTGGTGCCGGGCGTCCACCCGCTCGTGAGCGGCACCGCCTGGCCGCCGGGGCGATGGAGTCGACGCCGATGAGCGCTCCCACCGACGGACAGCCGCGACGTCCCCGGCCCGAAAGCGGCTAGCCCCGGTATTCGGGGCGCGCAAGTCGTTGGCGACTTGGGGGGCCGGCCAGTGATGGCCGAGCCCTCCACCATTCTCAGGTCCTGCGGACGAGCCACGAAACCAGCGTCCCGGTTGCGATGCCGAGCAAACCTCCCGCCACCACATCGCTCGGAAAGTGATGGCCGAGGTGCACGCGCGACACACCGACGCCTGTCGCAAGCGCGAAGACGAGCGGAGAAGCTTTTGGATAGAAGGTCGCGAGCGTCGTCGCGGCGGCGAACGACGACGCCGAGTGTCCTGATGGAAACGAGGCGTCGGCCGTCCTGAGCCCCACAACGACCACGTCGCGGTCGACCCACGGCCGCCTCCGTCGGAAGACGGGCTTGATCATTCGCTGCACGAGGTAGGTGGTGCCCAGCGCGGCGACGGTGGTGGCGGCGCCGGCGCGCCGGCCCCGACCCCCGTCGAGCCACGCGAGCGCGACTCCCGCGGCCACCCAGCCGAGCCCCTCGCCCAGGTCGGAGAGCGTGGTCACGTACCGGTCCCCGAGCGGAGAGTGCGGAAGCCCGTGGATCGCCCTGTACAGGCGGCGATCGACGGTCTCCGGGAGAAGTCGAGGCGGGTCGACGCTGGACGTCTGCATCCCAATTGGAAACGCATGCGACCGGCAAAGAGCGTGCTCGGGCGTTCCCAGATTGAGATGAACCGGCCGAACGGCAAGGTCGACCCGCGCGTCAAGACGTGGTGGGACAACGTCCTCGCGGGAGTCACCAGCGAGGCGCACCCCGTCTACGGAGATCGGGTGCATGCGCGCGTGCGAGATGGCCGGTTGGAGGTTTCCGGGCTCCTCGAACAGCCCAGGGACGTCCAGCAGGTCGCGGACCAGGCTCGGATGCGAGCCGGACACGGCGTGGCCGAGGTCGACACGTCGGGGCTGCGCGTCGCCGACAGGCACGAGCGGCGGGCCCTCTACGACCAGACCCTGGTCGCCGCGTACCCGGACCGCGCGACCGCCGAGCTGGCGAAACGTCTCATCGACGAGCACGCGCGGGTGCGGCCGAAGAGCCACGCGATCGTCGATCGCACCAACATCTCCCAGCTTCGCGAAGTCCTTCCGCCCGCGCATCTGGAGGACGCCCGCCAGCGGATCGATAGGGGTGAGGCGCTTCTCGTGCTCCGTGTGGACGAGACCCGCGCGTACACCGTCCGGTCGCTCATGGAGGAGGAGACGCGCAGCGTGTGGACCACCGCGACGCCGCCCGAGCCCGCGCGCAGTGGCTGAGGTCGAGCTCCGCAAGGGAGGCGCCGTTCCGCGCGAACGCATCGGGCTCAGGGGCCTGCTGCGCCTTGTCGGCCCGGGCGTCATCACGGGCGGGGCCGACAACGACCCGGCCGGAATCGCGACCTATTCGATCGTCGGCGCGACGGCGGGCTTCGCTCAGAACTGGCTTCTCCTGCTGTCCACGCCGATGCTGATCGCCGTCCAGCAGATGTCGGCCAAGGTGGCGCTCGTCACCAAGACCGACCTTGCCACGGTTCTGCGCACCACCTTCGGACCGCGCATCGCGACGGGGGCCGTGCTGCTGATGGTGGTTGCGAACGTCATCACGATGGGCGCAGACCTGACCGCGATGGCGGCGGCGGTCCAGCTGGTCACCGGCGTGAAGTTCATCTACTGGATCGTGCCCCTGGCCGGCCTCATGGCCGGGGTGACGATCTTCTTCGACTACCGGGTTGTGAGCAGGGTCATGCTCTGGCTCGTGGCGCTGTTCGGCGCCTACATCGTGGCCGCGTTTCTCGCGCGACCGGACTGGGGCGACGTGATCCGATCAACCGTCTTGCCGCACATCGAGCTGTCGCCGGCGTTCCTGCTTGCCGCGGTCGGCATGCTGGGGACGACGATCACTCCCTACATGTTCTTCTTCCAGACGAGCAGCGAGGTCGAGGAGCGACGTGGCGTGCAGCGACTCACGCAGACCAAGGTCGACGTCGTGCTGGGCATGACGTGGTCGAACGTCACGGCCTTCTTCATCATCGTCGCGACCGGCGCGACGCTCTACGCGCACCACGCGAGCATCCACAGCGCGTCGGACGCCGCGCGAGCCCTCGAACCCATCGTCGGACCCTACGCGAGCCTGATCTTCGCGGTGGGGATCATCGGCGCGGGGCTGCTGGCCATCCCGGTGCTCGCCGCGTCGGCCGCGTTCGGGGTCGCCGGGCTGTCGGGATGGCGGCGCGGTCTCGGCCGCAACGCGCGCAACGCTCCGCAGTTCTACATCGTGATCGGGCTGGCGTTCCTGGTCGCCATGGAGCTCGCGATCTTTTCGATCGACCCCATCAAGGCCCTGTTCTACTCCCAGGTCCTCAACGGGATCATCGCCCCGATCCTCATCGTGCTCCTGGTCCTGATCACGTCGAGCCGCAAGCTGATGGGCGACTTCGTCAACGGTTGGGTGACGAATGTGGCCGGTTGGGCAGCCGCCGCGGTGATGCTGAGCGCCGACGTCGCGCTCGTGCACCAGGTCGCCACGAAGGGCTTGGGCGGCTAGCGTAAGGCCGCTGCGCGACGCGTTCAAGCAGATGAGGCACGCCTTTTTGGTACCACCGGTTGAAACGGTCAGGAAGGACCACCGCCTGGGTTCGCGCGCCTTGATCGGATCCGTGGTTTCCGACCTCCAGCGACTCGTCGCGCTCGAGGTGGCGCTCGCCAGGCAGGAGTTGAAAGAGCTCGCCGCGCGAAACGCCGTGGCGGCGGGTCTGATGGCGTTCGGGGGCTTGCTGGTCATGCTGGGAATCCTGGTCGCCGCGCCGGCGCTGACAGTCGTCCTGGTGCCGTGGCACTGGCAGGCGGCCGCGGTCTGGGTCGGCGCATACCTCGTGATCGGCCTGGTGCTCATCGCGATCGGCAAGAACCGGATGCGCATCGCATTACCACCTCGAACCGTCGAGACGTTGAAGGAGAACAAGGAATGGGCGCTTCGGCGCGTGAAATCGAACGGCAGATAACCGAGACCCGTGAACGCCTGGACCGCAACGTCTCGGAGCTCGAGGGCCGGACGAGGTCTAATGCGGTCCGTTACGGACGGATCGCGGCCGCGGGCCTGGCGCTCGCGCTGGTCGCCGGGATTGCCTTTGTCATGTACCGGCGGACACGCCGCCCGAGCCTGATCGAACGATTCCGTGCCGGGGCGCGGGGCATGAGCCTCCGGGAAAGGCTGCCCACGGTGACCCTACGCGTCAATGAACAGGTGGAACAGGAACCGGGCACGGTCGAGAAGATAGTTCGCGAGGTCGCACCGGCGCTGGCCGGCACAGCCGGCAGCGCCCTTCTCGAAAGACTGGTGAGCAAGCCCGACGAATAAGCTGGCGCCCGTGAGGGAGCGCCTGCAGAGGCTGGTCGCATGGGTCCTGGCCACGCCCCCCGCACGGTTGCTCGTCGCATACGGCGAGAGCCAGTCGGGCAACTACGCGAACGCCCTCGCGTTCGCCGGGTTCATGGCGATGTTTCCGATGATCCTCGGAGCGCTTTCCATCGTCGGTCTCGCGATCCGAGACCCGCAGGCCGAAGGCAACTTCCAGACGCTGATCCTGCAGCTGTTTCCTGGAAGCGCGCAGCCAGAGCTGCAGAAGGCGATCATGGGCGTCAAGGAGTCGGCCGGCTGGCTCGGCCTAATCTCGCTGGCGGGCTTGCTCTGGGGCGCCACAAACATCTTCGGCGCACTCGAATTCGCGCTCACGAGGATATTCGGCACACGGCAGCGGAACATCCTGCGCCAGCGGTTGATGGGACTCACGACGATGTTGCTGCTCGTGGTGGCGATCGTCATCCTCGTCGCGATCAACGCCGCGGTTGCGTTCGTGCCGCTCGCCGGGTGGGCCACCTGGATCATCGGATTTCTCGCCGGGGCCCTGGTGTTGGTGACGCTGCTCACCGCCCTGTACCGATTCGTGCCTCACCGCAAGTTGCGTGTGATCGACGTTTTGCCCGGCGCGCTGCTCGCGGGAGTGCTGATCGAGGTTCTGTCGCTCGTCTTCCCGCTCTATGCCAAGGTCGCAGGGAACTTCAACACCTACGGCGCCGAGTTCGCGCTGTTCTTCGTCCTGGCGACGTGGTTCTACCTCCTGAGCCAGCTGGTGCTGCTCGGTGCGGTGTTCAGCAAGGTCCGGCTCGACGAGGCGGCGGCCGAACTCAAAGCCAGGTAGCACCCCCGCCCGTGGGCGTTACCGATTCGGCGGTAGTCCGCTCAAAAGGAGGTTCGTACGTCGTGGGAGTTCTTTTGTTCATCCTGTTGATCATCCTGGTGCTCGCGGTGCTCCTTGGAGCCGGCGGGTACAGCGTTCGCCGGTACTGGAGCCCGGCGGGATCTGAGACGGTGGAGAGCAGCGACATGGGCGCCGGAGCGGGCGCCGGAATAGTCGCGGCGGTGCTCGCCCTGCTCGTCCTGATCCTTCTCTTCTTCGGCTTCACACAGTGGAACTGGTTCGGTACGGGGTCGGGTGTGCAGAACAACCCCAGCGTGACCTCGCCGATGCCAAGCGGCGGCGGCGGCAATGCGTCGCCGAGCGCCCAGCCGTCTCCGTCGAAGTAGCCACACAAAGGGCCGCCTGGGAAGGCGGCCCTTCTCTGTTCCGCAAGTAGGCAACTTTTCCGGGACGTTGCCCAATTGAGCGGATCTCTGCTTCAAGGAGGTAGCAACATGGCAACTTCTCGCCAGAAAGCCGCGGCACGCCGCAACATCAAAAAGGCCCGTTCGGTGCAGAGCCGGCGGGCGCATGGCGCCCACATCCGCAGGCGCTCATCCGGGCTGAGCACCCGGCAGAAGGACCGCATGAAGTCGCAGACCTTCGCGTTTCCGAAGAAGCGCAAGGAGCCGTTGAACGACGCGCGTCATGTCCGCAATGCGGTCGCCCGTTTCGACCAGGTCGAGGGCGTGACGGACAAGGAGCGCGACAACGCTTGGCGGCGCATCCGAGCCGCGGCGCGCAAGTACGGCGTCCACATCGAGGCTCGCGGATGGCGATCCCTGATGAAGGGCGGGAAAACCGGCCGGCGACGTAGCCGCTAGCTCAACGCATCGGGCCTGCATTACCTTTTTGCGGGCCCGATGCGAAGCCTTCTCCTCTGGTGCGCACAGAACCCCTGGCTTGCCGCGCATGTCCCACGGTGGCGCTTTGCGCGACGCGCGGTCAGGCGGTTCATGCCCGGTGAAGGCTTCGACTCGGCGCTGAAGGCGGCGGCCGACTTCAAGGCCGAAGGCGTGGGCGCGCTGTTCACGCTTCTCGGCGAAAACGTCACCGACCTCACCGACGCCAACCGCGTGGTCGAGCATTACGAAGAGGTTCTCGCGGAGTCGGGCGAGGTCCATGCCGAGGTCTCGGTGAAACCGACGCAGCTCGGCCTGGACATCGACCAGGAGGCCGCGTACGCGAACCTGCGACGCCTCGCACGCGCGGCTGCCAACGCCAGGAGCTTTCTATGGATCGACATGGAGGGCAGCGCGTACACCGAGCGCACGGTCGACCTCTACAAGGTCGTTCACGCCGAGCACGCCAACACCGGCATCGCGCTGCAGGCGTACCTGCACCGCACCGTGGGTGACGTCATCGGACTGATACCGGCCAGGCCGGCGATCCGGCTGGTGAAGGGCGCGTACGCCGAGCCCGGCACAATCGCTTTCTCGGCCAAGCGCGAGATCGACGAGAACTATCTCGCGCTCTGCACGCTGATGCTTCCTGAGGTCAAGCGTCGCAACGTGCGCCTGGTCATGGCCACGCACGACACCGACCTGATCGCCCGGGCGTGGAGGTTCGGCCAGGCGCTTGGCCTCGACCGCGCGCACTTCGAGATCGCGATGCTCTACGGAATTCGCGTCGATCAGCAGCTCCGCCTCGCGAAGGAAGGCTTTGCCGTTCGCGACCTCATCTCGTGGGGGGACGCCTGGTACGCCTGGTACCTGCGCCGGCTGGCGGAGCGCCCCGCGAACGTGTGGTTTGTCGCGAGGCAGCTCCTGCCTTAAAGCATCCAGCCATCCCTCTGGTTACGGCACGGTCGGAACCTGCCCGGCATTCTCCTGCGCTTCTCTCGCGGCGCTCTCCGTGGCCTCGTGCGCAGGGTCTTCGTTGGGCACGAACTTGCCCGGCGCCGCCGCGCTCGGCGTACCCGATCCGCTCGAGCTCGTCGGGCTCGGTGACGGTGACGCCGCCTGCGCCCCCAGTGTGGTCGCGTACAGCGCCGCGCCACCGACCCCTCCTACCAGCATCGAGCCCGCCACCGTCGCCGCGACGGCCAACCTCCGAAATCCGTTCAGCATCACTGCCTCCTTGGTTTTTGATCGCCCGTTTGGAGCGTCGCGACCTAGACTGGCGGCGGCCACTCAGGGGGTCTTGGGAAGGGGCTCAGAGTTGGCTGGGTGGCGTTGATCCAGATCCATCATTGATTCGTAGGGGTTGACATGAGCTTCAGCATCGAGCGCTACAAGGAAGAGTCGAAGAAGGTCGACGTCACAGGCATCGAGTGGGGCGAGGTCGCGGCCCACCCGCTCTCGAAGGGCGACCTCTTCTGCCTGCACTACATGATGGACATCGAAAACCACGTCCCTCTGTACCTCTCGCACCTCCTCGTGACTCGGGCCTGCATGGACCCGATCCTTACGGCCTTTCTGGCTTGCTGGAACTACGAGGAGCTCTGGCACGGCGAGAACATCGGCCGGCTTTTGAACCTCTACGGCATCGAGTTCGACACCCAGGAACGCATCGCCAACGTGCGAGCGAACCTGGGCTTTCAGAACAGCGTGAGCCTCATGTCGACGATGGCCGGCTCATGGCTGCTCAAGGACTTCTCGGCCGTGTACCTGACCATCGGTGCGATCAACGAGCTCTCGACGTTGACCGGATACGGCGCGCTGATCCGCAAGTCCGGGCATCCCGTCCTCAAGGACCTGCTCAGCCGAATCATCAAGGACGAGCGCCGCCACTACGCCTTTTACTTCAACTCCGCGAAGGAGTGGCTCAGCGGCAACACCAAGGCGCAGAAGGTCGACCGCTGGATGCTGAACCGCGTCTGGGTGCCGGTCGGCCAGGGCGTCAAGAAGCAGGAGGAGGTCGACGCCCTCGCGATGTACCTCTTCGACGACGAGCAGGGTGAGGAAGAGCTGCTCGAGCTCGACGCCAAGATCGGCAAGCTGCCGGGGCTCGCCGGCATCAAGCTGATGTCGAAAGCCCTGTACGCCGCTAGAGAACGCGTCAAGCGCGACCCGAGCTGGGCGTGGCGCCTGATCGACAACGAGGAGTGGGCCATCAAGCCGCCCAAGCGCTCGCCGGTGGGAGAGCTGACCGGCCGGCGCGGCCAGGCAATAGAGGCGGAGCCGGTGGAGGCGGGGACGCCGTAGCCGCCGCGAGCGACACCGAGCTGGCCGGCGGTCTCGCCGCCGGCGACCAGGGCGCTCTGGCCGAGCTATACGACCGCTATGCAGGTCTTGCCTACGGGGTCGCCATCCGCGTCCTGGGCGATCCAGGCCGGGCGGAGGACGCGGTCCAGGAAGCGTTCATGAGCGTGTGGAACCACGCGTCGAGCTTCGACGCCGGCCGGGGCTCGCTGCGCGCCTGGCTTCTCACCTCTGTGCGCAATCGAGCCATCGACTACCTGCGCGGCCGGGGCGCGCACGAGCGCAAGGAGCAAGAGCTGCCGGCTGAGGCTCAAGAACAGGCGAGTCCTTCCTCGGGCCAGGCTGCGGATCCGTGGCGCGAGGTCGCCCTGTCGCTCGAACGTGACGCTGTGCGCGACGCTCTCACCAGCCTTCCCGCCGAGCAGCGCCAGGTGATCGAGCTCGCCTATTTCGGGGGCTACACCCACACCGAGATCTCCGAGATGACGCGCCTCCCGCTGGGCACGGTCAAGGGCCGCATGCGACTCGGGCTCGAGAAGATGAGCTCCTATTTGCGCGGGCGAGGACTGGTCGATGTCTGACGACCTGAGGCACGAGGAGATCGAGGCGATGGTCGCGCCGTGGGTGCTTGGTGCCCTCGACGACGCGGAGGCCGAGCAGGTCCGGGCGCACGTCGAGGGTTGCGCCGAGTGCCGTGAGGTCGCGGCCCGGCTGCGCCGCGTGGCCGGCGTTCTACCTCTTACCGTCGACGAGTCTGCACCGCCCGCCCGCCTCCGCGAGCGGGTGCTGGTCGCTGCCCAGGCGTCCTCGCCCCAGGCCGCGCCACGAGCGACGCGCGTCCGGCGGCCGCCGCCACGACGGATTCCAGCGCCTCGCATGCCCACCTATGCCCTTGCCGCGGTGGCGGTCGTTGCTCTGCTCATCGGCGTGCTCATCGGCGACGTGGCGCTGCACTCGCAGCAAACGGGCCAGCAGGTCACGCGCTTCACGCTGAGAGGCCAGGGGGACATGGCCACCGCGAGCGCCACCGTCGTCGACTTGAAGTCGGACGGCGTCGCGCTGATCAACTTCCGCGGCCTGCCGGCGCCGGGCGCGAACCGCGTGTACCAGGTGTGGCTCGTGCCGAAAAAGGGCAATCCGGTTCCGGTCGCGGTCTTCGCGCCGGACAGTCGGGGTGCCGGGATTGTCGTGGTCGACCATCCGCTGGCGGGCTTTGCCGTCATGGCCGTGACCAACGAGCCTGCGCCCGACGGCTCGCCTGCGCCGACTCAGCAGCCGCAGCTGTCTGGCAACGTCGTCTGAGTGAAAAAAAGGCCGGCGACGCTTTCGCGTCGCCGGACCCTCCACCCGAACTTGTCGAAAACCCGAGCTTCCTAGTTCTTGCCCGGGACGATCGGCGCACCCGAGAGCGGCTGATCCATCATGTCCGGCTTCTCGAGCTCCTCGTCGCCGCGCTCTTCGAGCGTGTGCTCACGTTCCATGTGAGCCTTCAGCTCCTCCGAGTTGGCGACTTCGGCGTCGCAGATCTCGCACTTCATTCGCGGTTCACCTCCCGCACGAGCTATGCGGGCGCGCGCCTTGCGGCGTCAACGCCTCACCTACCTAAACGCATGCTCTATCGCCGCTAACCGGTCGTAGATCGTTCTCAAATTCGGAGGGAGAAGTCCCGGCAAAGGGAGGAAAATGAGGTGAGAACCATGGCTGATGACATCAACGACCAGATCGATACGGGGCGGCGGACGATCGTGTTGGCCGACGAGGAGCCGGACGAGATGGAGCCGCGTCAGGTGCCGACAGCGGTCATCGTGGCCGGGGTCGGCGCGGCGGTGGTCGGGCTCGGGTTGCTCGGCTGGCTGATCTATCGCAGCCGGCGCCGGCGCAACCTCATCCAGGAGCTGCGAGCCACTCTCCCGGCGCGTGCCAGCGACTTCAGGGAGCGTGGAGTGGCGCGGCTGGGCGAGATTCGCGACCTCGGGATGGAGCGGATGGGCGACGTGCGGCTGCTCCGCGACGAGGTTCGCAAGAGGCTCAAGAAGGCGATTTAGGCCGCGCGGGCGCGGCTGCCCAGGCGGAGGGTCCTACGTGCCCGCTCCGGCATGACGCCGCGTCCGTTCGACGCGGCGGCCAGGTACGTTCGGGCCGCCTTGTAGCCCCAGTCGATGAGCTGGCGGGTGTGGCCGAAATCGGCCGGGGACACGTCGGCCAGGTCGACGGCCGGGAGGACGTGGATCTCCGCATGGGCGCGGTTGGCCGCGACCTCCGCATCGAGCTTGTGCTCGACGATTCGCGTCAGCGCGTTGAGCGCCATTCCCAGCGCGCTGGTCGGCTCCCGGTTCAGCCACGGGTACCCGACGGCGAGGACGTAAATCGTGGTGGCGCCTTGCTCGACCGCGACCTTGACCGGGGTGTGGTTGGCGACGCCGCCGTCGATGTACTCGCGGCGGCCGATCGTCACCGGCGGGAAGACCCCGGGGATCGCGCAGCTGGCCAGCAGCGCCGGGATGGTCGGACCGGAGCCCAGGATCGTCGCGCGGCCGCTGGTGAGGTCCGTCGCGACCACGTGGAGCGGCACCTTGGCCTCCTCCAGCCGCTCGAAAGGCACGTGCGCCTCGAGGACCGAACGGAGGCTGTCGTTCGAGATCAGGTGGTTGCTTCGTCCGAGGAGTCCTCGCGCCCCCGTTAGTGGGCTGAGGGGGAAGATGTCCTGGCGCCGCAGCCCCAGCCAGATGTCGGCCAGCTCCAGCACACCTTTCTGGTCGGGGCTGGCGGCGATCCATGCGGCGTTGACGGCGCCGACCGACGTGCCGATCAGACAGTCGGGATGAACGCCGGACTCCAGGAGCGCCCTGAGCATGCCAACCTGCACCGAGCCCAGGCTTCCGCCACCGGAGAGAACGAATGCGCAATGGCCTTTCTCCCCCGAGCCCCGCGGGCCGGAGGAGGAGGCGCTCATCGCGTCGGGGTGGTCAGCGCCACCTCAGGCAGCCGCCGGGAAGTCACGATCCTTGCGGCGCTTCTCCCGCAGGGCCTCCTGCGCCTCCGCGGCGTCCAGGCGGTCCCAGAGTCGCCAGTCGGACTCTGACTTCCACACCTGGTCGAGCATCGATTCGAACTGTGTGTGTAGGTCAGGCGCGTCGGACTTCGTTCTGAATCTCACCTTTCGTCTCCTACCAAAAAAACGCGCGGTGAGCCGCGAGCCTCCTACCACCGATGCATGGTTTTGCGCACCGCGGTTGCGAAACGTCTACGTGCCGAGCCAGACCGGCGCGGACGTGGAGTCGAGGGCGAGGTCGGTGGTGATCTCTTTGATCGACGACGGACCCTTGATGCCGACCGTCCACAGCTGGAAGTTGCCGCCCGGGCTGTCGGGCGCGAGGAACGCGATCGTCTTTCCGTCCGGCGAGAATGCCGGCGAAGCCACCTGGCGGCCTGTGACCAGAGGGGTCGGCGTTCCCAGGACCAGGTTGGCCGCGTCGAACGGCGCGACGTCCAGCTCGGCGTCCTGGTTGGAGCCCTTGTTGCAAACCATCGCGACGAGCTGCTCGTCCGGCGACACCGCCGCCTGGCCGCAACCCGTCACAGGGGTCGTCAACCCCAGCCCTGGACTGCCGGCGCGGCGCTGGATCCAGAGCTGCGCGTGGACCTGGAATGAGTCGTCGATCGAGTACTTGGTGTAGAGCAGCATCCCCCCGTGCAGCGGCACCGGCGAAACGTCCCCGCCGGTGTATGCGTTCGCTTGAGTCCATTTCACCGTCCGGTTGTTGCTCGTCTCGGCGCCGAAGATGGACAGGTCGACCTGGTAGGAGCCGTAGGGGTCCTTGGGGTCGAAGTCGTAAAAGAGCGTCTGGCCGTCCGCGCTGTATCTGGGATAGAAGGCCCAGTGGTTGTCCTCGACCCTTGACGCCGCGTCGTGCGTGAGCTGGGCGACCGTCGCTCCGCTCGGATCGAGGAGGAACAGGTCGGAGTAGTTGGGCTGGCGGCGAACGACGACGATTCGGCCGCCGGGCGCCGCGCTCGGCTGCATCCAGCCGTCCTGGGCCTTGATCTCCTTGAACGAGCCGTGCTGGAAGCGATAGATCCCGCCGCCCTGGACGACGTACATCGTGCCGGGCAGCGAAGGTGCCGAGACCTCGGTCGGCCGGTGGACGACGCGATGGCCGGCGCGGAAAAGACCGGCCGCCTCGTACACGCCATAGCCGAAGGCGAGCATCGCGGCGACAAGAAGGAGGGCGATCGCGCCGCGTATCAAGGAAATGTCTGACGCACGAGCGGAAGGATCTGGCCCCAGTCGGCCAGGACGACGCTCTGGTCTCCGACGAATCCTTCCGAGGTGTATGGCGGCACGAGCACGACTCGATGCACGTTGGGGCCGCTGAACTCTCCAGCGATCGACATCAGCGATCTCAGCTTGTCGACTCCCATGCTGGTCTTGATCTCGCCGTTGAACGCGCTGGCCAGCTCTGGCAGGTCGGCGACGTTGACGTGCGCCGAAGCCGCCTTGATGGCGAGGAGCAGCTGCTGCTGCCGCTCCGAGCGCGCGAAGTCGCCGCGGATGTCGCCGTGTCGCGAACGCACGTACTGCAGCGCTTCCACGCCGTCCATGTGCGTTGCACCCGGAAGCACGGCGACGCGGTAGTAACCGTATGGATCGTTGGTGTTGAGATCAGCCGGGTAGTAGTCGTCCATGACTGGATTGGTCACCTGGACGTCCACTCCACCCAGCTTGTCGATGAGCTTGACGAGACCTTCGAGGCCAATCCACGCGTAGTCGTCGATGTGGACCTTGAAGTTGCTCTCGACGGCCGCGACCGCTGCGGGCGCGCCGCCGATTCGGTACGCCCAGCTGATCTTGCCCATGCCGTTGCTGGGGATCGGCACCCACAGGTCGCGCGGGATCGAGAGCATCGTGGCCTGCTTCGTGGTGGGATCGACGCGCACCAGGATCATGGACTGGGTGTTCAGCTGGTCCGCGGCGAACTTGGAATCGTCGTCGGAGCCGAGCAAAAGCACGGTGAACGGATCCGTCGGAACCTGAACCGGGTTGAGGTTCGGCAGCCCGGGTGCGGCATGCGAGGTGGCCGCCGTTTGGGCGACCGGAAGAAAGTAGGCTCCCAGGCCGATCAGGCCGGCGAGCAGAAAACCAAGCGCGACGATCCATGTGCGTGGCATATGGCGGTCCTTCTCTCCAGTCGAGCAACGCTTGAACGCGGCCAAAAACCCGTGGTCCGGGGCGCCTGCGCGTTGGATTCAGGTTGAGGTCGCTCGTTCTTCTGGCCATAGCCGCGCTCGCGCTCGGCAGCGAGGCGTGGCTCGAGCCGTCGCCGCCTCCGCCGCTGGCGGGATTCAGCTTCAGTCCACTCACGTCGCTCGCTGCGGGTCGCGATCCGGAGGCCGATCTGGACCTTCTCCTGGACGCGACGGAGCCGGACGTGGTGCGGCTCCCGATCTACTGGGATCTCGTCGAGCCCGAGCCTGGCGATCTCGATTTCAGCTCGGTCGACGCGCTGATGGCGGTGGTCGCCCAGCACGACCGGATCACACCGGTGAAGACCCGAGTCGTGCTCACGGTCGGCGCACGCAACTTCCTCTATCCCGAGCTGTACGTGCCCGACTGGGCACAAGCGCGGGGACAGCCCGGCCTGGAGCTGGCCCAAACCGGTGCCGCGTACCGCCAGTACTTCGACCAGAGCATCGTTCGCTACCGCCCGTCCTCACTTCTCTACGCGTGGCAGATCGAGAACGAGCCTCTCGACAAGGTCGGCGACGCAGAGTCGGGTGACGATCGAATCAGCGACCAGCAGCTCGCGTGGGAGATGGCCGAGGTCCACGTGCTCGATCCCAAACACCAGGCTGTGACCACGACCTACAACGGCCTGAACACCGCCGTCGACCTCCTCGAGCTGTGGGCGCCGAGATTCGTCACACACGTCGGAACCGTGGGACATCCGGAAGGCGCGTTGGAGGTCGGCGACGCGTTGGGGCTCGACGTCTACATCGACGGTCCGAGCGTGCCGCTCCGTCACGTCACGACCACGAGCCTGCGCCTGGAGTGGAAGCAGCAGACGGTCGCGCTGTGGGCGACGCGCGCAAGCGCCGCCGGCAAGAGCGTCTGGCTGACGGAGGTCCAGGCACAGCCCTGGGACTCACGAGGAGCTTTCGGACCATCCGACCTGGTCGCGAGCGCGAGCTCTTACCGCCAGGAGAGCCTCGGAGTCGTCCTTCTATGGGGCGTCGAGACATGGCTCGCGCAGCCGGCGTGGATGAACGCCGGTGCGCAGGCGATCGCAATCCTTAGAGGAAACGCCGGCAGCTAGGCGGCGCGGATCTCGTGCTCGTTCGACGCTTTGACCGAGAAGCTGCCGGCCGACGTGACGAGCCGCACCGTCACTCCATAGTCGCCGAAGCTCGAATTCCCCGAGCCATATAGCGCGCTCGTGCATGTGCTCGGAATCGTCACCGCCAGCGTCGCGCTCGAATGAGCAGCCACCGACTTCGGTGAGACGTCGACGGCGCCGGCGTCGTAGCGATCGCCGACATGCTCGAGCCATGCTCCGCCGATCGCATCAAGCGTCATCTCCGCGGTGGCCGAGCTGACGGTCACGGTTCTGGACGTGTCGTTGCGCGCGTGCAGCGACGCATTGACCGTGTAGGGTGCGTCGTTCGCACCTCCCGGACACCAGTAGGTCGAGTCCACCGTTGCGCCCGTCAGGCTGAACGCCGCCGGTGGTGACGAGCACGCGGACAGCAGCACGACCGTGCCGAGCAGGGCTGTCAAGCGACTGTTCACCGAGCGCGGATTATGGCGAATGAACCTGAGACCTTAATTAATCTGTGCGCGTGGGCCATCTGGATTCCCAGAGATCCCTTCCCGCGCTGGGTGCTGACAAGACCGGCTTTAGCCCGCTCGCGAAGAAGCTTCGCCTCATGCCCGGAAACAGCGTGCTGGTCATGAACGCGCCTGCCGGCTACCTCGAGATGCTCCGTCCCGGACCGACGGATACGACGACGGAGCCACAGCCGGATCGCGAATACGACGTCGTCGTCCTATTCGTCAACAGCGCCGACGAGCTGCGCCGGATGGGCGGGACGGCGATCCGTGCGGCGAAGGGCACGGGCCTGGTCTGGATCACCTATCCCAAAGGCGGCAAGTCGGCCGGGGCGACCGATCTTCCGGCCACCCCATGGTGGGTGCGTCGCGACGTGCTCGGCGAGATCACATCCGTCACCGGCTACAAGCCCGTGGCATTCGTCGCCGTCGACGAGACGTGGACCGCGCTTCGCTTCAAGCGCGCGTAGCCAGACGAAGATCCTCGCCGTCGCCGACGAGGTCGACGAATCGCTCTACGGCGACGCGCTGCCGGCGCTCGATCCAGATCTCGTTCTAGCCTGCGGCGACCTGCCGTTCGACTACCTCGAGTACCTGGTGACGAGGCTCAACGTCCCGCTGCTGTACGTGCCGGGCAATCACGATCCCGAGCTGCGCCCGATCGACATCACGTGGACGCCGCCGCCAGGCTTCATCGAACCGCCGACGGCAGGGCCCGAAGGCTGCATCAACATCGATGGCCGCATCGTCGAGGAGAGCGGACTGCGGGTCGCAGGCCTGGGAGGCAGCATCCGCTACAAGCCCGGGCCGAACCAGTACTCGCAGGGCCAGATGAGCTGGCGGGCGATGAAGCTCGAGATTCGGATGCGCTTGAAACCGGTGCGTGACGGCCGCAAGCTGGACGTGCTCGTCACGCATTCGCCACCCTCTGCCGCGGGCGAGGGCCAGGACCCCGCGCACGCAGGCTTTGTCGCATTCGACCGCTTGATCCGGCGATTCCATCCCGTTCTTGCCGTCCATGGACACGTCCATCCGTACGGCCGCGTCCGGCCCGAGCGGCAGATCGGGACGACACGCGTCGTCAACGTGGTGGCGACGCGCCTGCTCGAGATCTAGAGAGGGAGTCTTGTTCCGGCGCCTTCCCGCAGCGCGCGCTCGTAAACGAGCGCGGCGGTGGCGGCGTCCTCGACCGCGATGCCGGTTGACTTGTAGAGGGTCATCTCCTCCGCGGACTGCCGGCCGGGGTTCGTGCCCGCGAGCACCTCGCCGATCTCCGTGACGAGCGACGGGTCGATGCCCTGCAGCTCGTGCGCGCCCGCGGGGGGCGGGTTGGTCACCGCCCCGCGCCACTCGACGAAGATGCGCGATGCGTTCACGGTCTCGGCGTCGAGCTCGGGTCCGAACGTGCCGCCGATCGCGCTCACGTGCACGCCGGGCTTGAGCCAGTCCAGGCTGATGATCGGTTCCCGCGCGTCGGTGCAGCACGCGACGACGTCGGCGCCGCGCACCGCCTCCTCGAACGTGGCCGTCGCCCGCGCCTTCGGGTGATGGGCGGCGAGGTCCCGGGCGCGCTCGTCGTTGCGTGATGCGACCCGGATCTCTTTGAAGTCGCGGATGCGCGGAAACGTCTCGAGGTGGGACCAGCCCTGCGCGCCCGCGCCGAGGATCGCCAGCACCGAGGCGTCCTCGCGAGCGAGCAGCCTGGCTGCGACCGCGGCGGTCCCGCCGGTGCGGATCTGGGTGATGTATCCGCCGTCCATCACCGCCACGGGCGTGCCGTTCTCCACGTCGAAGAGCGCGATCAAGCCCTGGTGTGAAGGGATTCCGAGGCGGTCGTTCTCCGGGAACACCGACACGAGCTTTGTCTCCAGCGCGACCCCCGGCACGTAGGCCTGCATCACTCCGAGGAGCCCGTGCTGCACCCGCACCGCGCTTCGCGGTGGGGCGGAGGCCGAGCCGTCGGAGTACGCGATCAGCGCGCGGGCAAGTGCATCGAACATCGCGTCGACGTCGAGGAGGCGCTCCACATCGGCGCGGCTCAGGTAGAGAAGCTCTGCCACCGAACGCGATCATAGAAGCGCATGAGAGATTTCCTCCGCAACGGGAAGTTGCTCACGCTCATGCTCGGGCACTTCACCGTCGATTCGTACGTCGGCGTCATCCCGGTGCTCTACCCGCTGCTCATCGGCCGGTTTCATCTGAGCCTCGCCACCGTCGGCCTCGTGAGCCTCGCCTACAGCGGCATGGCGGCGATCTCGCAACCGTTGTTCGGGATTCTCGCCGACCGGTTCGGCACCCGGTTCACCGGTTTCGCGCTTGCCTGGACGGCGATCACGTTCTCGCTTGTCGGGTTCATCTCGAGCTTTCCATTGCTGCTCGCGCTCGCGATGGCCTCGGGTCTCGGATCCGGCGCCTTCCACCCGCTGGGCGCGCTCGACGTGCGCGGCCTGCTGGCGGCGCGCCGCCGAAGCCTGGGCATGTCGATCTACGTGACCGCGGGCACCGTCGGTGTCGCGGCCGGCCCGCTGATCGGCATCCTGCTTTTCGGCGCGTTCGGCATCCGCGGCACGGGGTTGCTCGTAGTCCCCGGCCTGGTGACCGGCGGCTACCTCCTCTGGCGGATGCGCGGACGGGTGGCCTCCGCCGCCGGCGGCGCGCGGCAGGCGGTCGCGCAGCATCAGGCTGTACCGGTCTTCGCCCTCGCCGCGGTGATCGGCGTGATGATGTCTCGCAGCTGGACCGTGAACGTCTTCCAGGCGTTCACCCCGACCTGGTATCGCGAGCTCGGCTATGGACCGGCGTTCTATGGACCGCTCGCGACCACGCTGGTCCTCGCGAGCGCGTTCGGGACCGTCGGTGCGGGGTCTCTTGCCGACCGTTACGGCCGGCGTGCGGTGATCCTCGTCACCCTGGTCCTCAGCATCCCGGCGATCCTTCTCTTCACCCTCTTTCCCGGCCCATGGGCATTCGGCAGCGCGATCCTCATCGGTTTCCTGGCCGCGTCGACGGCGCCGCTGATGCTTCTCATGGCGCAGCAGCTGATGGCATCACGCGCCGGCCTCGCCTCTGGCCTGGTCATGGGACTCGGATTCGTCACGGGCGCGATCGGCGTGCCGATCAATGGAGCGATCGGCGACGCCATCGGGCTTCAGAAGTCACTGATGGCCCACGTCATCCTGGTCATCGTCACCATCGGGATCGCGTGGTTCCTGCCTCGGGAGCAGGAGATCGAGCGATTCGCCACCCAGCGCCCGGTCAGCGAACCGGCGACGGCATGAAGCTGCACGACACCCTCTACGAGCTGGCCGGTGGAGAGGACACATTCCGCACCCTCGTCCGCCGGTTCTACGCCGGCGTCGCCGCGGACCCGGTTCTGCGCGCCATCTATCCGGAGGAAGACCTGTCGGGGGCTACCGAACGTCTGACGCTTTTCCTCATCCAGTACTGGGGCGGTCCGCAGACCTACAGCGAGACACGTGGGCATCCGCGCCTCCGACTTCGCCACCAGCCGTTCGCGATCGGCCGGCGCGAACGCGAAGCCTGGCTTGGACATATGACCGCAGCCGTCGACTCGCTCGACCTGGCGCCCGCGGTGCGCAAGGCGCTTCTCGACTACTTCGAGACTGCGTCGACCGCGATGATCAACCGGCCGGGTTAGGCAACGCCGGCTTCACCAGATCCGGGGCCACGACCGGGATCTCGTCGAGGCTCACGGCGCCGTTGCCCGAGCTCTTGGCGCGCCGCAGAGCGGCACGCAGCAGGGGGATCTTGTCGCGCAGCGGCTGCTCCAGCCAGTCGAAGGAGATGACGCGCTCGTTGACCTCCCAGAAGAGGCCGTTCGACACGCCCTCCATGCGGGTGAGGGCGGCGTCGACGAAATCGGGCGGCGCGGCGGCGATTCCCTCGACGAGCACGTGCGCGATGTCCTTCTCGTCCGCCGCCATCGCCCAGCACGTGAGCTTGGCGACCCCTTTGAAGAGGCCGTTGAGACCGATCGGCCGCGCATTGGGGATGAGGTCCAGGAAGTTGCGCACGAGCAGCTGAGCGAGCCGGAAAGAGACCTGCGGGTCGCAGACGCGCGCCTCGATCGCAAGGTCGGCGACATCCTCGGCGGCAGCGCCGAAGATCGCGGGCATTCCCGCCTCGTCGAAATGCCGGCCATATCGCAGCAGATGAGCCGCAGCCTCGACGGCCAGGTCGCGCCGCCACTCCAGCGAGCCGATGGCAAAGCGGCGGTACTCGTTCATGATCCCCGACGCGAACGTCGGCGCCGAGCGGTTGATCGCGGTCCGCAGGTACGTGTTGAAGAAGCGGACGCACAGCTCGGCGACCTCGGGGTCGCCAATGTCGATGGCCGCAAGCCCGATGTGGCGCGTGGCCACAGCGATCGAGTGCACCGCCTCCTTGCGGTGGACCGGCGCGAGCCCGACCATGTCGACGAAGCTCGACATCACCAGGTACTCGAACCAGGTCCGCGCTCGATTGACCTCGGCGATGATCTGGTCCGACGCGCCAGGAAGCTCGGTGTGCCCGACCTTGAACCACTCCGGGTCCATGCCCTTCTTCTTGGCCGGGATGTAGGTCCGCGCGACGTACTCTCCGAGCACGTCGATCCCCAGCACCGCCACCGGCATGTCGCCCAGCTGGATGGAGCCGTACGCGATGTCGGTGACCTGGGCGATGCAGGTCATGAGCTCGCTGCGGCGCTTCAACGAGCGACGCGCCCGGCGCATGATGCCTTCGACGAGCGTCTCGGCCCGCATGACCTCGAACGTGTAGAGCACGTACGGAAAGAGGAGCGCGAAGTTGACGAGCGCGAGTATCTCGGCGACGGCAACGCTCGCCATCGGCACGTAGTTGACCTTGATCTCCGAGCGGACGAGGAACGTGTAGAGGATCGACGCGAGGGCGAAGCTGAGCACGAAAGCGTTCAGCGGATTGCGCGTGAAGATGCCGATGATGCGCGGTGAGTAGCGCGACGAGCTCGTCTGGATGCCGAACATCACGCCCAGCAGGACGATGCTCAACGTCACGCCTTCGGCGCCTCCCACCAGGCCCAGCGCCCCGCCCGCGGCGGTGGGGTCCGGGGTGAAAAAGTCGGCGAACGACGCGTAGTGCGATGCGTCGAGGAAGCCGAAAAGGACGACGAGCATCAGGGCGATCGTCACCAGCGCGAGGCCGGAAAGGATGGCGCCCGCCCAGCCGATCGACCCGGATGGTGCTTGCGCCTTCGAATTCACTTTCGACATGCGCCGCGATCCTAGTGGACTGTGACGGCAATTCAGCCAGCGAGATGCGGCGGAATTGGCCGGCACGGGCCACTTAGTCTTTGGGAACTTGATTCGAGCCATCGTCTTCGACTTCGACGGCCTGATCCTCGACACGGAGGAGCCGGTGTACCGGTCCTGGCTCGAGGTCTACCTGGCGCATGGAGAGGAGCTGCCCTTCGACCGCTGGGTCCAGATCGTCGGCTCGACGACGGCGGGCTTCAACCCGCAGAGCCACCTGGAGGAGCGGCTCGGACGGCCGCTGTCGGAAGAGGTGCTCGAACGCCGGAAAGGAAGGCGGACGGAGATGATCCTGGGGCGGACCGCACTGCCTGGGGTCGTCGAGAAGATCGAGGCCGCCCGCGACCTTGGGATGAGGCTCGGCTGCGCGTCGAGCTCGACACAGGAATGGGTTCAGGGACACCTGGCGCGGCTCGGCATCGTCGACCGCTTCGAGTGCATCAAATGCCGCGACGACGTGGCGCACGCCAAGCCGGAGCCGGACCTCTACCTCGCTGTGCTCGACTGCCTGGGGCTCCGCGCCGCCGAGGCGATCGCGATCGAGGACTCGCCGAACGGCATCGCGGCCGCCAAGCGAGCGGGAATGCGATGCGTGGCGATCCCCAACACGATCACGGCTCAGCTCGACCTCAGCCATGCCGACCTGGTCCTCAACTCCCTGGCCGAGCTCTCTATGGCTGAGCTACTGGAGCGCATAGGCTCGGCCGCCGGGTAGGCCCTCGCATCTGCGCGGCCTCGGCGACCGGGCGCTAGCGCGCTGAAGCCTGCGTCAGGGGGCCGGGCGCTGATTCGCTGCCCCCGCGACCACGACGCGGGGACCCCAGCAGGTATTGCGGTCCTCATCGCGCCACCCCTTCCTTGGGTCCGGCCGCCGACTGCCGTGGATCTGCGTGCTCCCGCCGTCCGAGCCTGGCCGAACCTCCTAATCTGTTCGCGTGCGAATCGGGATCCTCACCGGCGGTGGCGACGCGCCCGGGCTGAACGCCGCGATCCGCGCCGTCGCCCGGCGCGCGTTTCAGCTGGGCCACCAGGTCAGCGGCGTGAAGAACGGCTGGGCGGGCTGCCTCGAGGAAGGGCTCATCGACGAGCTAACCCCGGCCGACGTTCGGGGAATCCTGCCGCTGGGCGGAACGATCCTCGGCACTTCCCGAACCAATCCGTCCAAGGAGCAGAACGGCATTCCGCGCGTGATCCGCACCCTGAGGCACCACGGCGTCGACGGGCTGGTGCCCATCGGCGGCGACGACACTCTTAGCGTCGCGGCCAAGCTGCACGAAGCGGGCTTCCGCACGGTCGGTGTGCCGAAGACGATCGACAACGATCTCTCCGCGACAGAGTTCTGCATCGGCTTCGACACCGCGGTCGGGGTGGTGACGGAGGCGCTCGACCGCCTGCACACAACGGCGTCGGCGCATCACCGCGTCATGGTCGTCGAGGCGATGGGACGTGACGCCGGCTGGGTCGCGCTGATGGGGGGCATCGCCGGCGGCGCGGACATGATCATCATCCCCGAGTTCGAGGTCCCGCTCTCCGACGTCGTCGCGCACCTCTACCGCCGCCGTGGCGAGGGCAAGCTCTTCAGCATCATCATCGTCGCCGAGGGAGCGCACATCCCCGAGCTCGAGAGGGAGCAGGGGGGCGAGTCGGAGAAGGACGCGTTCGGACATGTGCGGCTTGCCAAGCGCGGCATCGGGGACATCCTCGCCAGCGCCATCGAGCACGAGACGGGCTTCGAGACGCGCGTCACGGTTCTCGGTCACCTGCAGCGCGGCGGCTCGCCGTCGCCGGTCGACCGGATCTGGGCCACGCGCCTGGGAGTCGCCGCGGTGGAGCTGATCGTCAACGGGCAGAGCGGCGTGATCCCAATCCGGCGGAACGGCGACGTCGAGGTCGTGCCCATCGCGGAAGTCGTCGCCCAGACACGGCGCGTGCCCAAGGAGCTCTACGAGCTCACGCAAGTCTTCGTCTAGCGAGTCCAGGCCGGCGAAACGCCGGAAGCAGATGAACGAGCTCGCCGGCAGCGGCGACGACGGGACGACAGGGCTGCTCGGCGGCGGGCGCGCGTCCAAGGACGATCCCCGCGTCGAAGCGTTCGGCACCGTCGACGAAGCGTCGAGCGCCATCGGGCTCGCCCGGTCCCTGGCCACGCACGCGCGCGTCACCTCTATCTGTGAGGAGCTCCAGCGCGGGCTGTACGCCGTCGGCGCCGAGCTGGGGACCAACCCAGAGGCGCGAAGGTCATATGCGACGACGAGCGCGGTCGAGGTGACTCGCCTCGAGGTCCTGATGCGCGAGCTCGAGGCGGAGACGACGATGCCCGAGGGATTCATCCTGCCGGGCGCGACGCCGGCGTCGGCGGCGCTCGACCTGGCGAGGGCGATCGTGCGAAGGGCCGAGCGGCGGTACATCACCCTCACGAGATCGGGCGACCCGGGCAACCCCGAGATCGGCCGCTGGCTCAACCGGCTGAGCCTGCTGCTGTTCGTGCTCGGCCGCTACGAGGAAAGCCTGGACGGCAAAACCGCGAAGGCTGCAAAAGGCGCCGAGACCAGACGTTCTAACTAAGCTTCGAATCGAGTGGCACCTTTGACTTTCGCCGCCGTCGTCCTGGCCGGCCTGGCGCTCTTCTGGCTCGCGCTTTCGTACGTCGTGTACCGGCGCGCCTTCGTCTCACCGCGGCCGATGTGGCTCGACGACTTCTCGTTCACCCCGTTCGAGTTTCAGGCCGACTACGAGGACGTGGAGCTCGTCACCGCGGACGGCATCAACTTCGGCGCCTGGCACTTCAGGCAACCGGGATCGCCGCAGACCGTGATCATCTCCGGCGGCCACAAGGGCCAGCGCCAGGGAGCTCTCGGCATCGCGATCGCGCTCTGGCGCAAGGGCTTCAACGTCGTCCTCTACTCGTATCGCGGGATGCCGGGCAGCGACCGGGCGCCGGTGACGTTCGGGATCAAAGAGGTCCTCGAGCTTCAGGCCGCAATCGCGTTCGCGCGCAAGCGCATCCCCAATGCGCGGATCGGCCTGCTCGGATACTCGATGGGCGCCGTCGTCTCGCTGCTCGGCGCGGCCGGCGAGCCGGGCGTGCAGGCGTTGGTGCTGGACAGCCCGTTCAGCGACCTGCGCCGGCTGCTGGTCGAGAACGTCCGCAGGGCGAGCAAGATGCCCGGCACGCCCTTCGTCTGGATGGCGGGGATGATGCTCTGGCTGCGGACCCGCTGCCGGCTCTCCGACTGCCGGCCGATCGACGTCCTCTCATCGCTCGAACCCAGGCCCCTGTTCTTCATTCACGGCGGGGCGGATGCGATCACCAACGTCAATCACAGCCGCCGCCTGTACGACGCGTACCGGGGACCGCGCGAGATCTGGATCGTGCAGGGTGCGCCGCACACGGGTGCCTACTTCGCGGACCGCTCGCTCTACGTGGAGCGGGTCGCGGGTTTCTTCGCCCGACACCTCGGGTTGGATGTGAGCAGCCACCTCCGGCTGGTCGAAGAGGAAGAAGTCTCTTAGGCTCGGCGGGAACCGATCGTCACCCTCATGCGTATTCAGGTGACATGGGCGACACCTATGTCGAACCTATAATCGCGGAAGGAATGGGGCCCGCCGAGACAGTCCGCCGAGTCGCTGATTCGTTCATGACGAACGTCAGCCGGGCCATCGTCAACAAGGACGAGGAGATCAAGCTCTGTCTCGTCACCCTCCTCTGTGAGGGACACCTCCTCATCGAAGACGTCCCGGGCGTCGGCAAGACGATGCTGGCCAAGTCACTCGCCCGCTCGCTCGACTGCACCTTCCGCCGGATCCAGTTCACACCGGACCTGCTGCCGAGTGACGTGACCGGTGTGCGCGCCTTCAACCAGAAGCTCAACGAGTTCGAGTTCCTGCCAGGTCCCGTCTTCGCCCAGATCATGCTGGCCGACGAGATCAACCGCGCCTCGCCCAAGACGCAGGCCGCCCTGCTGGAGGCGATGGAGGAGCGCCAGGTCACCATCGACGGCGTGACCCACGTCCTGCCGAAGCCCTTCATGGTCATGGCGACGCAGAACCCCGTCGAGTACTCCGGAACCTTCCCGCTGCCCGAGGCGCAGCTCGACCGCTTCCTCATGAAGGTGAAGCTGGGCTACCTGACCGAGAAGGAAGAGGCCAACCTGCTCACGCAGCACAAGGTCGAGTCCCCGATGGAGGAGCTGCAGCCGGTCGTCTCACCCAACGAGCTGACCGCCGCCCAGGCCGCCGTTCGCGAGGTGTTCGTCAAGCCGGAGCTGCGCGAGTACATCGCGCGCCTGGTGGGCCGAACCCGCGGCAACTCCGAGGTCGCGCTCGGCGCGAGCACGCGCGGAACGCTTCACCTCTACCACGCAAGCCAGGCCCTTGCCGCGATCGAAGGCCGCGGCTACGTGCTTCCGGACGATGTCAAGAAGCTCGCGGAGCCTGTGCTGGCGCACCGGATCATCCTGCGGCCCAACGCGGAGATGCAGGGCCAGAGCGCGGGCAAGCTCATCGCCGCAATGGTCGAGCGCGAGCATGTCCCGCAGCTGGCTTACGACGGGTAGCTGTAAGCCGGTCGAGCAATGAGCAAGCTCGCCCTCGTCGGTGCACTCGGGCTTCTGCTCTTCTTCACGTACCTGACCGGCATCCGGCAGGCCTACAACTTCGCGTACGCGCTGCTGCTGCTTGTGGCGGTCGCCTGGATCTGGCCGCGGCTTGCGATTCGCGGGGTGAGCTTGAACCGCCGTGTGGATCCGGGAACGCCGACCGTCGGCGAGGTCTACGAAGAGGTCTTCGAGGTCGAGCGCAACGGCTGGGTGCCGGCGCCGTGGGTCGAGGTTCGCGACCTGGGCCAGATCCCCGACTACCAACCCGGCCGTGTCATCTCGCTCGGCCATGAGCTCGTCCGCTGGAAGGCCCGTGGCGTCTACCGCCGCCGCGGATGGATGGCCCTGGGTCCGACGTCGCTCAAGGTGCGCGAACCGTTCGGGCTCTTCGACCGCGAGCTGAAGATCACGCAGCGGACCTCGATACTGGTCTATCCACGAGTGCGTCCGATCCCGGACCTGGTGACGCCCAGCTCGCAGCAGGTCGGGACCACCCAGGTGTACGGGGCCTGGTCCGATTACCCACCGGAGACGGGCGGCGTGCGCGACTACAACACCGGCGACAGCTTCGGCCGCATCCACTGGCCGCTCTCGGTCAAGCACCGACGCCTGATGTCGAAGACGTTCGAGCAGCCGATGACCACCGACCTGTGGATCCTGCTCGACCTCGACCGCTCGGTGCATTTTGGCGAGGGCGAGGAGTCGACGGTCGAGTACGCGGTCAGCCTCGCCGCGTCGATGGCGTCGCAGGTTCACAGCCGCGGCCGTCAGGTCGGCCTCGTCGCCAACGATTCGAAGGGCACCATCCTCGAACCTCACCGCGCGGTCCGCCAGGACCGCCTGATCCTCGACTACCTCGCCGTCTGTCAGGCCGACGGCCGCACGCCTTTGACCCAGACGCTCGCCTGGGAGCGCATCCGCCGCCTGCCGCGGCGCGCCATCGCCGTGATCACCCCGAGCGCGGACCCCACATGGGTCCGGCTCCTGCAGGCGGTTCGCGGCCGGCGCGCGAGCCTGATCGTCTTCTACCTCGACGCCGCCAGCTTCGGCGGTCCGGACCAGAACCCGAGCTTCGATCTTGGCCAGGACGTCGATCTCTACGTGGTTCGCGCCGGCGACGACTTCGCCCGGCTCGTGAGGACGCGAGATGCGATTCGTATCGCCTGAAGGCCGGCTTGGGATCCCCGGAGAGGAGTTTCCTGACGACGTAGGGATTGGCGGCAAGATCTGGAGGCGCGTCCGCGACTCCGTGGGCGCCGGTCGTTTCTGGTCGGCGGTGCTCGTGATTCTGCTGACCCTCGCGATCGCGCGATCCACCGCGACCGTGCATTGGGTAGACGGCGTCGCGGTAGTGACCCCGATCGCCCTGCTCGGCGCGATCTTCATGGGCGCACTTGCGCTCAGCCCGGTCACCGACCCGATCGCGCTTGGCGCCGGCTTCATCCTGGCGCCGGTGGCGGCCGCCGTGGGCGCGTGGCCACAGCTTCACCTCCACCATCCGACCGACGTGGTCGGCCCGCAGCTCGTCAGCACGTGGTTGGAGCGCATCTCGGACGGCACCGCCGCTCAGGACCCGGCCTTCTTCCTCTTCCTCATCTGCCTGCTGATGTGGGTCACCGGCGCTTGGCTCAGCTGGTGCGTGCTTCGGTGGCGCAAGCCGATGCTCGGTCTGATTCCGGGTGCGGCTGCGTTCGCGACCAACGTGCTCAACGTTCCGCTGGACCAGAACGGCTACGTGCTCGCGATGATCGTGCTCACCCTCGCGCTGCTGCTGTGGACGAATTACACGAGCTCGGTCGCCAGCGCGACTCGAGCCAGCGTCAAGCTCACCGGCGATGCGAGGTGGGACTTCTGGGAGAGCGGCCTCGTCGCGATGGCCGGCCTAGTCGTCCTGGGCATCCTCCTGCCGCCGCTGTCGACCGCCGACCGGACGCTCGACGTCGAGACGGGGGTCTTCTCCAACTGGGCGCAGCTGCAGTCAAGGCTGAGCCACCCGGGCATCTTCGCCGGCACCGCGCCTTCCACCGGCGTCACCGGATTCACCACCGACGTGAAGCTGAGCGGGTCGCTGCAGCGCACGCGCGACCCGGTCTTCGAGTACACGATCGTCGGTGACTACTCAGGTCCGCGCTACTTCCGCGGTGTCAATGAGACCGAGACCGTGAACGGCGAGTGGCGGTGGCCGAATCCGCAGGGCGGCGTCGCTCAGATCGTCGGCAAGGACGGGACTTATCAATTCGCCGAGGATTACCAGGATCTGGCGGTGGCCGGGATCCAGGTGCGCATGCTGCATCCGCCGTCCGGGAGTCAGTCGACGCTCTTCTATCCGGGCACGCTGGTGAAGGTAGACAGGGTCACGATGGGAATGCAGGTCCCGTTGAACGCCGGCGACCCGACGCAGTTCTACTCGATGGACCGTCTGACGAGCGTCCAACCGTCGTCATCGTCCGGCCTGTACAACGGCACAGTCGAGTATCCGACGGCGACCGTTGCGCAGCTTCAGGGCGCCGGCTCGCAGTACCCCGACTGGGTGAACCAGTACATGAGCCTGCCGAACACCGGCTACCGCCCGCCTCAGGTCCTCGAGAAGATCCACGCGCTCGCGCTTTCCATCGTCCAGTCGGCGGGAGCGAAGACGCCGTACGACGCGGCGACGGCAATTGAGCAGTATCTGAGGGACTCGAGGAACTTCACCTACTCGCTCGACGCCAAGACGCCGGCGGGTCGGGATCCGATCGACTACTTCCTCTTCGAATCGCACGTCGGCTACTGCGAGTTCTTCGCCACAGCGATGGGGGACATGCTCCGCTCGCTGGGCATCCCGACCCGGCTGGTCAACGGGTTCGGCCCCGGCGCCTACGACAGCACGGTCCAGGCTTTCGTCGTCCGCAGCGACGACGCCCACACCTGGGTCGAGGTCTACTTCCCGCAGTACGGTTGGATCCCGTTCGAGCCGACGGCGGACACCCAGGGCACCTACACGACGATCCAGCGCGGCGTCTCCGGCACCGGCGTCTGCCTCCGCGACGCGGGCTGCGACGGCTCAGGACTCACCGGCGGCGGCGGCGGCGGCATCGCGACTCCTCCGGACAGCCTAGGCCGTGGGCACCTCGACGATCCCGGCTCGGCGGTCGGTGGCGGCGGAATTCGGATCGGCGCCCTCGATCAGACATGGCTAACCCGGATCGGCGCGATCTTCGTCGCGATCCTGCTCCTGCTGCTGGTGCTCGCCTCCCGCTACCTGCGGCCGCGCACGGTGGCGTCTGTCTGGAAACGGACGCTTGCGCTCGCCAGCCTCGCCGGCGCTAAACGCCGGCCGGGAGAGACTCCACTCGAGCTTGGCCGGAGGCTGCAGCGGACGTTCCCTGAGGCCGCCGATCCGGTCGGCAACCTGACGAGCGCCTTCGCCGTCGCCGCCTACGCGCCGCCCGAGGTCGCGGCCACGTCGCGCGCATCGATCATGGAAGCATGGTCGGCCCTGAGGCCGATGCTGCTGCGGCGCGTGCTCGCGCGTCTGAGACCGACCAGACCCTAGTCTTTCGCTGTATGGCAGCCGTGGCCGGCCGGACCTACCCGGCTGTTCAGTTCGAGATCGAGCCCGACCGCGTCGCGGACTTCGCGCGCGCGATCGGCGCCGATCCAGAGGATGGCGTGCCGCCGACGTTCGCCGCCGTCTACTCGCTCGGTGCGACCGCGCCACAGCTCTTCATGGACGAGGATGCGGCGGTCGACTTCGCGCACCTGCTTCACGCCGAGCAGTCTTTCGAATGGCAGCGCCCTCCTCGCGTGGGCGAGACCGTGACCTCGCGAGGTCGGGTTGCGTCGGATACGGAACGCCGGGGCATGCGCTTCATCAGGTTCGAGTCGGACACGACCGATGCGGGCGGGGCGCCGATCTGCACCTCCAGCGCGCTCTTCGTGATCCGCTCATGAAGGAGCGGAGCGTCATCATCACCCCCGAGCAGATCGCGGCTTACGCCGAGGCGTCCGGCGACCGCAACCCGATCCACCTGGACGAGGAGTTCGCGCGCTCGGTCGGCCTGCCCGGCATCATCGCCCACGGGATGCTGCTGATGGGCCTGATGGCGTCGACGGTCGGCGAGTCGAGAAAGCTGCGCCAGATCTCGGTGCGCTTCGGCGGCATCGTGGTGCCGGGCGACACCATCACCTTCACGGTCGATGGCGGTGAGCTGAGGGCGGTCAATCAGCGGGGCGAGCCCGTGCTGACCAAGGGTTTGGCGGTCGTCGAACCTTGACGCTCAACTTCGCCCTCAGCGACGAGCAGAAGGCCGTTCGGCAGCTTGCCCACGAGTTCGCGGAAAGGGAGATCCGCCCTGTCGCCGCCCACTTCGACGAGACGGAGGAGTTCCCGTACGAAGTCGTCAAGAAGGCGCACAGGCTCGGCCTCAGCCCGGCGGCCTTCGTGCCCGAGGAGTACGGCGGGCAGGGCCTCGACTTCCTGACCGAGCTGATCCTCAACGAGGAGCTCAGCTGGGGCTGTGCCGGGATCGCGGTCTGCATTCAGTCGATGGCGCTGGCGATGGCTGGGATCCGCGCGAGCGGCACCGAGGAGCAGAAGAAGCGGTGGCTTCCCGAGTTCACCAACCCGGACAAGCTGGTGCTCGGCGGGCTCGGGCTGACCGAGCCGGACTCCGGCTCCGACGCGCTCGCGATGAAGACTCGCGCGACCCGCGTCTCCGACGGCTACGTGCTCAACGGGACCAAGCAGTTCTGCACCAACGGCGGCATCGCCGACTACCACGTGATCTACGCGAACACCGACCCGTCGAAAGGCCCCGCGGGGATCGCCTCCTTCCTCGTCGAGAAGGACACGCCCGGCCTTCGCATGGGTCGCAAGGAACAGAAGCTCGGCGTGCGCGCCAGCCACACCGCGCAGGTGATCCTGGAGGACTGCCACGTGCCGCTCGACCACCGGCTCGGCGGCGAGCCGGACGCGGAGAACGCCGGCCCCGGCGCGCTGGGTGCGCTGGCGACCCTCGAGGCGACTCGTCCAGGTGTGGCGGCGGGCGCCCTCGGCATCGCTCGCGCGGCTTACGAGTTCGCGCTCGAGTACGCCCAGGACCGCAAGCAGTTCGGCAAGCCGCTCTGGCAGCACGAGGCGGTCGGTTTCAAGCTCGCCGACATGGCCATGAAGATCGACGCGGCGCGCCTGCTCATCTGGCGCGCGGGCTGGATGGCGACGCAGGACATGGCGTTCGAGCGGGCGGAGGGATCGATGGCCAAATGCTTCGCAGCCGACGTGGCCATGGACGTGACCACGGACGCGATCCAGGTCCTCGGCGGCTACGGGTACATCAAGGAGTACCCGGTCGAGAAGTGGTTCCGCGACGCGAAGATCTACCAGATCTGGGAGGGGACGGCGGAGATCCAGAGGCTAGTCATCTCGCGGGCCATCGCCGGGCAGCGAGCCAGCATCAAGTTGAGGTGATGAATGTTTGATCTGAAAGGAAGAGTCGCGGTCGTCACGGGCGCGTCGCGCGGCCTGGGCCGTCAGGATGCGCTGACGCTCGCGAGCATGGGCGCCGACGTCGTCATCACCGACGTGCTGGTCGAGGACGACCCCGAGCTGCAGCAGACGGCCGAATCGCAGGGCAGCATGCTGGCGCAGGTCGCCGTGTCTCAAGGTTGGGTGCACTCCAACGCGACCGCCGAAGAGATCCGCAAGATGGGGCGCAAGTCGCTCGCCATCAAGATGGACGTGACCAACCGCGAGCAGATCCGCGACGTGTTCAAGAAGGTCAAGGACGAGTTCGGCAAGATCGACATCCTGATCAACAACGCCGCCACCCTCGACCACGCCGCCCAACTTCCAAATCAGTCGTACGAGCTCTGGGACCGCGACGTGAAGGTCAACCTCACCGGCGCGTTCAACTGCACCAAGGAGGTGTGGCCGTACCTCGTCGAGAACAAGTGGGGGAGGCTCATCTTCATGTCGTCGGTCGCCGGCACGCTCGGCGGCTTCGGGCAAGCGAGCTACTCGTCGACGAAGGCAGGCCTGATCGGCCTGGCGAGGACCGCTGCGCTCGAGGGCGGCCGTCACAACATCACGTCGAACGCGATCGCTCCGGGGATCATCGAGTCCGAGGCGGGCAAGGCCGCGGCGGCGAACAACCCGATGTACGACCGCTTCAGGGCACGCACCGTGTTCAAGCGATTCGGTCAGCCTTCCGACATCGCCGGCACGATCGGCTTTCTGTGCACCGAAGAGGCGGGCTACATCACCGGCGCCGTGATCGAGGTCGCCGGCGGCATCCCGCTCTTCACGGCGTAGGCGCGGCGATGGGTGAGCTCGTCGACATCCGGCGCGAGGGCCCGGTCGCGCGCGTCGTCATGCACCGAAAGGGCAACAACTCGATCGCCGAGGACCTGATGAAAGAGCTCGCCGAGGCGTTCGAAGAGCTCGGAGTCGACCCGACGGTGCGGGTGGTGGTGCTTGCCTCCGAGTACGAGAAGTACTTCAGCGTCGGAGCGGATCTGACCGCGCTCGCGGGCATCGACCGCGAGGCCACGGACGCGACCGACCAGATCGCGCTGTTCATGCGCCGGATGAACCACCACTACATGGCCATCGAGCGATGTCCGCGACCGGTCATCGCCGCGATCAACGGTCACGCTCTGGGCGGCGGGAGCGAGCTCACCCTTTGCTGTGACTTCCGGATCATGGTCGACGACGGCCGCTCGAAGATCGGCCAGACCGAGTCGGCGCTGGGCATCATCCCCGGCGCCGGGGGGACGCAGCGCCTGCCGCGCCTGATCGGCAAAGGGCGGGCACTCCGCTACCTGATCGAATCGACGCGCCTGTCGGCGAAAGAGGCTGAAGCGGTCGGCTGGGTCGACCGCGCCGTCCCGCCTGAGGAGTTCAACGCGGTCGTCGACGAGCTCGCGGGCAGCCTGGCGAAGGCGGCGACAACCGCGATCGCCATGATCAAGGACTCCGTGCGGCGAGGCTGGGACCTCCGCCTGGAGGACGCGCTCAACATCGAGGCTGAGAACTTCGCGCGCGCCGCGCTGACCAACGACGCCGTGATCGGGATCATGTCGTTCCTGAGCAAGCAAGAGCCCGAATTCACCGGCTCCTAGTCGATTTCTCTTGACACCGTTCGTCGTAGTGGCAGGAGGTAGACCATGAAATACGTTCTGTTGTTCGGCGGCACGATGGAAGGCGTCGACCAGCTGGAAAGCCCGGCGCGCGAGTCGATGATGGCGGACTACGAGCAGTCGGGGCGGTGGTTCGAGAAGTACTACAAGGCGGGCAAGGTCGTCGGTGGCCACGAGCTGCAGGGCCCGAGCACCGCGACCACGGTCTCGCGCAAGAACGGCAAGGTCACGGTGACCGACGGCCCGTTCATCGAGTCCAAGGAAGTCATCGGCGGCTACGCGGAGATCGAGGTCGCGGACCTCGACGAGGCGCTGGAGATGGCGAAAGAGTGGCCCGGCACGGTCGAGATCCGGCCTGTCGTCGACCACTCGCAGGAGACGGCGCGATGAAGTACATGCTCCTCTTCGTCGGAACACGGGAAAGCCAGGATCAGTGGGACACGATGACGCCGGAACAGCTTCACGCGGCCATGGGCGGCGCTGAGACATGGTTCGAGAAGTACACGCAGGCGGGCAAGATCACCGGCGGCCTCCAGCTCCAGGGCTACAAGACCGTTACCACCGCGCAGGACTCAAACGGCAAGCGCATCGTCACCGACGGCCCGTTCATCGAGTCGAAAGAGGTCATCGGAGGCTTCGCCATCGTCGACGTCAAGGACCTGGAAGAGGCACAGGAGATGGCGAAGTCCTGGCCGGGAGGGCCTGTCGAGGTCTGGCCCGCGGTGGAACGATAAGGAGCACGTCCGAAACACGTTCACCCACCGACGAAGCGGTCGCCGCCGTCTTTCGCGAGGAAGCCGGCCGGCTGGCCGCGGCCATGGTCCGCGTCCTGGGCAACTTCGACATCGCCGAGGAGGTTGTCCAGGACAGCCTGGTCGCGGCCCTCGAAAAGTGGCCGGCGCAGGGCATCCCCGACAACCCAGGCGCCTGGTTGATGACAACGGCCCGCCGCCGGGCGATCGACGCGCTTCGCCGCGACCGTCGGTACGCCGAGAAGGTCGCCTTGCTGGAGCGCTCCACGTTGCCTGGTGAGACACGCGAGGCGGACGACAGGCTCCGGCTGATCTTCACGTGCTGTCACCCTGCGCTCGCGCCGGAGGCGCAGGTGGCGCTGACGTTGCGCGCGGTCGCTGGCTTCACGACGGAGGAGATCGCCGCCGCGTTCCTCGTCTCCGAACCCACGATGGCGCAGCGAATCGTGCGGGCGAAACGAAAGATCGTCGCCGCCAACATCCCGTACCGCGTGCCTGCCGCGGCCGAGCTACCGGCGCGCCTGGACGCCGTGCTCGCGGTCCTGTACCTGATGTTCAACGAGGGCTACTTGAGCCGCGGATCGGCCGCCGCATCCCGCCGCGACCTGGCAGAGGACGCGGTGTGGCTCGGCGCCTTGATGGTGCGGCTCATGCCCGATCAGCCGGAGGCGCTGGGCCTGCTGGCGTTGATGAGGCTGCACCTTGCCCGCGCGGCGGCCAGGTTCGACGGGGCCGGCGAGATGGTGCTCCTGGCCGACCAGGACCGCTCGCTGTGGGACCACGAAGCGATCGCCGACGCCCTCCGAACCCTCAACCGCGCCGCGGCGATGAGCTCGCCAGGCCCCTACCAGCTCCAGGCCGCGATCGCCGCGGTGCACTCCGAGGCAGCGTCGTGGGAGGCGACGGACTGGCGGCAGATCGTCGGCCTGTACGACCTGCTTCTCGACCTGAACGACACGCCGGTGATCAGGCTCAACCGCGCCGTGGCGGTCGCGCACTTGAACGGGCCGCAGGTCGCTTTGGGCGAGGTCAACGACCTGGCGATCGCGCTGTCGGGCTACCACCTCTTCTGGGCGACGCGAGCGGAGCTGCTCGACGACATCGGCGAAACCGCGCTGGCGCGGGAGGCCTGGCAGCGGGCGCTCGAGCTGTGCGCGAACCCGGCCGAGCGGGCGCTACTTCGGCGAAAGCTGTCCGGCTGACTCCTCGGCCCTCGCCCAGAGGTTCTCCAGCGCAGCAACATGCCTTGGCGTGTAGATCTGCTCCGGCGGTACGAAATGGTGGACGCCCGCGAACCTCTCCACGTGGATGTCGGCGAACAGCTGCGCCAGGATGCCTCCCTTGAGCGCTTGCTCGCCGTGAGATAGATCCCCATAGCCGTAGAAGACCGGGAAAGGCGCCGCTCGCAGCAGCTCACGGTCGAAGGTGTAGACGTCAAAAGCGCGGATCATCGCGGCGATGCCCCCGGGGCGCTTCTGCATCTCCGCGGAGACCGGGCCCGCTTGTGGAGGCGGCAGCTGCGCGCCACGCTTCACCTGCTCGCGGACGAATGTCGTCATGAACTGATCGCCCTCCAGGCCCTTGAGCCTGTCCTCCAGACCCGTGAAGAACTCGTTCTCCTCTGGTGTCAGGGGACCCGGGATGCGTGCCGGCTCGAACACGCCGAGGCTCATCACGCGCTTCGGGCGCGTGCCCGAGTATGCGAGCGAGATGAACCCACCGCCCGAGTAGGCGACGAGGTGAAATCGATCCAATCCGAGTGAATCGGCGAAGCGGTCGATTGCCGCGACCTCCTCGTCCATCGAGTAATCCGCCGGCGGCTGTGGCTCGCGATAGACCTCGAGGTCTTTCAGGTGCAGGTCCGCGCCGTCGCCTACGGCTTCGACGAGCGGCCGGTAGCGCTGGGCGGCGGGCGCGACACTTCCGGGGACGCAGATGACCTGGTGCTTCATACGGGGGCATTCCTCCTGATCTCGTCCAGCGCCGACTCGACTCGCTTCGGGTCCGCGCCAAGCACACGAATGACCAACTCTTTGGTTTCGAAATTCGGATACGAACCGACCGACACGTCCGGGTAGGTCGTCTCGAGCTCGCGCATGAGCGGGTAGAAGCGCGCCTCGACTGCGAACATGAAGCGCAGCTCACGCACGGTCGCCGCGCTGCCGCCGTTCAGGAACTCCGGCTCGATCTCCTCGGTGAATATGCCCTTCATCTCCATCGGCACGCCGGGCAGCACGAAGAGCCGTTTGCCTTTTGCCTCGTAGATCGCTCCAGGGGCCATGCCGCGTCGGTTTCGAAACACGTGCGCCGGGCCGTCAGGGATTCGCGCCATGCGAGCGTTTCCTTCGGTGGGCACAGGCGACTCGAGCAATCCCATCGCGTGCATGCGCTGCACCCGGCGCTCGATGCGAGCTCGAGTCTCCTCCCACACCACGAGCTCCTTGCCGAGCGCCTCAGCAAGAGCTGCAAAGGTGCGGTCGTCGGGAGTCGGGCCCAGGCCTCCGGTCATGAAGACATCGGTCACGTCGGGGTCTTCGAGCTCGAGGTGCACCTGGTCGACGATCTCGTGCGGCTTGTCCCGGATCTGCGTCACCCGCTTGAGCGGGTAGCCCAGCAGCCGGAGCCGCTCCGCCATCCAGTGCGAGTTGGTGTCGAGGGTGAATCCGCCGACCAGCTCGTCGCCGATCGCGACGATGCTGGAGGTTGGCACCGGACGAGCATATAGAGAGTGGAACGTCTGCATGCGGTCGTTCATGGCGACGTCCAGGGCGTGGGGTTCCGATACTTCGTTCAGCGCTCCGCTGCCCAGCTCGCGCTGAGCGGATGGGTGCGCAACAACGACGACGGCACCGTCGAGCTGGTGGCGGAAGGAAGCCGGGACAAGCTCGAGGAGCTCAAGCGGGCGGTCGAGCAAGGACCCCGAATGGCCACCGTCTCACGCGTCGACGCCGACTGGTCGAGCGGCACGGGAACTCTCCACGGATTCGACCTCTCGTGGTGATCCGCAACTTCCTTTAACGTATGCGTCCGCAACTTCAGTAGACGGTCTCGCGGTAAGAGGGAGGAAATGGACCCGAGTACAGCCTGGTTTGGCGTGGCCGGAGGACTGGCCGCGGTCGCTTTCGCGGTCTTTTTGATCTTCATGGTGCTCCGGCAGCCGGCGGGCAACGACCGCATGCGGGAGATCGCCGGTGCGATCCAGGAAGGCGCCGCGGCCTACCTCAACCGCCAGTACACGGTCATCGCGATCATCGGCGTGGTCATCGCCATCGTCATCGGCCTCTTCATCGGCTGGAAGACGGCCGGCCTGTACATCGTCGGTGCCGTGCTTTCGGCGGCCGCCGGCTACGTCGGCATGAACATCGCCGTGCGCGCCAACCTCCGCACGGCGGAAGCGGCGCGAGGCGGGTTGAACAAGGCTCTTCAAGTTGCGTTCCGCGGTGGCGCGGTCACCGGGTTCATGGTCGTCGGCCTTGGGCTGCTCGGCGTCTCGGCCGCCTATCTCGTCTTCAAGGACCCCGACGTGCTCGTCGGGCTGGCTTTCGGCGCGAGCCTCGTCTCTGTGTTCGCCCGCCTCGGCGGTGGCATCTACACCAAGGCAGCCGACGTCGGCGCCGACCTGGTCGGCAAGGTTGAGGCCGGGATTCCTGAAGACGACCCCCGCAACCCCGCGGTCATCGCCGACAACGTCGGCGACAACGTGGGCGATGACGCCGGCATGGCCGCCGACCTGTTCGAGACGTACGCCGTGACGATGATCGCGGCGATGCTCCTCGCCTCGCTGCTGTTCAAGAACCAGATCGGCTGGGTCGTCTACCCGCTGCTGCTTGGGGCTGTCAGCGTGGTGGGCTCGATCGTCGGAACGTTCTTCGTCCGCGTCTTCAACCCGCGCTGGATCATGGGCGCGTTGTACGCGGGCCTGCTCGTAGCCGTCGTGATCGCGGTCGTCGGCTTCTTCCTTGTGACGAACTACATGAAGAGCGGCGGTTATCTGTCCGGCTTCGACCATGACCCCATGAACCTCTTCTTCTGCGCGCTCGTGGGCGTGGTGGTCACCGTGCTGATCGTCGCCATCACCGAGTTCTTCACCGAGACTGCGTACTGGCCGGTGCACCTGATCGCGAAAGCCTCGGTCACGGGCCACGCGACGAACATCATCGCGGGCCAGGCGATCGGCATGATGGCAACCGCGCTGCCGGTCGTCGTCATCGCCTCAGGCATCCTCATCAGCTATGGCCTTGGAGGCCTATTCGGAATCGCCATCGCCGCGGTGGCGATGCTCTCGATGACCGGAATCATCGTCGCGATCGACGCCTACGGCCCGATCACTGACAACGCGGGGGGCATCGCCGAGATGGCGAAGCTGCCTCCGGAGGTGCGCGCGATCACCGACCCCCTCGACGCGGTGGGCAACACGACCAAGGCCGTGACGAAGGGCTACGCGATCGGCTCGGCCGGGCTGGCCGCGCTCGTGCTGTTCGCCTCCTACACGCAGGAGCTCGCGCGCGCCGGTCACCCGACGAAGTTCGAGCTGTCCGACCCGCTCGTCATCGCGGGCCTGTTCCTCGGAGGGATCCTTCCTTTCCTGTTCGGCTCGCTGGCGATGCTCGCCGTCGGCCGTGCGGGCGGCCTGGTCGTCGAGGAGGTGCGGCGCCAGTTCCGCGAGATCCCGGGCATCCTCGCCGGAACCGCGCGACCGGAGTACGGCACCGCGGTCCGCATCGTGACCGCCGCGGCGCAGCGGGAGATGATCCTGCCGGGAATCATCCCGGTGGTCGCCCCGATCGCGGTCGGCTTCCTCCTCGGACCGCGCGCGCTGGGCGGGATGCTGCTCGGCGCCATCGTCACCGGCCTGTTTCTGGCCATTCAGATGACGAGCGGCGGCGCGGCGTGGGACAACGCGAAGAAGTACATCGAGGAAGGCAATTACGGCGGCAAGGGCTCGGACGCGCACAAGGCGGCGGTCACCGGGGACACCGTGGGAGACCCGAACAAGGACACGGCCGGACCCGCCATCAACCCGATGATCAAGGTGGTCAACATCATCGCCATCCTGATCGCGGCCTCGGTCGCGGCGAACTACCTGATCCGCTAGGGACGGGTACTACACTCCAGAAGGGGTGGACGACTACCAGAAGGAGATCGCCGACCTCGAAACCCAGGTCGAGCAGCTGGTCGAGGCCGAAGGCGACGCCAAGACCATCGCCGAGCTGTCGATGCAGCTCGAGATCCTGAAGGCCATCTACGCGCGCGCCACCGACCTACACCGGCGCGGCGTCGACGACGAGGGCTTGCGCTACGGCCTCCGCATCCAGGGCTACGGAGACTGGACGCTCGAAAACGTATATGCCTTCGTCTACGAGCGCGCGGTCGAGCTCGAGCCGGCGGCGCACAGTACCTTCGTCGGTGGGATCCGTTCCGCCGACTTCGCGCTGATGCTGAATTCGTAAGGGAGGAGGAAGGCTCATGGAGACTCCGCTGACGCCACTCGAGTTCGCTCGCCGGACCCGCAAGCTGTACGGAGACCGCGTGGGAGTCGTCGACGGCGATCTCGGTCTGACCTACGAGCAGTTCTTCGACCGGTGCGACAGGTGGTCGTCGGCGCTCCAGGGGATGGGGGTGAGGAAAGGCGATCGTGTCGCTTACATCGCGCCCAACACGCACCAGCAGCTCGAGTCGTTCTATGCGGTTCCTCAGATCGGCGCCGTGCTGGTGCCGATCAACTTCCGGCTGACGGCGGAGGACTTCGTCTACATCGCCAACCACTCCGGGGCCTCCGTGCTGTGCGTGCATCCGGATTACGTGGGCGCAATCGAAGGCGTTCGTTCCCAGCTCGAGACGGTCAAGCACGTCGTCGTCCTCGGCGACGAGTACGAGGCCGCGCTGTCACGCGCCAAGCCGGCGTTCCAGCGACCCGAGATCGACGAGAACGACCTGCTCGCCCTCAACTACACGAGCGGCACGACCGCCAAGCCGAAGGGCGTGATGATCACCCACCGCAACGCGTGGATGAACGTGATGGACACGCTGGTGCACTTCCACATCACCGTGGACGACGTCTACCTGTGGACCCTGCCGATGTTCCACGCCAACGGCTGGACGTTCGTGTGGATCATCACGGCGGTCGGTGGGCGGCACATCTGCCTCCCGAAGGTCGAGCCCGCCCGGGTGTTCGACCTGATCCGCAGTGAGAAGGTCGGCTGGCTCTGCGCCGCGCCGACCGTGCTGATATCGCTGGCGAACGCGCCCGCCGACGTGCGAGGCGACGTTCCCAGGGGAGTCCACGTCGTCACCGCTGGGGCGCCGCCCGCCGCGGCGACGATCGAACGCCTGGAGGGCGAATTCGGGTGGGAGGTGACGCAGGTCTACGGCCTGACCGAGACCTCGCCTTTCCTGACGATCTGTGAGCCGCGGCCCGAGCACAGGTCGCTGTCCGCGTCCGAGCTCGCGGTGATCAAGGCGCGGACGGGCGTGGAGATGATCGGAGCGGGCGAGCTGCGCGTGGTCGACGAAAACGGCGCGGACGTTCCGGCCGACGGCCAGACCCTCGGCGAGATCGTCCATCGGGGCAACGTCATCCTCAAGGGCTACTACAACGACCCGGAGGCAACCGAGAAGGTGATGGGCGACGGCTGGTTCCACACCGGCGACGCCGCCGTGGTCCACCCCGACGGCTACGTCGAGATCCGCGACCGGATCAAGGACGTGATCATCAGCGGCGGCGAGAACATCTCCTCCATCGAGGTCGAGGGCGTGCTGCTTCGCCACCCCGCGGTCCAGGAGGCCGCGATCGTCGGCCTGCCGCATGAGAAGTGGGGCGAGGCGCCGTTCGCGTACGTGGTCTTGAAGCCCGGCGCGACGGCGACCGAGGCGGAGCTGATCGCTTTCACCCGCGAACGGCTGGCCCACTTCAAGGCACCGCACGGCGTGACCTTCGTTGCCGAGCTGCCGAAGACGGCGACCGGCAAGATCCAGAAGTTCGTCCTGAGGAAGGGCGCCGCCGCGATCGTCAGGCAGTAGAGCCCTCGAGTCGCCTAGTAGCCGTCCCTGCCAGTGACCAGCTGCGCGACTCCGAGCAGAATGACCAACCCTGCAAGGCCCCAGGAGAATGCAGCGCCTGCGAGATAGGACGCACGCACAAACGTTGACCGCCCGGCACGGCCAAACAGTGGGCTCACGCTCGTGTTCATGCTGTAAATGAGTTCGACAGTCAGGACCATCGCGCCACCTAAACCCAGCGTCGTTGCGGCGTAGTTCCTCCCCAGCAGGAGGCCGACTCCAGCCAATATCCAAGCGACAACCGCGACGGCGGCTTCTATCACCCAACGCCGCTGTGCAGGCCCCAACCGTTCGAACCAACTCTGGCTAGTAGCTGCCCGACGACGATGCGGTGAATCTGAGCTCCTCGCTTCGGGTTCTGCGAAGTCCGGCGGCTCCATCAAAGATGACTTTAGTCTGGTCCTCGCGGCAGCCCGAACGTGACCGTCGGGGCGATGGTCACGATCTGATCTTCAGTCCTGACCAGCTGCCAGCCACCCTAATGGACCATCCGATGGTGGCGCTTGCACAGCAGGACCATGTTTTCGAGGTTGGTTGCCCCGCCGTCCACCCAATGGACGACGTGATGTCCGTCGCAAAACGAAGCGGTTCTCTCGCAACCCGGCCACTGGCAGTGCCCGTCGCGAATCTTGAGCGCGCTGCGCAGTCCGGCGGACACAACTCGCTTCGACCGACCGAGGTCGATCGCTACCGAGTCCTGGCTCAGCAAGACACGCGCGACGCTGCAGTCGCATGCGATCCGCTGCACGGAGGCGGCGGAGATGGGCAGCGAGAACTCCATCTCGCCGGCCGCGGCACCGACGAGGCCCCGCAGCGTCTCGACCGTCGCGGTGACCTGCAGATTGACGGTGCGGTTGCCCGTGACCTTCTCATAGAAGGCGTCCGCCATCCGCTGATCGCGAGTTCGATCGTCGTGAGCCCCTGAGGGCCTCGCGAGAGGCTCGAGAGCCTGGCGTACTTCCGCGCCACTGATCGGGTCCAGGACGCCGCTCAGCAGCAGGCTTCCATCCTCCGCTGTGCTCAGGTGCAGGCTTCGGCCCTCGGCCACATGCTCCTGCTCTTCCTTGTAGGCCGTTGCGTCGATCGAGTGCCGGTAGTGAAGGCACTTGTAGTGGAACCTGCCCGGCGAGCTCTCGAGTGCGACCGGCAGCAGCCCCGCCTCATCGAATCGCCGGCCCACCGCCTGCGCGGTCCGCGCCATTGCCACTACGTGGGCGAAACCCAGCCGGCCCGCACCCATCTCTCTGATCGTCTCTGTGAGTACAGCCTTTCCGACCGCGACGTAGTTCGCCGCCACAGAGCTGGTGACCTTGCAGTTGAAGCGGATCCAGTCGATCGCGCTGGCGAAGCCTTCGTCGTCCCACTCATCGCCCGCGGCGAATTGCGCGGCCAGGCGAGATTGCTTGAGCTGGAGCGCGTCGATCTCCCTCTGGGTGGATATCAGCTCCTCCTGGAGGTCGGCGAGAGCCATCGCGAACATGAACAAATGATACGAAAAAACGTTCTATAATACAAGAGCTCAATACATAAATTCATATTCCAACCAGCGTCGCCCTGAGCAACCAGAGCCCGGTCACCACGCCCTCTTCACAGAAACGTTCTGCTACGTGCAAAGATTTCGGGCAGTGGATCTACCGGACCAGTACAACGTCGGTGCGGATCTTCTGGAGCGGAACCTCCCCGACCGCGCGAACAAGGTCGCGATCCACTCCGCCAACGCCGACGTCACGTACGGCGACCTCTTCAAGCTCGCAAACGGCGCCGCCCGCCGCCTCCTCGACCTCGGCGTCAGGCGCGAAGAGCGTGTCCTCATCTGCGGCTTCGACACCCCCGGCTGGGTCGCCTCGTTCCTGGGCGCGATCCGGATCGGCGCCATCCCCGTTCCCGTGAACCCCGTTCTACAGCGCACCGACGACTACACGCACTTCGTCGACGACTCGCTGGCCCGGGTCGTCATCGTGGACGCAGCGAGCGAGGAGAAGCTCAAGCCGATCGCCGCCGAGCTTCTGCGCGGCGACCAGATCGAGCCAGGGGACGAGATCGAACCCGCGCCGACCCGCAAGGACGACATGGCCTTCTGGCTTTACAGCTCGGGCAGCACGGGCAAGCCGAAGGCCGTGGTCCACCTCCAGCACGACATCCCGTACACGTGTGAGACGTACGCCGTCCAGGTGCTGGGCATCACGGAGGCCGACACGACCTTCTCCACCACCGGGCTCTTCCACGCCTACGGCTTCGGCAATAACCTCACGTTTCCCTACTGGGTGGGCGCCTCGACCGTCCTGCACGCGGGGCGGCATACGCCGCAAACCGTCCTCGACACCATCGAGCATCACAAGCCCACGCTCTTCTTCTCGGCGCCCACGCTCTACAACGCGCTTCTCAACTTCGAAGGCGCGAAGTCCCGGGACCTCTCGAGCATCCGGCACTGCGTCGCCGCTGCCGAGGCCCTCCCGGCCGAGGTCTGGCGCCGCTGGAAAGAAGCCTTCGGACTGACCATCCTCGACGGCGTCGGCTCGACCGAGATGCTGCACATCTACTGCTCGAACCGCCTGGACGAGGTCAGGCCGGGCAGCAGCGGCAAGCCGGTCCCCGGCTACGAGCTGAAGATCCTCGACGAGGACGGCACGCCGGTGAAGCATGGCGAGGCCGGCGACATGTACGTCAAGGGCGACAGCGCGCTCGCGCTGTACTGGGCGCAGCACGAGAAGACCAAGGCCAGCATCCTCGGCGAGTGGTTCTTCACCGGTGATCGCTATCGCGTCGACGAAGAGGGCTTCTACTGGTACGAGGGCCGAAGCGACGACATGATCAAGGTCAGCGGGCTTTGGGTCTCGCCGATCGAGATCGAGTCCGCCCTGCTCGAGCATCCCTCGGTCGCGGAGAGCGCGGTCGTCGGCGTCGAGGTGGACGGCTTCACCAAGATCAAGGCGTTCGTGATCGCCAGGCCTTTGACCGAGACCGACGAGACGCTGGTCATCGAGCTGCAGGAGCACTGCAAGACTCGGCTGCAGCGCTATCAGTACCCTCACATGATCGAATTCGTGACCGAGCTGCCCAAGACTGTGACCGGCAAGATCCAGCGCTACAAATTGCGCGAGAAGGAAGCCGCACCTGTCTGAGCAATTAGTGCGCCCTGCGCGCGCCCGGCGCCACATCGCGGTCCTCCCTTGTGACGGCGCGGGCAAGGAGGTCGTACCCGAGGCGGTCAAGGTCATGAAGGCTGCGGGGGCCGACTACGACTTCCAGGAATACGACGTCAACGCCGACCAGTACATGCGCACCGGCGAGCCGATCCCGGCCCAGATCTGGAGCGACCTGGAGAAGGCCGACTCGATCCTCTTCGGCGCAGTCGGCGACCCACGCGTCAACGACGCGGCCTACCTCGCCGGCGTTCTTCTTCGGCTGCGCTTCGAGCTCGACCTGTACGTCAACCTGCGCCCGGCGAAGCTCTACGACGACCGCCTGTCGCCGCTGCGCAAGGAGGAAAGGCGAAAGATCGATCTCCTGATCCTCCGCGAGAACACCGAAGGCCTGTACGTCGGCATGGGCGGGCGGTTCAAGAAGGGCACAGAGGAGGAGGTTGCGATCCAGGAGGACGTCAACACCTACCTCGGCGTCACGCGGATCATCGATTACGCATTCAAGGTGGCCGAGCGCGAGGTGGTGATGGTCGACAAGTCCAACGCCATGACCTACGCCGGCGCGCTGTGGCAGGAGAGGTGGAAGGAGGTCGCTCGGCGCTACCCGCATATCAAGACGCGACATCTATACGTGGACGCCGCGGCGATGCAGCTCGTCCGCGACCCGACGCAGTTCGAGGTGATCGTCACCGGCAACCTTTTCGGCGACATCCTCTCCGACCTGACCGCGGAGCTGATCGGAGGCATGGGCATCGCGCCCTCCGGCAACGTCAACCCCGAGACCAAGCGCGGCCTGTTCGAGCCCGTGCACGGCACCGCGCCGGACATCGCCGGCAAGGGGCTGGTCAACCCGATCGGGGCGATTTTGAGCGCCTCTATGATGGTTAGACATCTGGGCCAACAAGAGATGGCGAGCGCGATCGAGGGTGCGGTCGAATCGGCTCTCCGCGCGGGCGAGTGCACGCGCGACCTCGGCGGCAGCCTCTCGACCAGCGAAGTCGGTGACGCCGTAGCGAAGAGGTTGAGGGACTAAGCCAATGGGCATGACGATGACGGAGAAGATCCTGGCCCGCGGGGCGGGGCGTGACAGTGTCCGGCCCGGCGACCTGGTGCTAGCAAAGGTCGACTTCGCAATGGGTCACGACCTGACGATCCCGCCGGCCGGAAAGATCATGCGCGAGCAGATGGGGGCGGAGAAGATCTGGGATCCAGATCGTGTCGCCGTCACGCAGGACCACTTCCAGCCCGCGAAGGACGCGGCCAGCGCGACGCTCGGCCGGCTGACGCGCGAGTTCTCCCAGCAGATGGGGATCAAGTGGTACTTCGAGGTCGGGCAGGGCGGCATCTGCCACACGGTGCTGCCGGAGAACGGCCTCGTCCTGCCGGGCGAGCTCGTTGTGGGCGCCGATTCGCACTCGTGCACGTACGGCGCTCTGAACAATTTCGCCACCGGCATCGGGTCGACCGACCTGGCATGCGTGCTGGCGCTCGGCGAGCTCTGGTTCCGAGTCCCGGAGACGCTGAAGTTCGTCTACCGCAACCGACTCAAGGAATGGGTCGAGGCCAAGGATCTGATCCTCTACGTGATCGGCCAGATCGGCGTCGACGGCGCGCGCTCGAAGGCGATGGAGCACACGGGCGAGGCGCTGCGCCACATCGACATGGAGGCGCGCCTGACCATGACGAACATGGCGATCGAGGCCGGCGCCAAGAACGGGATCATGGAGTTCGACGAGGTCACTCGCGAGTACCTGGAGAGTCGCGCGAAGCGGCCGTACACGCCCGTGACCTCCGACCCCGACGCGGAGTACGAGAAGGTCTTCGAGTTCGACGCGGAGAAGGTCGAGCTGGGCGTCGCCAAGCCGATGTCCCCCGACAACTACGCGCCGCTTTCCGAGGTCGCGGGGACAAAGCTCGACCAGATCTTCATCGGCTCTTGCACCAACTCGCGCATCACCGACTTGCGGCGCGCCGCGGCGGTCCTCGAGAACCACAAGGTTGCGCCGGGTGTGCGCCTGATCATCACGCCCTCGTCCCACCAGGTCGCGATCCAGGCGGAGAAGGAAGGATTGATTCGCACGTTCCTCGCCGCCGGCGCGGCGTGGACGACGGCGACCTGTGGGGCGTGCCTCGGCGGACACATGGGCGTGCTCGGCGAGGGCGAGGTGTGTCTCAGCACGACCAACCGCAACTTCCCTGGCCGGATGGGCCACCCGAAGGCGCAGGTATATCTCTCCAACCCCGCGGTCGCGGCGGCGAGCGCGGTGGCGGGCGTGATCACGCACCCGAGCGAGGTGCTCGCCAAGATGCCGGCGGAGATCCGCTAGAGGTGACCCTGCCGAAGGTCATCCGCGGCAGAGCGTGGAAGTTCGGCGCCAACATCGACACCGACCAGATCATCCCGGCGAAGTACGCGATCTACTCCCTGGACGAGAAAGAGCTCGGCAAGCACGCGATGGAAGGAGTGCCAGGACGGGAGACGTGGGCCGGCGGCGTGACCCAGGGCGACATCCTTGTCGGGGGCTCTAACTTCGGGTGCGGATCGTCCCGCGAGATCGCGCCGGTCGCGATTCGAGGTGCGGGCATCTCGCTCGTGGTCGCCGACTCATTCGCGCGCATCTTCTTCCGCAACGCCATCAACATGGGCTATCCCATCCTGCAGTCGCCGCAGGCAGCCGAGGCGGTGGACGAGGGCGACGAGCTCGAGGTCGACCTCGAGGAAGGAGTCATCCGCAACTTCACGAAGGGCGACGAGTACCGCGCCGAGCCGTTCCCGAAGTTCATGAACGACCTGCTGCGCATGGGCGGACTTGTGCCTTGGGTGCGCCAGCAGCTCGCCGAGAGGCGCCGCTCCGCGGCAGCGCGTGGATAACCGGCAGCGGCCGGTCGAGCTCCAGGAGCCGCTCGCGGACCTGGCTCGTGATCCCGCGCGCTTCTCGCACGATCTGACCTTCCCGCCGCCCGGCAAGATTCGCGTCTACGACGACACCCTGCGCGACGGCGAGCAGATGCCGGGCGTAGCGATCACCCCCGCCAACAAGTACGAGCTCGCGCGCGAGCTGTCCGACCTCGGTGTCCACATCATGGACGTCGGGTTTCCGTCGGTGTCGGAAGGTGAGCGCGAGACCCTGCGGCTCGTCCTCGGCGGCCGAAGGCGCGGCGAGATCCGGCCGGACCTCGAGGTCGTCTGCATGATGCGCTCGACGAGAGGCGACATCGACGCGACGATGCGCGTCATCGACGAGCTCGGCTACCAGCGTGACGAGGTGACCTGCTTCATCTTCACGTCCGCGTCTGACCTGCACGTCAAGTACAAGCTCGGCAAGACGCTGCTGCACCGGGACGGCATCCCAGAGTCGGAGTGGCTCGAGCTGCCGGTCTCGTACTACCGCGAGGCCAACGTCCGAATGATGTGCGAGGCGATCAGGTACGCGCGAGAGCAGGGCGCTAAATCGATCGAGTTCGGCGGTGAGGATGGAAGCCGCGCCGACGTCGGCTACATCGCCGAGCTGCACCGCGAGGGGTTGAAGGCGGGCGGTACGCGGCCCTCGACGCCCGATACCGTCGGCTGCTACTCGCCGTTCGCGGTGCGCGAGTACATCCCGGCCATCAAGGCCGCTGCGCCCGATGCGCCGTTGGTGGTGCACTTCCACAACGACCTCGGTCTGGGGGCGTGGAACACGGTCATGGCCTTGGGGAGCGGGGCGGAGGTGTTCACGACGAGCGTCAACGGCATCGGCGAGCGCACAGGCAATGCGCCGATGCACCAGGTGCTGCTCCAGCTGCGCTACCTGTTCGGCATCGAGATACCGAACTTCAAGTACGAGAAGCTTCGGACCCTCGCGCGGCACCTCGAGGCGATGAGCGGCATCCCGGTCCAGCCGACCGAGCCGGGCATCGGCCTCAACGTGTTCAGCCACGAGTCGGGCATCCACACCGCCGGCATGCTCATCCACCCGGCCATCTACCAGTTCATCCCGCCGTCAGATCTCGGGGCTGAGGTCACATACGTCTACGGCAAGCACTCCGGCGCCCTGGTCATCGAGCACGCGCTGCGCGACGCCGGCATCAAGCCCGAGCCGGAGCTGGTGGGGAAGGTGCTTGTCGAAGTGAAGCGGGTGCGCGAGGAGCGGGCCGAGCGGGCCGACTTCTCAGAGTTCAACCGCGCGTATTACGAGCACCTCGAACACATGGGCCTGACTGCGGCGGAGGTTGTAGACATCGCCAGGGCGCTGACAGCAAACCAGGATTCACGTTCTGACCCGCGCCTACACTGATCCCCGTGGCGACCACGACCGCCGCCGACAAAGCCACTCGTGAGGAGTACCTCCAGATCCATCGCTGGATGTGCATCGCCAAGGCGCTCGACGACCGCATGCACATCCTGGTGAAGCAAGGACGAGCGCCTTTCGTCGGCTCGAGCCGCGGCCACGAGGGCATCCAGGTCGCGTCGACCGCCGCCATCGGAGCCGACGACTGGCTCGTTCCGCACTACCGCGGGCTGGCGAACGCGATCGTCCGCGGGTTGACGATGAAGGAGTGGATGCTCGCGGTCTTCGCCAAGGCCGGGGATCCGCTGTCCGCCGGCCGCAACATCCCCGGCGGGTGCTACAGCTACCACCGGCTGCAGATCGCGCCCGTGTCGCAGGTGGTCGCGAGCTGGATTCCGAAAGCCGCCGGCATCGCTTACGCCGCCAAGCTGCGGAACGAGCGTTCCGTGGTGCTTTGCACCTTCGGCGACGGGGCGACGAGCCAGGGTGAGTTCCACGAAGGTGTCAACTTCGCCGCCGTGCACCGGCTGCCCGTCGTTTTCGTCTGCGAGAACAACAGCTACGCGATCTCGGTGCCCATCCGCCTGCAGATGGCCAACCCCAACGTCGCCGAGCGGGCGGCCGGTTACGGGATTCCCGGCGTGACGATCGACGGGACCGATGTGCCCGTTTGCTACGAAGCGACCCGCGAGGCCGTCGCCCGCGCACGCAGCGGCGAGGGTCCGACCCTGATTGACGCCAAGATCTGGCGCATCAATTCCCACACGTCGGAGGACAACCAGGCCAAGTACAGGACCACGGAAGAGCTCGAGGAGGCGGCGCTTCATGACCCGATCGTCCGCTTCGTCGACTGGCTGATCGGGCGGCGCTGGATCACGGCAGAGGAGGCAGCGGAGGTCCAGGCGGCTTACGACGCGGAGGCTTCCGAGGCCGCCGATTGGGCCGAGCAGCAGCCGGATCCGCTGCCTGAGGACGCGCTCAAGAACCTGTTCGGGTAGTAGTCGCTCATTCGATCCAAACGTGACAACGCATCGTTAGACTGACGGACGACCTTGGAAAAGGAGACCTCGGACCCGCAGGACTCGAGTCCGCCTGAAGCCCCGCCGGACGAACCAGTTACGGCCGTCCCGACGAACGACACGACTCCCGTCTGGGCGCAAACCAGACCCGTCGCGCCTGCCGAGGACGCGCCTGGCGCCGAGTCGCACGACGACGCGGACGAGGCGCTGCCGCCCGCGATTCCGATGGAGAAAGGCGACCCTGACTGGTCGGCTCCCGAAAGTTCCACGAACGGTGAGCCTCGGGAGGCCCCGCAGTGGGCCGCCACCATCCCGACCTCTCCAGGCGACCCCGTCGACGAAGGGCAGCCCGTCGAGCAGGCCAGGGAGACCCCCAAGGAGGCGGCCTGGTCGCAGGCCGTCGCCGCCGCAGCGCCCCACGCTGCAGCGCCGGAGGCCGCACCCAAAGCGGCAGCGCAGGACGCCGCGCCGGACGCCGCACCCGAGACCGCGACCGAGCCGGAGCCAAAAGAGGAGCCACCCGTCGCCGCGCCGATCACCGAGCCGCCCAGGGCTGTCGCCGCCGACGCGCTCAAGGCGACGTGGCCGCCGCGCTCCGAGAGCACGCCCGCCCCCGCCGTGGAAACCGACATCTGGCCGCCGGACCCGCCGACCGAGCCGTCGATGCCGGCGTGGCCGCCTTCGTCGGAGCTCGGCGGACATGCTCAGCCATCCGAAGAGGAGGGCGAGGAGCCGGCCACGCCCGCGCAGGCGATTCCGACCTGGCCGGACTCATTCGACGAGACCGCCCCCGCGCCGGCAGAGCCGGCCGCGCAGGCGCACGAGGAGCCCGCCGCGACCGCGCCGCCTCGAGACGCCCAGCCGGCACAGACGCCACCGCCGGCGCCGGTTGCTCAACCTGTCGCTTCGGCGTCGACACCGCCGGCGATTCCGACTCCATCGACCCCGCCTTCGTCGCCCGCCCCACGGCCGGCGTGGGCTCCCGGTGCGGCGGCGGCGGACACCCCGCCGGCACCCCACAAGGAGACGGCTCCAGCGATGCAGGTCCCGTCATGGGCGCCGCGCGTGCCGCTCGCCTCCGAGCCGGGAACCCCGACCTGGTTCTCGCCCAAGGAGCAGATCCCGCACGCCACCGCCCAGCCTGTCGTTCAGCCAACGCCGCCTCCCGCACCCGCACCACCCACCGCGCCGCCGGTCGCCGGCGGACATCTGCCCGTCGCGCCGGCCCCCGCGGCGGCGCCCGTGCCGGCCCCGACCAAGCCGCAGGCGGAATCGAAGGGTGCATGGCAGGTCGTCGAGCAGCCACACGCCGCCAAGGGACCGCAAGGCCCGACCGCCGAGGATCGCTCCTACGCCGAGTGGTTCGCCTGGGCGAAGCGGGGAGGAGCGCCGGCGAGCGCGTGCCACGCGGCCGCGCAGGGGGCGTTCAAGGCTCTTGCCTCGGGCAAGGACGTCACCACCGCCGTGCAGTGGGCGACGGCGGCGATGAGCCGGCCCCCGGAGAACGTGGCCTTCGGGCGCCAGCAGTACTGCGCGTGGTTCGCGCTCGCGAACATCGACCTCAACATGGACCAGCACCGCTCCCACGCCTTCGCCGGGGCCGCGGTGGCGGCTTTGGACGCCGGGATGGACGCTTCGGCCGCCCACGTCGCCGGACTGCAGGCGGCCGGGTACCGCTAGCGCAGCGAGCGCACCGTCCGGCTCGCGGCCGCTACCGCGGCTGTGGCAAGCATCATTCCGCCGGCGACCACGAACAGAAGCGTCGGGTTCAGCTGAGCGATCGGACCTGACACCGCATAGGCGACGGGCGTCATGCCCATCGACGCGAGCATCACGATCGACATGACGCGTCCTTGCATCGCCTTGTCGGTCCGGCGCTGCAGCCAGCTGATGCCGTAGGTGTTGACGACGCCGGTGCCGATTCCGGCAAGCCCGAACAGCAGGGCGGCGGGGAGAAGTGACGGGACGATGCCGACCGCGCCGACGAGAACACCGAGCCAGGCGGCGATGAAAACGATCATCAAGCCGAATTGCTTCGGTGGGGGCACGAAGCCGGAGACCAGCGCGCCGGCGGTTGCACCGATTCCCCAAGCGCCGAGCGGGATGCCGAGGCCCGAGGCGCCGGCCGCGAACCGCCCGTGCGCAAGGGTCGGCAGGCCGACCCCTATCGCGCCGTTGGCGGCGAAGTCGATGACCGCGATCGCGATGAGAAGCACGCGGATGCCGACGTCGGACCAGGCGTAGCGAAGGCCGTCGGCGATCTGCCCGCCGAGCCCGGCGGCCTTCCTGGGTCCAGCCGCCATGGGCGCCGCTGCGACGGTGGGGAGCAGGAGCACGAACACGAGACCGACCGCGAACGACGCCGCGTCGGCGGCGAAAGCCCAGCCCGTGCCGAGCGCCTGGACGATCAACGCACCGAGCACGGGTCCGACGATCACCGAGGCCTGAGCGGTCACGTTCAGGACGGCGTTGCCCGGCTCGAGCTCGTGGTCGGCGACGATGCGCGGCAGGATCGACTGGCGCGCGGGCATGAAGAACGCGTCGACGACGCCGAACACGAAGGCTATGCCGTAGACCTCGACCATCTGCACACGGCCGGTCAGGACGAGGATCGCGAGCGGCGCGACGAAGACCGCCCGCAGCGCCATCGAGCCGAGCATCGTCGTGCGCGGCGTGAAGCGGTCGGCGAGCGCGCCGCCAACCATCATGAGGACCGCGCGCGGCAGAGCCTGGACGACGAGAACAGTCCCAAGCAGGATGCTCGAGCCGGTGAGCTGCAGGACCAGCCACGCCATCGCGATGTAGCTGAAGAAGTCGCCGAAGAGCGAGAGCGTCGTCGCCAGCCAGAGGTTGCGGAACGCGCCTGATCGGAAAACGGTCAGCGGGTTGCGCCTGGGAGGCGTCGCGGCCTCGGGCGTGATGGTCGTCTCTTCCAGTGTCTGCATGGCTTTACCGGAGCTCCCGGCGCTGCCGGCCAGTCGGGTCGACCCGGTCAGCAAGGTTGCGGATGTACCTGGTCAGCAGTCCGGTGCGTGAGTGCGCGTAGTTGGCGATCGCGCGGGCGCGCTCCATCTCCGCGCGGCGGTCGGAGACAATCCTCGCCAGGTCTTCGGGTCCGGGTTCCATCGGGATCATTTGAGTCCTCCTCAGCCTCTGTCATTGAGGCGCTTGATCGCCTCTTCGATGTCGAGCTCGCCGCGGGCCACCTGCTCCATCAGCTCGACGCGCGAGGGGGCGGGGGTGGCGGGCCGCTCGATGCCGAGCTTCCCGAGCAGCGCGTCGAAGCGAGCGCGGGCCGTCGGGTAGCTCACACCGAGGTGTCGTTCGAGGTCCTTCATGTTTCCGCGCGAGGCGAGAAAGACTCGCAGCACGTCGCGGTCCTCGTCGGTCAGCACACAGAACTCGCACTGGGCGAAGGCGCCCGAAAGCTCCGTGTTGCAGTCGGGGCACGTGAGACGCGTGGTCGCCAGCCGCTGGTTGCAAACCGGGCAGTTCGAAGGCGGGCGCCGCAGGTTGGTGCGCGCCATCAGCCGACGCTCACCTTGACGTCGCCCATCGTGCAGCTGATGTCCAGGGTGCCGGCACCCGTGCCGAGGACCCGGTTCTCGATGCCGTCGATCTTGACGTCGCCCATCGTGGTGTGGGCTTGCAGGCGAACGTTGGATGTGCGGTCCAGCCTCACCTTGACCTCGCCCATCTGGCACTTGATCGAGCTCATCCCTCCGTCGAGCCGGCCGTCCGCGTTGAGGTTGCCGGCGGCGACTGAGAGGTTCACCGGACCAGCGAAGCCGTCGACGATGCAGTTGCCGGCCTGCACGTCGCTCGTGATGGGTCCCTTCACGCCCTGGATGCGGACGTTCCCGGCCTGCACCGTGCTGTGCAGGGCGAGCTCAGGGTTGACCCGGACGATCAGGTTGCGGCCGAACTCGAGGCCCGGGATGGAGATCCGAGCGTATGGGCGGTTGAACTCGAACGTGGTGTCGTCGTTGAGCAGCGACTGGTCGATGACCATCGTGTCGCCGTCCTGTCGTGCCTTGTGCGGCCCTTCGGCCACCGCGGTGGCCACCGACGGGTCGCCGATGATCTCGGCATTCCCGAAGCGAGAGGTGACCCGGACCCTGGTGATTCCCGTGGCCGGCGCCGGCTGGGGCGCCTGCGCGGCCGGGGCGCTGGCCTGGGCGGGTTGTGAAGGGGCGGACTCGAGGGCCTCCAGCCGGGCGGCCCCTTCCTCGGCCGAGATCGTCCCGGCGGCCACCTGGCTCAAGATTTCACGCTGCAGGTCTTTCATGGCGCTAATTAGAAACCAACATTTGCCAATTTGTCAAGTCCAACTACAAAAACATCAGATCTGAACTCCGATAAGCTTGGCCGGCACCTTGACCACCACGATCGGAGTGATCTCCGACACCCACTGCCCCGAGTTCATCGAGCGCTTGCCGGAGCAGGTCTTCACAGCCCTCGGCGGAGTCCAGCTGATCCTCCACGCGGGCGACGTCACAGGCCCCCCGACGCTCGAGGACCTGGCCCGCATCGCCCCGGTCGAGGCCGTGCGGGGCGATCACGACGGCTCGCTCGGCGAGCTGCCGGCGGTGCGCGAGCTGACCGTCGACGGGCGGCGAATCGTCGTCGTGCACGGCCAGCGGTCGCGCTGGGTCGAGGAGCCGCAGACGCTGCTGTGGACCCTCAGCCTGGGCTTCTTCCGGCCTCATCGAGACCTGCCGCGCAGCCTTCGCCGCCGGTTCCCGGACGCCGACGTCATCGTCTACGGGCACACACACCGCGCGGACGCACGCACGATCGACGGGACTCTGCTCTTCAATCCCGGCGCCGTGCACCAGTGGAACGGCGCGACGGCGGCGCGGCGCCTGGGGCAGAAGCCAGGCTGGTTCGAGTGGTGCTGGCTCCAGGTCGCGCGGCACATGCGACGGTCCGAGCCGCCAACGGTCGGCCTCCTGGTCTTCGACGAGGCACGAGTCGTGCCCCGGATCGTCGGCCTGTAAGGTCTTTGGACATGTCTGTGACATACAGGGCCGCCGGCCTTGACGATGCCGCGCTCGCCTCGGACCTGATGACGGCCGCGTACCCGACGATGGTCCACGACCCGGTGATCCTTCGCTATCGGTGGGAGCACACTCGTAAGGGCTACGACGGGGGGCGCTTCATCGCCGAGCGCGAACAAAGGCCGATCGCGTTCCTCGCCTGGTTTCACGGGCCATGGGAGCAGCTGCCAGACCGTCACTGCGAGGTCGAGCTGTGGCTGGACCGCGCGCATCTCGATGCCGGCCTGCTCGAGGAGATGTGGACATGGATCGGCGATGCCGGCGTCGCGCAGGGCGCGGGACTGCTGCTCGCCTTCTGCGCCGAGGACGAGCCGGAGATGCTGGAAGCCCTGGCGGCGCTCGGGTATCGGCGCGAGCGGGCGGAAAGAGTGTGGGAGCTGGACCTCGTAGAACACGGTGCGCGGCTGTTGAACGAGGCCGCTGACGCGCGCCGGCGAATGGAGGGCGACGGCGTCCATCTGATCACGGTCGCCGACTGGGACGACCCCTCGAAGTACCGCAAGCTCTACGAGCTGAACGAGCGGACCATCCAGGACGTGCCGCACAGCGTTCCGATCGTCACCGAGGCGTTCGAGGACTTCAAGAACCGAACCAGGGCGCCCGACCGCCGCGACGACCGCTGGTGGATTGGGGTCAAGGGCGACGAGGTGATCGCCATGAGCTACCTCAAGTTCCCGCCGGTGCGCGGAACTGTCTGGACGGGGTTCACCTGCGCGGCCCGCGAGCACCGGGGGCGCGGGATCGCCCGCGCAACCAAGCTTCAGAGCCTGGCGCAGGCGGTCGATCTCGGCATACCGTCAGTCCGCACCGACAACGACTCCGAGAACGCGCCCATGCTGCACATCAACGAGGCACTCGGCTACGTGCGCCGGCCAGGTTGGGTCGAGCACCACAAGCGGGTAAGTAAAACCGGTGCCTAAGACCAAGGACTACTACGAAGTGCTCGGCGTGCCGCGGACGGCATCGCAGAAGGACATCTCGGCCGCCTTCCGCAAGCTGGCGCGCAAGCATCACCCGGACCTGAACGCGGGCGACAAGCAGGCCGAGGCCAGGTTCAAAGAGCTGTCGGAGGCGCATGAAGTGCTCTCCGATGCGAAGAAGCGAAAGCTGTACGACGAGTTCGGCGAGAACTGGGCGTCCGCCCAGGCTGCGGGCGTCGAGCCTGGACAGGGCGGCCCGCGCGTGCCCAGGGGCGCCGGCGGCCCGCGCGTCGAGTACCGGACCGTCACGCCCGACGACATGGAAGACCTCTTCGGGGAAGGCGGCGGGTTCGGCGACATCTTCGGATCCATCTTCGGCAACGCCACGCGGGCTCGCGCCCGGCAGCAGGCGATCGACGTCGAAGCGCCGATCACCGTCAGCCTTGCCGAGGCCTACAAGGGCACCAGCCGCACCGTCGAGCTACCAGGTGGACGGCGGGTCGAGGTGAAAGTCCCGGCCGGCGTGAAGGAAGGCACCGTGCTGCGTGTTCCCGGCCTGCGCGCCACGGTGCAGGTCGCGCCAGACCCCGTCTTCACCCGCGACGGCCACGACGTGCGCGTCGCGGTGCCTGTGCCGCTGCACGTGGCGCTGAGCGGCGGCGAGGTGGCCGCACCGACCCTGAAAGGCGGGCAGGTGAAGTTCAACGTCCCCCCCGAGACACAGAACGGGACCAAGATCCGGCTTCGCGGATTGGGCATGCCCGACCCGAGGGGCGGAGCGACGGGGGACATGTACGCCGAGGTGCGCGTCCAGCTGCCCGTGCCGATGGACGAGCGGACGCGCAAGTGGGCGTCAGAGCAACCGACCTGAGCGCCGAGGTCAGCAGGCGACTGCTGCTGCCGCTCGTCTTCATCGCCGGCATGGCGTCGCTCGGCGTCGAGTTCGGCGCGTCGCGACTCCTCGCGCCGTATTTCGGCACCAGCCTCTACGTGTGGGGCGTGCTCATCGGCCTGATCCTGATCTACCTCTCGGCCGGCTACGTCATCGGTGGCCGCCTCGCCGACAGGCGGCCGCGCGAGGAGGTGCTGTACCAGATCACCGCGTGGGCCGGATTGTGGATCGGGCTCATCCCGCTGGTCAGCTATCCGATCCTGCTCGCGTCGCAGCAGGGCTTCAAGGCGCTGAGCGTCGGGCTCGTCGCGGGCACGCTTTTCGCGGTCGTGATCCTTTTCGCCGCCCCGGTGATCCTCCTCGGCTGCGTCAGCCCGTTCGCGATCCGGCTCCTGCTCCGCAACGTCGAGACGGGAGGCAATACCGCCGGCCGCGTGTACGCGCTGTCGACCGCGGGGAGCATCCTCGGCACGTTCCTGCCGGTCTTCTGGTTCATCCCCACGTTCGGCACGCGACCCACGCTCATGGGCTTCGGGCTGGTCCTGGTCGCGATCTCCGGCGTCGCGCTGTGGCCGTGGCCGCGACGCAGGTTCTACGCCGCGTTCGCGGCGGCGGTCCTCATCGCCTGGATCTTTCTGCCCTCGGGCATCAAGCCGCCACAGGTCGGAAAGCTGCTCTACGAGAAGGACTCGGCCTACGGGTACATCCAGGTCGTGCAAGACGGTTCGAGGACCGAGCTCATCCTCAACGAAGGCGAGGCGATCCACTCGATCTACGACCCCAACGACCTGCTTACGGGCGGTCCGTGGGACTACATGCTCGTGGCCAACGCCTTCCGCCCGGCCCAACCGGTCGAGGTGCAGCCCAAGGACGTCGCGATCCTCGGCCTCGCGGGGGGTACCGCGGCGCGCCAGTACGTCGCTGCGTACGGCGGCAACGTTCAGGTCACCGGGGTCGAGATCGACCCGGACATCATCGACGTCGCCCATCGTTACTTCCACCTCGACGAGCCCAACGTGCACCCGGTCAGCGCCGACGCGCGCTACTGGATCGACACGACGAGCTCGAAGTACGACGTGATCGTCATGGACGCCTATCGCCAGCCGTACATCCCGTTTCATCTCACGACGAAGGAGTTCTTCAGCTCGGTGCGTGACCACCTTCGCCCGGGTGGCGTCGCCGTGGTCAACGCCGGCCGAACGGCGACCGACTACCGGCTGGTCGATGCGCTTGCGAGCACGATGGCGGCCGTCTACTCGACGGTCTTCCTCGTCGACGTGCCGCAGTTCAGCAACACGCTGATTTACGGAACCACCGAACCCGTCACGGTGCAGGACGTCGAGCACAACCTTGGGCTGCTGAGCGAACCGCTTGCCCAGGAGGTGGCGGCAAGCGCCCTCAGCGATGGGCGGCTACGTGTCTCGCCGTATCACGACCAGGTGTTCACGGACGACCTCGCGCCGGTGGAGCGCCTGATCGACGCGATCATCTTCAGCTACGTCACCGGCGGTTAGCCGATCCCTCAGTACTGGTCACCCTCCCCATTTCATGGGGAGGGCTGGGGTGGGGAGAGCGCACCCTGAACGACTTCCCCCGCGAGCGACTGCTCGGAGGATAGGCACAAGAGCCGCACCCGCCCGGTAGCAACCACGCGATCGTCTTCATCCAGGACCTGCGCCTGCCACACCTGCGTCTGACGACCTCGCGTGATCGGGGTCGCCACCGCGTGAAGCTTCGCTCCCGCGCGCACGGCCCGGATGAAGCTCGTGTTGTTCTCGAGGCCGACGACGTGCTGCCCACGCTCACGCGCGAACAGGTAGGCGCCCATCGACGTGAGGGTCTCGATGATCCCGCAGTGCACGCCGCCGTGGACGATGCCGTAACCCTGCAGGTGTTGATGGTCGACGGTGAGCTCGCAGCGCACCTCGTCCCTGGTCGCGTAGGTGATGGTCATGCCCATCGCAGACACCCAGCCTTCGGGGATCGTGTTCAGCTGCGTCGAAAAGTCCTCGGCCACGAGAGGGAATCGTAGTCAAGAAAAAAAGTAAGGGCCGAGAGGACCCGGCCCTTACATGTCTACGTTCGCAGTGCTACCGCCTCCGACTCCAGGAGCCGGACTACGGATTGGAAGCCCTAGAGGCTAGAAGCTGCCTTCCTCCCGAGCTCCCGGCTGGCAAACGAGGCGGCTGGCACCACGACTCGGTATATCCAAAGCTCCGCCTCACCTCCTTGCCCTACGGGCGTTGAACTTCGAACGAAATAGTACCGAATAGACTTGTCCGTCGTGCCTCGTCGCTATGTCGCCGTGTGTGGAGCAAGCGAGGCGACGCCGTCGCAGCTCGACGCGGCACGCGAGGTGGGGAGGCTGCTCGCAAGAGGCGGGGCCATCGTGGTCAACGGCGGCTACGCCGGCGTTTCCGGCGCCGCGAGCGAGGGCGCGGCCGACGAAGGCGGGACCGTGATCGGGATTCTTTCCGAGCAAGACCGGGAGGGGGCCAACCCTTATCTGACGATCTCGCTCCCAACCGGACTCGGTCAGGCACGCAACCTGGTCATAGTCACCGCGGCCGACAGCGTGATCGCAATCGGGGCCGGTTGGGGCACGCTCAGCGAGATCGCGCTCGCGCGCCGGCTGGACCGGCCGGTGTTCGCGCTCGACACGTGGGAGGTGAAGGGTCTGGAGGTCGTAAATACTCCTGCGGAGGCGGTGCAGCGTGCGCTCGAAGCGAATTAAGTCCCCATCCGGCCCGGTCGCTTCGCGACGGGGCCACCTTCCCCACAGAGTGGGGAAGAGGGTCGTGCTGAAGCCTGACGGCCGCTACCTCATCTATTACGAGAGAGAAATCTGAGCGAGCTGCGCTGGGATCCCCTCCTCGAAGAATGGGTCACGGTCGCGCCGTGGCGTCAAGACCGCACCTACCACCCTGACGCCGCCCACTGCCCGCTCTGTCCGACCAGGCCTGGCAAGCCCGAGACTGAGATCCCAGAGCCCGACTACCACATCGTCGTATTCGAGAATCGCTTCCCGTCGTACTCGGGCGACCAGGGCCGAGCCGAGGTCGTCTGCTACACGCCGGTCCACGACTCTTCGCTGGGAGAGCAATCGATCGATCACATCCTCGACCTCATCGCCGTGTGGCGCGATCGCACCGACGAGCTGTCGCGGCTGCCCAACGTGAAGTACGTGTACGTCTTCGAAAATCGCGGCGAGGAGATCGGCGTCACACTCAGCCATCCGCACGGCCAGATCTACGCGTTTCCATTCGTCCCGCCGGTGCTGCAGCGCGAGCTGGCGGCTGAGGCGCGGCACAAGCGAAAGACGGGCCGCTGTCTCTACTGTGACCTGATCCAGCAGGAGCAAGCAGGCGTACGCAAGGTCCTCGGCGGCGACCGTTGGATCGCCTTCGTGCCGGAGTTCGCGCGCTGGCCGTACGAGGTGCACCTCGCGCCAGTCGCACATCGCGGCGGCCTCCTCGACCTGGACGAACAAGACGACGAGTCATTCGCGGGCACGCTCAAGGAGCTGCTGCAGAAGTACGACCGCCTCTTCGACAAGCCCCTTCCTTATGTGATGGCGATGCACCAGCGCCCTCCGGGTCGCGGAAACGCCCAGCACCACTTCCACGTCGAGTTCTATCCACCGAACCGCACGAAGGACAAGCTGAAGTACCTCGCCGGGTCCGAGCTCGGCGCGGGGGCGTTCATCCTCGACGCTCGCGCCGAGGACACCGCCGCGGAGCTGCGTGCCCTCTAACTCGGGCTCCCGCGGCCGAGGTTCCACGCCTCTTCGCGACCTAGGCGGCCGGGCGCCTGCGGCGCTGAAGCCCGTGTCAAGGGGCCCGGCGCGCGCTCGGTGCCCCCGCTATCCACGGGGCGGGGACCCCATAAGGTTTGCGCTCCTCGCCGCGCCACCCTTTCGTCGGCTCCGGCCGCCGATGCCGCGAATCTGGCAGCGGAACCCGGCCTCGTGAGCCCGGTCTGGCATGGCAGGGCTCCGGGGCGCGTGAACCTCATCGGCGAGCACGTCGACTATCTCGGAGGCGTCGTCCTGCCGGCCGCGGTCGACCGGTTCACCGAGGTCACCGGACATGAGGCTAAGGAGTGGTCGGTCGAAAGCAACGTGGGCGGCGGGCTCCATTACGTGCAGGCCGTCGGCGAAGAGCTGCATGCGTCGCCGCAGGCGGTGCGCGTGACGTCGGAAGTGCCGCCCGACGCCGGCATCAGCTCGTCGGCGGCGCTGCTGGTCGCGGTGGCCGCCGGCCTCGCACCGGACATGGACGGCATGAAGGCGGCGCTCGCCTGTCAGCGCGCGGAGCAGAAGGCGACCGGTGTGCAGGTCGGAGTGATGGACCAGTTCGCGTCAGCGCTGGGGAGGCGGGGCTGCGCGCTCCTCCTCGATTGCGCGACGCTGGAGTACCAGGTGGTTCCCTTTCCCGACGAGGTCGCGATCGCGGTCATCGACTCCGGCGAGCACCGCTCGCTCGCCGACACTCCTTACAACCAGCGCCGTCGCGAGGCGGAGGCTCACGACTCGAAGCGGATGCGTCACGTCAACTCCGAGCTCGCGCGGGTGCACGAATTCGTGGACGCGCTTCAGGCGCGCGATTTCGAACGAATGGGTGAGCTGCTGAAAGAGTCGCACGTGAGCCTGCGCGACGACTTCGAGGTCTCGACCCCCAACGTCGATGCAATAGTGGCGCGCGCCTGGAAGGCAGACGGCTGCTACGGGGCGCGAATCATGGGCGCGGGCTTTGGGGGCAGCATCCTCGCGCTCGTCGACGGCACGAAGAAGGAAAGCTTTGCGCGGGCGATCGGACGGCCGGCGCTTTTCTGCGCGACCGCGGACGGGGCGTACGCGTCATGAGCGACTCCCTGTTCATGCCGCTCGCGCAGCGCGCGCCGGGGCGAAGGGAGCTCACCGGCTGGGAGGCGATCTGGATGCCCCTTGGCGAAGGCGAGGCCGAGGGCATCCCCGCGGGTCGCGGCCATGGCTGGAAGCCGATCGAGGTGCCACGCCAGATTGCCGCGCGACCGGGCCGCCAGGCGATCTGGTACCGGACCGAGTTTCCGCGACCCGACCACGGCGGCCGCGTGGTCCTGCGGATCGGCGGCGCGTTCCTGGCCACCAACGTCTGGCTCAACGGCCGCCTGCTCGGCTCGCACTACGGCTACTTCGCGCCCTTCGGTTTCGACCTCACGCCCTACATCAAGCCCGAGAACCAGCTCGTCATCTGCTGCGAGTCGCCGATCGAGACGGAGCCTGAAAAGAAGCGACACATCATGGGCCTCTTCAACGACGGCGACCTCAAGCCCTACCCGGCGAGCGCCTACCTCAGCCTGCCCGAGACCTACAAGCCCGAAGTACCCCTGGGACTGTGGCAGCCGGTGCAGCTCGAGTACGTGGGCCCGATCGCGGTCGACTGGATGAGGATCAAGCCGACGTTCGAGGGTGGTGACGGACGCCTCGAGGTCGAGGCGCGGCTGCGCAACCTCGACGGTCGGACCATGGACGGCGAGGTCGAGCTGGTCGTGCCGCTGCCGGGCCGCGACGGCTTGCGGCTGCGGCGCGAGGTGCATCTTGGCGGTGGCGCGGAGGAGACGATGAGCGTCCGCCTCGCGCTGCCGGGCGCAAAACGTTGGGAGCCGTGGCGATTCGGCGAGCAGAACGTGTACCGCGCCGAGCTGATCGCTCGGACCGCGGACGGAGTCGAGTCGTCTCGCGTCGAGGACGGCTTTGCGTTTCGCGACCTGACGTGGGACATCGGTCCGCGTCGCTGGAGCTTCCGTGTCAACGGCCGGCCGATATTCCTGCGCGGCGCGTGCTACGCGCCGGCGTACCGGCTCGACGAGCTGACCACCGAGACGCTTGCGGCGGACATCGCGACCGCCAAGAAGGCGAACATCGACGCGCTTCGCGTGGTGGCCAACGTCCTGCCGCGCGACTTCTACCGCCTTGCTGACGAGGCCGGGATGCTCGTGTTCCAGGACCTGCCGCTGACGGACACGTACGTCTACCACGCGCGGGCGGACGAGGCGCGCTTCTTCGAAAGCTCCGCGCGCCAGCAGCTTGCGGAGATGGTCGCGATGCTCCAGAACCATCCGTCGATCGTCCTGTGGACGGCCCACGACGACCCCCCATGGCTGGCGACGAACTTCGACCTCGGCGACGTCCATGCGGTGCGTCAGAACCATTCGATCGACCAGGACCTGAAGGCGCTGTTCGAGAAGCTCGACCCGACGCGGCCCGCGCTCGCGGCGTCGGGCGACGTCGATCTGCACCTCATGCAGGGCTGGGCGGACGGTTCGTGGCGCGACATCGGTCTCGTCGAACCGCTGATGGTGAGCGCGTTCGGCGCGCAGTCGCTGCCGGCCGCCGACTCCGAGGCATGGGATGAGATCCGCGTACGCTGGCCCGTCGCCGACGATGAGCCTGCGTGGCGCCACGCAGGTTTCCAGCCGGTCAACTGGGCCGAGCGTGGAGTTGGGCTGCCGTCCGCGCATCGCAGCCTCGAGGAGTACATCGAAGACTCGCAGGCCTACCAGGCCGGTTTGGTGCGATACGCCGCCGAGCACATGCGGACCAGGAAGTTCGAGGCGTGTTGGGGCGCGTTCGCGTATCACCTGGTCGATCCGTTCCCCGGGATTGGCTTCGGCCTGCTCGACGGCACGCGGAAAGCGAAGCCCGCGCTCGAAGCGCTCACGGAGGCGTTCAAGGCGACACGGGTGATCATCGAGCCGCTCGGCTTCGAGCCACGCCGGCCCTTTGGAGTCACGCAGAACCCCCGCGTTCCGTTCGCTGCGCGACTGGTGGTGGTCAACGAGGACGCCGAGGTGACCGGACGCGGCATCGTGCGGTGGTCTCTCGCGCGCGAGAAGGCTGCGGGGGCGCGAGGAATGGAGCGCGTGCGCGACGCCGTGCAGAAGAAGACGTTCGCCGGGTCAGTCGAGGTGGAGGTGCCGACGCCCTTCGAACCCGCGGTGAGCGCGACCTCGGTAAGCATCCCGCTTGCCGCGGAAGGCCAGTACCGGATGGAGGCGACCTTGACCGTCGCGGGGCAGGTCGTCGACCGCGCCGAGCTGACTTTCATGGTGAGCTCGACCGCCGCACCCACTCGACCGCGGCCGGAGATTCCTCGTTATCTCGCCGAGCGGATAGCCGACCTGCGCAGCCTGCAGTCCGAGAGCCTTGGAGTCAGCTTTGCCCTCGAAAACCGCACCCGCCCCGCCGTGCTTGTCGGCGTGACCGGGCTTCGGCTCGACGGAGTCCTGGTCACCGGCCACCAGCTGCAGCTCGAAACCAGCGCCGGCCTGGCGCCGCTGCCGCGTCGACTCGACATGCCATTGGGTCGCCGGCTGGTCGTCCACGTCGTGACCGGCGAGGGGCTGGCGGCGGGGGCGCACTCCCTCGAAGCGGACGTCACGGTGCCCGGCGTCGCGTCGGGCAGATTGGTCATCGAGAACGGCGCAATGCCGGATGGAGATCCGTGACCCCAATGGCATACTTCTGGGCTACGCAATAGGAGATGGGAGGACCCCGTACCGCATGCCAGATACGAACGTACTGATAATCCTGCTCTCGGTCGCAGGCATCGTCGTCATCTTCCTTTACCTGCGGACCACCCGCCGCCGCCGAAAGAAGAAGACGGCAGCCCCGGTGCGACCGGCGGCTCCTGCCAACCAGACCGCGGGCGTTGCCGCGACGTGGGCGCCTCCGACGCCGCCTCGACCCGCGACAGTCGCGCCGACGATGGTGGCGCAGTCGCCCAATGCGGGCGGATGGGGCGCGGCGAGTCCCGCGGCCGGAAGGCCCGTGGCCAGCGGTTGGGGAACACCTCCATCGCCCGGGATGGCGTCACCGGCACCCTCGGCTTCGCCTTCATCTGTGCCTTCTGTTTCTCCCTCTTGGGGCGCGCCGCCGCCTTCGACGCCGCCGGCGGCTCCGGCACCCGCGCCTTCGGTTTCACCTTCTTGGGGCGCGCCGGCCCCGGCTCCGTCCACCGGCGCCGGCCCCACGTGGGGCTCGCCCGCACCATCGGCGCCGCCGGCGCCATCGACGTCAGAAGCGGCCCCGGCCTGGGGCGCTCCCGCCGCGCCTGCGCCTTCTATCTCGCCCTCTTGGGGCGCACCCGCCCCGGCGGTGGAGTCGCCAGCGATCCCGTCAGCTCCATCGTGGAATCCTCCGCTCGCGCCCGGTTGGGACGCACCGGCCGCGTCGTCGCAGCCGGCTCCCTCGGCCCCGGCCGCGCCTTCCGGCGCCGACTGGGGTGCGCCCTCTCCGGCCGCCGCGCCGCCGCCGACCGTTGCTCCTTCCTGGGACCTGGGTCCGCCCGCGTCCCCATCGGCGGGCTGGGACATCCCCAAGACCGAAGAGCCGGCCGCACCGCCGGCACCGTCGTGGAGCGCGCCGGCCGCGCCGCCGGTGCCTGAACCTCCGGCCGCCGCGCCGGTGATCGCGCCACCGCCGTGGAATGTTCCGCCCGCGCCCGCCTGGTCGACGCCCGCCGCGTCAGCGGCACCGCCGATCCCGGCCGCATCGATCCCTTCCACGGACGAAGACCTTGCCGCCGGCGCACGCGCCGCGGCCGAGGAACCCGCACCGCCGGCCGCGCCTCAAGCCGGTCCTCCGCCGTGGCGTGGTCCGGACAACAACGAGGTCGCGGCGACCATGGTCGCCCCGCCGCCGATGAACGGTGGCGGCACAGACGGTGAACCGACAACGCTGATGCCGGCCTGGCAGCCGCCGCCAGTGCCGCCGGTGGCGGCTCCGCCGCCGGCGCCCGTTGCGCCGCCTGTAGTCGCGGAGACCCAGGCGATGCCGGCCCGCACCCAACCTCCTGCCGGGGTGGCCGCGGGACCGCAGGCCGAGCTCACGATCGAGTCGGGGCCCGACGCCGGGCATGCCCATCGCGCAAGCGACAAGGCGCTGCGTCTCGGAAGATCACCCGACAACGACGTGATCCTTCGTGATCCCGCGACCAGCGGTCACCACGCACGCCTCGAGCGCCGCGCCGACGCCTTCTGGGTCGTCGATCTCGGCAGTACCAACGGAACCTTCGTAAACGGGGAATCGATCCAGGAGAAGCAGCTGAACAACGGCGACCGGCTGACGGTGGGCCAGAACTCGCTTCACTTCTCCGTTGTCGGAGCCTGATTTCCGTCCGGATCGTTAACTAAGAACGATGCGGTTGAAGATCGCGTGGGCCACTGACCCAGGCCTCGAGAGAGAGGAGAACGAGGACTCCGTCACCGTGTGGCGGAACAAGGCCGGGCTCGACACCTTGATCGTCGTCTGCGACGGCATGGGCGGGCACGCGGCCGGGCAGCACGCGAGCTCGATCGCGGTCAAGACCGTGACCAAGGTGCTGTCGGAGGATGGACAGGAAGGTCCGGACGCAGACCGCCTCAAGCGGGCCTGCAAAGAAGCGAACTCCGCCGTGTTCAAAGCCGCGCAGGAGAATCCCGAATGGGCCGGCATGGGAAGCACGCTGGTGATGGTGGCCATCCGTTCCGGGGAGTGCGGACTGCTCAACGTCGGCGACAGCCCCGCCTACCTGTTCCGCAACAGCATGCCGAAGCTCATCTCCCAGGATCACTCGTGGCCGGCCGAGCAGGTTCGGCTCGGTCTGATCAAGCCCGAGGAGGCGGAGAACCATCCGCTCAAACACCGCCTCACGCGCGCGATCGGGGTGTGGGACCAGATCCAGCCGTTCACCGACAAGATCAAGCTCGAGGAGGGCGATGCGGTCGTGCTCTGCAGCGATGGGGTGGAGACGGCCGGCGTGAGCGTCGAGGAGATGGGCCGGCTTCTGCTGGCCGACGGCAACCTCGACCGAGGCGCGGAGCGGGTGATCGAGCGATGTCGGGAGCTGGGCGCGCCGGACAACGTCACCCTCGCCGTGGCGAGGGTCGAGGTCGACGTGACGAAGACCGCGGTCCTGCCGAAGATGAAGCTCTAGCTCGAAGCCTCACCCCGTTGGGGTGGGGGATACGCGCGCATCAGGGTTTCGGCGACGTGCTCGACCTTCATGCGCGACCCTCGTGCGCGCAGACCCGCCTCGAGCTGCATCTGGCAACCAGGGTTCGCGACCGTGATGATGTCCGCCCCGGTGGCGAGGACGTCCTCCATCTTCTGGTCGAGGATCCGGTTCGACATGTCCGGCTCCAACGTGCTGTAGAGACCGGCCGCACCGCAGCAGATGTCGGCGTGGCGCATCTCGACGAAGTTCGCGCCCGCGACTTTGCGGACCAGGTCACGCGGCTGCTTTTTGATCTTCTGTGCGTGGGCGAGATGGCACGCGTCCTGGTAGGTCACCTTGACATCTACCTTGCGGTCGGGCTCAGGGAGGCCGACCTCGGCGAGCCATTCGGTCAGGTCTTTCACCTTGCCTTTCAGCAGCGGATAGAAATCCTTGAGGTGCGCGCCACAGCCCGCCGAATCGACGACCAGCGCATCGAAGTGCTCCGAGTTGTAGACGGCGATGTTGTGATCGCGCAGCCGCTCGGCGCCCTTGAGATCGCCGTTGTGCGCAAACAGCGCACCGCAGCATCTCTCGTCAGGCGGAAACCAGACCTCGCAGCCGGCGAGCTGCAGGAGCTTGACCGCCTGGTAGTGCGCGTGCGGGTACAGGATGGGCATCACGCAGCCGACGAGGAACGCGACGCGGTACTTGCGAGGCCCCCACGCCTGGGCGACGTTCGTGTCGGGCGCGCAGTACCGCGCCTTCAACGGGGGCAGCATGCGCCCGGACCGCACCATCGAGGTAAGCCGATATCTCTGCGCGATGCGGGTCGCATAACCGGCGAGACGCAGCCGTTTCGGGTGGCCGATGAGCTGGCGCAGGGCGACGCGGCTGGCGAACCGCTTGAACGATGGATTGCGCCGGTCTTCGACGTCGGCGCGCCCGGCCTCGATGATCCGGCCGTACGGCACGCCCGACGGACACACACCCTCGCACGTGCGGCACCCGAGGCACAGGTCGATGTGCTTCACCTGCTCCTCTTCGAAGGGCAGCGTGCCGCGCTTCCACTGCGTCATCAGATAGATGCGGCCGCGCGGCGATTCGGTCTCGAGACCGGTGACCCGAAACGTGGGGCATGCGTCGAGGCACAGGCCGCAGTGGACGCACGTGGCGAGGTCGTCGTCCGACAGCCGCTGGAACGACGTGCTCACAGTGCTCACACCACGAACCTCCCCGGGTTCAGAACGCCGTCGGGGTCGAAGGCTCGCTTCAGACGGCGCATCAGTTCGATGGTCGCAGGTGGGGTTCCCCACGCGCCGACCTCGGCAACGAAATCGTCCGGGCCGCTCATCATCACGAGCGACCCACCGGCGGCTTCGACCTTGGAGCGCATGTCGCGGACCGACTGCGCATCCGACGCGATCGCCCAGTGCGCGATCCCTGTGCCCGGCGAAGCCCACCAGCCGGCGCCACGCGGAAGCTCGTCCATGATCTCCATGAGCTCCGTTCGCGGCACGGCGATCCGCGCCCACCGCGCCGGCGCCCGGTGCGCATGTCGATCCCAGATGGACGTGTCTTCGACGTGCCAGCCGAGCTCGCGTGCGACCCTGTCGACCGCGTCCGGGCTGCCCATGTAGCGCGCCAGCACGCGGCCGTCCGAGAAGACCTCCAGCGCAGACGGCGCCATGGCGGCGGCGAGCGCGCGGTCGGCATCCTCCCATCCCCCCTCGCTCGTCAGCGTCACGTCGCGCAGCGGCTTCGGAAAGACCTTGAAAGAAGCCGCGACGATGATCCCGAGCGAGCCGAGGGCGCCGTAGTGCAGCTTCATCATGTCGTAGCCGCTCACGTTCTTGACCACGCGACCACCTCCGGTCGCGAGCTTGCCGTCGGGAAGCGCGACGCGGATGCCGATCAAGAAATCGCGCGGCGAACCGAAGCGCATGCGGAGCGGTCCCGTCCACCCCGTGGCGAGGAGCCCGCCGACGGTGTGGCCGGGGGCGTTGAAGGGATCCACGGGCAGGAACTGCCCAGCCTTTCCGAGCGCGGCCTGCAGCGCCTCGATCGTTATCCCGGCCTCGACGCTCACGACCATGTCCGCCTGCGAGTGCTCGATCACGCGGTCAAGACGCGTGGTGTGGATCTCGACGTCGCACGGTCCACCGGTGCCTGGAGCACGCCCGCCGCCGACGGGAACCACCGCTTGCTTCGCCTGTGCGGCTTCGTGCAGCGCCCGAGCGAGGTCTTCGGCGGTGCGCGGCTCGTGCTTCGTCACCACCATTTCGCTTCCACCGCGAGGCCGGTCCGCCCGGCGAGATGCACCACCCGCTCGCTGGTCGGGTCGGGGAAGACCTTGCCCGGGTTCAACATGGCGTCGGGGTCAAGGGCGTCTTTCACGCGGTGCATCGCGTCCAGGTCGTCGGGGCCGTAGATCCACGGCATGAACGCGTTCTTCTCGAGTCCGATGCCGTGCTCGCCGGACAGGGTTCCCCCCAGCTCTACGACAGCACGCAGCATCTCCTCGCCGGCCGACTCCACCTGGGGCATGACCTGCTTGTCGCGCATGTCGAACAGGATGTTGGGGTGGAGGTTGCCATCGCCGGCGTGAAACACGTTCGCGACGGGGAGCTTGTAATGCTCGCCGATCTCGCCGACCGCGGAAAGGACCTGCGGCAGCCGTGAACGCGGCACGACGCCGTCGTGAAGGTAGTAGTTGGGCTTGATCCGTCCGAGCGCGCCGATCGCGCCCTTGCGTCCGGCCCACAGGAGCTCGCGTTCCCCCGGCGTCTGCGCCTCGCGGAGGCCGTAGCCCTGGTTGCTCGAGAGGATCTTGCCGATCGCCGCCATCAGCTCGCGCGTCGACTCCTCGATCCCGTCGACCTCGACGAGCAGCACAGCGCCAGCATCGGTCGGGTAGCCCGCGTGGTAGTGGGCCTCGACGGCGCCGACTGTGACGCTGTCCATCATCTCCAGCGCCGCCGGCACGATCGCGTTGCCGATGACCGCCGAAACGGCCTGGCTCGCTGTTTCGATGCTCGGGAACGCGGCCAGCAACGTCGCGACGCTCGGAGGGATGCGCAGCAGCTTGACCTTGATCTTGGTGATCGCGCACAGCGTGCCTTCGGAGCCGACGAGCACACCGCACAGGTCGAGCCCGATGCGGTCGGGCGTGTCGCCGTTGACCCAGTGCACGGAACCGTCGGCGAGCACAACCTCCATGCCGAGGACGTGGTTGGTGGTCACGCCGTAGTAGAGGCAGTGTGGACCGCCGGAGTTCTCGGCGGCGTTGCCGCCGATCGTGCACGCGTTCTGGCTCGAGGGGTCGGGCGCGTAGAAAAGGCCGTGCTGCGCGGCGACCACGGACAGCTCTTTGTTGACGACGCCCGGCTCGACGAGCGCGGTCTGCGCGACCGTGTCGATCTCGAGGATGCGCCGCATGCGCGTGACCTGCAGGGCGATCCCGCCCTTGATCGTGACCGCGCCACCGGAGAGCCCTGTGCCGGCACCTCGGGGCACGATCGGGATCTTGTTCCTGGCGGCGATCTTGATCACGTCCGCGACCTGCTGGGTCGTGGAGGCGAGGACGACGGCGTCCGGGACCGCGCCCTCGATCGATCCGTCACGCTCGAAGATGCGCAGGTCGTTGGCCGCGTCGATCACCGCCTCGCGGCCGACGACGCGGCGCAGGTCTTCGGTGACGGCGCTAGGAAGCATTCTCGAAGACCTCGAAGCGGCGCGTCGTCGAACCCGGGAAGGTGGGCGCCTCGGTGGCCGTCGTGCCGTCGAGCAGCTGGTCGAGCCAGCGGCGCACCTCTTCGTCTGAAGGTGTTCCGTCTGTTCGCTCGAAGACGGCCTCCTGGATGCGGCTGTGCGGCGAGACCTGGATCGTGAACCAGATCGACAGCCCGTCGGGCGTCACCACGTGGTGCGACTCGTCGACCTTGCGGTTGATGGGAAGGCGCATCGGCTTTGCCTCCGCGGCGGCGCGCAGCCTGGCGGCCTCGCTCGCGATGTCCATCTAGAAGTCCAGCTTAAATTGAGATCGTGATCACGGGCCGAGAGCGAGTGGAGACGGCCATCGCGATGGGAGTCGCGGATCGACCGCCGGTGGGGGCGTGGGGGCACGCGTACCGCGAGGAATGGTCACCTCGCGATCTCGCGGCCGTGACCGTCGAGCAAGCGCGGCGGTTCGGTTGGGACTTCGTCAAGTTTCAGCCGCGGGCGAGCACGTTCGCCGAGGCGTTCGGGTCTGTTTATCAACCCTCGGGCCACAGCCTGCGCGCGCCTGTCCTGGTCAGCGCCGCCGTTCCCGACCTCGAGTCATGGAAGTCGGTGAAACTGGCCGATCCAAAGGCGCTCGACGATCAGGTCGAATCGATCGGCATCGTCGCGCACGAGCTGGGAAGCGACGTGCCCGTGATCCAGACCGTCTTCAGCCCTTTGACGGTCGGCGGTTACCTCGTGGGCAAGTCGCAGTCGCGCGTCGTCCGCGAGCTGCGCAAGAACCCTGACCTGGTCGGGCCGGCCCTGGAGATGATCGCCCAGGCGCTCATCGACTTCTCGCGACGTTCGATCGAGGCCGGCGCGGCGGGCATCTTCTTCGCGATCTCCGGTTACGCGGGCGACAAGGTCGTGAAGGAAGCGGTCTACCGGGATATCGCGTTGCCATACGACCTGTCGGTGCTGAACGCGCTGCCGCGCGAAGCGTGGTTCAACGTCCTGCACCTGTGCGGATCCAATCTCAATTTCGGGCTCGCGCGCGATCTGCCCACGCAGGTCGTCAGCTGGTCGATCCACAACCAGGGCAACCCGACCCTTCGTGAAGGCCGGGAGATCGCGGGCCGGGCCGTGATGGGCGGGCTCAGCCAGCGGGCGACGCTCGTCTACGGGCCGACAGCGAAGATCGAGGCGGAGGCGCAGGCAGCGGTTGCGGACACCGGCGGCCGGGGCCTGCTGATAGCGCCTGGCTGCTCGGTGCCGCCGCGCGTGCGCGAGGCCAACCTGGCGGCGATGATGGCGGGGGTGGCGGCATGAGCCGGGTCGAAGGACTTGCGGAGGTCGTGCTGTGGGTGGCCGACATGGAGTCCGCGCTCGACTTTTACCGCGGTCGTTTTGGCCTCGAGGTGATCTCGCCGCCGGAAATGCCGAACAAGTTTCTGATGGTCGCGAAGCCAGGCGGCATCCCGGAGCTGATCGTGCTCATCCCTCATCCGCACCCCGATTCCTATTTCCCGACGCACAGGGAGAAGGAAAAGCGCTCCTTGCATCATCTGGCGTTCCGGGTCGGGCGGCGGGAGTACGAGGAGCTGGAGGCGCAGTTCCTCGAGGCGGGGATCGAGGTCCGGCATGGCTCTCACCCGGTGCTGAAGAACGTGCGGACCTTTTACGTCGACGACCCGGACGGGAACGAGGTCGAGGTGATCGGCCCGGCCTGACCGCGCTCGATCCGGCCGATTGGGCACAAATGGTTGCATTTGCCGCCCATGCGGCGACCAAATGGGCACAAATGGTTGCAGTTGCACCCAGGCAGGTGTGTGCTCCCGCCACCGCTGAACCGGCGTCTGGTGGGCCGTTTGGATACAAACGCTCCGCTTCAACCGTTCCCTATGCATGGAACATTTCCAGCGCATCGAGCGACGGCGGGTGCGCTGGTTCTTTGCCGGCCTGCTCCTGGTCAGCGCCCTGATCGACCTCGTCGGCGCGCTGGTCATCAATCGCGTGACCCGCACGCAGGCGCTCGATTCGCTGTTTCCGCCGGGGGTGACCCTGGGAGGGCGCACCGGCGCCGTGCTGACGGGCCTGGTCCTCCTCCTCCTCGCGGTGGGCATCGCCAGGGGCAAGCGCATAGCTCATCGGCTTGCGCTCATCGTTCTCGCCGCGACGATCGGCTTCGAGCTCGTCAAAGACCTCGACGTGGAGGAGGCGACGCTGTTCGCGTGGACGATGTTTGGGCTGTGGCTGTTTCGGGGCCACTTCAACGCGGGCTCCGATCCCGCCGGCATGCGCATGGGCGGAGTGCTCCTTGCGGTCGGCGTGGCCACGGCGGTCGTCTATGTGGCCGCGGGCGGCGACCTCGTCGTGGCGACGCTCCCGCTGCTCAGCTACATGCTCGTAATCGCGGCGCTCACCCTATTGCTGCACCCGCCGCTGGCCCCACGCGCGGCGGAGGCGGAACGAGAGCGACTCCGTGGCGCCCTGGATCGCTGGGGCAATAACTACATCTCGCACCTGGCGGTGCACGGGGCGACGAGCTACCTGTGGCTGCCGAACGGTGGATGCGTCGCCTTCACCGTCCGCGGGCGCACGGCGCTGGCGCTCGGCGACCCGATCGGCCCGCCTGAGTCCATGCGCGACGCGGTGAACGCTTTCTCCGCTCACTGCGACAGGCAGGATTGGATACCCGCCTTCTACCAGGTCGACGACGCCGAGCCCTATCGGGCGCTTGGCCTGACGCTGATCCCTGTCGGAGTCGAGGCGGTGCTACCGCTTGCGGACTTTTCGCTGAGTGGACGACAGCGCGCGGACCTGCGGTACGCGCTCCATCGATGCGAAAAGGCCGGCGTCCGGTTCGAGTTCATGTCCGGGCCGGAGGCCCTGGCGCAGCACCGCGAGCAGCTCCATGCCGTCTCGGGATCATGGCTGCGAAGCCGGCATTCACCCGAGCTGGCATACAGCCTCGGCACGCTGTCGACGCTCGCCGACCCGGACATCGTGGCGGGGTTGGCGTTCGCGCCCGACGGCCGGCTCGACGCGTTCGTCAGCTGGTTGCCGGTGCCGCGTCGGAAGGCATGGACCCTCGACCTCATGCGCCGCCGCCCCGACGCCACGTATGGCGTGGTCGAAGCATTGATCGTCACCTCGACGGGCCAGGCGCGTGACCGAGGAGTCGACGAGCTGAGCCTGGGCATGACGCCGCGCGTGATCTCGTCCGCGATGCCGCGTGGGCTCGAAGGCGCGATGCGCGCGATGTTCTGGGGGCTCGACCGGTTTCAGCGGAGCCGGATGCTGCAGCGCTACAAGGACAAGTTCGGGCCGCGCTGGGAGGAGCGCTACCTCGTCGTCCCGAGCATGGCGACGCTGCCCGAGGTCATGGTCGCGCTCGCGCGAGCGCACGTCCCACCGCTCGCGACGATCTCGCTACTAGGCAGTCTGCGTCTTGCTTTCGGTCGCCGGCACAGCGGGCGCGCGGGTGCCCAGCGCCCCGCCGACGCCGACCAGCAGCAGGACCACGCCCGCGATCAGCGTGATGGGCTCCGGCAGCCGGATTCCAAGCGCCGCGTCCAGCGAGTAAGACCCAGGCCCGGCTAACGTGATCGCCGCGACCGCGGCGAGGATCGAGAGGTTGAACTCGAACCCACCTTTGGTATTCCAGAACCCCTTCGGCCAGTGCACCAGTGATATCGCCACGAGCATCGCCGCGGCGATGGCGAGGTTCGGGAGCGGGGTCAGCAGTCCCGCTGCGAGGCCGAGGCCGCCGAGGAGCTCGGACAGAGAAGACAACCATGCCCACGGCGCGGCGGGTCGCATGCGCATCCTGGTCATGACGCCTGTCCAGCCGGCCATGCCCGGACCGCCCCACCAGCCGAAGAGCTTCTGCGCTCCGTGGGCGGCGAGCGTCAGGCCGATGACGATTCGCAAAACGAGAAGTCCGGTAGACACCATTGCTTCAGGTATACCCCGATTCCGGGGCTGTGTAAGCGGCCTCGATAGACTCAGGCCCCGAGGGCCCGTAGCTCAGTTGGTCAGAGCGGCCGACTCATAATCGGCTGGTCGGTGGATCGAGGCCACCCGGGCCCACTCGGTCTCAAGCTCGTGGCGCTTTAACATCGGCTGGTGATCCGAGCCGTCATGGCCGACGCGCTTCTCGACCCGGCGAGCGGAGGCACGACCCGCGACGCCGTGGTCCTGATCGAGGACGGGCGCGTCACAAAAGC
>JAMXLM010000024.1 GCA_024280995.1 Candidatus Dormiibacterota bacterium
TTCATGGCGGCATCCACCTTGGCCTTGGCGTCACCGTCGCCCATCAGCAGCCCGCCGGCGGCCTGGAGGTGGGTATCGACGGCTTCACGGGCGATCAGCAGATGCATGATCTCGCTCGAGCCCTCGAAGATCCGGTTGACCCGCATGTCGCGCATGCACTGCTCGACCGCGACGGGCTTCTCGCCGCGAGCCTTCAGCGACGCGGCCGTCTCGTAGCCGCGACCGCCGCGGACCTGCATCAGCTGGTCGATGACCTGCCAGGACAGCTCCGATCCGTACAGCTTGCACAGGGCCGCCTCGATCCGGATGTCGTTGCGCTTGTCGTCCGCGAGCCGGGCGGCGACGTCGAGCATCGCCTCCAGGCCGAACGCGCTTCCGGCGATGAACGCCAGCTTCTGCGCCACCGCGTCGTGCTTGCCGATCGGGCGGCCCCACTGCACGCGCTCGGCAGCCCACTCGCGGGCAACCTTGGTGGCCCACTTCGAGGCGCCGACGGCGATCGCCATCAGCGCCAGGCGCCCCGTGTTCAGCGTGCTCAGTGCGATCTTGAGCCCGTCGCCCTCCCGCGCGATGCGGTTTTCCTCGGGCACGAACACGTCCTCGAGGATCGTCACGGAGTTTTCGATTCCGCGCAGGCCCATGAACGCGTTGCGGTGCAGGACCGTGATGCCCTCGCTGTTGTAGGGCAGGACGAACGCGCTGATGCCGCCCCGGTGATCGTCGCCCTTCGGCACCTTGGCCATCACCACGACGATGTCCGCGATCGTTCCGTTCGTGGCCCACAGCTTGCGGCCGTTGATCATGTAGCCGCCGTCGACCGGCGTGGCCGTTATGTCGTCGTCGACCGGTGACGCCGCGTGCTCAGGACTGGCCGGCGTCGCTGTCGAGGCCATCCGAGCCGGGTCGGAGCCCACGCCGGGCTCGGTCAGCAGAAACGCGCTGATGTGATCCTTGGACACCAGCGGCAGCCACTTCTGGCGCTGCTCCTCCGAGCCGAACTGCCGCAGCGGCTCGGCGACTCCGATCGACTGGTGTGCGCTCAGCAGCGTGCAGATCGCCGAGTGATAGTTACCGGCGAGCGCCAGCGCCTTCGCGTAGTAGACCTGCGAGAGGCCCAGGCCGCCGTACTCCGGCGGGACCTTCATGCCGAGCGCGCCGATCCGCTTCAGCGCGTCGACCACCCGGTCGGGAATCTTCGCGTCGCGCTCGATCTCGAGCGGGTCGACCGTGTCGGCCAGCACCGCGTCGAGTTCGGCGAGGAAGCGTTCGCCCTTCTCGATCGCCTCCGGATCCAACCGCGGCTGCGGATGGATCAGGTCGAGGCGAAAGTCACCCAGGAACAGTTGCTTGCCGAAGCTCGGAAGCTTCCAGTCGGCCTCGCGTGCCGCCTCGACGACGTCGCGGGCTTCTTTTTCTGAGACGTGGGTCGCCATTGTGCTCTCCGATCACATGTTCAGTCCGCCGTCGACGTCCCAGATCTGCCCGGTGATGTAACCCGAGGCATCCTGGGCCAGGAAGCAGACGACGCGTGCGATTTCCTCCGGCTGCCCCATCCGGTGCATGGGGATCCGCTCCACGAAGTCCGCCACCATGAACGGGGGGATCGTGACCACCATGTCGGTCTCGATCAGGCCCGGGGTGACGCAGTTGACCGTGAGCCCGATCCCCTTCTCGAGCTTGCCGGCCATGCGAAGCGTGAACGCCGCCTCCCGGGCGAGCGTCTTGGTGAGTCCGAACAGACCGGCCTTCGAGGCCGTGTAATTGGCCTGGCCGATGTTGCCCATCTCGGCCGCCACCGAGGAGATGTTGATGATCCGTCCCGACCCGCGCCCGAGCATGTGCTGGATCGCAGGCTTGGACATGTAGAACGCGCCGGACAGGTCGACCTTGATCACCTTGTCCCAATCGGCCGCGGACATCTTCGAGATGCCCTTGTCGACCGTGATGCCCGCGTTGTTGACCAGGATGTCCAGCCGGCCATGCTGCTCGATCACCTCCTTGACTACACGCGCGCAGTCCTCGGCGTCGGCGATGTCGCCCTTGTGTAGGGACAGCGTGCCCCCGTCGGCCTCGACCGCCTGGCGCAGCTCGTCGGCACGTGCTTGATTCGAGGAGTAGCCGGCCGCGACGACCGCGCCGTCCGCGGCGAGTGCGTGACAGATCGCCGCCCCGATTCCGCGGGTACCTCCGGTGACCAGCGCGACGCGCCCGGTGAGGTTGTGGTCGCTCAGGGCGGCCTGTGTCTGAGAGCCTGTGGTTGCCATTGTGCTGTGCCTTTCCGTTTCTAGGAGAGCCGCTCGACGATCATCGCCATGCCGTTTCCGCCGGCGACGCACATCGACTCGAGGCCGTAGCGACCGTTCACCGAATCGAGGTTGTTGAGCAGCGAGGTCATGATCCGCGCGCCGGTCATCCCGAATGGGTGACCGAGTGCGATCGCCCCGCCGTTGATGTTGAGCTTCTCGGGATCGATGCCGAGCTCATCGCGGCACGGCACGACCTGGGCGGCGAACGCCTCGTTCAGCTCGAACACGTCGATGTCGTCGATGTTCAGGCCAGCCTGCTTCAGCGCG
>JAMXLM010000025.1 GCA_024280995.1 Candidatus Dormiibacterota bacterium
ATCGCCGGCGGCACGGAAGAGGACTCGGGTTTCGATGACCGCCCGACGGTCGACGGGATCAAGACGCTGCTCGACCTGGCGATCAAGCTCGTGCCAGACCTCGGCGGCGCAAACCTGCAGCGCGTATGGGCCGGGCTGCGTCCTATCACGCCCACGGGTGAGCCGGTCGTCGCGCGCACCGCGGTCGACAACGTGATCGTCGCCACCGGTCACCATCGCAAGGGCATTCTGCTCGCGCCGCTCGCCGCCCGCCAGGTGGCGGACCTGATCGGCGGCTCGTAAAAAAAGTTTGCCGGGGCTCCACAGAACCCCGGCATCTAACGGACTTACGAAATCACTGAAGAGAAGTGTCTTACTTCTTCTTCGAGGTCTTCTTGGCGGCCTTCTTGGCCGGCTTCTTCGCGGCCTTCTTCTTTGCCATCATGCGATACCTCCTTCTCCCAAAGATATGGACCCGATAGGTTCCATTGGTTTGGTGGGTTCCATGTGGTGGTGAGACGTGGTCTGGAACGCTCCTGCACGCACCTCCTCTGTAACCCCATCGGTTTCGCCGCGGACCCTCATCGATGAGAACTCCGAGACGTTGGCGGCTGATGGAAATGGTCCGCTTCCTCGCGTCGGGTCCGTTGCCTCTGTGGTGGCAACCACGAGCAGCATCGCCATACAAGTTGTTTGATACTCGATCAACCCCGCTCACGTCAATCCCTCGCGAAAGATTTTTTGCAATGAGGTTGTGGAAATTTTTGCGGAGGTCGTCGTCATCGCGACGCGACGACGACCGATGACGACCATCGCGCGAGTCTTATCTTGTGCGTCGTGCGTGTTGTCCTCGGTCATGGAGCGTCAGGCAACGCTGCGTCGATGAAGCCTTACGTCGTGGGCTTCAAGCGTCGTGGAATCGATGCGGTCGCGGTGGACCTTCCACGCGGCGGCGCGGAGAAGGCCGTCCCCGTCTTCATCAAGACGTCGGGACGCGGTCGCGACGTAATCGGTGGTGGTCAGTCATTCGGTGGAAGGGTCGCAAGCATGGCCGCGGTCGAGGCGGACTTCGGTGGGCTCGTGCTCTTTTCATATCCGCTGCATCGCCCTGGATACCCTGATCAACTGCGGACCGAGCACTGGCCTCGAATCAAGTGCCCAACGCTCTTCATGAGCGGCGACCGCGATCCGTTCGCGGGCATCGACCTGCTGAAAGAGAAGATCAAGCTCATCCCCGACGCCCGACTCGTGGTTTTCAAGGGACAGGGCCACGGCCTCCTCGCCGTCCTCGACGATGCGCTCGACGTCGCGACCGATTTCATCGAGAAGAACGTCAAGTGACGGCGAGCCAGCACATGGTCCAGGCCAATGGGCTGCGGTTTCGAGTCCTGGCGGACGGGCCGGCGGACGGCGACCTGGTCGTGATGCTCCACGGATTCCCGGAGGGCGCCGAGTCCTGGACCTCGCAGGTGGACGCGGTCGCGCGCTCAGGACGTCTGGCGGTTGCCCCCGACATGCGCGGCTACGGTCTGACCGACGCGCCGGGCAATGTCGAGGATTACGCGATCGGCAAGCTCGTCGACGACGTCGCCGGCATCGTCAGGGCCTTCGGCCGCGACAGCGCCCACATCGCCGGACACGACTGGGGGGCGATAGTCGCGTGGTTCTTCGCCGGCGCGCACCCAGAGATGACCAAGACGCTCACCGTGCTCTCGGTCGGTCATCCGGCGGCGGTCGCGGACGCCATCAGAAACGACGAGGACCAGGCCAAACGCTCGGAGTACATCCGCCTGTTCGTCATCGAGGGAAAGGCCGAGACCGTCCTGAGCGAGGACGACCACCGTCGTTTGCGGGCGATGTTTGGGGGCGCCGTCGGCCCGGCGGGCGAGCAATTCATCCGCTCGATGTCGAGGCCTGGCCGGCTGACCGCCGGGCTGAACTACTACCGCGCGAACTTCGGCTCCGGGCGCAAGTGGGCCGAGATCTCGCGCTCGGTCAGCGTCGCCGCCCCGACGACGCTGCTCTGGGGCGACAAGGACATGGCACTCGGCCGCTGGCAGGCCGAGCACACCGCCGACCACATGCAGGGCGAGTTTCAGCTCGAAGTCCTCGAGGGCGCTGGACACTGGCTTCAGTTCGAGCGACCCGACGAGGTGAGCCGCTCAATCATCGGGCGTCTCGGCTGAGTAAGCTTTCAGCGATGCGGCCGGGTGACTCCGAGAGGCGTTCAGGGCTGCGCCGTCTGGACGACATCCTGGAGAGCCTCGAACAGCTCAACCTCCACGACAAGACGGACCTGCCCGATCACGTCGCGGAGGCGCTCGTCATGCTTGGCATCGAGCAGCCGCATGCCATCGCGATACCCCAGCTCATCGAGCGCGTGTGGGCCATGCAGCAGCCGTACCTCATCACGATCGTCGTCGAGCGCAGGCGGCGCCGCCGGCGCAAAGTGACGCTCGAATCCCCGACGCTGCCCGACCAGACGCCGCGCTGACGCCCGGCGGCTGGCTCGACCTCTTTTCCCGCATCGGAGCGGGCGTTCGCGACGCCGTCGCGCCTCTTTCCGGAACCGAAGCAGGCCGGCGCGCGTACTCGGTCGGCGCCGGCGGTGACACGACGGTCGAGGTCGACCGCGTCGCCGAGGCGATCGTGTTCCGTGAGCTGGAACTCCTGAGCGCGCGGGGCGAGAGGTTCAGCGTCCTCTCCGAAGAGACCGGGCATCGCGAATTCGGTGCGGCGTTCCCGCTTGTGCTCGTCGACCCGATCGACGGCAGCCTCAACGCCAAGCAGGGGATCCCGCTCTTCGGTGTGATGCTGGCGGTCCTGAGCGGGCCGGGGCTCGGCGACGCGATGGCCGGCCTGGTCCTGAACGTGACAACCGGCGACGAGTGGCGGGCCGCGCGCGACGGCGGCGCGTTCCGAGGGAAGCAAAGCGTCTCGGTGCTGCGCCGAGCCATGCGAGACCGCCTCGAGGTCGTCGGCCTCGAAAGCACGCCCCGGGCTCTGAAGGTCGCCGCGCCCCTGGTCGAGAACGCTTCGAAGATCCGCATACTGGGTTCGATGGCGATATCGATCGCCTTGACGAGCGCCGGCGCTTTCGATGCGTTCTGCGCGCCGATTCCAGTGCGCGTATTCGACACCGCCGCGAGCCTTCTCATGCTTCGCGAGACCGGCGGCGTCGCGACCACCATCGAAGGAGAGCCGATCGATTCGCTGCGGTGTGACCTCGAAACCCGGACGACTCTGCTCTGCGCACCGACGCCAGAGCTCCACGATGAGGCGCTGCGGATACTGAGCCGGCGCGGTTGAGCCTGGATCCGGCCATCAACTACCCCACATACCTCTATTTCTATGCCGACCCCGACCGGGGGGTCGAGCTTCCCGCTTCGCCCACACCCCGACCAAAAGCCAGGAAGGCGAACGCTGCGATCATTGAGACCAACCAATGAAACCTCTCCATGTCGCATTCGTCTGGCACATGCATCAGCCGTACTACAAGGACGACCTCACGAGCACGTATCTGCTGCCGTGGGTGCGCCTGCGCAGCGCCAAGGACTACTTCAAGATGCCGGCGCTGCTCGACAACTACCCCAATGTGAAAGCCACGTTCAACCTCGTCCCTTCGCTGCTCGCCCAGATCGAGGACTACGGCAAAGAAGACTCGATCGACCTCTTCCTGAACCTGAGCAAGCGACCCGCCAACGACCTCACCGCCGAGGAGCGCGATTTCATCCTCAAGTGGATGCGCGAGTCGCCTCGCGCGCTGCGGGTGCAGCAGTCTGCCCGCTACCTGGAGCTCGCGTCGCGGTCTCCCGACGCGCAGTTCACGGCCGACGACATGCGCGACCTGCAGGTCTGGTTCAACCTCGCGTGGTGCGACCCGGTTTGGGTCGAGTCCGACCCCGGTCTTGCCGAGCTCAAGCGCAAGGACCGCGACTTCGACGAGGGGGACAAGGGCATCCTCTTCGCCGCGCAGCTCGAACGCATGCGCACGATCATCCCCAAGTACCGCGAGCTGGCCGACCGCGGCCAGGCCGAGCTGACCTTTTCGCCTTACTACCACCCGATCCTGCCGCTCATCTGCCACGTCGATTCGGCGCGGAGCGCGAACCCGCAGATTCAGCTTCCCGAGCGGCATTTCTCGCATCGCGAGGACGCGGAGCGACAGATCGAGCTGGGCTTGGGCCTGTTCGAGCGGATGCTTGGACGCCGGCCGACGGGAATGTGGCCTTCCGAGATGGCGGTCGGCGAGGCGGTGATCGGGCTTGCCGAGAAGGCAAACGTCGAGTGGATGATCAGCGACGAGGAGGTTCTCGCGCGCTCGCTCGAGGGTCACTTCAATCGCGACGAGCACCTCTATCAGCCCATGCGCCTGACCCGCGAAGGCCAGTCGGTCTCGATGATCTTCCGCGACTCGCAGCTCTCGAACGTGATCGGGTTCGACTACCAGCGCATGCCGTCCGTCGACGCCGCGCGAAACCTCGTCGGCCGCCTGCACCGCGTTCGCGAGATCCAGGGCGACCGCGACTTTCTGGCCGTCATCGCCCTCGACGGCGAGAACGCCTGGGAGTTTTACCCGCGCGACGGCCACGACTTCCTCAACGCGCTCTACACCGAGCTGGACTCGAGCACCGACATCGTCACCACGACGGTGTCGGCGTTCCTCGCCGAACATCCGCCCCAGCAGCAGCTCCACCATCTGCACACCGGCAGCTGGATCGGCGCCAGCCTCGACACCTGGATCGGCGACCCCGAGCACAACGTCGCCTGGGACCTTCTCGCGGAGACGCGGGGGTGGCTCGACCAGCAATCGCAGCAGCGCCCGAAGGACTCGCAGCAGGCCGCGCTTGCGTGGCGCGAGATCCTCATCACGGAGGGCAGTGACTGGTTCTGGTGGTTCAGCCGCAAGCACGACTCGGGCATGGACCCGATCTGGGACAACCAGTTCCGCCTGCACCTGCGCAACGTCTACAAGCTGATGGGCGCGCGGGCGCCGGCGCGACTGTTCCAGCCGATCATCAAACGCGCGCCGACTCCGGAGCGCGAGGTGCCGTCGGCGTTGATCAGCCCGCGCTCGAAGCATGACCCCGCGTGGTCGCAGGCAGGCTTCTTCCTGGTCGGATCAGGTTTTGGCGCGCTGCACCGGCCCGCCGGCGTGGTGGAGCGCGTCTTCTACGGAAACGACGAAGACAACCTTTACTTCCGCATCGACTCGCCGCGTTCGACCGGCGAGCTCGAGCACCAGAAGATCGAGTTCTGGCTGTATCTCGCCGGTCCGCCGCCGGCCGAAGGAGAGGGTGACGTCGACCTTCCGCTGCCGCGCGGGTCGATGGGCGAGCTCGGCTTCGAGCCTTCGTACGTGGTTCGCATCACGCCGCACGGGCAGGGCGGGACGGCGACCGTCCTCAAGATCGTGGAGCCCCTGACCAGGGCGATCGCGGAGACGAGCTGGGACGTCGAGGATCCATTCGCCGTCGGGATCCCGTTCACGCCGCTGAGCAAGGACGCGGGCGATGCGTTCGAGCTCGCGCTCGTCGTCAGCCGTGAGGGCAAGGACATCGAGGTGGTGCCGCCGTCGGGCGCGCTCGGGGTGCGCGTTCCGGGCCAGGCCCCGAGCCTCGAGGCGGCCCACGCCGCCCCGCTCAAGATTCTCGTCGCCAGCGCGGAGCTGGCGCCGTTCGCCAAGCTTGGTGGAGTCTCCGACGTCGCCGCCGCGCTCTCGAAAGAGCTTCGTCGCCTTGGGCACGACGTGCGGTGCGTGCTGCCTCGGTACCGGCAGGTGGACATCGGGCGCTACGACCTGAAGCCGGTGGTCAGCAACCTGCCGGTGCCGCTGGGCACCGAGACCATGCCCGCGACGATCCTCGAAGGGAGGCTCGGTGACCTCATCGTCTACTTCGTCGACTGCCCGCCGTTGTTCGACCGCGACGGGATGTTCGGATTCGGAGACGACGATGCCCGATCCGTCTATTTCTGTCGCGCCGTGCTCGAGATGCTGCCGGCGCTGGAGTTCTTCCCCCAGGTGATCCACGTCCATGACTGGTGGGGCGCGCTCATCCCCAACCTGCTCGACCGCGTGTACGAGGGCGGCGCCTACGAGGACATCGCCACCACGCTCACGATCCACAACCTGTCGGCGCAGGGCGTGTTCGGCTTCGGCGCATTGATGCTCGCGGGCTTGCAGGAGTGGGGGCTGATCCGGCTTGGAATCCCCGGGCTGGACAACGTGGTCAATGTGCTCGGACGCGGCATCCATTTCGCCGACGTGGTCAACACCGTGAGCGAGCGGTACGCAAAAGAGATCCAGACGCCTGAGTACGGCGAGGGACTCGACGAGCTTCTGCGCCGCAACACGCACAAGCTGCACGGGATCTTGAACGGGATCGACTACGACATCTTCGACCCCGAGCGCGACCCGTCGATTCCGCACCACTACTCGGCCGACGCGCCGCAGAACAAGGCTGCCGACCGCGCAGCGCTGCGCTCAGAGCTGGGCCTGGAGGACTCGAACCGGCCGCTGTCGGCGATCGTCTCGCGCTTCTACGACGTGAAGGGCTTCGACCTCATCGAGCAGGCGCTGCCCCAGCTGTTGGAGCTCGGCCTGCAGGTCGTGGTGATCGGGACCGGTGACCGGCGCTACGAAGACATGCTCCGGCGATGGGCGGGAGAGCGGCCCCGGCAGGTGGCCGTGGCAATCGGCTTCGACGCTGCGCTGGCTCAGCGCATCTACGCGGGCTCCGACATGCTGTGGATGCCGTCGCGATTCGAGCCCGGCGGGCTCGCGCAGCTCATCGCGCTGCGGTACGGGACCATCCCGGTGGTGCGGGCCACCGGCGGGCTTGCGGACACGATCCGGGACTTCGAACCGGCGACGAGGAAGGGCAACGGCTTTCGGTTCGGGCCGTATGACCCATGGCAGTTCTTCGCGGCGGTCGTGCGGGCGGCCGAGACGTTCCGGCACCAGGAAGTCTGGGCGTCGCTCGTGCAGCGGGCGATGAAGGAGGACGTGTCCTGGTCACGGTCGGCGCTGAGGTACGTGCAGCTCTACATGGCCGCGATCGCGGCGCACCAGGAGAGGCACGGCGTCGCGGCTGGCGAGGTGTCAGCCACCCCAATCCGGTAGCAGGCGAAGCTGCTCGACCCGGCGCGCGCCGGGTCCATAGGCCGCGTTGAAGTAGTCGATCACCATCCGTCGCGCCGCGAACTGCGTCACGACGCCGCGTATCGACGCCTTCATCATCGTCACCCAGCGCTGCGGGATCCCGTTTTCGTCGCGCTCGTAGTAAGCGGGCACGACCTCCCGCTCGAGCAGCCGGTACAACCCTTCGGTTTCGGCGAGGTCGTCGACGTCCTGGCGGTCGAGCGTCGCCGCCGAGGGGATGGCCCAGCCCAGCTCGGGCCTGTAGGCCTCGTCCCACCAGCCGTCGAGGATGCTGACGTTCAGCGCGCCATTGGCGCCGGCCTTCATTCCGCTCGTGCCGCTTGCCTCGAGGAACCTCCGCGGGTTGTTGAGCCACACGTCGGCGCCCTGCACGAGGTAGCGCGCGAGCGCCATGTCGTAGTCCTTCAAGAAAACCACGCGCGGCTCCTCGCGCGCGAGCTCGACGACGCCAGCGACGATTTCCTTGCCCGGCTGGTCGGCCGGATGCGACTTGCCCGCAAACAGGATCTGCACCGGACGTCGCGAGTTGCGCAGAAGCTTCCCAAGCCGCGCACGGTCGCGGAGCATCAGGTTGGCGCGCTTGTACGGCGCAAATCGCCGGCCGAAGCCGATCGTCAGCGCATTGAGGTCGAGCTCGCGCGGAGTTTCGGCCCGCTCGTCCGTGAACGCGAGGAGGCGCCGCTTCAGCTCGCAGTGGATGTTCCACAGGTCGACCGCGGCGATCTCCTGCACCGCATGCCACCTTCCGTCCGCCGGATCGAGGTCCCACCAGTCGGGACCGACGTAGCGGCTCAGCAGCTCCGCGATCTCGGGCGCAACCCACGTCGGCATATGGACCCCGTTGGTCACCGAACCGATCGGGACCTGCGCTTCGGGCAAGCCGCGCCATGCGTCCTTCCACAGCCGACGCGACACGGCTCCGTGCAGCCGGCTGACACCCACCGACTGATCGGCGAGCCGAAGGGCGGCGTACGTGGTGCACAGCCGCTCGCGAGGGTCGCCCGGTCGCTGGCGGCCGAGGTCCATGAACCGGTCGAAGGAGATGCCCACCTGCGCCAGATACGGCCCGAGCTGGTCCCAGACCAGTCCGGAATCGAAGTAGTCGCTGCCGGCGGCGATCGGCGTATGCGTGGTGAAGACGATGCCTGCGCGCGCCACGAGGCGCGCCTCTTCGAGCGTCATCTGCCGCGACGCGCGCAGCTCGCGGATCCGCTCTATGGCGCATAGAAAGCTGTGCCCTTCGTTGAGATGGAAGACCCCCGAGTCGAGCCCCATCGCACGCAGCGCGCGGACGCCGCCGATGCCGAGCACGATCTCCTGCCGCAGGCGGCGGTCCGGCTCGGGCACGTAGAGGCGGTCGGTGATGTTGCGCAGGTCCTGAGGGTTTGCCTCGAGGTCGGTGTCGAGCAGGAACAGCGACACGCGGCCGACCTGCGCGCGCCAGACCGCGATGCGGACGTTGCGCTGGCCGATCGGCGCCTCCACCTCTACGCCCTCGAGCTTGCGCACAGGCAGCTCGGAGCCGCGGTTCTCGAAATAGACCTCGACCTGGCGGCCGGCCTGGTCGATGTCCTGGCGGCCGAATCCCTGCTTGTAGAGCAACCCGACCGCGACCAGCGGCAGGCCGAGGTCACTGGTCGCCTTCAAGTGATCACCGGCGAGGACTCCGAGTCCTCCTGAGTAGATGGGCAGGCATTCCGATAGGCCGAACTCGAGCGAGAAGTACGCGATCGCAAGGGGCGCCTGCGCGTCCATGAACCTGGGATGGCGCTCGTAGTACTCGCGATACGCCGCCCTGGCGTCCTCGAAGGCCGCCTGCACCTCGGGCCGCTCGAACGCTACATTCACGCCCTCCTCCCCGAGCTTGGCGAGGAGAAGGACCGGGTTCTCGCGCGTGGCCTTCCAGATGTCCGGATCGAGGGTGCGAAAAAGGTTGACGATTCGTGGTTGCCAGGTCCACAGCAGGTCGTATGCGAATTCGTTGAGTTGTTCGAGCACGGAATTAAGATCCTAGAGAGGAAGGGGCGATGAAGGCGGTTGTGATGGCCGGCGGAGAGGGCTCCCGCCTGCGTCCGCTCACCAGCAACATGCCGAAGCCGCTGGTGCCGGTCGCGGGCCGGCCGATCATGGAGCACATCCTTCTGCACCTTCGCCGCCACCAGATGCGCGACGTGGTGGCGACGGTCCAGTACCTGGGTGCTCAGATCCGCAATTACTTCGGCGACGGATCCGAGCAGGGCGTGGCGCTGACGTACTCGGTGGAGGATTCGCCCCTGGGCACCGCCGGTTCGGTGATGCTCGCGCGCCAGCAGCTCAATGACACGTTCGTCGTCATCTCGGGCGACTCGCTGACCGACATCGACCTGGGCGCCGCGACCCGATTCCACCGCGAGCGCAAGGCGCTGGCCACCATCGTCCTCAAACCCGTGCCGAACCCTCTCGAATACGGCGTTGTCGTCGTCGACGAGGGCGGGGCCGTGCAGCGGTTCATCGAGAAGCCGAGCTGGGGCGAGGTCATCTCCGACCTTGCGAACACCGGCATCTACATCCTCGACCCGTCGGTCTTCGATTTCTTCCGCCCGGGAGAGGTCACCGACTGGTCCGGCGACGTCTTCCCGAGGCTGTTGAAGGAGGGCGAGCACGTCTTCGGCTGGATCGCGGACGGCTACTGGGAAGACGTAGGCAGCCACGCCGCCTACGTGAAGGCCAACTTCGACTGCCTCGAGGGCAAGGTCAAGGTCCAGATGCCCGGCGACCGCGCCGGCGAGTCGACGTGGATCCACCCCGACGCGGAGGTTTTCCCGGGAGCGCGGATCGACGGCCCGGCGTTGATCGGGGCAGGCGCGAAGGTTCGCGCGGGCGCGTGGGTGAACGGGCCCGCAGTGATAGGTGCGTACACCACCCTCGATTCAGGCGTGAAGATCTCGAACTCGATCGTCTGGGATCACAGCTACGTCGGGCTCAACTCGCGGCTGCGCGGCGCGGTCGTATGCCGCGGCGTGACGGTGAAGAACGGATGCCTGCTCGAGGAAGGCGCCGTCATCGGAAGCGAGGTGGTGATCGGTTCCGGATCGACCGTCAATGCCAACGTCCGCATCTGGCCGAACAAAGAGGTGGAGCCTGGCGCCGTCGTCCACGAGTCGATCATCTGGGCGGGGTCGTGGAAGCGCGGTCTTTTCAGCTCGTACGGACTCAACGGCCTGATCAACATCGAGCTGACGCCGGAGTTCGCCTCCCGGCTGGGTGCCGCGATCGGGGCGCTGACGCCGAAGGGGACGGAGATCGCGTTCTCGCGCGACTACACGCGATCGGCGCGGATGATCGGCCGGGCGTTGATGTCGGGAATCATCTCGTCCGGCTCCAACGTCATCGACCTATCGGTGCTGCCCGCACCCGTCTGCCGCTACTGGGCGCGGCACAACCACGTCTCGGCGATCCACGTGCAGACGTCACCGGTGGATCCGCGCGCCGGCGACATTCGCATCTTCGACGACCTGGGCCTCGACATCGACAAACGCTCCGAGCGGCGCCTCGAGGGCCTGTTCTTCCGCGAGGACATCCGCCGCGTGTCGCACTACGAGATGGGCCGCATCACGCGCCGCGAGCAGCAGATCGACCGCTACCTCGAGGACATGATCGCCAAGCTCGACGTCGAGGCGGTTCGGGGCGCGGCCTTCAAGGTGGTCATCGACTACAACAACGGCGCCGCCTCGATGGTGCTGCCCCAGATCCTGCGCGAGCTCGACTGCACGGTGATCCCGCTCAACGCGGCGCCGGCCGAGATCGTGATGGAGCAGGACGAGCCTTCCTTCCAGGCACACCTGGCGGAGATCGGCGTGATCACGTCGGCGGTCAAGGCCAAGCTCGGTGTGTTCATCGACACGCCCGGTGAGCGGTGCTTCATGGTCGACGAGAACGGGTCGGTGCTCGACCACCACGCCGCGTTCGCGGTCCTGACGCGGCTCGTGTTGATGTCGAAGCCGGGGATGGTGCTCGGTCCGGCGTCGTCGTCGCTGGCGTTTTCGGAGATCGCCGACGAGCTCGGGAGCCGGTTCGTGCCCACGAAGATGACCCCTGGGGCGGTCCTCCGTGCGGCGCAGCACGCCGATGCCGTGCTGGCGTCGGATGGCGCCGGCGGTTATTGCTGGCCGGACTTCGCCATCTCGTTCGACGCGATCTTCACCATCGCGCGGGTGCTCGAGATGCTGGCGCACACGGGCACGTCGCTGGGTGCGCTGCGCGCTCGCATCCCGGAGGTGACGCACCGCGTGGCGGTCGAGTTCTGCCCGTGGGAGGTGAAGGGGCGCGTCATGCGGTCGATGATGGAACGGCACCTGAAGGATCGCGTCGACCTGACGGACGGCGTGAAGGTGTTCGTCGACGACGGCTGGGTGCTGGTGGCGCCGGACGCGGACCGGCCGGAGTACTACGTGATCGCTTCGACGACGTCGGCATCGCACGCAGATCGACTGGTCGAGGAGTACTCGGCGCTGGTGCGGGCGGTGGTGGCCGAGGCGGCGCCACGGGCCGAGGCGGTGGTCGAAACCTAGCCTTTTTTTGCGTCTCGTACGAAACCCGTCCCCCCCGCCGGCCACGGCCGACGCGTTTCGTACGAAACAAGCCATCACGGGTGCCGCCTAAAATCGGGTGTCTGCCGAGCGGGAGTAGCTCACCTGGCAGAGCGCGACCTTCCCAAGGTTGAGGTAGCGGGTTCGAGTCCCGTCTCCCGCTTGCCATTTGTTCTCTAGGTAGCTTTGGCCGGGGTCAGATGCTCTACCGTCAGGCCGTGGCCACCCGACAGTCGAGGAACCATCGGCACCCTTCTCTGGAGCACAGGCTTTCCGAGTTGGAGCGCGCAGTCCGCACTCTTGGCGACCTCCAACAGGCCAGCATCGACCTGGAACAGGCGAACGCCAGAGGACTGGAGACCCTGGCCGCCGCTCTCGAATCCGTCACCTCGTCCTTCGAGGAGCTCACTCGTCACTACATGAGCTTTCTTCTTGCGGCCGGCTTTGTCGACAAGAGCCCCGAACTCGAAGCGTGGCTCGCCGAAACGCCGCTCCCTCACCGCCCCCGTCGCTAGTCTCGATCGTCCGATGGCAACCGTGGATCTCTCCCTCGACGACGCGCGGCGAATCGCCGTTCACGCCCAGCGTCTCGACGGCAAACGGCCGCCCGCCACCGCCGACGGTCTCATGGACATCGCCCGCGCGATACGCGTGATTCAGATCGACTCGATCGCCGTGGCGGGTGCTCCAACGCAGTACCTGGTTCCCTTCTCACGGCTCGGCCCGTATGACCGCTCGATCCTCGACCGCCTCGTCTACAAGGACCGCAAGCTGTTCCACTACATCGCGCACGCCGCCTCGCTGGTCCTGACGGACGACTACCCGATCTTCGCCGGAACGATGCGGCCCTACATCAAGCGAAAAGACGAGTACGGGCGTCGCGTGGCCGCGTGGATGAAGGCCAACGCCCCGCTCCGGCGCCAGGTGCTCGGCAAGATCCGCGGCGAAGGTCCGCTGCGGTCGCGCGATCTCGAAGACACGGCGGAGGAGCACTGGCAGTCGACAGGCTGGACGGCGGGTCGCAACGTCAGCCAGATGCTCGAGCGGCTATGGCTCGAGGGCGAGATCACCGTCGTGGGTCGCGACGGGCCTCAGAGACTGTGGGACCTGTCAAGCCGCTGGTTTCCGGACTGGACGCCACGCCAGAGGCTGACCGAGAAGGCTCGCTCCGACCGTGCGGTCGACCTCTCGTTGCGGGCGCTCGGCGTAGCCACCTCGGGTCACGTCTACTACCACTTCACGCGGTGGAGGTACGGAGACCTCAAAGGTTCGCTCGCGCGACTGGTCGATCGAGGTGAGGCAATTCCGGCTACCGTCGGCGGACGCAAGGGCTTTTACCTTCATCGGGACTACGCCGATCTGAAGAGGACGCACCGGGCAAGTCGCACGGTCCTTCTTTCACCCTTCGACAATCTCATCGCCGACCGCAAGCGGACCAAAGCGCTTTTCGGGTTCGACTTCGCGATCGAGATCTACATCCCGCCCGCCAAGCGCAAGCGCGGCTACTACGCCTTCCCGATCCTTGCCGGCGACCGACTGATCGGGTCCGCCGACTTGAGGTTCGACCGCGAAGCAAGACGGCTCATCCCTCAAACCGTCATATTCGAAGACGGTTTCGCCATGAGCGCCGACGTCCAACGCGCGATTGACGAGCTGGAGGTGTTCGTGAGGGCAGGCCGATGAGCGTCATGTTTCGGGCGATGTACCGGCTCGGCTTCACGCCGTGGGATTCAGGCGTCGCTCCGCCCGAGCTCAAGGCACTTGTCGAGGGCCCGGAGGCGAGGCAGCCCGGCAAGGCGCTGGACCTCGGCTGCGGCACTGGCACCAACGCGATCTACATGGCCCAGCACGGCTGGCAGGTCACGGCGATCGACTTCGTCCCGCGCGCCATAACCTTGGCGAAAGCCAAGGCGGCAGCCGCCAAGGCAACACCGAGGCTCATCGTCGGCGACGTCACCAGGCTCGACGCGATGAACATCGGTGACGGCTTTGGCCTCCTCTTCGACCTCGGCTGCCTGCACGCGATCCCCGACGAAAGGCGCGCGGCGTACGCCGCCGGCGTGGCCAGGGCCGCGACCACGGGCGCGGACTATCTCCTGTTCGGCTTCTACCGCCGGCTGAACGCCTTCATGAACCCCGTCATCACCCCGGAACAGGTCGACGTGCTGTTCACGAAAGACTGGGAGCTCGTGCGGGCGTGGGGTGGAGACCAGCCGCGGCCGGAGTTCCCCGGTCGCTGGTACCACCTCAAGCGGAAGTAGCCGGCCCCGGAACTCGCAGCGACATCGCGCCCCAGGCCATCGCCACCCCGGCGAGAACGCCGGGCACGAACGCAAGGCCCGCCTGCCCGGTCGCATCCCACAGCGCGCCCGCGACCAGCGGCACGACGAAGCCTGTCGCGTACTGGATGGTGAAGATCGCCGCGCTCATCGATGCGACTTCGCGCGGTGGCGCGAGGCGTGGAGGCAGGCTCAGGACGACCACGAACGCGAGCGCCGTCGAGAAACCGAGAACGAACGCCCAGACCACGGCGCCGGCGCCGGGCGTGAAGACGAGGCCGGCCTGCGCGATCGCCATCAGCACCGCCGACCCGATGAACCCGGCGCGTCCGGTCAGCAGCCTCGGGAACAGCGCGACGGCGGGTGCGGTCAGCAGCTGCGACCCGTTGAGGACCGCAAGAGTGGGGGAGATGAGCCCGTGGCGGCCGGTCTGGTCCAGGAAGTCGGGGATGAACGCGTTGGCCCCGAAGTAGGTCGCCGAAGCCATCCCCATCACGACGCCGATGCGAATCGCCTGGTGCTTTCGCCAGTCGGGCCACCAGCGCGCGCGCTTCGCGGCGTCGCGAGCGCGGGATGGGGCAAACGCAGAGATCGCTATGGCGCTCACGAGCACGACCACCGACCAGGAGGCGATTGCAAATCGCCAGTCGCCGCCGGCAAGCGGCAGCACACCGACCGGCGTCGTCAACACGGTCGGGAGCGTTTCTCCGATGAGGATGCCGTTGCTGTAGACGGCGGTCGCGATCGCGATGCGGCGGGGAAACCACTGACCCACGAGCGAAGGAAACACGGGCTGACTGACGGCCACGCCGACTCCCATGAGGAACGTGGCCGAGAACAGGACGGGAATGCTCGGGCCCACGCCGCGCAGCGCGCCGAAGATCGCCACCGATCCCAGCCCAGCGAGCAGCGCGCCACGCGCGCCGAGCGTGGCAATCAGCAATGAGCCTGGCACCGACGCAATCGCGAGCACGAGCACGGGTCCCGATACCAGCGCTCCTACCAGCTTCTCGTCGAGGTGCAGCTCGCGGTGGATCAGCGGCACGAGCGGCGGAACGGCCAGCAGCGTCAGTCGCAGATCGATGCCGCCGAGCCAGAGCATCAGCAGGCGCACCCAGTCGGCGCGCGTCAGCCTCACCGCGTACGCTTACGAATCGTCATGCCTGGACTGCTGATAGTGACTGCCGCAGGCGCCGACCAGCCAACTCGGGCAAGCGTGCCGTTCCACATCGCCGTCAACGGCGCGAGGCCGGACGGCACGGAGGTCGCGATCGCGCTTGCCGGAGACGCCGCCGAGCTGGTCAAGCCGGACGTCATCGCCAACGTCGTGGGTGTTGGCGTGCCACCGCTTCGCGAGCTGCTCGACAAATGTCTCGATCAGGACGTCCGCGTCTACGTTTGACGAGGCTGCGCCGAGGCCCGTGGGGTCTTGCCGGAGATGCTGACTCCGAACGCAAGGTTCATCGGGCCGCCTGACCTGGTGAAGCTGACCATGGACGCCGACAAAGTCCTCAGTTTCTGAGGGTGCCGCAGCCGACGTTCCTCGCATCTTCGCGCCCTAGGCGACCGGGCGCCTGCGGCGCAGAAGCCTGCGTCAAGGGGCCCGGCGCTCACTCGCTGCCCCCGCTACCCACGGCGCGGGGACCCCTCAAGGTTTGCGCTCCTCGTGGCGCCACCCTTTCCTTGGCTCCGGCCGCCGATTGCGCGAATCTGCGTCGCAACGCGGCAGCGGTCACCCTCTAGTCGCGCCGATCGCGGCAAGCGCCGAAGGATTTTCAAGCGACGACAGATCGCCCGGGTCCTTCCCGGTGTAGACCGACTTCACGACCCGGCGCAGGATCTTCGCGTTTCGCGTGCGGGGCAGGTCCACCACGAAATGGATCGCGTGGGGTCGCAGCGGCTTGCCAAGCGCCGACGCCACGAGGTCCTCGAGCTCGCGCGCGAGCGTCGGGCTCGGATCGTGGTTCGGGCGCAGAATGACAAAGCACACGAGCACCTCGCCCTTGAGCTCGTCGGGGACGCCGATCGCGGCCGCCTCCGCGACCGCGGGGTGGCCGACGAGCACGGACTCGACCTCGGCGGGGCCGAGCCTCTTGCCCGCGATCTTGATGGTGTCGTCCGACCGTCCGAGGACGTACCAGAGATCGTCCTCGGGATCGGCGTACGCCCAGTCGCCGTGCACCCACACGTTGTCGAACCGCGACCAGTACGTCTCGATGTAGCGCTCGCGGTCGCCCCAGAAGCCGCGTGTCATACCCGGCCAGGGGTTGCGGATGATGAGCTCGCCGACCTCTCCGCGCACCGAGCGCCCGTCGGCGTCGAGCACGTCCGCGGCCATCCCCGGAACAGGCCCGGCGAACGAGCACGGCCGCAGGTGAGTGATCACGTTTCCGCAAAGGATCCCGCCCGAGATCTCAGTGCCACCTGTGTAGTTGATCACCGGTACGCGGCCGCCACCGACGTGGTTGAAGTACCAGAGAAACGGCTCCGGGTTCCACGGCTCGCCGGTGCCCCCGAGGATGCGCAGGCTCGTGAGGTCGTGGCCCGCCGGCACGTCATCGCCATGCGTCATCAGGCTGCGGACGAGCGTTGGTGAGACGCCGAGCACCGTGGCCCTGTGCTTCTCGACGATCCTCCAGATGCGGTCGGGCCCTGGATGGTCAGGCGTGCCCTCGTAAAGCAGCATCGTCGCGCCGAGGAGAAGGGTCCCGAAGATCAGCCAGGGACCCATCATCCAGCCGAGGTCCGTGTACCAGAAGACGGTGTCTTCCGCCCCGACGTCGAAGCAGTGCGCCATGTCCTGCGCGGCTTTGATCGGGAAGCCGCCGTGGACGTGCAGGGTGCCTTTGGGCTTCCCCGTCGTGCCCGAGGTGTAGATGATCATCAGCGGGTCCTCGGGGTCGAGCTCTTCGGTGGGCGCGCGGTCGGGATCGTCCTCGAGCAGCACCTCCCAGTTCTCGTCGCGGCCGTGCGTCCACGGAATCTCGCGCACCACGCGCCGATGCACGATGACCTTCTTCACCGAGGGGCAGCTCACCAGGGCGCGGTCGGCGGTCTCCTTCATCGGCACCACCTGGCCGCGCCGGTAAAAACCGTCGGAGCAGATGAGGACCTTCGCCTCGCCGTCGCGCAGGCGAGTCGCGATCGCCTCGGGACCGTAGCCGGAGAAGAGGGGGATGATCACGGCGCCGATCTTCGCGACCGCCAGCACCGACACCGCGACCTCCGGGCACATGGGCATGAAGATCGCGACGCGGTCGCCCGGGCGCACGCCGAGTCTGCGCAGCGCCCCCGCCAGGCGCGAGACCTGTCCGTCGAGCTCGCGGTAGGTGAGCTGGCGGACCTCGCCGGGCTCGCCCTCCCAGATGATCGCCTTCTTGTCGCGGAGGTCACCCTCTCGATGCCGGTCGAGGCAGCTGTGGACGACGTTCATGCGCGCGCCGTTCCACCACGTCGCCCACTGCTTGCCGCGCGACATGTCGACCACCTTGTCGTAGCGGCGATAGAAAGCCACGTCGATATCCCGGACCGCGGCATCCCAGAACCACTCGATGTCGTCGTCCGCGCGCCTCAGCAGCTCGGCGAAGGTCTCGATCCCGTGCCGGTCCATGAACCGTTTCAGGCGGCTGCGGTCGATGACCTCCTGGCTCGGTTCCCAGATCACATCGCCAATCACGACCGGCTGCACGCCTTTAATTGTCTCCGGTGGACCATGAGTGAGCTTCCGGACGACTTCGCCGACCGGCTAGCTCGTGTCCTCGAGCCGTCCGAGACCGAGGCCGCGGCGGAGATCATCGAAGCGGCCACGATGCTCGACGACGTCGGGCTGAGGCGCTTTCTTCAGCTCTTCGCGGCTCGGGTCCGGAGCGCGAGCGCCTCAGTCACCGCCGACGAGCTGCGCCGGTTCCTTCAGCAAGCCGCGACCTGATCCGCTCCGCGTCCTCGAACAGCATCCAGTAGTTGTTCCAGGCCGCTTGCGCGACGGCGACCGCGAGCAGCGGCCGAATCCGCAACCTCACAGCCCGCACCGCCTGCTGCTGCGCGTAGCACCAGCGGTCCCAGGCCCGCTCGACCGTCGACTCGACAAGCTCGAGCCAGTCGTCGTCCTCGCCCTCGACCGGCGGGGGAGGAAGGGTTAGCACCTTCCACCGGCGGTCTTCGCGCACCAGCGTCATGAGCGGCTGGCCGCTCGCGCGCCCGGCGTGCCGCGCGGGTCGCGGGTTGTTGGGATTGGCGGCCATCAAGCGTTGCTGGACGGCGAACACGAGGTCGTGCGCCGCGTCGATGGTGGAAGGCGCTACGGGCGCATTGCGCCGGCCCAGCCGGATCTGCAGGGCGCGAATCGCCTCCCGCAACCTGGGCGGCGCCTCGGTGGCATCGCCGAGGCGAAGGGTTTCGACCTCGTCGAGGAGGATGTCGGACTGGGCGAGCAGGAATCGGCGATGAAACTCGGCGGTGGCGGCCACGTCGTGCACCATCACGCGCGACTGCCACAGTGTCAAGTAGGGCTTTACACGTCAGGCAATCCCGAGTAGCCGTTTGCCGTTGCCGATCAGCAACTTCTCCAACACCGGGGCAGGGATCTCGAGCGTCTTCAACTCTTCCAGGCACCGTTGTGGCTCGATGAACGGATAATCGCTGCCGAACAGGAACTGATCCTGCAGGCGGCCTTTCATGTCGCGCATCACCTCGGTCGGGATGTAGCGGGGCGCCCAGCCCGAGATGTCGATGTAGATGTTGGTCTTGTGCAGCGCCATCGCAAGCAGCTCTAGATGCCATGGATAGCCGAAATGAGCGGCGATGATCTTCAGGTCGGGGAACGCAGCGGCGGGGGCGTCTAGCAAGATCGGACGCGCGAAGTCGATCCTGATCCCCTGCCCGCCGGGCTGTCCGGCGCCGATGCCGCTCGTGCCGGTGTGAAAGAGAGTGATCAATCCGAGGTCCTGGCACTTCTCGTACAGCGGCCAGTACTGCTCTTCGTTCGGCGCGAATGCCTGCAGTGAGGGATGCAGCTTGACGCCTTTGAGACCCAGCTCGGCGATGCGGTCGAGCTCCGCCACCGCGCGCTCGCCTTTGAGCGGGTCGACGCTGCCAAACCCGACGAAAGTCTTCGGATAGAGCCGGCACGCATCGGCCACAAGATCATTCGGCACGCGCGGCCGCCCGGTCGCGGTCTCGGCATCCCACGCGAGGAGTACGGCGACCACGTCGAGCTTTTCGTACTCGGCCGCGAGCTCGTCGAGCGTCTTGCGGGCCACCTTCGACCGGAAGTAGCTCTCCGCCGCCTCCACGTAGCCCTTCATCGAGACGTCCAGCCACTCCGGCGTGGGGAGGTGGACGTGAAAATCGATCGCCCTCACAGCCTCAAATGTATCGGCTGGACGCGTTTCGATCGGTAGGCGTCGCTCGCGCCCATCCGGCTGGCTCTTTTCCTACGAAACGCGTCGAAGGGAAGCCTCGGGCCGCTGGAATCGGGAAACTACAAACGATGGATGCAACGCTCCTGGTGCTGGCGGGCGGGGACAGCCGGCGCATGGGCAGGCCCAAGGCCTGGATCGAAGCCGGCGGCACCGTCCTGCTGCGCTACGTGATCGAGCGGCTGGCGCCCGCCTTCACGGAGGTCGTGGTCTCTTTCGCCGAGCCCGAGCAGATGGAGCAGCACCTGCCGTATCGGGTCGTGTTCGATCGCAAGCGGTCCGCCGGCCCTCTCGCCGGCCTCGAGGCGGGATTGATCGCGAGCCTCAACGAGGTGTTGTTCGCGGTCGCCTGCGACATGCCATACGTGACGCGCTCGACCGGCGAGCTCGCGGTCGCGGCCGCGCGCACCTGCGACGCGGCCATCCCGCGACACGATGGCCTTTTCGAACCGGTATGCGGGGCTTACCGCAAGACCGCACTTCCCGCGATTGTCGGCGCGCTGGACGCGGGCAACTACACCGCCCACGACGTCGTGATGGACCTCGACGTGACGTGGCTCGAGGAAATCGACCCCGCCGAGTTCGACAGTCTCAACACCCCAGCGGACCTCGAGCGCTTCCACGGCACGCTTTCGGCGCAGCGATAATTGGATGACACGCCTTGAAGATCGTCGTCACCGTCAAGCAAGTACCAGACCCGAACGCGACACACACCCTCGAGGGTGACAACACGCTCTCCCGCGAGAAGGAGGCGGTCCTCGACCCCGGCGACGAGTGCGGAGTTGAGGAAGGCCTTCAGCTCAAAGAGGCGCACGGCGGCGAGGTCGTCCTCGTATCGATGGGTCCCGAGCGAGCCAAGGACGCGATTCGCAAAGGCCTGTCCATGGGCGCCGACCGCGCCATATTGATCACCGATGCGGCGCTCGCCGGTGCGGATGCCCTCCTGACCGCGCGCGCTCTGGCCGCGGCGATCAAAGGCGAATCTCCCGATCTGGTGATCTGCGCGACCGAGTCGTACGACGGAAGCACGGGCATGGTCCCGCCGATGCTCGCCGAGCTTCTCGGCGTGCCCCAGCTGACGTTCGCGAAGAAGGTCGAGATCGACGGATCCACCGTGAAGATTCATCGCCAGACCGCGGACGGTTACCAGATCATCGAAGCGCCCACGCCGGCGTTGGTCACCGTCACCGCCGCCATCGCCGAGCCTCGCTACGCGTCGCTGAAAGGGATCATGGCCGCGCGCTCCAAGGAGATCAAACAGGTCGGATTCGCCGACCTGGGCGTGGACAAGGGCGAGCCCGCCGAGACGATCGAGGGCGTCGTCGACGCCGAGGCACGTAAGGCGGGCGAGGTCATCGAGGACGACGGCACCGCGGTGGACAAGATCGTCCAGGTGCTGACCACCGCGAAGGTCTTGTAGGTCGTGTCGAGCATCCTCGTCTACGCGGAGCTGAGCGAAGGCAAGCTCGCCTCGACATCGCTCGAGCTGATGGCGAAAGCCCGCGAGCTCGGCGACGTCTACGCGGTCGCGCTGGGCGCGGGCGCGAAGGCGGCCGCGGCGACGCTCGGCAAGCACGGCGCGAAAGCGGTGCACGTGAGCGAGGACGCAGCGTTTGACGACTACATCGCCGAGCCCGCGACAGACGCAGTGGCCGCGCTCACCGAGAAGGAGAAGCCCGACGCGATCCTGTTCGGGTTCACGCCAGACTCGCGCGAGGTTGCGGGCCGGCTGGCCGCGCGGCTTGGCACCGGGCTCATCTCGAACGCGAGCGACCTCGTGGCCGAGGGCGGCGGATTCGTCGCCAGGGTGCCGTATTTCGGCGGCGCGAAGGTCGCGTCGATGAAGGCAAACGGCAAACCGGCGATCGTCCTGATCCGTCCGAAGTCGTTCGAGGCTTCCGAGACCGGAGGTACGGCCGAGGTGAAGGACCTGGGCGTCGCGGTTTCCGACTCCTCGAAACGCGCTCACATCGTCGAACGTGTCGCCGAGGCTTCTGAGAAGGTGAAGCTCGAGGATGCGCGAGTCGTGGTCAGCGGTGGCCGGGGCCTGGGCGGTCCGCAGAACTTCCCGATGCTCGAGGACCTGGCAGACGCGCTTGGCGGGGCGGTCGGGGCCAGCCGCGCGGTCGTGGACGCCGGCTGGGTGCCCTACTCCATGCAGGTTGGTCAGACCGGAAAGTCGGTGCGACCGGGCGTCTACATCGCGGTGGGCATCTCTGGCGCGATGCAGCACACCGTGGGGATGAAGACGTCGAAGGTCATCATCGCGATCAACAAGGACGCGGAGGCGCCGATCATGAAGATGGCGGACCTCGGCGTCGTCGGTGACGCGCTCAAAATCGTGCCCGCGCTCACGGCCGCGGTCAAGAAAAAGAAGAACGGATAGGTCCGAGGCTCAGAGCCTCCTGGAGCGCCGAATCGAGCTGCGGCGCGAGCGCAACTTCGCCGAGGCCGACGCCATCCGCAAGCAGCTTCAGAACGCAGGCTGGGACGTCGTCGACACGGCCACCGGCAGCGAGCTGCAGGCGATCAAGGCGCCACCGCCGTCCGCAACAGCACCTACGCGCGCGGTGACGCTCCTGACGATCATGCACGGCTGGCAGGCCGACGCAGAGCGGTGGCTGCTATCCGTCTTCACGCACACGAAGGCCGACTTCGAGGCCATCGTGGTCGACAACTCGGGCGACGCTCGCATCGCGGGCTGGCTGCAGAAACGCAGCGCCGAGCGCATGCGCGGCATCACGCTGGATCCGCCGCTCGGATTCGGAGCCGCGGTCAACGCCGGCATCGACGCCGCCGCCGGGGACGTGATCGTGCTCTTCGACCCAGGCGTCGAGCTGAAGGGCGACGCGGTCGCTCCGCTCCTCGCGGCGCTGTCCGACCCGACCGTCGTCCTCGCCGGTCCGTTCGGGCTGCGTGCGAGAGGCACCATGAAGGAGTTCGAGGAGAGCTCCGGCCCCGAGGTCGATGCGATCGAAGGCTACTGCGTGGCTTTCCGTACGAGCGATGCCCGTGCGATCGAAGGCTACGACCCCAAGTTCCGCTTCTACCGCATGGCCGACGTCGAGTTCAGCTTCCGCCTGCGTGACCGTGGCGGCCGCGCGGTCGTCGTGGGCGACCTTCCGGTCGATCGGCACGAGCACCGCCTGTGGGAGGCGACCGAGCCCGGCGAGCGCGACCGGTTGTCCAGGCGCAACACCTACCGCTTCCTCGACCGATGGCGGGAGCGGGAAGACCTCCTGGTCGGCAAATAGAATCCAGCGCTAGATGAACGACGACTTCGATGCCCGGGTGGCCGACCTCAAGGCGCGGCGGCAGAGGAACCTCGCCATGGGCGGCGAGGAGAAGATCGCCAAACAGCACGAGAGGGGCAAGCTGACCGCGCGGGAGCGGATCGACCTCCTGTTCGACGCCGGCACGTTCGTCGAGCTCGGTCTGCTGGCGCAGAACCGAGACGGCTCCGACACGGCGCCGGCGGACGGCGTCGTCACCGGCCACGGGGACGTGGACGGGAGGCAGGTCTGGGTCATCGCCTACGACTTCACCGTCATGGCGGGCTCGATGGGCGCCGTCGGCGAGCAGTTCAAGGCGGCCCGGGTGCGCGAGCTGGCGCTTCGCTACCGCAAACCCATCGTCTGGCTGCTGGATTCGGCCGGCGCCCGAATCCAGGAGGCTTCGGGTTCGACATTCGCCGGCACCGGCTGGCTCTTCGCCGACCAGGTGGTGATGTCCGGTGTGATCCCGCAGGTCGCCGCGATGCTCGGCCCGTGCGCGGCCGGCACCGCCTACATACCCGGCCTGGCCGACTTCGTGCCGATGGTGAAGGGAACGTCGTCGATGGCGCTCGGAGGGGCCCGGCTCGTCAAGGCCGCGACCGGCGAAGAGGTGACCGACCATGACATGGGCGGCTCGCAGGTCCACTGCTACGAGTCGGGCGTCGGCGACAACGAGGTCGCCAACGACGCCGATTGCATCGCCACCGTGCGCAGGTTCCTCTCCTATCTGCCCTCGAGCAACACCGAGGCCACGCCGGTCGTCGAAACGGGCGACCCCGCCGACCGTCCGGTCGAAGGCCTGGACAAGATCGTGCCCGCCAACCCACGCGCGGCCTACGACGTTCGCAGGGTCATCCGCGCGGTGTTCGACGGTGAGTCGTGGTTCGAGGTCAAGCCTGCCTGGGCGAAGAACATCGTCATCGGATTCGCGCGCGCCGGCGGCCAGGCGGTCGGGATCGTGGCCAACCAGCCGATGCACAAGGGCGGAGTGCTCGACTCAGACGCGGCGGACAAGGCCGCGCGCTTCATCCGCATGTGCGACGCGTTCAACGTGCCGCTCGTGTACCTGATGGACGTGCCCGGGTTCATGGTCGGGTCGCAGGTCGAGAAGGACGGGATCATCCGCCACGGCGCGAAGATGCTCTACGCGACGGCGGAGGCGACCGTGCCGAAGGTCACGGTGATCATGCGCAAGGCGTACGGCGCCGGTTACTACGTGATGAACGGCAAGGGCTATCAGCCGGACACCATCGTCGCCTGGCCCTTCGCCGAGATCTCGGTGATGGGCCCGGAGGGCGCGGTGAACATCATCTTCAACAAGCAGGTCGAAGCCTCGGACAACCCCGAGGCGACGCGAGCTGAGCTGGTCGCGAAGATCCGCGAATCGATCAATCCATACCTCGCCGCGGGCTGGGCGATGATCGACGACGTGATCGACCCGGCGGAGACGAGGCGCGTGATCGTCAAGAGCCTGGAGCAGGCACGGGACAAGAAGATCGACCGGCCGTGGCGCAAGCACGGAAACATTCCGGTATGAGCGAAAAGGTCGTGATCAGCGCGGCGCTGACCGGCGCACTCGCGACCCGCGACCAGTGCCCGGCAATCCCGTACACGCCGGTGGAGATCGCGGAGGAGGCGACGCGGGCCGCGGACGCGGGCGCCGCGATCGTCCACATCCACGCGCGGACGCCCGAAGGCGGTCCCGAATGGCGTGCGGAGACGTTCGCCGAGATCCTCTCCGAGGTTCGGGCCCGCAGCGACGTGATCGTCAACTTCTCCACCGGCGCGATCGGCATCCCGGTAGAAGACCGGATCGCTCACATTCGCGACCTCAAGCCAGAGATCGGCGCGCTGAACATGGGCTCGATGAACTACGCCATCTACTCGGCGAAGAAGAAGGCGTTCTATCACGACCACGTCTTCGCCAACCCGTTCCGTGACATCCAGTTCTTCCTCGAGGCGATGAACGGCGCCGGTGTTCGCCCCGAGCTCGAGTGCTTCGACACGGGCCATATCGCCAACACCGCTCCGCTCATCGACATGGGCGTGCTGCGGGCGCCGTACCAGTTCAGCCTGATCATGGGCGTCCTCGGCGGCATCCCAGGCACGACGCGCCACCTGACCAACCAGGTGGAGACGCTTCCCGAGAGGGCGCACTGGCAGGTGATCGGCATCGGCCTCAAGCAATGGGCCCTCGTCGCGGCCGCCATTTCCATGGGCGGCAACGTGCGGGTCGGCCTCGAGGACAACTTCTACGTCGAGGAGGGACGGATGGCAAAAAGCAACGGCGAGCTGGTCGAGAAGGCTGCGCGCCTGGCGCGCGATCTCGGTCGGGACGTGGCTTCGAGCGAAGAAGCCCGCAAAATTCTCTGTTTGGAGAGCAGATGACGGAGGTCAAGGCCGAGCTGGTTGGCAACGTGTGGAAGGTGAAGACGTCTCCTGGCGCCCAGGTCGCCGAGGAGGAGGAGCTGTTGATCCTCGAGTCAATGAAGATGGAGATCCCGGTGACCGCACCGCGGGCCGGCACCGTGCGTGAGGTGCGGGTCAAAGAAGGCGAGGTGGTCAAGGAGGGCCAGGTCCTGGTCGTTCTCGAATGAAGCCCGCGCAGCTCCTTCTCGCCTACCAGCGGTTGGTCGAGAGGGAACGCGAGCTGCGCGATGAGATCGAGCGACTCGAATCTCTGCTTGCGTCGGACCCCAACGTGGCCCACGCCGAGGCGGCCCTGGCGGAGGCGCGCGAGCGGTCGCAGGGGATCACCCTCCGCCTTCGCGAATCGGACCGCGAGCGGGAGACCCATCGCACCAAGCTCCGGTCGCGCGAGAAGGAGCTCATGAGCGGTCGGATCCGAAATCCGACGGAGCTGATGCAGCTGAACACCGAGGTCCAGCACCTCAGGTCGAGCTTCGCCGACGAGGAGGAGGCCGAGCTGCGACTGATGGAGGAGGGCGAGCTTGCCGAGCAGGCGGTCGTGGAGGCGTCCGAGCTTGTGCAGGGGGCTCGCGAGCGGTCGGCGAACGATGAGCCCCAGCTCCGCGGCGAGCTCGAAGCGATGCAGACAGAGCTGGCGGCGGTGAAGGCCGACAGTGAGGCCGCGTGGGCCGAGATCCCGGCTGCGGCGCGAAACGCGTATCTGCGGATACGTGTCCACCCGCCCGTCGCCGAGGTCGATCGCAACCAGTGCCTGGTCTGCCACGTGACCGTTACGTCGTCGGGCATGCAAGCGCTCAGGAAGGGAGAGGAGATCGTCCACTGCGAGAACTGCGGGCGAGTCCTGGTCCTCGTCTGAGAGTACTTCGTCTGCGCACGGACGGCGCCGCCCGGGGTAACCCCGGCCCCGCGGGGGCGGGGATCCTGATCGAGGACGAACAGGGAATGCGGCTGCAGGCGAGGCACAAATGGCTCGGTCAGATGACCAACAACCAGGCCGAGTACCACGCCCTGATCGAAGGCCTCAAGGCGGTTAGGGAGTGGAATCCAGATCGCCTGGAGATCCTGCTCGATTCCAAGCTGGTGGTGGAGCAGGTGAAGGGCCAGTACAGGACCAAGGTCCCCGAGCTGCAGCGACTGCTCATTGACGCCATGCGGCTGCTCAAACAGTTTCCGAACTACGAGATCAAGCATGTGGCCAGAGAGGAGAATCGGGGCGCCGACCACCTGGCGAACATGGCCATCGACGAACGCATGCCGCCGAAGAAGAAATTCGGTGGCTAGGGTCACCTATACCGTCACATCGCAGCTGTCGCCGCAGGCGGTGTGGGACGCGCTGACGGAATTCGGGCCGAGGCGCGCCGAGCTGTGGCCCGACCTGTCGCCGTCGTCGTTCAGGGTCCTGGAGCGCGGCACGAACTGGGCTCGGGTCCGGGAAGGCACCGCGAGCCTCGGCATCTGGTCGATCGAGCGATACGAGTGGGAGTACCCGGTCATCACGGCGACCGTGGAGGAGGCCAACGCAGCTCAATCGGGCGGGACGTGGCGGACGGAGGTCAGCCCGGGGCCGAACGGCGGATGCGTGCTCACGATCAAGATGGACCGCAAGGCCAGGGGCTTCGTCGGCCACCTGATCCACGGCCTGTTCCAGGTCACCAACGGCCGGTTCCTGGCGGCCCGCACGCAGCGCATGCTGGCGAACATCAAGACAGCGACTTAGCGGCAGCCAGTCGAATCCCCTCCAGCCTCGCCGCGAGCTCACGCGGAGGATGGCCGGCCGACTGGATGCCGAACGGCTTGCCGTCGTGTGGAATGAACCCAATCGCGCCCAACTCGGCCAGACCTGCATAGATTCGCCCCGGATACAGCGACTCGATCTCTGACCAGATGACGCGTCTCTTGAGGCGACGTCCGCTCACGCCATTCAGATCGACGTGCAGTCCACGGCGCCGGAAGCGGATGGCGGCTATCACGGCGACGGCGACGGTCCAGATGCCGACGATCGCTGCGACGCCGGCCGATGTGGCGTCGCGCATCAGGCCCGCCTGGACAACGGTCGAAACACCGATGACGACCACGAAGGCGAGGAGCGTGAACGCGGCCGCCAGGAGTTGAGCAGTCGGACGCAGCTCGAATGTCGCAGCCGACGGCGCGGTCGCGATGATGCGCGAACGCGCCTGGGCCCACGCGACCCTGGCTGCCTCGGACTCAGCTGCGTTGCGCATGCGGACCCCGACGGGTCGTGGCAGGGCGACAGCCAGGACAAGGCCCGCGACCGCCCCGGCGGTGTGGGCCGCAAGCGCACTGAACGCGGGTGCGACCAGGCCAAGTCCGAGCGTGCTCGAAACGACGAGAAGCGCGAGGAGCCGCCGCTCTCGCGCGAACGGCGCTTCGCGTTCCATCACCAGCGCCGCCGCCGCAATCGCCATCAGCCCCGCCGACGCACCGAGCCCAACGGTCTCGGGGTCGCCGAAGAGCTGAGCGACATCGCCCGCGATTGCGCCTGCGGCGAACAGAGTCGCCAGCCTTATCGCCCCGATGTCCCTTTCGAGCCAGGTGCCAAGGAGGAGCAAGAAACCGACGTTGTTCATCAGGTGCCACGGGGCGATATGCAGGAACACTCCGGTCACTGCGCGCCACGGCTCATCCGCCATGTAGAGGGGCACGAATCCATAGCGCACGTCATAGTCGGTGACCTGTCCGAGCAGCGTGCCGACCGGGTCAATGCCGAGCTGCGCGGCAAACGTGAGCAAGCAGATGAGGGCGATGGTCGACGACGCGCGGTAGCGAATCAACCGGCGCAACAGGCCCACGGACAACAGAGATAGCCGATTTGGCGCCGACGAATGCAGGCCCCAGCGGGTGGGTAGACTTACGCGCGGGCCGAGGCGGACGGGTGACCGCCGGCGAAGTAAATAGCGTTCGGAGGAAAGTCCGGGCTCCAGAGAGCAGGGCGCTGGGTAACACCCAGTCGGGGCGACCCGAAGGAAAGTGCCACAGAAAACAACCGCCGGTCGAAGTTGATCTCCGGAGAAACGTCGATCGGTAAGGGTGAAAAGGTGGGGTAAGAGCCCACCGGCGGCCGGGTGACCGGCCGGCCAGGTAAACCCCGCCCGGAGCAAGACCAAATAGGAGGACGTTTTAACGGCTGCTCGCCCAGTCCTCGGGTTCGGTCGCTAGAGGCGTCGGGCGACCGGCGTCCGAGACAGATGGTCACCGTCCCGCGAGGGATACAGAACCCGGCTTA